>NZ_JBXARS010000006.1:173793-279009 GCF_058808515.1 Bacillus sp. GW821-FHT11D08
GCAGTCAACTATAAAGGCTCTGTCCGGCTGACGAAGGAAGATGCGGAAGGCAAGAAGCTTGAAGGTGCAGTCTTCAAAATCGTCGACCGTGATGGAAAAACGGTTAAAGAAGATCTGGTTTCAGATAAGGACGGAAAAGTAGAAACATCCGGTCTTACACCGGGTCATTACGCCTTCATTGAAACGAAAGCACCCGACGGTTATGTGTTAAATACGGAGAAAAAAGAGTTTACCATCTCAGAAACAGCGGAAGGAAAGCCGGAGTCAACTGACGCAGGAACGGCAGTCAACTATAAAGGCTCTGTCCAGCTGATCAAGAAGGATCAAGACGGAAACGTTTTAGACGGTGCAGAATTTAAAATCATTGACAGTGATGGAAAAACCGTAAGAGACGATCTGATGACAAAAGAAGGCGGCAAAATTGACGCCGGCGGTTTGGCGCCCGGAAACTATCAATTTGTTGAAACAAAAGCGCCGGATGGTTATCTGCTGTCAACAACCCCTGTGCCGTTTACGATTAAGGCTGAGAACAGCGGAAAACCGAATCAGGCTGCCCTGACTGCAGTTAACATCAAGAACAGCGTTGTTCTCACAAAATTGGATCAAGGTGACAAACGGAAAGTCCTGCAAGGTGCGAAGTTTAATCTGACAGATGCAAACGGCAAAGTACTGACAGAGGGTCTGACGACAGATGAGCACGGACAAATTATTGTACGGGGACTGAAAGCGGGCGAATATCAATTTATCGAAACAAAAGCGCCTGAACTTTACAGTTTGGATCAAACGCCAATATCATTCAAGATCACAAATACCGACATAAAACCAGTCGAAATCAGTGCGGAGAATACACTGACGCCTGGTGATGTCACACTGACAAAAGTGGATCATGACGATAAAAATAAGGTGCTGGAAGGTGCTGAATTCAAGATCACGGATTCTGCCGGACATCCGGTAAACACTGGCGGCAGCAAAGAACGGCCGGCGGTAAGGAAGACGGATCAAAAGGGCCGGTTTACGGTGAAAGGATTAGCGCCCGGGCAGTATCGATTTATCGAAACAAAAGCGCCTGACGGCTATCAGCTGAACGAAAAACCAATTGAATTCACAATTGAAAAAGGACAGTTAAAAGCCGTTGAGGTCGTCGTTTCTAATAAGAAATTAAAAAATCCCGCACCTGGGAAAGACACACCGAATCATCAAACGAATCAAGGCGGGCATCATCCTGATACCAATGGTAAAACCAATCACTCGGATACAGGCAAAAACCTGCCGAAAACCGGTGATACGGACGGTATGATGCCGGTCACGGCCGGTATTCTGCTGCTATTAGCCGGCGGAGCCGCGGCTGTTGTATCAAGAAAGAAGAAAGCAAGGAATAGATAGACGTTATCGCACCTGATCATGTAAGAATCGATCAGGTGCTTTTTTAAAAAGAGAATCATTTCTCACCAAATACTCACCGCATGACGTACAAGAAAGGAATTTTCTTCATGGTTAAAAAAATGATCATTGCCGTTCTTATTTTGTCCGGGCTGCTTCTCATTTCCTCACCTCTCATGAAAGGCTGTTTGATCGCGTACCTCAGTAAAAGCCAAATTGAATCGGAATTAACCGCAGAACAAGCGCGGAAAAATAACATGAAAAAAGCGGACTATGATTTTGAATCCATTCATCCGCCCGGTTTCAGGGAAACAGTTCAGTCAAGTTTTAATCGCAAACCAAAACCGATAATCGGACGGATAACCATCAGCAGCATCGATTTAGACCTTCCGATTTTAAAAGGCACAACCAATGAAAACCTGCTGATCGGCGCGGCAACTATGCGTCCGGATCAGAAAATGGGCGAGGGAAACTACCCGTTGGCAGGCCACCATCTGAAGCAGGAGAACCTATTGTTCGGCCCTCTTTTACACATAAAAAAAGGCGCGCAAATCGTGATGACCGACTTTAGAAAAGACTATATTTATTCTGTAACATCAAAAACCATGATTTCAGAAATAGAAGCAAACGCAATTCAGGAGACAAAAGATAAAGAGATTACATTAATCACATGCGACAAGGCGATAAGAACCGAAGGACGCCTGGCCGTCAAAGGAAAATTGATTGATATTTCCGGTCATTCAAATGTATCTCGGCCATCATAGAGAAACACTTTTTCAACTGAATATACGTCCGCTGTTAAACATCCCGAGACTGGCTTCTGTCAGTCTTTTTTTGCGCAGCGATTATAAAAAGTTATCCTTCTTATCTCTCTTGAGGGAAATTATACCAGACTGCACTTTTTGAAAGAAATGACAAGAGAAAAAGATCACGAAAATTCTCAAAAATGAGAAATAAAGATTTAAAAAATGGTATGATTTTAGGAGGAAAGGACGGCTGGTGCTGTGTTGGAAGTGAAGCGGTTTTATGTCTCTCTGCAAATGAAAATCGCCGGATTAATTGCGGCTTTATTAATACTTGTCATCGGAACGCTCACAGTTATATTTGCCTTTCAGCAATTAAAGGAAGGCCAGAAGCAGGCTGAACAGCTGGCGGTGCAAACGGCAAAAACCATTTCATATATGCCTCCCGTAAAAGAGGCGTTCCGGCTTGCGGATCAAGAGGCTTTTACAAAGTTAGACGTCATTGAACAAATGAAAGAACAGGCAGGCGCGCACGCCGTCTACATCACTGATCAAAAAGGGCATGTTGCATTTCATTCGGCCCGAAGCAGTATTCCGAAAGAAAATCAAAATTTGCAAAATAAAACCGTCATGTTCGGCGGGTCACCGGTTTCCGACGGAATGAAGGCTGTCCGGGGGAGCGCCCCGGTTATTTTGGAGGAAAAAAATCATAACGAAGTCGTCGGAACGGTGACAGTCGAGTTTTTACAAGATGAGATAGAAAAAGATATGAAAGCGCATCTGCGGCATTTAGGCTATTTTGCATGTTTGGTGTTTCTTATCGGCATCGGGGGAGCGGCGGCGCTCGCAAAAAGCATTCGTAAAGATACACTCGGCCTTGAACCGCATGAAATTGCAGCACTGTACAGGGAGCGCAATGCGATGCTCCTTGCGATGAAAGAAGGGATTATCGCCGTAAACAAAGAAGGCGCGGTAACCATGATGAATTTATCTGCGGCTGATATGCTGAATCTGCCGGAACCGATGATCGGAAGGCATATAAAAGAAATCATGCCGGGCGCAAATCTCATGCCGGTGTTGGCAGGGGGAGAATTACCGCCGAACGTGGAGGTGCGTGCCGGAGATAAAGTATTTATCTTAAACGTGAAAGAAATGAAGCAGACCGGACAAGTATACGGAGCGGTGATCAGCTTCCGGGAGAAAACAGAGCTCAAGAAACTGATTAACAAGCTGACTGAAATGAAAAAATACTCAGAGGATCTTCGGGCGCAAACGCATGAATTCTCGAATAAGCTTTACGCGATCCTCGGTCTGTTAGAGCTGGGAGAATATAATGAAGCCATTGAACTGATAAAAGAAGAGTACGCCATCCAGAATGAACAGCATGAAATCCTCTTTCAAAACATTCATTCACAGCGGGTTCAGGCCATACTATTAGGAAAAATGGGAAAGGCGTCTGAGAAGAAAGTGAAGCTTTCAATAGATGAAAACAGCTTTTTAGAATCGCTGCCGGAGCATGTGGGTTCATCCCAGCTCATTACGATCATCGGAAATCTTATTGATAACGCTTTCGAAGCCGTCGCCGAAAAAGAGAAAAAAGAGGTCGCCTTTTTTATGACCGATATCGGCAGGGATATCGTCATCGAAGTGGCGGACTCAGGAGACGGCGTGCCTCAGGAAAAAACAAAAACCATATTTGAAAAGGGCTACTCTTCAAAGGGGACGAGGAGAGGATACGGCTTAGCCAATCTGAAAGAAGCCGTCAGTGAATTGCAGGGATCGATAGAGATTTCGCAGCAAAAGAGCGGCGGTGCCGTATTTACGGTGTTTATACCGAAAGAAACGCCAAAGGGGGAATCGGTGTGATTAACATCGCGATTGCAGAGGACGACTTTCGAATAGCGCAAATTCACGAAAAATTTATCGAACCTCTTGATGGATTCAATGTCATCGGCAAAGCAATCAATGCCAAAGACACCATATCGCTGCTTGAGAAACGGCAGCCTGATCTGCTGCTTTTGGATATTTATATGCCGGATGAGCTGGGAACAGATCTGCTTCCCCTTATCCGCGGCCGTTTTCCTTCTGTTGATATCATCATTATTACGGCTTCTGCCGAAACAAGACTGCTGCAGGAAGCGCTCAGATCAGGCGTTTCCCACTATGTCATAAAGCCGGTGTCGGCACATAAATTTACAGAAGTGCTTTTGCAGTACCGTGAAAAAAGAGAATGGCTGCGCTCACAGCCGGAGCTGAGCCAGTCCGTTATCGACATGTTTTTCGGAAGCGGTCAGAAAGAACAAAAACAGCTCAATGATCTGCCGACCGGGATTAATTCGATTACACTTCAAAAAATCAAAAACGCGCTCAGGGCAGCCCAAAAAGGGATGACGGCCGAAGAACTGGGCGAAAAAATGGGCGCCTCCAGAACAACGGCGCGGCGCTACGCCGAGTTTCTCGTTTCTCAGGAAGAAGCGCTCGCTGAATTAGAGTACGGCATTATCGGCAGGCCGGAACGGAAATATTATTTAGCACATGAATAAGGGATGGGAGAAATGAAGCGGTTGGGAGTGCTTCTTGTCATGCTGGCGGCGCTGGTTTCTTTTGACGGACGGCAGATGACGGGCATCCGTTCAGCCGAAGGGCCGGTTGAAATTGTCGTCCCGGCAGCGCCTCAAGGGGGCTGGGACGTAACGGCAAAAGCTTTGCAATCGGTAATAGAGCGGAAGCAAATATTAGGCCGGCCCGTAAAGATCGTCTATAAACCCGGCGGAGGCGGAGACAGCGGCTGGAAATATGTAAACGAACGAAAAACGGATGTCATCAGTATGAATTCAAGCCTGCTGTTAAGCAATGAAATTTTGGGACAAAGCCGGCTGAAGGCAGCTGATTTTACGCCTTTGGCCATTATCGCAAAAGAGTGGCAGACCGTCGCTCTTCCGAAGGATTCAAAGATAAAAAGCGGAAAGCGGCTGCTCGGCGATATTAAAGCACATCCGGGCGGCATAAAAATCGGATTTGCGCCCGGCCTCGGAAATGATGACCAGCTCTCCTTTGCGAGAGCGGCGGAAATGGCCGGAATTTCTCCGTTTGATATCCGCTTTTTTCAATACGGGAGCAGCAATGAAGTCATTGAAGCTCTTATCAGCCACGAGATAGACGCCGCCTCAATGACCATTTCAGAAGCGAGAGACGCCTATCGGAAAGGGAAAATCACATTGGCGGCCGTTACGTCGGACAAAAGGCTCTCCGGCTTCAGCGATGTGCCGACATGGAAAGAGCAGGGGGTGCCGTTTGTCTTTGCGCACTGGAGAGGCATCATGGGGCCGAAAGACATGACCGAAGGCGAGATCGCCTATTGGGATCAGGCTTTGAAACAGATTACCTCATCCGCGGAGTGGAAGCAAATGTTGAAAAAACGGGATTGGGAGAGCTTTTATAAAAACAGCAGCGGCGCAAAACGCTTTTTAGAAGAGCAGACCGAGTTTTATAAAGAGATGATGAGCAGCGAAAAATAAGCCTTCCGCATATTTGCGGGAGGCTTTTTATTTATAAATGAACAAAATGAACGAAAAGGTTATAAAAAATTAAAAATCTTTAAAATCCAAAATATTTACTTCAATATCCAATTCTCATAAGATAGCAAAAAGGCGGATAAAGGGGATCGGGCCTTTAAAATGTAAGCGTATTCATGATAAGGGGGACATACTGTGTTAGCAATCTTAGGCTTTCTTATGATGCTTGTTTTTATGGTACTGATTATGACAAAACGGCTTTCAGTGTTAACGGCGCTCGTATTAACGCCGATCGTGTTTGCGCTGTTTGCCGGGTTTTCTTTTAACCGGGTCGGCGAGATGATGATTTCCGGGATTGAACAGGTGGCGCCGATTGCAGTCATGATTATGTTTGCGATTCTTTATTTCGGCATTATGATTGATACCGGTTTATTTGATCCGATGGTGTCGCGTATTTTAAAGCTGGTTAAAGGCGACCCGCTCAAAATTGTAGTCGGAACAGCCGTTTTGACCATGCTTGTCGCACTGGACGGAGACGGCTCAACGACGTATATGATTACGACAAGCGCAATGCTGCCTTTGTATATCATGCTCGGAATCCGTCCGATTATTTTAGCGGGAATCGCCGGTGTCGGCATGGGCATCATGAACACGATACCATGGGGCGGCGCGACGCCGCGTGCGGCGAGTGCGCTCGGCGTTGACCCGGCAGAGCTGACGGGGCCGATGCTGCCTGTCATTGCCAGCGGAATGGTGTGTATGATTGTGGTCGCTTATGTACTCGGAAGGATGGAAAGGAAACGGCTCGGGGTGATCGAATTAAAGCAGCCGTCCCATACAAATGAAACGGCTGCGGCTGCGGAAGATGAATGGAGGCGGCCGAAACTGTGGTGGTTCAATTTACTGTTAACGCTTTCTTTAGTGGGATTTTTAGTGTCAGGAAAAGTGAATTTAACCGTGCTGTTCATCATTGCGTTTTGTATCGCGCTGATTGTCAACTATCCGAAGCTTAACGATCAAAGGGAGCGTATTTCAGCCCATTCGAGCAATGTGCTTGCGATCGGTTCGATGATTTTTGCCGCAGGCGTGTTTACCGGAATTTTAACGGGGACGAAGATGGTTGATGAAATGGCCATTTCCCTCGTATCGCTTATTCCGGAACAGATGGGAGGTTTTATTCCGGCGATTGTTGCCTTAACGAGCGGTATCTTTACGTTTCTGATGCCTAATGACGCCTATTTTTACGGCGTGCTGCCCATTTTATCCGAGACCGCCGTGGCGTACGGTGTAGATAAGGTGGAAATCGCCCGCGCTTCGATTATCGGCCAGCCGATTCATATGTTAAGCCCGCTCGTGCCGTCGACGCATTTATTAGTCGGGCTTGCCGGGGTCACCATTGATGAACACCAGAAATTTGCGATGAAATGGGCGGTTCTTGCCGTTATCGTCATGACGGCCTTTGCGCTCATCATCGGCGCAATCACGATTTTTTAACATAAAACACCCGGTTCGTCGCACACTAAAGGCATCAGAGGAGGTGCCATGATGAGTGATCCGTTTATGCCGCTTTTTTCAGTGAGAAGCGGCGCCGGTTTTAAAGCGGCGGACGGCGTTTACGGACTGACCGTGCAGATTGCGAATGTTTACTTTATCGAAAATCCCTCAGCTCCGCGGGAAATCATTCTGGTTGACGCGGGAATGCCTCAATCGGCGGAGATGATAACAGAAGAAATGAAACGCCGATTCAAAGAGGGGTATCAGCTGAAGGCGGTCATTTTGACACACGGCCATTTTGATCATGTCGGTGCGATTGAAGAGCTGCTTGAGCTTTGGGATGTGCCGGTTTACATTCATGAAAAGGAGCTCCCGTACGTCACGGGGAAAGCGGATTATCCGCCTGCCAGGCCCGATGCGAAAAAAGGGCTTGTCGCAAAGCTGTCACCGCTGTTTCCGCGCCATACGATCCGCATTCCGTCCGTTCAGGCACTGCCTTCAGACGGTACCGTTCCGTTTCTTGAAGAATGGAGATGGGTGCATACGCCCGGCCACACACCCGGCCATATTTCATTATTCCGGGATAAAGACCGCGTTCTGCTTGCCGGTGATGCCGTGATCACTGTTGAACAGGAATCGCTTGCGGACGTTGTCATTCAAAAGCAAGAGCTTCACGGGCCGCCCGCTTATTTTACAGCGGATACGCAGACGGCGGCCGCATCCGTTCAGAAACTGGCCGAACTGGAGCCGGAAGCGCTTTTGACGGGTCACGGAATTCCGATGACGGGAAAAAACTACCGTGAGGATTTGCTTACACTGGCTGAAAAACTGCATTCCGTTTTGTAAAACACCTGCGAACATCACAGGTGTTTTTTCTTTGCAGTTTCCAGTATGATACAAAAAAACCATTGTGTTCACTCCTAAAAACGATACAATGGGAAACAGATGTAAATTGAAGGAGAGAGTTTTTTGAAACATACGGAAATACTTTGGGATGAGGCGAAGGATTTTATTGATGTCTGCTATCAGGAACTCGGAATGGAATCGCAAATCAACGCTCGTCTACACGCGATAAAAGATGAGATAGATCGGACGGGAAGTTACGTCCATACGGCGGAAGAGCTTGAACACGGGGCGAAAATGGCGTGGCGCAACAGCAACCGCTGTATCGGGCGTCTGTTCTGGCAATCGCTGAACGTCATTGACCGGCGCGGTGTGAACACGAAAGAAGAGGTGCGCGACGCATTATTTGAACATATCGAAATCGCCACGAACGGCGGAAAAATTAAACCGACGATTACGATTTTCCCCCCTGAGAAGAATGGGGAGAAACAAGTGGAAATCTGGAATCACCAGCTCATCCGCTATGCGGGATATAAGACTGAAAAAGGAAGAGTCGGTGATCCGGCATCATATGAGCTGACGGCTGTCTGCGAAAAACTCGGCTGGCGCGGGAAGCGGACCGATTTTGATATTCTGCCGCTGCTTTTCCGGATGAAAGGGGACGGGCAGCCGGTCTGGTATGACCTGCCTCAGACGCTCGTGAAAGAAGTGCCGATCACCCATCCGGATATTGAAGAGTTTGCCGATTTAAATCTCAGATGGTACGGGGTTCCGATTATCGCCGATATGAGGCTTGAAATCGGCGGGCTGTCGTACAACGCGGCGCCTTTTAACGGATGGTATATGGGAACCGAAATCGGCGCAAGGAACCTTGCTGACGAAAAACGGTATGATATGCTCAAAAAAGCCGCTGCGGTCATGGGGATTTCCGCCAGCCTGAATACCGACCTGTGGAAAGATCAGGTGCTGGTGGAACTGAATAAGGCAGTGCTCTATTCATACAAAAAACACGGTGTCAGCATTGTCGATCACCATACGGCGGCGAATCAATTTAAACGCTTTGAAGAACAGGAACAAGACGCGGGCAGAAAGCTGACGGGCGACTGGACCTGGCTGATTCCGCCGATCTCGCCGGCTTCCACCCACATTTTCCATAAATCATATGACAATACGATTGTGAAGCCGAATTATTATTATCAGGACAAGCCTTATCAGTAACTGATGGTAAAAGTGCGGTACCCTTTCAGACGGTGTGATTCTTCGATGGTTACGCCTGTGACATTTGAGAAGGGGCTGCCTTTTCTGACTGCTTCGGCAAATTGTTTTAACGACTCTTCAGGACCTTCGGCAAGGATTTCCACCCGGCTGTCATCACGGTTTTTTACCCAGCCGGCTACCTTATGTCTGTCGGCTTCCATCTGGACGAAGTAGCGAAAACCTACGCCCTGAACCCGGCCGTCTGCAATCATATGATATTGAAGCATGGAAAAACCACCTTTTTCTTACTATGATAAAGGAAAGATATGAGATTTCGCAAAGGATGTGAACGAGGTGACGCAAGACTATTCTGTCTTATCTATCAATCTCGGAAAGCCCGCAATTCATGAATTTGCCGGCAGACAAATCAATTCCGGCATCATAAAGCGGCCCGCAGATTCTCCCGTCATGCTGTATAAAACCCATTTTGACGGGGACGGGCAAGCCGACTTGAAGCATCACGGAGGCCCCGATAAAGCGGTGTGCGTGTATCCCGCCGAGCATTATTCATATTGGGAAACAACGCTCGCGAGAAAACTTCCCGCCGCCGCGTTCGGGGAGAATGTAACGGTCAAAGGACTTGCCGAACAAGACGTGTGGATCGGAGACGTCTTTCAGCTGGGGGAAGCCGTCGTTCAAGTAAGCCAGCCGCGCCAGCCCTGCGTCAAACTCGCGCTCAAATATGGCATCAAAGATATGGTGCTCCGTGTACAGCAGACGGGATTTACCGGCTTTTATTTCAGGGTGCTTGAAGAAGGATATGTCGATCCGCGTCCCGTCCTCAAGCGTCTGTCGAGAGGAAAAGAAAGCATTTCCGTCTGGTATGCGAATGAAGTGAAATATCGTGATTCCGGCAATCTGTCAGCGATTGAAGAAATACTGCGGGAAGAAGCGCTGTCAGAAAGCTGGAGGGAGTCCTTCCTTAAAAAAAGAGACAGGCTCACTAATGTATAGAAAAAAAGCCGTGCTGCACTGACAGCACGGCTGATTTACGTTATGCTTGTTTTTTTGTTTCCAGCAGATTGGCAAGGAAGTACTTTTTGAAGCTTTGAAGCTTTCTTCCTTCATAGTGGGTAATTCCTTTTTTCTTTAACTCTTCTACATACCAGCCTTTACTGCCATAATGCATGTCAGAAAACTCCTTTCTCCGTTCTCCCGCTGGGGAGGTTTCTTCAGTTTTTGCCAAACTTTTGGCATTGTAACATCTATAAAAAGACGCTGAAAAGGGATAACGCAAAAACTGAGACTTTCGATTCAGAGATGTAAAGCTTTCTTACATATATATGTAAAGGGCGGTCTTTTCATGCTTAATGGCCGGTTAATTTTAACAGCACCGTTCCGAGTGTCATGATTCCGAAAACGACGCCGAAATAAATCAGCATCCCCTTCTTTTTCTTCACTCCGTAAACGGTGAGAATGATGCTTTCAATAAAGAAAATAAACCCGAAGATAATAAACCACATGTTGAAAAATGGCTCCTTTCACAGACATATGTCCAGTGTAGCACAACTCTTATAACGGAGCATAAAAAAGCCGGGCACTGTATCAGTGTCCGGCAAGTTTGACGAGAAGCTGGGCCAAATGCTGTTTTTCATTGTCATCCGCAATGTCCCACAGTTCTTGTAAGAGTTTTTCTTCCGCATTGCGGGGCTCCTCGTGTTTGGCGAGATAGTCCCCGAGGATGGCGGCGCTTTTGATGATTTTGCTGTCATCCAGACCCAGTTTTTTTCCGGCGGAAATTTTCTGATGAAGGTACGCCTTAAATTCCTCGAAATCCTCTAAAATCTGCTGTTTCGTTACGCCGTGCATGGCGTGTATTTCGTTTTCGATTTTGATTTTTTCTTTATCTTTTTTCATGCGTCTCCCTCCTTCGGGTTAGTTGTTGTATACCTGTTTGGAAGGGAGATGAAACATTACAATGCAGTTAAAATAATCGGTTTGTCTTTTGTGATCACGATGGTATGTTCCACTTGGGCGACAAGGCTTTTATCCGGCGTTTTAAACGTCCAGCCGTCTCCCGCTTCAACAATCGTTTCCGCTTTCGTGGAAATAAACGGCTCAAGCGCGATCACGGTTCCGTTTTTAAACAGCGCGTTATCAAACGGATCGTAGTAATTCATGATGTGGTTCGGCGCTTCATGGAGGTTTCTGCCGATTCCGTGGCCCGTCAGCGTTTTAATGACGGTAAATCCGTTGGAGCGGGCTTCATGGTAGACGGCTCTGCCGATCTGGTTTTGGCGTTTGCCGGCTTTTGCCTGATCCAATCCTTTCTGAAATGCCGATGCTGCGCAGTTACAAAGCTTTTGCAGACGTTCATCGCCTTCTCCGAGCACAAATGAAATTCCCGTATCGGAATAAAAACCGCCGAACTCCGCCGAAATATCGATATTTACAAGATCTCCGGCTTTTAAGATTTTAGAGGCGCTCGGAATGCCGTGAGCGACTTCGTCATTTACGCTGATGCATGTCACGCCCGGGAAATCGTATTCCTTCTCCGGAGCGGAAGCGGCTCCGTGCTCGTCAAGCACCGCCTTTCCGATCAGGTCAAGATCTTTCGTGCTCATGCCGGGCTCGGCTTTTTTCTTCATTTCTTCACGCGCCAGCGCGACGATTCTGCCGATTTTTTTAAGGCCTTCTAATTCTTGATCGTTCGTTACAATCATTGTCATTCCCGCTTTCTATTTTTAATCATCTGATTCAAGCTTACCACAACTGGTTTATAAATAGAAAACCAACAAGCCTTATGTGAATAAATGAAGGAAAATTGGTATAGATCACTAGATAACTTATGTGGTATATTTAAGAAAAAAGAAGGGGGATGGGTAAAATGCTTCAATTTTTGCAAAAACTCGGAAAATCATTTATGCTTCCGATTGCCGTTCTGCCCGCCGTTGGTATTATTTTGGCCATCGGCAGAGAGGACTTATTAAATATTCCGTTCATTTACGCGGCGGGGACCGCGGTATTTGATCATCTGCCGCTGATTTTCGCGATCGGAATCGCGATCGGGATTTCGAAAGACAGCAACGGGGCAGCCGCTCTGTCGGGAGCAATTTCTTATATCATGCTGGACGCGGCTGTAAAATCAATCAATTCGACAAATAATATGGCCGTGTTCGGAGGGATTATCGCGGGGTTAATTGCGGGATACACGTATAACCGCTTTAAGGATACGAAGCTGCCCGAATACCTCGGGTTTTTCAGCGGACGCAGGCTCGTTCCGATTGTAACGGCGCTGATTACCATTATTTTGGCGGGGATCTTCGGATTTGTGTGGCCGCCGATTCAGTCGGTGATTACGTCCTTTGGGGAATGGATGATCGGGCTTGGCGGGATCGGCGCGGGGATTTACGGAATTTTTAACCGGCTTTTGATTCCATTCGGTCTTCATCATGTGCTGAATAATATTTTTTGGTTCCAGTTTGGCGATTTTCACGGAAAAACGGGAGATCTGGCCCGCTTCTTTGCGAAGGATCCGACGGCGGGAACTTATATGACGGGATTCTTCCCGATTATGATGTTCGGGCTTCCGGCCGCATGTCTGGCAATGATTGCCGCGGCTAAGCCAAGTAAGCGCAAAGCGACGGCCGGAATGATGATCGGTCTCGCGCTGACGGCATTTATTACCGGAATTACAGAGCCGATTGAATTTGCATTTATGTTTTTATCACCGCTTTTGTACGGGGTTCATGCTATATTAACCGGGTTCTCTTTATTTTTCGTGAATGTTCTCGGAATCAGGTCAGGTTTTTCATTCTCGGCGGGGGCGATCGATTATCTCCTCAGCTACGGCATTGCCGAAAAACCGCTTTTGCTGCTCGTTGTCGGGCTTTGTTATGCGGTGATCTATTTTGTCGTCTTCTATATGCTCATCAAAACGTTAAACTTGAAAACGCCGGGACGGGAAGATGATGAGGAAGAGGAAGAAGTGCTTAGTGAAGATACGGCCGGTTCCGTCGAAGAACATGCCATGCTCAAGGGGCTCGGCGGCAGGCAAAACCTTGAAACGATTGATCACTGTGCGACCCGCCTCAGGCTGACCGTGCAGGATACGTCTCTCATTAATGAAGCGGCGCTTAAAAAAGCGGGAGCAAAAGGGGTTATCAAAACGGGGAATAAAACGGCGCAGGTCATTATCGGGCCGAACGTCGAATTTGTCGCGGAAGAGCTGAGAGAAGCCGTCCGCCGTGACGACCAGAAGCAGACTTGAAAAATCCGGATCACCTAGGTGATCCGGATTTTTTTTGAACATATATCAAGTTTCACATAATGTACAAAAAACAACGTTTTCTTCTATGTTAAGATTCATGTAGAACAAGTATGGAGATGATGTAAGGTGACATGGATTGCAGTTGTTTCAATTGTTGTCATAAGCCTGATTAAGATTGTGCTGACATGCCTTCCTACCGGAGCGGTGGAATGGATCCTCCGCAAGTTTGAAACCCATTCAAAGCTCAGTGACGCGTCCGCTGCCGTTTCCCTCGGCGGAAAACGTCTGGAAGGCGAAGACAAACGCCGGGTGATTGATGATTTTAACGAAGCCGTGTTTATCGAACGGCATTATATATACCCAGGGGATGAAGAGCGTTATCTTCATCCGCAAAACGGAGCCGATCCGCTTGTCATTAAGACGAGAAAAGGAAAAAAAGATATGACGGTGTTTGTATACAGCTACGAAGATCATGTAGATGTCGTCAAACAGCAGAAAAAGAAAGTCGTCGCTTATTCAGTTCTTTCCGGCAGCCTGCAAAAGCGCTCTCTGGCCGCCGCCGGGAGCTGAACATAAAAAAGCCAGATCATTGATATGATCTGGCTTTTGTTTATTCTTTTTGATCATCTGCTGAGGAATCTTCACGCTTCGTATAATCGAATTGTGAAGGGTCCACTTTCTTAAAGCCTTTCGGCTGATAGAAACGAAGCAGATCGCCGTTGATGATCTTATCAGACATTTCAAGCTCAGTCTTGACGAGAGAGTCTTCTTTTTTGTCGACTTCTGAATCATCTAAGAGTCTTCCGGTTTTCGTATCGTAATACTTGCCGGACACTTTCGTATAGTTCGGTGAGATGAAGTCTCCGTTACGGAACGGAATGACTTCTCTGTGCTCTTTCGATAAGATATCTGAACCTGACATGAGATAATCTTTCGTATCGACGCCGAGCAGATGAAGAACGGTCGGCGCGACATCGACTTCACCGGCAAATTTATGATTACGGCCGCCTTTCACGCCGGGAGCGTGGATAAAGAGCGGCACCCGCTGAAGCTGGGCATTGTCGTATTCAGTGATCTCATCTTTGCCGAGCACTTTCGCCATCGCTTTATTATGGTTTTCGGAGATGCCGTAGTGGTCTCCGTACATCACGATAATCGACTTATCGTACAGGCCGTCTTTTTTCAGGTCATGAAAGAACTGTTCAATTGATTCATCCAGATAGTTCGCGGACTGGAAGTAGTTATTGACGACTGAATCGCCAAAGTCTCCCGCCGGGAAGTCCGTGTCTTCTTTATCCATTCCGAACGGGAAGTGATTGGACAGCGTAATGAACTTCGTATAGAACGGCTGCGGCAGGCTCTTTAAGAGCGGCATGGATTCTTTGAAATACGGTTTGTCTTTCATGCCGTAGTTTTTCGTATTTTCTTCGCTCATGTCATAATAAGCGGAATCGAAAAACTTATCGATGCCTTCCGCTTTGTACATTTCGTTACGGTTCCAGAAAGTCTGCGTATTTCCGTGGAAAGCGGCAGACGTGTACTTTTTGCCTTTTAGGATCGCAGGAACGGACTGCAGCGTGTTTTGCGCTTTATTGACGAAAACCGAACCTTGCGAAAGCGGGTACAGAGAGTTCTCCATCATAAATTCCGCATCAGATGTTTTACCTTGTCCCGTTTGGTGGAAAAAGTTATCAAAGTAGAATGTTTGATTATCGTGCGCCAGTTTGTTTAAAAACGGCGTCACTTCCTTGCCGTTAATTTTGTAATCAATGATAAAGGACTGCAGAGACTCTAATGAGACGTAGATGACGTTTTTTCCTTCGGCTTTTCCGAAGTAGACGTTATTCGGCACGTCATAGTTGGCCTTCATATAGTTTTCCACATCCGTTACATCGCTTGAATCGGCAAGCGCGCGCTGGCTGTTTGATTTCACATTCTGCACGGCATCGTAAATCGTAAAGTTGTACGTGCCCAAGTATTTCACCAGATAGTTTCGGTCAAATGAGCGTGTCAAAAGCTCAGGACGGTCGGATTCCGCGACGGCGAGGTTGATCAGGAACATAAGCACGGCGGAAGCCAAAACGATTCTGAATGATTTCTTCGCCGGTTTTTCAGCCGGTTTTTTCATCTTAAGGGCCAAAATAATCAAAATGACGGTATCCAGGAAGTAGAAGGCGTCTGTCCATCTCATTAACGAGAACGCGCTGTCTCCGAGCTGGCCGCCGTTTGTCTTTGCCTGCATCATGACCGGGATGGTAATGAAATCATTAAAGAATCTATAATAGACGATGTTTGCAAAAAGCAAAAAAGACAATAAAAAATGAATCACAATAATGGCTGTCTGCTGTAATTTTTTCTTGAAAAGAAGCCCAAATCCAAGAAAGAACAAGCTGGAGCTCAGCGGATTCACAAAAAGCAATATTTTCTGGATCGTGTTGTCTATGCCGAGGTTAAAGTTTAAAATATAAGCGACATATGTTTTCACCCACAATAACACGACCGCTATCAAGAAGAAGGCAAGTCCTCTTTCTTTTATAAATGTTTTCATTGTTACACTCCTTTTTTCCGATCACGGTTTACACGGAACGATAGAAAAAACGAACGTAATCAATATACCATGAAACCAGCAAATAGAAAAGGTGGAAAAGGCTCATCGGAAAAAGGGCGAAAAACGCTGTCGCAACGGGGGTTGATCTGTTGAATGACAGCTTTAAAACATATAAATGGCACAAACTGGGCTTTGTGTTTCCCTTTAATCATACCCGGTTCTATTGAAAAAAGGAGGTGAACAGTGATGGATATCGCCCATATCGTGGCTGAAGATAAAATCAAGCGCGCCATTAAGGATGGAGAGTTCGCCGGCATCAACGGAATGGGAAAGCCCCTGCCGAAAGACGATGCCGCACATCTTCCGGAGTCGCTCAGAATGGGCTACCGCATATTAAAAAACGCCGGGATCGCCGAGGATGAGGGCGCGCTGAAGAAAGAGCTGATGACGCTCGATTATTTGATCGCCAAGTGCCGCAATGAACAGGAGCGGGATCACTTGCGGAACAAACGGACGGAAAAACAAGTCAGACTCGACAAACTGACGGAGGAGAAAGCCATGTTCTCAAAACCCGCATCTTCTCATTATAAGGAGAAAGTGTACAGACGGCTGGGCCGCCCGTAAGCCGGCTCTTTAGATTTTTTTCTGAAAAGGAATGTGCTCCATAAGGCGCGGGTAGGAAATGTGGAGCAGGCCGTTTACGCACTGCGCCTGTAACAGGTGGGGCTCAGCCGGTTCAGGAAGCTCAATCGTCTCATCGATTTCCCCGTAATACCGGTTTTGGCAGACGCCCATGTTCTTTGGAAAAAGGGGTGTGATGTTTCCTCTTATATGCAGCCGTGTTCTTGACAGCAGCCTCAATGTCAATTCTTCTTCGTAAACGCCGGGCATTTCCACAATGACAAATGTGTGCTGTTCATCCTGATAAATATCATAAGTCAGGGTGTTTTTTTGTAAGGAGAAAAAATCTTCGGGAGATTTCCGTTTCAGGACATTGGTCCAAAAGTCGCTGGGCTTGTGCTCGTTCGTAATCTCAAGCCACTTTCTCATTTTTTCGATATCCACTTCGGCAGAACCTCCCTATATTTGATTTGCGATCGGCATTGACGGGTTGGCGATCTGATCCTGATCGCTCACGTCAGGGTCAAGATGGCCCGAATTCAAACATCCGGCGGCCGGCGAAAAATCCCCTAAAGAAAAGTTCGCGCCGACAAATTTGCTGTTGGCGGTGTGGCTGTTTTGCACGGTCTGACCGATATCGACGTTTCCGTTTTGCGTTGCTCCGTTTACTTTTATATTGACGACGTTAATTTGGTAAGGCATTCATAAAAACCCCTTTAATCTATAATGGGCGGCACCGGCGTAATATTTGCGGTATCTGCGGTTCCGATGGCTGTCTGGTCGTTGACATCAGGATCATTTAACAAGTTCTCCATCATCGATTCTATAGGTGACGTATCGCCGAATGAAGAGTTCAGTCCTTGTGATTTGTTATTTGTGGTGGGACTGTTGTATGCCGCTTCCCCAATCGTAATAGATCCGTTGCCAGAAATACTGTTAATCTTCAAATAGTACAGGTTGATAACAGTGGATGGCATCTCTTCACACCTCTTTAACTTAGTTGTACAGTACTGTATGCTTTTTGTGCTCCTGTTGTGAATTCCGCCCGGACATGTTCCCGATAAAACAAGAAGTCAAGGCCCGGTTCCGGCGGGGCCTTTTTTGTTTCAGGGTCTTTCGCAGTATATTTGTGATGAAAGCGCTATAAAAATAGATTGACGACATGTATATACATCATTACAATAGAGTCATAAACATGTATATACAAGTTTGTAAGACAAAATGAAAACGGTTACGGAGGGGATGGCATGGGTGAGTTTAACCGGGCTGCGCGGCAGATCGCTGAAGCTGTCGGCGGAATCGAAAATATTGAGGCGGCGACTCATTGTGTGACGCGTTTGCGGTTTGCATTAATAGATGAAACCAAAGTAAACCAAAAAATGCTTGATGCAATAGACATTGTCAAAGGATCTTTTGCGGTAAACGGGCAGTTTCAAGTCGTGATCGGGCAGGGGACGGTCAACAAAGTATATGCGGAATTAGTGAAGGAAACGGGGATGGGTGAAGCGTCCAAGGATGACGTGAAGAAGGCGGCGGCGCAAAACATGAATCCTTTACAGCGTGCTGTGAAAACGCTTGCGGACATCTTTATTCCGATCTTGCCGGCGATCGTCACGGCCGGGCTGTTAATGGGTCTGAACAATATATTAACGGCGGAAGGCATTTTCTACAGCGCCAAATCGATTGTCCAAGTGTATCCGCAATGGGCGGATCTCGCCAATATGATTAATCTGATCGCGGGGACGGCCTTCGCTTTTCTGCCGGCTTTAATCGGCTGGTCAGCAGTGAAGCGGTTCGGAGGAAGCCCGCTCTTGGGTATCGTGCTCGGGCTGATGTTGGTGCATCCTGATCTGTTAAACGCATGGGGCTACGGGGCTGCCGAGCAGAGCGGCGATATTCCGGTGTGGAACCTGTTCGGCCTTGAGGTGCAGAAAGTCGGATATCAAGGTCAGGTGCTCCCGATTCTGCTGGCGTCTTATTTACTTGCCAGGCTTGAGCTCTTTTTGACGAAACGGACGCCGGAGGGCATTCAGCTGTTGGTCGTCGCGCCGGTGACGCTTTTGGTCATCGGTTTTCTATCCTTTGTCATCATCGGTCCGATTACCTTTGCGATCGGTAACGCGCTGACGGCGGGATTGATTGCCGTTTTCGGCCAATTCTCCGCCATCGGAGGCCTGCTGTACGGAGGGCTGTATTCGGCGCTTGTAATCACGGGGATGCATCATACGTTTCTCGCGGTCGATCTTCAATTAATCGGATCAAAGCTCGGCGGCACATTTTTATGGCCGATGCTCGCATTGTCAAATATCGCTCAAGGATCGGCGGCTTTGGCCATGATGCTGATTACAAAAGATAAAAAACAGCGGGGGCTTTCACTGACGGCCGGCATTTCCGCATATTTGGGCATTACCGAGCCGGCGATTTTCGGAGTGAATCTGCGTTACAAATTTCCGTTTGTGATCGCCATGATCAGTTCGGGAATCGCGGGGATGTTCATCTCCGTCAAAGGCGTTCTCGCAAGCTCGGTCGGAGTCGGCGGCGTGCCGGGGATCTTCTCCATTATGAGCCGGTACTGGGGTCCGTTTGCGATCGGAATGCTGATCGTGCTGATTCTCCCGTTTGCGGGAACATACGGGTATGCGCGGCTGAAACGGCAAAAATAGAAAACCTGCGGGGCGCCTTCTATCAGGCTGTCCCTTTTCCATTTCAATTCAAAACATTACAGGCGGTGAAGAAAAATGAAAACAGACAGCACACCATGGTGGAAAAAGGCAGCGGTATATCAAATTTATCCGAAGAGCTTTAATGATACGACGGGAAACGGGATCGGTGATCTGAACGGTATTATCGAGAAGCTTGATTATTTGCAGAAGCTTTTGATTGATGTCATTTGGCTTACGCCGATTTACGATTCGCCGCAGAATGACAACGGTTATGACATTCGCGATTACTGCACCATTTATGAAGAATACGGAACGATGGAGGATTTTGAACGCCTTCTCGATGAAGCGCACAAAAGAGGAATCAAGGTCGTCATGGATCTTGTCGTAAACCATACATCAGTCGAGCATCGGTGGTTCAAAGAAGCGGTCTCGTCACCCGACAGTCCGTATCGGGATTTTTACATTTGGAAAGACGGAAAGGAAGACGGCCGGGCGCCGAACAACTGGGATTCAAAATTCGGCGGTTCCGCTTGGGAGCTCGACCCGGCGTCAGGCCAGCACTACCTGCATTTATTTGATGTGTCGCAGGCCGATTTGAACTGGGAAAATGAAGAGATGAGAAAACAGGTTTACGACATGATGCATTTTTGGTTCCGGAAAGGGATCGACGGTTTCCGGCTGGATGTGATCAACCTCATTTCTAAAGACCAATCGTTTCCTGATGCCGAGGATGGGCGTGACGGGCGCCCTTATTATACGGACGGGCCGCGCGTGCACGAATTTCTCCATGAGATGAACCGGGAAGTGTTTTCGAAATATGACAGCATGACGGTCGGTGAAATGTCCTCGACAACGGCTGACCACTGCATCCGGTACACAAACCCTGAGAATAAAGAACTCGATATGACTTTTAACTTTCACCATTTAAAAGTGGATTATCCGAATGGTGAAAAATGGGCGCTCGCTCCGTTTGATTTTCTGAAGCTGAAACGGATTTTAGCGTTTTGGCAGACGGAGATGCAAAAAGGCGGAGGCTGGAACGCATTATTCTGGTGCAACCATGACCAGCCGCGGGCCGTATCCAGATACGGAGACGACGGCGTATACCGGACGAAATCAGCCAAAATGCTGGCGGCGGCCATTCATATGATGCAGGGCACGCCTTACATTTATCAAGGTGAAGAGATCGGCATGGGCAATCCGAAATTCGATGACATCGGCTCATACCGCGATGTCGAATCATTGAATATTTACAAAAAGATGAAGGAAGAAGGCGTGCCCGAAAAAGACATTATCGCCATTTTAAAAGAGAAATCAAGAGACAATGCAAGAACCCCCATTCAGTGGAACAGCGGGCCGCACGGCGGTTTCACGACGGGCACGCCTTGGATTCCGGCGGCGGATGATTATCGGGACGTTAACGCGGAAGCGGCTTTGCGGGACCCGGATTCAATTTTCTACCATTATCAGAAGCTCATCATGCTCAGAAAGGAATATGACATCGTGACTGAAGGAACGTTTGAGCTGCTTGCTGAAGACGATCCGGCGGTTCTGGCGTACGTCAGACACGGCAAGGATGAAAAACTGCTGTGCATCAACAACTTCTACGGGAAAGAAGCGGACTTTACGGTTCCGTTTAAAGACACGGACGGCTGGCGGTTTACGGTGCTGCTGACGAATGATGAACCGAGGGAAGGGCGGCCGGAACGATTGACGCTCCGTCCGTATGAATCGATCGTTTATCATCTGACAAAAGCGTGATACACTAATCTGGGTGGTCAAATGAAAGTGAATAAATACATCACAATCTATAAAGATATGGTGCGGCAGATCGAAAGCGGCCAGCGGCAGGCTGAAGACGTTCTTCCGTCTGAAAATGATTTGTGCGATCAATACGGCACATCACGAGAAACCGTCCGCAAAGCGCTCAATATGCTGGCGCAAAACGGCTACATCCAGAAAATCAAAGGCAAAGGCTCCGTCATATTAGACAGAGAAAAAATGCGTTTTCCCGTCTCAGGCCTGATCAGCTTCAAAGAGCTTTCGGAAACGCTCGGAAAAGAGACGAGAACGACGGTTCACCGTCTCGGGCTGATCCTGCCTCCCTCAGAAGCCGCAAAAGAGCTTGGTACAGAAGCGGATGAAAAGGTGTGGGAAGTCGTCAGATCAAGACGGATTGACGGAGAACATATTATTTTGGACAAGGATTACTTTGTGAAAAAACATGTGCCTCTATTGACGAAGGCGATTTGTGAAGATTCGATCTATGAGTATCTCGAAGGAGAACTTGGCCTCTCCATCAGCTACGCGCAAAAGGAAATTGTCGTGGAGCCGGCGGGGGAGGAGGACCGGAAGTATTTGGATCTAGGCGGATTCAGCCATATGGCGGTCGTGAAAAACCGCGTCTTTTTGGAGGATACCAGCCTCTTTCAGTACACGGAAAGCCGGCACAGGCTCGATAAATTCCGTTTCGTCGACTTTGCGAGAAGAGAAAAATAAAAACGGACTGCCGCGGCAGCCCGTTTTTTTGTCAGTATCAAAATGAATACTATCCAACAAAAATGTGCGTACTGGTACTTTCAAAAATAATGGCTACAATAGTACATAACGATTGAAAAGGAGAGATCATGAATGTCAGATAAAAAACAGCAGATCATCGAAGCGTATCAATTCAGACACGCCACAAAGGAATTTGATCCTGAGAAAAAAATTTCAGAAAGCGATTTTGAATTCATTTTAGAAACGGGAAGATTATCCCCAAGCTCACTCGGTTTGGAGCCTTGGAAATTTGTCGTCGTTCAAAATCCGGAGCTTCGTGAAAAACTCCGCGAGTTCACATGGGGCGCGCAAAAGCAGCTGCCGACCGCAAGCCATTTCGTACTTCTGCTTGCCCGGACGGCAAAGGATATCCGTTTTGACGCCGACTATGTCAAAAACCACTTGCGGGAAGTCAAAAAAATGCCGGAAGATATGTATGAAGGCTATATCAGCAAAACGGAAGACTTTCAGAAAAATGATTTCAATCTGCTTGAATCAGATCGCGCGCTGTTTGACTGGGCATCCAAACAGACATACATCGCTCTCGGCAATATGATGACAGCCGCTGCGCAGATCGGAATCGACTCCTGCCCTGTAGAAGGCTTCAACTACAAAGAAATTCACCGGATTCTTGAAGAAGAAGGGCTTCTGGAAAACGGAAGTTTCGACATCTCTGTTATGGCCGCATTCGGCTACCGTGTCAGAGAACCGCGCCCGAAAACAAGATCTGCCTCAAAAGACGTTGTAAAGTGGGTATAAGATAAAAAAGGCTGCCGGGCGTGTCTCGGCAGCTTTTAACGTTTATTTGGTTTTGCTAAAAAACAGGCGGTAATCCAGGACGTAACGGGAATGATGATGCCGATCCCGATTCCGGCACAAAGAATGGTGACGGCTTCCGCACTGAATACTTTTGAGTTCACTATTTTTTCAGCTGAGTATGATAAGTCTTTAAACCAGATAATTAAAGCCAAATAGCTGCCGAAAAAAGCAAAGAATAACGTATTCGTATTCGTTCCTAAAATATCTCTCCCGATGCTTAAACCGAATGTGTACAGATCTTTTCTGCTCATGGACGGATTATGACTGTAAATTTCCCGCATGGGTGAAGTAATGGAAATCGCGACATCGGTAATCGCCCCTATCGTGCCCATGATGATCATGGCTGCGGTAACCTTCACAAAATCCACCCCGACAAACAGTGTGAATATGCCGATATCACCCAATTCTTCTTCACCGAATCCCTGAATCGAAGTATGTTTTGTTACAGACATAATAAAAAACAGCAGCAGTACAATCGTCAGCATTGCAGAAATAAAGGCGGTTACGGTTTTGACGTTTCCTCCATTAATATAAAAAAGAGTAATGCTGCAAATCACGGCGGAAGAGAGCAATGTTAAAACAATCGGATTGATATGCGGGTCTGTCATGAAAATGATGGTGAGAAAGAGAACACCGAAATTTAAGAATAACGCAATAAAAGACCTCGCTCCTTTTTTTCCGCCGATGATGACCATCAATAGAAATAAAATCGCCGCGAGAATTACGATGACATTCATGAGCTTGCCTTCTTTCGTTTAATAAAAAAGATAGAAGCATACAGACTGGCGGGTATGGCTAATACGATTCCGATCCCTCCGGCCAATGCTCTGGCTATTTCCAAGGAAATGTTCATAGAAAGAGTGAATCCTATCGGGGAATCATTTTTCAAATACAACAGCATCATCGGAATAGAGCCGCTTATATAAGCAAAAAACAGAATGTTGGTCATCGCCCCCATGATGTCTTTTCCGATCTCCATCCCGGAACGTCTGAGAGCTTGTAATGAGATACCCTTGTTTTCTTCATATAATCCGAAGACAGATGACGTCATGGTAATGGCTACATCCATGACCGCTCCCAGTGATCCGATAAATACCCCGGCCATGAACACCGTGTGATAAGGGCGGGTTAAATACTGCATTTCTTCATATCTGAGACCTTTCTCTCCGGTTGCCAGCATCACCAGATACGTAATCAGCAGGGAAACGAAAGTGCCTGCGAGCGTCGCGGCAATGGCAGCGTATGTTTTCGCGTGAAAACCGCTGACAAGCAGCAATGAGATGACAGTAAAGATGAGAATACAGACACCGCAGATGAAAATTAACCCTATATTAGGATGCTTCCTGTACAAATCTAATGCAAACGACAGTAAAACGGCGTTAAATATCAGGCTGACGATCGAAAAGAAGCCTTGTTTTTTGCCGACGATAAGCAAGGTGAAGATGAAAACCCAAGCGATCAGCAAAAGCTGCTTATCCCGTTTTTTATCTATAATGCTTCCCGATATATCCTTGTTTGATGGTTTCCCTTTATCAATAGAAACGAATACTTCATCGCCAATCGAATATTTCTGATCATTCGCTCCGGATGATGAATACTGATTGGACAAATGAATGAGCTGTCCTTTCTGACTGCCGTTTTCAAGTCTGGCTGTGATCGTCTGATTGAAAATCTTATCTTTGTTTTTATGCATGTCCTGTACGTCAGACTGATGTTCCAATGTTGTTTTCGTCACTTTGGCAATCGGCCGCTCATAAAAAGAAGCGTTGTGAGTGACGAAAATGAGCGAGCTGATAAAACAGAGCGCTGTTATCACGTAAAACAGCTTTTTCTTGTAAGACATGCGGTTTCGTTTGTGTCCTGTTATCTTCAAAAAAAGTCCTCCAAACAGGCGGCGCCGTATGAAAGAGAGGCCCTGCCGTGAAGTGTTAAACGATGCGGATGCAGTCTTTCGCGAATAACGGTCATATTTTATCACTCGGCCGTACGGCTGTCGACTCAGAGGGGGACCGAGAGAAAAAGCTCCCCTGAAATCAGATCAGGAGAGCTCTTGGGATGAACCGCCCGATAAAAGCGGTCTTTTTATGCTTCGTTCACTTTTTTTGCTTTTCTTCTTTGATACAGATACAGTGCGGTTCCGAGCGCGCTGATGAGAAACCCGGCAAGAAGGATGGAATACATCGTTGTGGCCGTATCAGGAAGCAGGCCGCCCGGCGATACTCCGTCCTGTGCAGGGCCGGATGACGGTTTTTGTCCGTTTGGCTGCTTTCCGGAGCCGTGGTCTCCGCTTGTCGGCGGCGCGCTCTTCGTGTTTGCGTTTAATATGGTGTATTCACTGAAATGATTTGTATAGCCCGTGACGAGATCGTGTGAAACCGAACCGTTGTCTGTTTTTGTATAGACGTTCTTTTTCCGGTCTACATGGTAAATGCCCGGCTGTTTCGCCTTTTTCGTATTCTCAATGCGCAGGGTGAGCTTTACCGGCGCTTTGAATGTTTTGATGTCTTTGTTTTTCTGCTTCATTGTAAAGTCGTATACATTTGAAAGCGCCCCGCTTACTTTTCCTTTCGGCGTCACGCCGAATCGTGTATCAGCTGAAGCAGCGTTTGCCATCGGCATTTTCATGCTGAACTTGTCATGCAGGATCGTAAGGGAAGAATCCGATGTTCTGTCCTTTAACAGGCCGATTTGTTTTTTGGTCACGCTGAGATCAATCGGCTTTTTGGCGCCGTCATTCTTATCGTAATACACGATCGGCGTGTTGGCGTTTTTGGCATAAACGGCAAATGCGCTGTCATCTTCAAGCGTCCACGAACCGTTTTTTTGTTTCGTCGGCAGGTACACTTCCTGCGCGCGGCCGTCAACTTTCGGTTCCACCGCTTTTCCCGCTTTTTCAAGCTGCTCGGTGAAGACCTCATAGTCGACAAAGCCAAGGTCTTCTTTATGGGACGCTTCGTTAAAGACGGAATATCCGTCTCCGCCTTCACCGACAAAGTTACTGGTGGCGACTCTGTATGTCTTCTTATCAGAAATCGGCTTTACGCTGCCGTCATCCTGTACGGCCGCAGCTTGAAGAACGCGGTGTCCCGGCTTTTTATTCAGTGTAAACGTGTATGTTAAACCGGCAACTTGAGGGAAGGCGCCGCCTTGAGCCTCAATTCCGCTTAACCCTTGTTCCAAGGCTTGTTTGATCTGTTTTCCGGTTAAATCCGCGACGTAAAGCGTGTTGCCGAACGGCATCACATTCAGCACATCGCCGAGTGTGATGTCTCCTTTATCAATGCCCGCGCGGATGCCGCCCCCGTTTGTGATCGCGATTTGGGCGCCGGCCGCTTCCTTCGCTTTTTGCAGCATGCCGTCTGCGATGAAGTTTCCGAGATTGGTTTCTTTGGAGCGGACATGCTCGCGCTGGCCGTCAAGTGCGACCTTTGTTGAGCCGACTTTTTCATTTTTGACGGAGACGAGCTCTTTTTTAAACGGATCAAGCTCTTTTTTCAGATCCGGGTCTTCTTTCGTCTGCTCGTTCACTGGCAGCGCCTGAAGAGAGGATTGTTCCGGCAGGACGATGCCGTTTTTGTCAAATGCGACATCGACACGGCCTAAATATTCGCCATATTCTTTTGCCTGGGCGACGATGGTCGGCTCTTCGTTCTTGACAACTTCCATTTTATCTACAAGCGTATGCGTATGTCCGCCGACGATCAAGTCGATGCCTTTTACCTTTTTGGCAAGATCGAGATCACGCTGATGCCCGATATGGGTCAGGGCAATAATTTTATTGACATGTTCATTATTCTGTATTTCTTTTACTGTATCTTGTGCGGATTGGAAGGCATCATGAAAGACAATGCTTTTTCCCGGGCTTGATGTGACGGACGTATCTTCTGTCGTTAAGCCGAATACGGCGACTTTTTCTCCGTTTACATCAAGCAGAATGTATGGATAGATGCCTGCTTTTTTCTTTTTCCCTGCCGTAAATGTGTCTGCTTTTTTCATGAATGGTCTGAGTTTTGACTCTTTGGACACATCGACATTTGAGCTGACGAGCGGAAAGTCAGGCGCTTGAAAATTGTATTTTCCGGACGGATCAGCCGCGCTTCCGTTCCCGCTCAGGAAGCTGGCGAGAGCACCCGGGCCTTTATCAAACTCATGATTTCCGAAAGTCATTGCGTCGTAACCCATGCTGTTCATCAATTTTAAATCAGCCAGCCCCTGCCACTTTGTGAAATAGAGATCGCCTGAGAAAACGTCTCCCGCATCCAGCAAAATGCTGCGGTCGGTTTCGCTTCTGATTTCTTTGATTTTCGCCATCCGCCTCGCCGCGTTATCAAGGTGGGCGTGCGTGTCGTTTGTATGCATAACGGTGAGTTTCCATGCGTCATCTTTCGGCGGATCTGTGCCCGGTTCATCATCTTTGAATTGGAGCTTGTACTGTCCGTAGCCCGCGTTTTGTGATTCACCGATATAGGCGACGTCATCTGCGCGGTCAGCAAACGGCTTTGCGGCCAAGGAAGATTCAAATGTCAGGTTTGTCCCTTTGACCGGAAGGATGGACCAGTTATGATCAGCCTGCGGATTAATCGTTTTCTGCTGGATGATGTAATCCATTAAGACCTGCCTGTTCTCATCGGCAGAAGAGTATACGATTTTATCATTGCTTAAGTGAGGGAATCCTCCGCCGCCTGAAGCGCGGTAATTATTTGTGACGATCAGAAATTCCTGCTTGGCGCTGACGGGCTTTCCTTGATAAGAAAGGTTGACGATCCGGCTTGCATCGGGATGAATGACTGTTCCGTTTTCGTTGTATTTCGCCGGTTTTGTGACATCGACCTGATAGGTGACACCGTCAATGACATCAAAATTGTATGAGCGGTAGGCGTCATTTAAAAGCGCTTGGCTGCCGCCTTTTGCCTGATCGATCTGATTAAATTGCCCTGCGGACATTTCGAGCCAGTCCTTCACTTCGCTTCCGTTCAGCTTGACGATCTGAACCGTGTTGTCATACAGGTACAAATCGCCGATATTTTTGATGGCGAGGTCGCCAGCGGAAATGTTTGTATAGTAGTTTGAGCCGTTCCGCCCGCCGGCTTTAAACGGGGCGCCCGCCGAGAGGATAGGCAGATCTTTGTATTCCGTATCCTTCATCTTATTTTCGGCGTACCATTTTTGCGCATCCGTTACGATTTGAATGGACGGATCATCTTTGACTTGGGCGAAGAAACTGTTGATATCGGCTTTTGTCTGGCCGACGGGTTCTCTGATGTATTTCAATGTGCCTTCGTGCGCTTTTTTGACGGTATTGACGACGGTTTCGTTTTCCGACGTCACATTGCCGGCAATCGGCTCGATGCTGCCTTTTGCATCTTCCACATGCCACGCGCTGTCTGTTTTTTCAAGCCGGAGGTCGATGACGCCCGCATATTTGCCCCAGCTGCTTGACATGACAACAGGGATGCCGTTAATCGTGCCTTTATCGACGTCAAATTGATCAGTGCCTTTGTATTCGGCATCAGGGAAAAGCCCGTGCTGATGGCCGGATACGATCGCATCAATTCCGCTGACTTTCGTTGCCAGGTCAAAAACGGCGTTTTCCGCTCCGGAAGACTGCGCTTTTTTTTCGATGCCGCTGTGGGCGAGGGCGATGACGATATCGGCTCCTTCAGCTTTCATTTTCGGAACGGTTTTCTTTGCGGATTCCACAATGTCTTCGACCTGAACGCGGCCTTCGAGATTTTTCTTATCCCACGTCATGATTTGGGGAGGAACAAAGCCGATGTAGCCGACTTTTATCTGATGCTTGCCGCCGTTTTCATCCGTGACGGTTTTGTCTTTTATGACATAAGGCGTATAACGGTTTTCGCCGCTTAATGTTTTCACATTGGCGTTAACGATCGGATAATCAGCGCCTTTGATTGTCCCGTCCAGAAATTCAAGCCCATAATTAAATTCATGATTGCCGAGTGTTCCTGCGTCATAATGCAGACTGTTCATCACTTCAATGATCGGATGGGTCTTTGCGCCTGAAATAATATCATTTTTCTCATATTTTACGGCGTATTCTCCGAGGGGATTCCCCTGAATCAGGTCTCCGTTATCGACAAGCAGCGTATTCGGGTTTTCGCGCCTGTGCTTCTCAATAAGCTGAGCCGTTCGGGCCAGCCCGAATTCCGTTGTCGGTTTGTCGCTGTAGTAATCGTAGTCCATCATGTTAGCGTGAACGTCAGTTGTGGCTAAAATGCTGAGATTCACACTGGAGGATTTGTTTTCTTCTGCTTTAATGGGTGATGTTGGGAGGATTAGACTAAGTATCATAACTAGGGGCAGCAGAATACGGAGTGTCATATTGACGCTGCATCGTCTTTTCTGTATTCTCACCTGTTCTCCACCTTTCAACAAATTTTGTCATGCAGTACCATTGTAAGAATATTTTGTGAAAGTTCATATAGATTTCATGATGATTCTTGTAAAAAGATGAAAAATGAGGATAATGACCTATGTAAAACGGATGAGCGGCAAACGCGTTACCTATGTTTGATGTTAGTGTGGCTGGGGTACATGGATTTATGTAGACTTCATCAAGCAGGAGGTAGTAACTATGGGTAAAAAAATTGCAGTTGTATTAACGGATTATTTTGAGGATGTCGAGTATACTGAACCTGCGAAAGCTTTTAAAGATGCAGGTCATGAATTAACCGTAATTGAACAGGAAAAAGGAAAAACAGTCAAAGGCAAACAAGGGGAAGCGGAAGTGAAAGTAGACGCGTCCATCGATGATGTAAATCCGAAAGACTTTGACGCATTGCTGATCCCGGGCGGATTCTCTCCTGACATGCTGCGTGCGGATGACCGTTTCGTCCAATTTGCCAAAGCGTTTATGGATGATAAAAAACCGGTGTTCGCCATCTGCCACGGACCTCAGCTTCTCATCAACGCGAAAGCATTGGACGGGCGCAAAGCGACAGGGTTTACATCAATCCGAATCGACATGGAAAACGCGGGCGCGAATGTTGTGGATGAAGAAGTCGTCGTCTGCCAGAACCAGCTAGTCACAAGCCGCACACCGGATGACATACCGGCATTCAACCGCGAATCATTAAAACTGCTTGCGTAATATAAAAGCGGAGCGCCGTATCAGGCGTTCCGCTTTTTTTGTGAAGATTCCCGGATAACCAGCTCAGGCGCCAGAATAATGCGTTGTTTTTTGTGCTGGGAACTGGTGATTTTATGATGCAGCAATTGAGCCGCTTCTTTTCCCGACTGCCGCGGAAAGGAAGAAACGGTTGTAAGCGGGGGATAAGAAATTTCAGCTTCCGGCACGTTATCAAAGCCGACAATGTCAATATCTTCGCCCGGAATGAGCCCGGCTTTTCTGATCCCTTGCATGACGCCGAACGCGACCAAATCACTGAAGCAGAATATCGCGGTCGGGCGCTCAGACCGGCGGAGGAGCTCCGTCACGGCTTCACAGCCTGCTTCGCGGGTCGGCGCGCTGTCAATGACATAGTCATTTTTTACTTCCAGATCCGCTTCACGGAGCGCTTTTTTAAACCCTTTCATACGCTTCGTCCATGTTGATGAGTGCTTCACGCCGCCCAGAAACGCAATCTCCTGATGGCCTTTCTCAATGAAATGACGCACTGCCTTATAGGTGCCTTCCTCATAATCGGCTCCGACAAAATCACAGTCGGCATCGGCAATCTCCCTGACGGCGAGCACGACCGGAATGTCAAGCTGCTCAAGGCGGGAAAGGGTTTCCTCAGCCGTACCTGAAACCGGACACAAAATCAATCCGCCGACCCTGTGCTCCAGCATGGTCGAGATCAGCTGCTCCTGCTTGGCGACGGAATCAAATGTCGTGCCTAACAGCACTGTTAATCCGACTTCCTCAAGCGTATTCTGAACGCCGATCAGAAACTCTGAGAAAAACGTATTGGAAATGTCAGTAATAATCAATCCTACCGTTGTGGACGTCTGTGATCGTAAATTCGCGGCGACCCGATCATATACGTACCCCAGCTCCCGCATGGATTGCAGCACTTTCTCACGGGTCGCTTCGGAAATTCGCGGATTATTGCGGACGATTAATGAAGCGGTGGATGTTGAGACGCCGGCATGTTCAGCGACCTGCTGCAATGTCACCCGGCGTTTTTTTTGCTGTTTCATACGTCGCATTCCTCACTTGGTTTTTATTCGTTACATCCATTATAAGCGTTTTGGCGCATGAGAAGAAAGAGAGAGGGGGAGAAAATGACAAAGCGCCGGAAGACGGATTGTCCTTCGGCGCTTCTGTCACAATAGGTTATTCAAACATTTGCTCTTTAATATACTGAACCGGCATTTCACGGCCTGTCCAATATTCAAACGCCATGGCGCCCTGCCAAAGCATCATGCCGAGGCCGTTAATGGTGTTGCAGCCGGCCGCTTGAGCTTGTTCAAGCAATTTCGACGTAACGGGGTTGTAAACGACGTCTGTCACAATCAAATCCGGACGGAGCATGGATGTATCTTCAATGACGCTCAAGCCTTCAAGCGGTTTCATGCCGACACCTGTTCCGTTTGTGAAAATATCGCTTGAAGCGATTTCAGCACGCAGCGCATCTTGATCTTCGAGCGGGAAGACTTTCGCTTTGCAAGAAGATCCCTTCATTTCTTCATTGATGATGCGGACGTTTTCTTCCGCTTTTTCGAAAAACGCGTCATTGCGGGCGAAAATAGAGATTTCTCCGAGGCCTTCCAATGCGGATTGAATCGCTATCGGAGTGGCGGCCCCGCCGGAACCGACCAGCGTCATTTTTTTGCCCGTGATATCGATGCCGTGTTCTTTTAAGTTGCGGACGTATCCCATACCGTCAGTGGAGTGTCCGATCAGTCTGCCGTTTTCATTAACGACTGTATTCACCGCGCCGGTGAATTTCGCTGAATCCGCGAGTTCATCGAGGTAAGGGAGAATGTTCATCTTGTTCGGCATCGAGACATTGAAGCCTCTGACGTTTAAGGCGCGCATTCCCGTTACCACATCTTCCAGCTGTTCATTGCCGACTTCAAACGCGAGGTAAGCGTAGTTCAATCCTAATTTTTTAAACGCCAGGTTGTGCATCGCCGGAGATAAAGAGTGTCCGATCGGTGTTGCGAATAATCCGATAAGCTGAGTTTTTCCGTTAATCCGTCCTAAATCTTTCTTCATGATGTATTCCTCCGTTAGTCCATTCATTTGTTTTTCAACCCGCTTTGAGGGCAGAAAAACGCTGATTACATATGTTTATTTAAAATGCTGAGTACGCTGCGCAATTCTTCAACGGGAATCTGTCCGGGCGCTGATGCTTCTTTGCCCGCTCCGAACGTGCACGCTGAACCGAAGACTTCGCCGGCCAGGCGGCTGATCAGACCTGTTCCCGCCATTGACATCGTGATGATCGGCCGGTCTGCGTATTGTGTTTTCATCGTGTGAGTGGCATCCAATAAGACGAAAACATCTTCAGTGCTTTGCGGCATCACCGCGATTTTCGGAATGTGCGCGCCGTACGCCTGCATGTTCCGCAGCCGAGAAATGATTTCTTCTTTTTTCGGTGTCTGATGAAAATCATGATTGGACATGACGACATATACGCCGTTGTCTTCAGCGGTTTTCACAATTGATTTGACTTCCGCTTCTCCCGTAAACAACTCAACGTCTGCAAGGTCAATGTGTTTTGTTTCGATGGCGGTTTTAAGCAATTCAATGTAAAAGCGGTCATCAATAACTTTATTTCCGCCTTCTTTATGAGTTCTGAATGTGAAAAGCAGCGGTGTTGCGCCTGCGGCTTTCCGCAGCTTTTCAAGCATGCCTTTTACGGCGTCCAGGCTGTCAACGTGCTCGTACACATCCGCCCGCCACTCAATGATATCCGGGCGAAGCCTGTTGACGGCTTCAATTTCTTCGAGCAGTTCTTTCTCTCCGGCCGCCATCAGCGGCACAATGATCTTCGGAAGCCCTTCGCCGATGACCGTGTTTCTGATCGTGATAGATTGCATGATAAATCCTCTCCCTTAAAAAATAGTCAGGCTTTCATCACTTGCTTAAAGCGGATTCCGATAAACAATGCGAGAAGGGCGCTGACGGCCGCAATTCCGATATCAAGCAGAAAAACAGGCGTTAGGCCGGCCGCTTTGGAGATCGCTCCCGTTACAAGCGGAATGACAATAAAAGATAAGCTTGATGCTATATTAACAAAAGATGTGATCGTACCTTTATTTTTAGGGAATAAAACAGCCATAACCGTCATCGCCAATTGCAGAATGCCCGCAGTTGAAAGTCCGATGACAAAGGAGCTGATGACTGATACGGCCGGCTGATGAATGAAAATCAGAGCAAGCAGCGCGATTGCCGCGATCACAGGGTACAGCACCATTACCGTAATCGGCTGAATCACTCTGTTTAACAGCACGGCCAGCAATAATACGGACACAAGCGCACCGATGCTGTAATAGCTCAGCAATTTGACAGCCTGCACCTCAGGCATGCCCAAAACGGTTTGCCCGAACTTAGGAAGCCATACTTGAACGAGCATAAACAGCGCCGTAGATGAAAAGCCTAACAGAATGATCGCAAGACCTTCGCGCCATATCGACGGCTGTGATGTGAACGCGTCATCAGACGGAGAGGCTTCCGTCCGGCCGCCGTCTTCTTTTTGCTTATGATTCGGAAACGGAACTTTTAACAGGAAAAAGCCGTTCAGGAAGAAAATAATGCCCGGTACGAAAAACGTCCAGCCGTAAAACAAATGCCTGTCCGCAATAAACGCGATGAAAAACGGAAGCACCGTCGCGCCGATGGATACAAACGCTTTGATTAACACGGTTGCAGAGCTTGCGTTTTTCGGAAATCCTTCAATAAGCGCCGGATATGTCCCGGAATCCAAGAAGGAATTGGCGATCCCTGCGAAAATGGCGAAGATAAACGCGGCCGTATAGTTTGTCGAAAGCGGAATTCCGATTAGGAAAATCAGATACAGAAAGGCGCCCGATACGATAAACGGCCGTCTCCCGAATGTATCCGAAAGCTTCCCGGCAAACAGAAGCGAAATCAGCTTCCCGATCCCGATGGCGGAGACCAAATAGCTGACCCCGGCTGCAGATGTATGAAGCTGTTTTGATAATGCCTCCATATTGGATGCGATAATAATATTGATCATGCCCAGCAGGAAATAATTAATATAAAGACCCGCTGCCATTTTGGTGTATATGTTTTTCATGATGACATCCCCTAATGCGGTTAATAAAGAATTAAATTAATTTTTAAATTAACAAAAGCGCAGAACCATTCCCCTTTATTGAACCACTGCCTTTCTTTGAAAACTGGTTTGATAAAACGGTTGAAAAACAAACTTGAATAACGCTGAGATCACAACGAGTATATCGTTCTACTAAATAAAAAAAGATAAGCGGCCCGCTCATTTAGTATATCGTTCTACCAAGTTCACAGTTACTATACTCCTTCTTTTTATATGTGTCAAACCGATGAACTTTTATTTTTCACTTTTTTAAATCAAAAAAAGACCCGCCGTTTTTCGGCAGGTCTGACATGGGTTTATTTTCTGAGAGAGGCGAGCTCCTCGGCAATGGCCTGCATTTCACTCGGGCTGAATGATGCTTTTTTCATGACCATTTGATGAAGGTATGTAAGATCTTCTATTTTTTCATCACTGAAATCTTCCGCTCTGATGACGCCGACATTGAGCATGTTGAGCTTTTGCGAAATGTCTTCAATCATTTTGTTTAACGTTTCTGTTTGTTGGCTCGGCAAATTCATGCATCCTTTCATGACCGTTTTCGTACCCTTTATTCTAACAGAATTCATTTAGAATAAAAGCTAATTTCCACAGCCGCAGAAAAGTTGCTAAGATGATGATAAGGTTTTTGATTCTCAAAATGCGGGGAAAGAATAGGGAGGTTATCGATATGATACATGTGCTGTTTGTCTGTCTGGGAAATATTTGCCGGTCGCCTATGGCAGAGGCGGTATTTTCTGATATGGTGAAGAAAAACGGGCTGAACGGGCAGATTAACATTGATTCAGCGGGAATCGGCGCCTGGCATGCGGGAAATCCGCCGCATGAAGGGACAAAGGAGATCCTAAAGAAGAAAGGGATCAGCGTAAGCGGCATCACGGCGAGGCAGGTGCGTGAGTCTGATCTGACCGATTTTGATTACGTCATTGCGATGGATGCAGAAAATATCGGACATCTGCGCAGCATGGCCGGTTATAAAAAAGCGGCGCCGCGTATTGCAAGGCTGCTTGATTATGTACCGGAGTCGGACCTTGCGGACGTGCCCGATCCGTATTATACCGGGAATTTCAGCGAGGTGTACGCTTTGGTCGAGTCCGGGTGCCGTCATTTGCTGGAGACAATAAAGAAAGACCATCATTTATAAGGGGGATTGACCGATGAAGCAGACACGCATCATGGCAAAAGCGATTCTGATCGGCGCTGCCGCCGGCGGAGCACTGTCCTTATTACATAAGCCGACAAGAGAGGCATGTTTCCGGAACATGGACGCGTGCAGGCAGCGTGCGGCATTCTACCGAAAACATCCTGAAGTGCTGAAACAGCAGGCATCTGCAAAACTTGATCAAGTGAAGACCATCGCCAATACCGTATCGGATGATCTGAGTTTTTTAAACGGCCAGATCACTAAGCTGAAGCAGACGACACCGCAGGTCATTGACCTGTTAAAAGAAACGAAGGAGCATTTTTCGAAAAACGATCATTGAGGTGGGATGTCATGAGTTTTATAAAGGAGCTGTTTGCAAGGTTTTCTCTCCATGAAGGACAAAGTAAATCGGCGGAGCTGGCGTATTTTTTCCTGCTGTCATTGTTTCCGTTAATGATTTTCATGCTGACGCTCACCGCCTATCTTCCCATATCGGCAGAAGACGTGCTCGGGGCGGTCGATCAATACGCGCCCGACAGCGCCATGTCTATGGTGAAATCCATAACGGAGCAAACGCTGAACAAGCGCAGCGGCGGGCTTTTGTCATTCGGGATTATCGCCGTCATCTGGTCGGCTTCGAATGGTATGAACGCGATTGTCAGAGCATTTAACCATGCCTACGAAGTCGAGGAAAACCGCTCATTTATCATCATTCGCCTGACCTCAATTTTTTTAACCATCGCGATGGTGGTTACGATTTTAATCGCATTGCTTCTGCCGGTGTTCGGCAGAGAAATCGGAATGCTGGCCGCAGATTTCATCGGCGCCTCCGGCCTGTTTTTGCAGGTGTGGTCGGTTGTCCGCTGGGGTATCAGTCCGCTTATCCTTTTAATCGTGTTTACCGCGCTTTACATTTTCGCGCCGAATAAAAGGCTTTCCCTCCGTTTTGTACTGCCGGGAGCCGTATTTGCGGCAGCCGGCTGGATTATCGTCAGTATGCTGTTCTCATTTTACGTCGGCACTTTTGCCAACTACAGCGCCACATACGGGAGCATCGGGGGAATTATCATCCTTATGATCTGGTTTTACCTTACGGGAACACTGCTGATTTTAGGAGGAGAAATCAACGCGCTTTTACATAAACGTAAAAAGCTTCCTGATGAAAATCCGTACCGCGGGAGCAAGCTATAGAGGAACGGAGACGTTCAAGCTGAAAAACGGAGGGGAATCGATTATGACCAAGCATACGAAAAAAGGCGGAAGCCATAATAAACAAAACTCCAAAAACGGCCCGAAGAATAAAACAAGCGGAAGCGCTAACGGGCAGAACGGATACCACTAGAAAGAAGCCGCCTGACTTAGATCAGGCGGCTTTTTTATGAGGCCGGAAAAGAATGGGATTCGGATGCGGGACTGTGCTTTGTTTTCCCGAAGACGAGCGCAAGCCAAATACAGACCAGAATCACCGTAATAAAGTAAAACAAATTGGCGTTTTCAAACCGCTGCATATACCAGCCGCCCGCCACCGGGCCGATCATGCTGCCGAGGCTGAAGGAAATGCCGCAGAGCAGATTGCCCGCCGGCAGCAGATGGGACGGCAGCAGGTCGCTCATATAGCTGATGCCGAGGGAAAACATACTGCCGACCGCCATTCCCGCCGTAAAAAAGCAGCAGCCGATGACAGAAGGCGAGGGAAACATTCCGGCCGTCAAAAAGCAAAGGGCACCCGTTAATAAGATGACGAGCAGGACACGTTTTCTCCCGAATCGATCGCTTAATAAACCGAGAGGGAACTGGAATACAATACTTCCGATGGCAAAAGCGGGCAATATCAGCGCGACGGCATCAACGGATATGCCTAAGCGCAGGGCGTACACGGGAAAGCTTCCGTTCAGCGCTGTTTCTAAAAAACCGTACCCGAAAGCCGGGAGAAAAGCGACCCAGCCGAAAAGAAGGGCGCGGTAAAACCGTTTTGCGCTGTTATCCCCGGATGTTTCATCCGGACCTTGCGCCGGGTACTCGTTACGTAAGACAAATACAAACAGCCAGGCGGCAAGACTGATACAGCCGGATACGATAAACGGAAGGGACGGACTTGTTTTCACAAGAGGGACCATGAACGGGCCGACAGCGAATCCGAGCCCGAAGGACAGTCCGTACAGCGAAATGTTTCTTCCTCTGTTTCGGGGCGTTGACTTTGACGTCACCCACGTTTGGGTTGAAAAATGCAGCATATGATCCCCGATTCCGATAAGCAGCCGAAGAAAAAACCATAACCATATGGATTGAAGCCAAATAAAACTGAATAAGCTGATGATAACAAGAAATCCGCCCATGACCATCAGAGGTTTGAATCCGAGCTTGCGCAGCGGGGCCTCCATAAACGGCGACGCCAGAAGCACGCCGATATAAAGGCCGGTTGCGTGAAGTCCGTTTATAGCGGCTGATTCCCCGTTCGTTTCAAAAATGACGGAGATCACCGGCAGAAGCATGCCTTGGGAAAATCCGGAGATGGAAACAAGCAGAACCAAAATAAAGAAGTACAGTCGTGACATCGCGTATTTTCTCCTTCGTCAGTATCTTTCTTGATCGTACACGGATTTGTCGCGTCCGGCAACCTGAAAATGCCAATTCGGGCTGCCGCGGAAGTGTAATTGAGGGAGTTTTTGAGAAGGATATAAAAAGACTCATTCGAAAAAAGGAGCCAGGCAGATATGAATCGGATTTTTTTCTTTACGGCTGCGGCGGGAGTGCCGCTTTCAGTCATCGGCGGCCTGATGCACTGGCCGTCAGCGGTTTTGTTTATTATTTATTGCTTGACGATTATTGCGCTTGCAAGTTATATGGGGAGAGCGACTGAATCTCTTGCCATTATCGCGGGACCGCGGATCGGCGGTCTGCTGAATGCCACGTTCGGCAATGCGGTAGAGCTGATTATATCGCTTTTCGCCTTAAAAGAAGGGCTAACGGGCATCGTGCTTGCTTCACTGACCGGTTCGGTGCTCGGCAATCTTTTGCTCGTCGCGGGACTGTCGTTTTTTATCGGCGGTTTGAAATACAAGCGGCAGGAATTCAATATTCATGATGCACGGCATAATTCAGGCCTGCTGATTTTTGCCATTATCGTTGCTTTTGTCATTCCCGAAGTGTTTTCCATGGATATGGGGGAAAAAAACAAGCTTGATTTGAGTGTCGGCATCAGCATCATCATGATCCTTTTGTACGTGGCAGCTCTTTATTTCAAGCTCGTCACCCACCGCGGTGTTTATCAGCCGAATCAGCCGGAGGCAAAGGAAGAAGAGGAGCAGCCTGAGTGGTCGGGGAAAAGAGCGACAGCCGTCTTATTTATTTCAACCATTATCGTCGCCTACATATCTGAAAACCTTGTCCATACGTTTCATGCGGTGGCTGAACAGTTCGGCTGGAGCGAGCTGTTTATCGGAGTGATTATCGTCGCAATCGTCGGAAATGCCGCAGAGCATGCGTCGGCGATTATTATGGCGTACAAAGACAAGATGGATGTCGCCGTTGAAATCGCGGTAGGCTCGACTTTGCAGATCGCCATGTTTGTGGCTCCGGTTCTTGTGATCTGTTCCATCTTTTTTCCGGTCAATATGCCGCTTGTATTCACATTGCCCGAGCTTGTCGCGATGATCTCATCCGTCCTTTTGATGACAATGATTTCAAATGACGGTGATTCGAACTGGTTTGAAGGGGCTACGCTCCTTGCCGCTTATGTCATTATGGCGATCGGTTTTTTCCTGCTTTAACCTGTAAAAAATGCGGATAACAACGATTGCGGAGGAAAAGACTAAAGGAAAATGCTATAGAAAGAGTGATATGATGAGAAAGCTGTTTCATGCCACACTGATTCTGCTGTTATCCTTTAGTTTTTTCGCAACGCCGTCTGCCGGTGCAAAAAAACCGTTTAAAGTTCCCAACTCTGTCGTAAGCATTTCAAAGGAAAATACGTATCCGAATGCTTCACAGGACCAGCCGATGCTTCAGCCGAGCAAACTGGCGAAGGAATTGTTAGATACATCAGAGATCAACATCGAAAATCCGCATCTGATAAAGATGCTGAATGAATCCTCGGTTTCCGGTTCACCGCTTGCCATCGGATACCGGGCGACAATATTTCTCGGGAAATGGGCGCTCGGCTATCAGTCGAACGAAACGGTCGCCAACTGGGAATATAAAAAAATCAATACGAACAGAGCGGATAACCGGGGCGGGCAGCAAACCGCGGTTATCTCATACGCCCAAGAACAGCAATACAAAATCAAAGGCGGGCTCACAGCGAAGGTGCCGAACGCAGAAGACGTAAAAAGCATGATGATGCAAAAAGCGATGAAGAAAACAAAACTGCCGCTCGCGTTTGAAACGGTTATCGGCGCAGGCACAAAACGCGATCAAACCTACAAAATTTCTCCGCAGCGGCTCGGCTACCTGCATGCCTACGCTCCGGCCGTTAATGAAAAAGGAAAAGTAACATACGGTGAAGTGTATTTGGTGCTGAAAGGCAGCAAGCGGAAACTTGTCGTCAAAAATGTGACTTCGCAAGGAATCGGGGCTTGGATTCCGGTGCAGGATCACGTCACATTCGGTTTTCAAATGACAGCGCAGCCGAGATAAATCAAAAAAGCTGATTCCGGTTCGGGAATCAGCTTTTTTGTGTGTGATACATTTCCTCGAGCAATTGCACATTGTTGTTGTACAGCTCCCGGGCAAGAACGCGTCTCACCGCAAGGCTCGCCGAGAAGTATTCTGTGTCTTGAACCATGCCTTTGACGGTAAATTCTATGCCTCTTGTCAATTTGTTCAGGCTCATGATTCCATGCACTTGAAACGGCTCCGTCGCATTGAGAAATTCATCCCGCTTCAGTGAATCGCGAAGCTCATCATTGAGCATGTCGCAGGCTTTTTCTAAGACGGCATAGACCCGCTCGGGATCTTCCTTGTAACTGATCACGACGGACTCGGTAATCCGCATAAAATCAATGTTATAGTTTTGAAGCTGTCTGACCTCACCGTTAGATATGGTAAGCAGCTTGCCGGTCCACTCACGGATCTGGAGGGAACGGAGTCCGATTTCTTCGACTGTGCCGTTGAACAGATTGTTAATCGTCACGTAATCGCCTTTATGAAGCTGGCGTTCGTATATTAAAAAGACACCGGCCAATATGTCCTTGATTAACGACTGGGCGCCGAAACCGATGACGATACCGGCAACACCCGCCCCGGCTAAAATTCGGCCGAAATCATGAACGAATAAAGAAATGACGTAAAAGATAAAACCGATCGTCGCCGTATACTGGGTGATGGATCGGACGAGGCTTTCAATCGTTTTCCCTTTCCGTTCCTCCAAGAAATCCGTGCGTTTAAATAACACCTGGACAAAGCGGTTGATCAGAAAAACACCGGCGTAAAGCACGAGAGCGACGATGATGATCTCAACCACTTTGCTTTTCAAAATGTCCGTAAATGTCGTTTCCATCTTTTGTTAACCTCTGGCTTTTCGTAATGAAAAATCTGTGTCCTGATAATAACTGTTTTTGACAAGGACGTTCGGGCCGAGGCACCGGACGTTTGTGCAGCGGCAGTTCAGCTCTTTGCTCAGCTTCGTCTGTCTCCACTTGTCATATGCTTCGGGAAGGCTGTCTGTTTTAATATTGCCGAGCGGCGGTGTATCGCCGAAATCCGTGACAATGATATTTCCGTCAAAAATGTTGACATTCAGGCGGGAGCGGCCGTCAGGGTCGTTTCGCACCGTAACGTTTTTCGCTTCCCGCAGGCGGAGGAGGAGCTTCTGATCTTCTTCATCAGGGCTGCATGCGTAAAACGGGAGCGTACCGAACAGCATCCATGTCTCTTCATCGCGAATGTCGAGCAGATGATGAATGGCCTGTCTCATGTCCTTCAGGCTGAGTGATTCAAGCGCGCTGGCGAAATCACTCGGATACATCGGATGGACTTCGTGCCGCTGGCATTTCATTTCTTCCGTAATCTGCCGGTGAATATGTTCAATATGCGGCAGCGTCCGTTTGTTCAGCATCGTTTCCGCTGAAACCATTACGCCTGCTTCGACCAGCGTGCGGCTGTTTTCAATCATTTTGTCAAAATAGCGCGCCCGCTGTTCAAATGTCGGTTTCTTCTCCATCATCGCAAATCCGATGTCGGCAAAGTCCTCGACCGTTCCCCAATTGTGAGAAATGTGAAGAACGTCCAAATAGGGAATAATCCGTTCGTAGCGCCCGATATCAAGCGTCAGGTTTGAATTGATCTGTGTGCGCACGCCGCGTTCATGGGCATATTTTAAAAGCGGGACGACGTATTCCTTTACCGATTTCAGCGAAAGCATCGGTTCGCCGCCCGTAATGCTGATAGAGCGTAACAGAGGAATTTCATCAAGCCGCTTTAATAAAAGGTCGATCGGCAGCGCATTCGGGTCTTTCGGCTGGAGCGTGTACCCGACGGCGCAGTGCTCGCATCTCATATTGCACAAAGTCGTCGTTGTGAATTCAACGTTCGTCAGTTTCATATCTCCATACTGGTCGACATCCATGTACGCTTCCCAAGGATCGTACTCCGGTGTGATCGGACGCAGTGTTGTGTTTTGTGTCATGACTATCTAACTCCTTTATAAATGGGGCATACTAACGTCTGCCAACTGTTAATTTTAGACCTGATCTGCCAAGATCGCAAGTAGCGGAACCATTGAAAAACGGCAAAAAATACGCTACCATTATAAAAAATGAATGGAGTGGAAGTATGGGGAATGCAGTAAACAGCAAAGATCAGCAGCTCGATTACCTGAAGAACAGACTCGATATGTTTATGAATGTCATTGATTCATTAGACCCTGAATCAACGGACGTTGAAGATATAGACCGGCTCATCGGCATGCTTGATGATCTGGAAGCAAAATACGAACGCTTTAAAAAGGATTGGGAATAAACCCCGGCGGATGCCGGGGTTTTTCTTTTTCCATAATGCGGCTGTATAAAAGGGCAGAGCCTACTGCAAAATAAGGAAAAATGCAGAAGGAGTGCTGGTCATGAAATGGTTTTGTTCAATTTGCTGCATGGCCGTTTTACTTGCGGGAGGCATCAACAGCGCAGAAGCCGTGCCGAATGAACGGATAAACTGGGGATTTAAACGCAGCGTCAATCATCAGCCGCCGGATGCCGGCAGACAGCTAAACAATCTGGTCAAAAAATATGATGCCTTTTATTTGGGCAATACGAAAGAAAAGACCATCTATTTAACGTTTGATAATGGATATGAAAATGGGTACACCCCGAAAGTGCTTGATGTGTTAAAAAAACATCACGTCACGGGCACTTTTTTTGTCACGGGTCATTTTGTGAAAGAGCAGCCTGATTTGATTAAACGGATGTCAAAGGAAGGCCATATCATCGGCAATCATTCTTTTCATCATCCTGATCTGACGACAAAAACGGGCGATCAGATTCAAGACGAACTCGATTCCGTCACGGAAGCTGTGTACAACATTACCGGAAAACGGGACAACCTGTATCTCCGTCCGCCGCGCGGCGTATTCAGCGAATATGTCCTCAAAGAAACGAAGCGCCTCGGCTACCAAACCGTTTTCTGGTCCGTCGCATTTGTCGACTGGAAGGTTAACGAGCAAAAAGGGAAACAATACGCCTATGATCACATGATAAAGCAGGCTCATCCCGGCGCGATCTACCTTCTCCACACCGTTTCAAAGGACAATTCAGAAGCTCTGGACGATGCGATTACCGATTTGAAAAAAGAAGGCTACACGTTTAAAAGCATTGATGACCTGATGTTTGAGAAAGAAATGAAGCTGCCGCGCCTGTAGAAAACACCTCTCCTGGTAATGGAGAGGTGTTTTGTTATTTCAGGCATTTAATCAAAGCGGCCCAATCCAGATCCCCGAAGCCTTGTGCGATCCCGCTTTCAAAATGGCTCTTGGCCAGTTCGGCAAGAGGGAGTTTTGCGGAAACCTGTTCTGCGGCGGCGAGCGCCAGATTGGTATCCTTCAGCCCTAAAGACATTTTGAAACCGGCCGGCTCAAATTTCTCCTCAGCCATGATCGTGCCGTAATTTTGATAGACGGGAGAGCCAAAGAGCGCGCCGGCGATTTCTAAAAATTGTTTTTGTTCTAACCCGTACTTCTCCATCATTAAGAACGATTCAGATAACGCCTCAAGCATGGACACGAGCAAGAAATTGATGCTGATTTTCGCGGCATTGGCCGTTTTTGTTTCTTCACCAGTATCAAATACTTGCTGACTCAGGATGTTAAGCAGCGGTTCGGCCTTTTTCTTCGCTTCCGCCGGTCCGGCTGTGATGATGCGAAGCTCGGCCTTCTCGGCGGCATCGGGGCGGCCGAGGACGGGAGCGGCAATAAAGGACTGTCCTCTGCCCGAATGTGCGGCGGAAAGCTGTTCTGACAGCGCCGTACTGATCGTGCTCATTGAAATATGAATGCCGTTTTCAGATAACCCGGCAATAATGCCGCAAGCTCCGAACGTTACGTCTATTACGGCGTCATCGTCTGACAGCATGGACAGCACGATGTCCGCATGTTCAGCTGCCTGTCGGGGCGTTTCGGCATATTCTGCCCCTTTATCCAGCAGGTCAGCCGCTTTTTCTTTCGTCCGGTTATATACAGTCAGACTGTATCCGGCTTTCATAATATTTTCGGCGATGGGGCGGCCCATATTGCCGAGTCCGACGATGGCGATCTTCATTTGACAGTCCCTCCAATGAAAAGTTTTCCACCATTATACATGCAAAATGGTTAATCTGCTGTGTACAGGATTGTCACTTTCAGTTCAGGTTCTGAAGACCATCCGGAGTCTGAGGCGGCTTTCCCCTTATAAAATCCGGTAAATCGGGTTTTGATGATTGTTTTTGAACGGGGTTTTACAGTGAACGTTTTTGATTTGAATGTGACGTCCTTTATGTTTTCTGATAAATCCGGGGTGACAGAAATGGTTTGTTCCCCTTTTCCGTAATGATTGATATAAAGTGTGCAGCTCATGCCTGCTCTTTTTCGCTCAACCAGATGACTGCATTCGCTGCGGTGCTTCACATATTCGACAGCCTCTTTTTCGGGCGCGAACTGTTTTAAGGAAAAAACGGCATATTCGGTGGCAGGACTGATACCGGAAGCGGCCCCCATACTGAGAAAGAACAGAAACAGCCCCGCCGCGGGAAGCGTCCGCCTGAACGCGGCGGCACACCAGATTAACGCCGCAAAGTAAAGCACGACCCCGGGAATGACGGAGATATGGGCTCCATCTTCCAGCCAAGAGGAAAAGCCGAGCGACTCAAAGATGTAATCAGACACCGTACGGCCGTTATACAGCGGGGCAATGGACATGACACTGAAAGCCAGGAGGACAGAAGAAATGATTTTGTGAGAAAGGATGGTAACGGCGCACACCTCTTTACGTTTTTTTCCAGACTATCATGTTTTCTCAAAAAAAAGAACAGCCGGCAGCCGTTCTTACTTGAAAATATTAAACCAGCCTTTGCGGGCGAACCAAAACAGCATGGCGGCCACAAGAACGGCCATTACGCCCAAAACGATAAAATACCCGTATTTCCAATGAAGCTCAGGCATGTTATCGAAATTCATGCCGTAAACCCCCGCGATGAACGTCAGCGGGATAAAAATGGTCGAGACGATGGTTAATGTCATCATAATGGCGTTCATCCGGTTTGAATTCAGCGTCACATAGCTGTCCCGCAAATCTGACGTCATATCACGGTTTGACTCGATCAGCTCAGCCAGTTTTAACAGGTGGTCATAAATATCGCTGAAATACGCTTTCGTTTCACGGCTTTCTTTTACATGGTCAAGGCTCAAAATCCGGTACATTAAATCGCGCATCGGAATGATCGTCCGCCTCAGGTTCAAAAGATCAGTCCGCAATTCAAACACTTCATTCATTAAAGTGCCGTAAGATTTATGGGTTCTGCTGTCTTCAATTTCATTCAGCCGGTCTTCAATTTTGTACAGCACGGGGAAATATTCATCGACAAGCTGATCCATAATCATATAAGTGATGTGCCCGGGCCCTTTTTTGGCTAATCCCGGAGAAGCGAAAAACCGTTCTCTCACCTTTGAGACGCCGGGCGATTCGTGCAAATGGAAGCTGACGATGAAACGGTCGGACTGAAAAATGTCCACCTCTTCCATTTCCAGTGTGTCCGGGTTCAAGGCGTGGAGCACATAAAAACGGTAGCCGTCATAATGGTCGATTTTCGGCCGCTGCATATGCTGAAAGCAATCCTCGATCGCAAGCGGATGAAAGTGAAAATAATCACGCAGCAGCTCGGTTTCATGCATCTCAGCGCCGAAAAAATCAATCCAGTACCATGCGATGTCCGGTTGTTCTGTACGTGATAGGGGGATATTATCTAATATCTCATTATGTGTTGTGATTGCGGTTATATGTATCATAAACAACCCTCCGCCTGCCATTATATCATGCGGCGTTATGAAGAAAAGTATACGAATTGCCGCCCGGCCGCTTCATGATATACTTGGACAAAAAGGGGTGGAGCATATGTGGAAGGAAACGGTTTCGGTCACACCGCCGTATCATTTTGATAAAGTCCTTGAAAGGCTGTCGCTCGATCCGCTGAATGCGGTCGATCTTCATGCAAGATCAATCAAAGTGCCGCTCAGAACACGGGACGGCAAACTGTCCGTCATCACGGTTCAAGCGGAAGGCACCGCCGCAGACCCGGTCTTCCTCGTCAGCGGAGAAACGGACCGCGAGGAGATGATTGAACGGATCAAACACATTTTTCAGTGGGAGCAGCCGCTTCAGCCTGTGCTTGATCATTTCTCAAAAACAAATCTGTCGGCGCTTTTTGAGGAGCATGCGGGAACCCCGCTCGTCTTGGAATATGACGTCTACAACTGTCTCATGAAATGCATCATCCACCAGCAGCTCAACCTGTCCTTCGCTTTTACTTTAACGAAACGGTTCGTCCATGCCTTCGGTGAACAAAAAGACGGCGTCTGGTGCTATCCCGAGCCGAAAACGATCGCGGGGCTTGAGTATCAGGACTTGCGGGAGCTCCAGTTCAGCATGAGAAAAGCGGAATATGCAATTGACATTTCACGGATGATTGCAGAAGGAGCGCTCAATCTGGCGGAACTTACCCATTTATCGGATGAAGACATTATGAAAAAGCTGATCGCCATCAGAGGCATCGGCCCGTGGACCGTCCAAAACGTCCTCATGTTCGGCCTCGGCCGCCCGAATCTGTTTCCTTTGGCGGACATCGGCCTGCAAAACGCCGTCAAACGCCGCTTCGCCCTTGAGGATAAACCGTCAAAAGACGTGATGCTCCAGGTAAGCAGCGAATGGGCGCCGTATTTAAGCTATGCGTCCTTGTACTTGTGGAGAAGTATTGAATGATGAGGATTTTTGGAAACTTCCAGTGAAAAACATGAAGGAACCGCCGGCTGCATGTTATACTGAAAAGATGTGATATTTCAAATCAGCCGTTTTCCCATGAGAAAGGCTTTATATAGAAACGGAGAGAAAAAAACGTGAATCAACATCAAAAAAAGGCGCCTGCCGAATTGAAAATCGGACAGACATTTCCGCTGACCATCAAACGTCTCGGCATTAACGGAGAGGGCGTCGGCTATTTTAAGAAAAAAGTTGTCTTCGTTCCCGGCGCTCTGCCCGGTGAAGAAGTCGTTGCCGAAGCGACAAATGTGCAGCCGAAATTTTCAGAAGCACGCGTCAAAAAAATCCGCAAGCCGTCTGAACACCGCGTCACGCCGCCATGCCCGGTCTACGACCAGTGCGGCGGCTGTCAGCTTCAGCATCTGGCATACACCCAGCAGCTTCGCGAAAAACGCGACATCGTCATTCAGTCTCTGGAACGTCATACGAGATTCAATGTCGAAGAAATGAACATTAAAGATACGATCGGAATGGACAACCCTTGGAATTACCGGAACAAAAGCCAGTTCCAAGTCGGACGCTCGCAAAGCGGCAGCATCATTGCCGGCTTATACGGACTTGATTCCCATAAAATCGTTCCGATTAAGGAATGCATTGTCCAGCATCCGGCGACAAACAAAACAACGGGTATCGTCCGCCGTATTTTGGAAAAACACAACGTATCCGTTTATAACGAACGGACCAAAAAAGGCGATGTCCGCACCATCGTGACGAGAGTCGGTTTTGAAACAGGCGAAGTGCAGGTCGTGCTTGTCACCGCGAAAGAGACACTGCCGAATAAAGACGAAATCGTCAAAGCCATTCAGAACCGTCTGCCGGAAGTGAAATCGATTATTCAAAACGTCAACGGCGCGCGCACATCCGTCATTTTCGGTGACAAAACAAAAGCGTTGGCCGGAAGCCATGCCATTCAAGAAGTGCTCGGTGACGTGTCATTTGAACTGAGCGCCCGCGCCTTCTTCCAGCTCAACCCGGAGCAGACGGTCAAGCTGTATGACGAAGTGAAACAAGCGGCTCAGCTGACAGGAAAAGAAAAAGTCGTAGACGCGTATTGCGGCGTCGGTACGATCGGCATGTGGGTTTCAAGCGGCGCAAAAGAGATCCGCGGCATGGACGTCATTAAAGAATCAATTGACGATGCGAAGAAAAACGCCAAGAAACACGGCATCAAAAACGCGGCATATGTCACAGGAACAGCCGAACACTGGCTCCCGAAATGGACGAAAGAAGGCTTCCGCCCTGACGTGGTCATCGTCGACCCGCCGAGAACGGGCTGTGACAGAACATTTTTAGATACCATCAAAAAAGTAAAACCGAAACGCTTCGTCTACGTATCCTGCAATCCTTCCACACTGGCGAAAGACTTGCAGACGCTGTCGAAGGACTATCGCGTCGAATATATTCAGCCTGTTGATATGTTTCCGCAGACGGCTCATGTGGAAGCCGTGGCGAAGCTTGTATTAAAATCGTCTAACTAAAATAAACAATTCGTAATCAGACCTGGATTTCGGTAAATTAAACAATTCCGATTTCCGGGTTTTTTTATGTTTTGTGCCCTTGTCCTATCTGTCTTTTGTCTTTATTTAACTGATAAAAAGAGTTGAAAAAACGTATGGAAAAGCAAGTGAAAAACAGCCAAGTAGGCTGCTTCACTTTCTTTTTTTCGTTTGGAAACGGCATTACAGACAAAATATGAAGATCTTGTTGTGAACCAGAAGCAATAACAAGTCGTTCATGTTCCGTGAATACTTGTAATCTCAGTTAATATTTTGTAAACTTCTTTCTTAAAGAATAAAGTCCCCGACACTCATCGGCACTTCTACTATTGGCGATAGTTGTAATAAATGATAAAAAGGAGGTGAAACCGAATGAGAGATATTGGAACCTCAACCACTGAACGAAGGTTCTGAAGCAGAAGGTGTAAAAGGCAAGGTTGCTTACTTACACTAATCACAACGGCAGTTGGAACATCTACTATTAGCAACAACTGTGGATAAAAGATCAAACACACTAAAAAAGCATGTTTGGTCGTTATACATGATATGAAAGCCTAAACAGGAAAAAAGGACCCCGATTATTTTCCTTATTCCCAAAGAAGAAATAAATCCGAGGCGGAAACGCAAGTGATAACAACTATTACAGTAATACCTGCGATGGTTATATCCTTAATAAGTAATTATTGCGACAATCATGCTTCATCATATAATGATGTTAGATTGACACTTGGCTAAAAAGTATTGCAGAAAAGGAAACGGATAATGAAATGGATAAAGTAAACAAAAAACGACCGTTGTATAAAAAAAGTTGGTTTCTCACGGTTTTGGCATTTTTAGTTTCACAGCTTTATTTTAATTTTGCAGAATTAACGGGATGGGGTCCTAATTATAGAGAAATGAATGGATTCCCAGCAAACATAGTTGAGCTGGATTTCTTTCAAACATATCTTTCATTCTATGATAATCCATGGTTTAATATTGTCACTGTTTTCTTGGGGGTTTTCACTGTTATACAAATCATCACAGGTATAACAAAGGATATTCGAAATGAAAGCAATAACTTCTGATGCCTTATTTAATGATGAAAGAAAATGAACACTTTCTTATTAATCTTATGAATGAAGACTGCGGCACTTAGTCAGCAGTCTATTTTATTGGTTTTGGATCAGGATTACCGAACCGTAACCTTATACAAACATATATAGGTGATTGTATAAAGATATTAACATATGGCCCTCTTTACTCCATGTGATTCACAAGCGGTAAGTTAAGGCTTTTTCTTTTACATTCTCTTCAGTACCCAGATATACCACCCCCAGCCCCATTTGCTTAATCAAATGATTTTTTCGCAAATGATATTGAGATACGGATATGGTGCAGCGTTAAATATTTTATCTTCGATAACAGGACAATTATTTTGCATTGGTAATAGGGAGAACTCATATGATATTCTATTTAGGTTGGAATCCTTTTTGTCCAAAAAGAGCAAAAGTAAGGCCGCTAAGAAAGATGAAGGTCAGCGCTACTATTAATAAACCACAATATAAATAAAAAAATAGGTGTAGATAATCATCACACTTTTTTCTCTCAAACCCTTTTAAAGGTGGTTAACTCAATTAAGGCGTTCTGCTTCAGTTTGCTTTTCACTTTTTCACGTGTAAAAAGTGAAATGTTCAAAATTTACTATCGTTTGATAAGAAGTGCTGACACATGCTATAAGTGTAAAAGAAGCATGGTCAGTTTTTAATTTTGGGATCAAGGTTTGGCTGTATCCCATCATGAAAGGATTTGGATTTGTTATGACAGATAATTTCTGGCGTGAATTACCACGGCCATTTTTTGTACTGGCACCAATGGAAGATGTGACGGATGTCGTTTTTCGCCATGTTGTGAGTGAAGCCGGCAGACCTGATGTGTTTTTCACAGAGTTTACAAACTCAGAAAGCTATTGTCACCCGGATGGGAAGGATAGTGTGCGCGGCCGTTTGACTTTCACGGAGGATGAACAGCCGATGGTTGCCCACATATGGGGAGATAAGCCTGAAAACTTTCGCCAAATGAGTATTGGGATGGCGGAATTAGGGTTTAAGGGCCTGGATATCAATATGGGCTGTCCTGTACCTAATGTGGCGGGGAATGGAAAGGGAAGCGGCCTGATTTGCCGTCCTGAAGTTGCAGCCGAATTAATACAGGCGGCGAAAGCAGGAGGTCTGCCGGTAAGTGTGAAGACCAGACTTGGCTACACGGATATAGACGAATGGCGCGGCTGGCTGACACACATACTGAAACAAGACATTGCGAATCTTTCCATTCATCTGCGTACAAGAGCGGAAATGAGTAAAGTAGATGCGCATTGGGAGCTCATCCCGGAAATCAAGAAACTTCGTGATGAGATAGCGCCGGATACCCTATTGACGATCAATGGGGATATTCCTGACCGTGAAACCGGCTTGAAACTCGCTGAACAATACGGTGTTGACGGGATTATGATTGGACGAGGCATTTTTACTAATCCATTCGCCTTTGAAAAGGAGCCGAGAGAGCATAGCAGTAAGGAATTGCTTGATCTTTTGAGATTACACCTGGATCTTCATGATGAATATTCAAAAGCAGAAGCTCGAGCATATAAACCGCTCCCTCGCTTTTTCAAGATATATCTTCGCGGATTCCGTGGAGCAAGTGAATTAAGAAATCAATGCATGAATACAAAGTCAACAGATGAAGTGCGTGCATTGCTCGATGACTTTGAGAGAAAGTATCTTGATGGGATGGAGCAAGAGTGACATAAATAACTCTTCATCCGGCCCGGATTTCGGTTTGAATTCCGGGTCTTTTTGTGTGCAGTTTTTACCCAGACAGACCCATGGCCAGTTTCGTCATGCAGAAATAAACGAATCATGGTACATTGATAGGACATACATCATAAAGGGGAGAGAAAAATGAAACGACTGTGCATCATCCCCTGCGGCAAGAAAAAAATTTGGGATGTCCATTCAGATACAGGTCCGGTAAGGGCGGAAGACGCTTATCTCAGCCCGTTTCATCAGGCGTGCGAGCGATATGCGAAAGCATTTTTCGATGAGTGGGTAATTTTGTCGGCAAAGCACGGATTCCTTCGTCCGGATGATATGGTTCCCGGAAATTACGATGTCACTTTTGGAACCGGTCATCCGGAGATCATGGCAGCGGACGAGCTGCGCCGTCAATTTCATGAAAAAGGCTTTTCCGACATCGAAGAGCTTGTCATGCTTGGCGGGAAAAAATACCGAAGCGTCCTAAACGCCGTCATCGGAGAGCATCAGCATATCACCTGGCCTTTGTCATCGTATAAAGGCATTGGCTACATGCTTCAAGCGCTGAATCGGGCTGTTGAAGAAAAGCATGAACTGAAGCACGTGGATAAAAGAGTGTAACCACTCAAACGCCACGATAGACTGTATGCAGAAGCATGAAGCAGTTAAAAGATTTCCGAGGAAATAAATACGTCGATCATTGTCAAAGACAGGGTGATGCCCGGTCTTTTTTGTATGCCTTAAAACGAGACAAAGGGAACAGATCGAGACAAAATGAGACACCTGTCTCAAACTGTCTCCATTGTAAAAATAAAAACATTCATTTTACGGGCTTCAAAGGCTGGCATGCTTCTTGCATTTATAAGTGTGAACCCTAAATAGAAGGAGGCGCACAAAATGGAATTGTTAAAACGAGAAGGCTTGTCATTAACTGAGGAAAAAGCGCTGTGGATGTACCAAAAGATGCTGGAAATCAGGGGCTTTGAAGACAAAGTGCATGAACTGTTCGCGCAAGGAGTGCTTCCCGGATTCGTCCATTTGTATGCCGGTGAAGAAGCGGTAGCTGCGGGGGTGTGCGCTCATTTAGATGATGGCGACAGCATTACAAGCACACACAGGGGACATGGCCATTGTATCGCCAAAGGCTGTGATCTGGACGGCATGATGGCGGAAATATTCGGAAAAGCGACCGGACTGTGTAAAGGCAAAGGCGGTTCTATGCACATTGCGGATCTTGATAAAGGCATGTTAGGCGCAAATGGAATCGTCGGGGGCGGATTCACGCTCGCATGCGGATCAGCGCTCACGGCTAAATATAAACAAACTAAAAATGTAAGCGTTTGCTTTTTTGGGGACGGAGCCAATAACCAAGGGACCTTCCATGAAGGGCTGAACTTAGCGGCAGTATGGAACCTTCCTGTCGTGTTCATCGCCGAAAACAACGGCTACGGCGAAGCCACGACATTTGAGTACGCATCAGCCTGTAATTCAATCGCCGATCGGGCGGCTGCCTACAACATGCCGGGGGTCACGGTGGACGGAAAAGATATTTTAGCAGTTTATCAGGCAGCCGGGGAAGCGATAGAAAGAGCAAGAAACGGCGGAGGCCCATCTTTGATTGAATGTATGACTTACAGAAACTACGGCCATTTCGAAGGGGATGCCCAAACTTATAAAACAAAGGATGAAAAGACTGAGCATCTTGAAGAAAAGGATGCCATTCAAGGCTTTAAAAACTATCTTCTAAAAGAAACAGATGCAAATAAACTGTCAGACATCGAACAGCGTGTCAGCGAATCGATTGAAAAAGCCGTCTCGTTCAGCGAAAAGAGTCCATATCCGAAAGAGTCTGAGCTGTTGACAGACGTCTACGTGTCATATGAAAAAGGGGGAATGTGAGATGGCGAGAGTCATAAGCATGTCGGACGCGCTCAATGAAGCAATGAAGCTTGCGATGAGAAAAGACGAAAATGTGCTTTTGATCGGTGAAGATGTCGCCGGGGGAGCGGCGGTCGATCACTTGCAGGATGATGAAGCATGGGGCGGTGTACTGGGGGTCACAAAGGGGCTCGTACAGGAATTCGGCAGAAGCAGGGTGCTGGACACACCAATTTCTGAGGCGGGCTACATGGGTGCGGCCATGGCTGCGGCATCCACGGGGCTGAGACCGATTGCGGAACTGATGTTTAACGATTTTATCGGAACGTGCTTTGACCAAGTGATCAACCAAGGGGCGAAATTCCGCTATATGTTCGGCGGTAAAGCGCAAGTGCCGATCACCGTCCGCACCACATACGGAGCCGGATTCCGGGCAGCCGCTCAGCATTCGCAGGCGCTGTATGGCCTGTTCACCAGCATCCCGGGTCTGAAGACGGTTGTGCCGTCCAATCCATATGACGCCAAAGGTTTGCTGCTTTCGGCAATAGAAGACAATGATCCGGTATTCTTTTTTGAAGATAAAACGTCCTACAACATGAAGGGCGAGGTGCCGGAAGATTATTATACAATTCCGCTCGGAAAAGCGGATATCAAACGCGAAGGCAATGATGTCACGCTCTTTGCAGTCGGCAAGCAGGTCAATACTGCGCTTGAAGCGGCTGCGCAGCTTTCTGAGAAAGGCATCGACGCCGAGGTGCTTGATCCCCGGAGTCTGTCTCCTTTAGATGAGGAAGCGATTTTCACATCGTTAGAAAAAACAAACCGGCTGATCATCATTGACGAAGCCAATCCGCGCTGCAGCATCGCCACGGATATTGCTGCGATTGTCGCCGATAAGGGCTTTGATTTGCTTGATGCACCGATTAAACGGATTACAGCGCCGCATACACCAGTGCCGTTTTCGCCGGTGCTTGAAGATCAATATTTGCCGACACCAGACCAAATTGTCAGCGTCACGCTTGAATTGCTTGGCGAGCCGGCAATGAATTAAAGGAGGGATATAGAATGGCTGTAAAAGTAGTAATGCCGAAGCTGGGAATGGCGATGAAGAAAGGTGAAGTATCCGTCTGGAATAAAAAAGTCGGCGACCCGGTTGAAAAGGGAGAAAGCATCGCCAGCATCAACTCGGAAAAAATAGAAATGGAAATAGAAGCGCCTGAAAGCGGCACGCTTCTCCATATTAAAGTCAAAGAGGGAGAAGGAGTCCCGCCGGGAACGCCCATCTGTTATATCGGGGAAAACGGCGAAGAAGTGCGGGAGAAGGAGGCGCCGGCTCCTGAAAATGCAGGGAAACCGCAATCTGAACCTGAACATATTCCCGCTCCCAAAGCCGTGCAAAAGCGTAAACACCGCGTGAAAATATCTCCCGTTGCCCGAAAAATGGCGGAGAAAGCCGGGTTGAAAGTTGATACGCTGAACGGGACGGGGCCCGGAGGCAGAATCGTAAAAGCTGACGTCATCAAGGCCATGAAGACGGAATCTGAACCGCAGTCTTCGGTTCAGACGGCACAGCCGGAGGGAAAACCGGCTTCAGCGATGAGAAAAGTGATTGCAGACCGAATGCACAAAAGCCTGCAAAACAGCGCCCAGCTGACGCTGACGATGAAAGCGGACATTACGGAGCTTGTAAAATGGCAGCAGCAGCTCGCCGACAGCGCGAAAAAGCGGAGCGGTGTTAAACTGACGGTCACACATTTCGTATCCCGGGCCGCGGTGCTTGCGCTGAAACAGCATCCTGAGCTGAACAGCTCTTATCAAGAGGAGCGGATCATCACCTATCCATATGTCCACCTCGGGATGGCGGTTTCTCTTGAAAACGGTCTCGTCGTGCCGGTGATTCGGGATGCGGAAAAGCTTTCATTCCTTGAGCTTGCGGATCACATCAGCACATCGGCACGCCGGGCGCGGGAAGGCAATGCTTCCGGAGATGACCTGCACGGATCGACATTTTCTATTACAAATCTCGGGGGTTATGGAATTGAGCATTTCACCCCGATTCTTAATCCGCCTGAAGCCGGTATTCTCGGAGTAGGCGCAAGCTATGAAACGCCTGCGTTTAAAGGAGATGAACTTGTCAAAAGCACCATGCTGCCGCTGAGCCTTACCTTTGATCACAGAGTATGTGACGGCGCACCGGCTGCGGACTTCCTGAAAACGGTCAAAGCGCTGCTTGAAGAGCCGGCCGGATTGATTTTATAGAGAGGGTGAAGAGATTGACACTAGCCATTATCGGCGGCGGGCCTGCCGGATATGCAGCTGCCGTGACTGCCGCGCGGAGGGGAGAAGAAGTCGTTCTGATTGACAAAGGGCCGCTCGGAGGCACTTGTCTCAATGAGGGGTGCATCCCGACAAAGTCGCTTTTGGAAAGCGCGAATGTGCTCGATAAAATCAGGCACGCAGATACATTCGGCATCGAACTGCCGCAAAACATTACACTCAATTGGGCCCGCATGCAGGGGCGCAAACGGCAAATCGTCAGCCAGCTCGTGCAGGGAATTCAATACTTAATGAAAACAAATCAGATTAAAGTCATCAGCGGGACAGCTTCATTTCTCACAGAGCAGACATTGCTTGTTGAAGAAGAAGGAGGCGCAAAAGACATTCTGGAAGCGGACCGGATATTGATTGCATCCGGATCTGAACCGGCGGAGCTGCCGTTTGCCCCGTTTGACAGCGATTGGGTGATCGACAGCAAAGATGCGCTTTCTTTACAGCAAATTCCTTCTTCTCTGCTTATTGTCGGGGGAGGTGTGATCGGCTGTGAATTTGCCTCTTTATTCAGCCGGTTTAAAACGAAAGTGACGGTGATTGAATCGGCTGACCGACTGCTCCCGGCAGAAGACGGGGAAATCGCCGCCGTTTTCGAAGACTCTTTAAGAGACAGCGGGGCTGATATTCAGACGAAAGCCGCTCTTCAGCGGATTGACAAAGAAAGGAAAACCGCCGTGTGGACAAAAGACGGCAAAGAAATTGAGGCTCAGGCTGATCACGTTTTGGTTGCAATCGGGAGAAAGCCGCGTTTGCATGGCTTGAATCTGGAGCAGGCCGGCATCCGGTATTCTCCGCGCGGCATTGAAGTCAATGACCATATGCAGACCAATGTGCCTCATATATACGCATGCGGCGATGCGGCCGGAGGAATGCAGCTCGCGCATGCCGCCATTCATGAAGGAATCACAGCCGCCGCGCATGCCTCGGGAAAGGACAGCAAAGTCAATATGCGGGCGGTGCCCCGCTGTATTTATACATCGCCGGAAATGGCCGCTGTCGGGCTGACGGAAACACAGGCGAGAGAGACATACGGAGATGTGAAAATCGGAGAATGCTCATTTTCTGCTAACGGAAAAGCGTTAATAAAGCATCAGCATGGCGGCAAAATGAAAATCATTGCCGAACCGGAATTCGGAGAAATCGTCGGCGTGTCAATGATCGGGCCGGACGTGACGGAATTGATCGGTCAGGCGGTCATGATGATGAACGGTGAAATGACGGCTGATATGTCGGAGCACTTTATCGCGGCGCATCCGACTCTGTCAGAAACGCTTCAGGAAGCCCTGCTGAATGTCACCGGACTTGCGGTGCATTCCGTATAACCGGAATACCCTTTCTCAGATGAGAAGGGGTATTTTTCGTTGAAAGCGCTTTATTTTTCCCCTACAATATATGAAAAGATGGTCTGAACAGGGGGGAGCGAATACAATGAATGTCATTCGGAATGATTTTAAAACCTGGAAGCGCTTTGTGAAAGAAGGCGTGCTTGATGAATCCCGTATTCAGAAGCGGGTGGCCGCCTCATGGCACCGCTGCAAAAAAGCCGACGTCAACCCTTATCTCGAAAAGGGGCCGAATGTAATGCCGGCAGATCATTTAGAAAGGCAGGCCGAAAAGCATGCGTTATTTTTAGCGGCCTCAACGCCGTATGCAGAAAGAATGAAAACGGCGATGCGGGAAATGGAAATGATGGTTCTTCTGATTGATTCTGACGGCGTTGTCCATTCAGTTGACGGCCACCCGCGCACCATTCATGAAGCGAACCGCATCAATTTCTTAAAAGGCGCCCGCTGGACGGAAACGGCCGTCGGCACGAATGCGATCGGGACGGCTCTTTATACAAATGAGCCGGTCATGATACACGGCTCTGAACATTATTCGCTCGCTTCTCATCAATGGAGCTGTTCCGCCGCACCGATCCGTTATGAAGACGGGCGGCTGGCGGGTGTCATTGATATTTCCTGCCCCGCCGCCCGCGCTCAGCCTTTTATGCTCGGAATTGCCTCCTCCATTGCTTATACGGCGGAACGGGAGCTTGCCCTAAAGATCAAAATGACAGAACTTGACATGATCAGCAAATTCGCCGGGCTTACCCGGTCTCACGATCCGATCGTGCTTTGCAATGAAATGAGCCGGGTTATCGCCGCAAGCCGTCCCGTTCAGCATTTTACCGGACATATGCTGCGCGAGCTTGAGGAACAGGGCTTTCACATCAAGCAGGCGAAGCGGGAGGAGAACGGCTACACATGCGTTTATTTATCCAAACGAGAAGAAAAGCCGTCTTTTATATTCCATGGTGCGGCAGGCAAAAGCCCGTCATCCCGACATATGCTTCAGCAGCTGGAGCTTGTCGCCCGAACGGACGCGACCGTTTGTCTTACGGGAGAAACCGGGACGGGAAAGGAGGTTGCCGCCCGGGCGATTCATAACAACAGCTCCAGGAAAAACGGCCCGTTTATCGCCGTCAATTGCGGAGCGGTCCCCGAAAAGCTGATTGAAAGCGAACTGTTCGGCTACTCGGAAGGCGCCTTCACCGGGGCCAAACGGAAAGGACATAACGGCGCTTTGCAAAAAGCCGATAAAGGCACGCTTTTCCTCGATGAAATCGGAGAAATATCACACTCCATGCAGGTCGCTCTGTTACGGGTGCTGCAGGAACGGAAAGTCACCCCGGTCGGCGGGACAAAAGAGATTCCCGTTGACATCAGAATCATCACTGCCACCCACACTGAGCTGAGACAGCTTGTCCAATGCAAAAAGCTGAGAGAAGATTTATTTTACCGGCTTCACGTCTGTCCGATCCACCTCCCTCCATTAAGAGAACGCACCGAAGACATTCCCGGCCTCTTCCTCGAATTTCAGCGAAATCGCGGCTGGCGGGGGGAGCTTCCTGATGACTTTTTAGACCTATTAAAGAGCCGGAAATGGCCGGGAAATATCAGGGAATTGTTTAATGTATTTGAACGTCTTTCCGTCATGTTCCCGGACGGGCGGCTGTCAGAACGCCCCATCGCAGCCCTGCTTGAAGCGTCAGGTCTTAAAGAGGCGGCCGAGACTTATGAACAGGAAGAAGCGTCCCCTGTCTCCATCCGGGAGCACATTCAGAAAAACATCATCGTAAACGCGCTTGAATCAGCGAAGGGGAATGTCACGCTGGCCGCCAAAATGGCCGGAATCCCGCGGAGCACGTTTTACAAACGCCTCAAAAAATTCAAACTCACCACCGGACAATTGTAAGAAACAAGCATACTTCTCTTGGCTGCCGGACACGTTATGTGTGAGGCCTAAAGGAGGTTTGAGACGTGAATACACAGCGTGCGAAAGACATTTCGGAATCCGCCGCCATGGCGTATGTGACGTACGAAGGAGTCCCGATTTATATTCAGCATGTCAACGAAGACAAGGAAACAGCCAGAATTTTTCCGATCGGAAATCCGCAATTTGAGCAGGAAGTGCTGCTTTCTGATTTACAAGAGCATTTTTGAGAATGGGTCTGCTGATGACAGCAGGCCTTTTTCGTACCTGTGGGAACTTTCCCGCTTTTTGAGAAAAATAACTAAAAATGATTAAATGATCTAACTCCTCCAAACCCGGTACAGATCGGACCTTCTCATGATATAAATAAAATGTAAACGTTATCAGAGGAGGGCTTCACATGACAGACAAATCATTCTCAATCGTTATTGCAGGCGGCGGCAGCACATTTACCCCCGGAATTGTATTAATGCTTTTGAATCACCTGGAAGAGTTTCCGATCAGAAAGCTGAAACTTTATGACAATGATAAAGAAAGGCAGGAGCGGATTGCGGGTGCGTGTGAGGTATTTATAAAAGAAAAAGCGCCGGACATTGAATTTCTGGCGACTGATGACCCAGAGACGGCTTTTACGGATGTTGACTTCGTCATGGCGCATATCCGCGTCGGAAAATATGCGATGCGCGCGCTTGATGAACAAATCCCGCTGAAGTACGGCGTGGTCGGCCAGGAAACATGCGGGCCGGGCGGAATCGCATACGGCATGCGCTCTATCGGCGGTGTTCTGGAGATTCTTGATTATATGGAAACGTACTCGCCCGACGCATGGATGCTGAATTACTCCAATCCGGCGGCGATTGTGGCCGAAGCTACACGGCGCCTCAGACCGAACTCAAAAATATTGAACATCTGCGACATGCCGGTCGGAATTGAGGATCGCATGGCGAACATCCTCGGATTATCTTCACGGAAAGAAATGAACGTCCGTTACTACGGCTTGAACCACTTTGGCTGGTGGACGTCCATCACAGACCGGCATGGCAATGATTTAATGCCGAAGCTGAAAGAGCATGTCCGTGAATACGGCTACGTTCCGAAGACGGAGGCCGAACAGACTGAAGCAAGCTGGAATGACACATTCAAAAAAGCGCGCGACGTACAGGCGGCTGATCCGGATACGCTTCCGAACACATATCTGCAATATTACTTATTCCCGGATGATATGGTGAAAAAATCAAATCCGAACCATACGAGAGCCAACGAAGTCATGGAAGGGCGGGAAGCTTTCATTTTCAGCCAATGCGATATGATTACGCGCGAACAATCGTCGGAGAACAGTGAAATTAAAATTGATGATCATGCTTCCTATATCGTCGACCTTGCCCGGGCCATCGCTTACAACACAGGGGAGAGGATGCTGTTAATCGTTGAAAATAACGGCGCGATCGCTAACTTTGATCCGTCAGCCATGGTTGAGATTCCTTGTCTCGTAGGCTCAAACGGACCGGAACCGCTCTCAGTCGGGAACATACCGCAATTTCAAAAAGGCCTGATGGAACAGCAGGTGTCTGTCGAAAAACTGACGGCTGAAGCGTGGGAAGAGCGGTCATTTCAAAAGCTGTGGCAGGCGCTGATCCTGTCAAAAACAGTGCCGAACGCCCGTGTGGCAAGACTGATTCTTGAAGATCTGATGGAGGCTAACAAGGACTACTGGCCTGAGCTTGATGTAAGTCCGTCTCCTATTTCCTGATGACAATCTTCCCCGTTTTCTTTATCTGTTATTCTATATAATAGAAAGAAAACGGGGGGATTTTTGGGATGAGTCTTGAAGAACTGGTTAATCAGCATTACGCGAAATTAAATGACAACGATTTTTATATTTTAAAATATATATTGAATCATAAACATACGTGCTACCATCTCGGTATCAATGACATGGCGAAAGCCTGCAATGTCTCTCGGTCTTCCATCCTGCGGCTCGCCCAAAAACTGGGCTTCAGCGGCTACAGTGAATTCCGGGTTTTTCTGAAATGGGAGGATCAGCCTGAAGAGGGCGAGAATATGACGTTTGAAAAGCTGCTGGATGATATTGAAGCCAATGTAAAATACGTGAAGTCAAAAGATATGACGGAGATGTGCCGGCTGATAGATGAAGCAAAACGGATTTTCGTTTACGGATCGGGGACGGCTCAGAGGGTGTGCGCCCGTGAGCTGCAGCGGATGTTTGTATCCCGGCGGAAGTATCTGATTTTAATTCAGGACATCACAGAGTTTGATATCATGTGTGATGATTTTAAGGTTGATGACGTATTCATCATTATTTCTTTATCAGGCGAAACACCCGAATTAATTCCGCAGGTAAGGACCCTGTCCGCAAAGGGAGTTCCGTTTATTTCAATCACCAATCTGAAAAACAACGTACTGGCGCAAACGACGCCGTATAATCTTTATGCGACCAGCAAGCCGGTGACGTTAAGCGATAAAACGGAAATCGTCGCATTTGCCCCGTTTTTTCTGGTGGGCGAAGCGTTATTCCGCGCATATGTTGATTATAAAGAGCTCGAAAATTTTGATAAATAGCGGGAGGTCACGTGAAATGATGCAAAAAGTCCAGCGCTTCGGCAGCGCGATGTTTGTGCCTGTTTTATTATTTGCATTTTCCGGTATTATTGTCGGTCTGAGTACGCTGTTTAAAAATAAAACGCTGATGGGGCCGCTGGCTGATCCTGACGGGCTTTGGTATCAATGCTGGTACGTCATTGAACAGGGCGGCTGGACCGTCTTTAATCAAATGCCGCTCCTGTTTGCGATCGGCATACCTGTCGCCTTAGCGAAAAAAGCGCAGGCGCGGGCCTGTTTGGAAGCGCTTACAGTTTATCTGACATTCAATTACTTTATCAATGCGATTCTGACGGTTTGGGGCGGGGCTTTTCACGTCGATATGAATCAGGAAGCCGGCGGAACGAGCGGGCTGACGATGATCGCCGGCATCAAAACGCTTGATACGAATATTATCGGCGCCATCTTTATTTCATCTATTGTCGTGTATTTGCACAATCGTTATTTTGATAAAAAACTGCCGGATTTCCTGGGGATTTTTCAAGGATCTTCCTACATCGTTATCATTTCTTTCTTCATTATGATACCGATTTCACTTGCGGTGGCATACGTGTGGCCGATGGTTCAGTCCGGAATCGGCTCGCTGCAAAGTTTTCTCGTTTCTTCCGGGGCGATCGGCGTGTGGATTTACACGTTCCTGGAGCGGATTTTAATTCCGACCGGCCTGCATCATTTTATTTACTCGCCGTTTATTTACGGTCCGGCTGTGGCTGAAGGCGGTATCGTCACCTATTGGGCGCAGCATCTCGGGGAATACTCTCAAAGCGTCAAACCGCTGAAAGAATTGTTCCCGCAGGGGGGCTTCGCGCTTCACGGCAACTCGAAAATCTTCGGCATTCCGGGAATCGCGCTCGCTTTTTACGCCACGGCTTCAAAGGAAAAGAAAAAAATCGTCGCCGGCCTATTGATCCCGGTCACCTTGACGTCCATTGTCGCGGGAATTACAGAGCCGATTGAATTTACATTCCTTTTTATCTCTCCGTTTTTATTTGCGGTTCATGCTTTGCTTGCCGCTTCCATGGCAACCGTCATGTATATGGCCGGCGTCGTCGGAAATATGGGGGGCGGTTTGATCGAAGCTGCGACCTTGAACTGGATCCCGCTGGCGTCAAGCCACGGCTTGACGTATGTATACCAGATCATCATCGGGTTGTGTTTTACCGCTGTTTACTTTTTCGTCTTCCGTTTCCTCATTCTCAAATTCAACATCGCCACACCGGGCAGAGAAAAAGAGGAAGGGCAGGAAACAAAGCTCTATTCGAAAAAGGAGTACAGAGAACGGAAGCAGGCTTCAAAAGAAACAGCGGCGGCAGACGAAACACAGCAGGATACAGCCGCTTTGTATATTGAAGCGCTGGGCGGAAAGGACAATATTACGGAGATCACCAACTGCGCCACCCGTCTCCGCGTCACTGTCGCTGATGAATCAAAGGTCAAAAGTGACGCCGATTTCAGAGAGCTGGGAGCCCACGGCGTCGTCAGAAAAGGCAGGGCGCTTCAGGTCATTGTCGGATTAGGCGTTCCGCAAATGCGGGAGCGCATTGAACAGCAATTGGATCAATAAGGTCAAAACCTTCCCCTCCCCGGGAAGGTTTTATCTTTTTCGCAGATTATTGAAAAAACGGCACACCAAATTTCTTTATTCATTTGCCGGAAAGGCATAAAATAATAATATTGAACAAAGGATTTGGAGGCTTACACATGTCAAAGGCTTTATCATATGTAAAACCGTATTCTCTTTTAGCGGGAATCGCTCTGTTTTTCATGCTCATCGAGCTTGCGGTAGAGCTGATACAGCCCCTGCTGATCGGGAAAATCATTGACGAAGGAATTTTAAAGCAGGATCTCGGTACGGTTTGGCTGTGGGGCGGCGTGATGATCGGACTGACCGCTGTTTCATTCGCATCGGGCATTTTAAATTCGTTCTACTCCGCCCACATCAGCCAGAGCTATGCGTATGATACGCGAAAAGGGCTTTTTCAAAAGATTCAATCCTTCTCCTATTCGACGTTTGCGCAATTCTCATCCACATCGTTTATCACCCGGCTGACAAACGATGTGACACAGGTTCAGAATATGCTTTTCATGAGTCTCCGGTTTATGCTTCGTGCGCCGTTAATGATCGCGGGGGGCATTATTCTCTCGCTGACCGTCAATGCGAAACTCGGGTTTTTTCTGCTGATCACGGTGCCGATTTTGCTTTTGTTTTTGCTGTGGGTGCTGAAAAGAGGCGGCGCGCTGTTTCGGTCTGTGCAAAAGCGGCTTGATCAGGTCAACACGATCATGCAGGAATACCTGACGGCGATCAAACTGATTAAAGCGCTCCTCCGTGCAAACCACGAAGTGAAACGTTTTTTGAAATCGAATACGAAGCTGATGGAAAAAACGGTCTCCGCTTTTCGTCTCGTGGAAGCGGCGATGCCGATTTTAATGCTGCTGATGAACATTTGCATTTTGTTTATCTTATGGTTCGGCGCCAAAAGCATTGCTCAGGGCGGAGCGCAGGTCGGCGATGTCGTTTCCGTCATTAACTATGCGACGCGGATTACAGGCGCGCTGTCCGTCCTTCCTTTTCTCATCATGGTATTTTCCCGGGCGAAGGCTTCCGGAGAAAGAATCGGCGAGGTGCTGGAAACAGAAGGCGGCGAGGGAACGGGGCAGGACCCGGCACGGGCGCTTGCAGGCGGGATTGAGTTTCGCGAAGTGTCCTTCCGCTATCCGGGCATGGAAAAAGACGCGCTGCATCACGTGTCCTTTTCTGCCAGCCCGAAAGAAACGGTTGCCATTATGGGCGCGACAGGTTCAGGAAAATCAACGCTTTTTCAGCTGATTCCGCGCTTGTACACGGCTGATTCGGGCAGTATTTTCATAGACGGCAAACCGATCGGTGAATTCTCCGCTTGCGGGCTGCGCAGGGAAATCGGCTATGTTCCGCAGGAAGTGCTTCTGTTTTCGGGCACCATCCGTGAAAATATCGCCTGGGGGCGGGAGGATGCTTCACTAGATGAAGTAATGGAAGCGGCCCAAGACGCGCAAATCCATGACACGATTATGAAGCTGTCAAACGGATACGACACGGTGCTGGGACAGCGGGGCGTCAATTTGTCAGGCGGGCAGAAGCAGCGGATTTCCATCGCGCGCGCTTTTATCAGAAAGCCGTCCCTCCTGCTGTTAGATGACAGTACGAGCGCGCTTGATCTTCAAACGGAAGCGAAGCTTTTACAAGCGATCAGATCCTATGAATGCACGACACTGATTATTACGCAGAAAATAACGACTGCAATGAAGGCTGACACCATCTTATTGCTTGAAGACGGCGAACTGCTGGCCAAAGGCACGCACAAAGAGCTGATGGCACAGTCTCATCTGTACCGGCAGATTTATGAATCACAATTCGGAAAGGAGGGAGCTGACAATGCAAAAAGACATTCGTAAACCTTTCCGATATCCGAAAATACCGCTCAAATCAAATGAAGGCGGCAGAAAACGCGCGAAAGCAAAAGATACAAAAGGCACGCTGCGCAGAATCTGGTCTTATGTAGCCGAGAAAAAAGGGCTTTTAACCCTTGTGATCATCATGGTAGTCATAAGCGCCATATTCGGCCTGCTCGGACCGTTCGTCATCGGGAAAGCGATTGATCATTTTATCGTCGGACAGACGACAGACGGATTGGCGGGGGTGCTGTTCATCCTGTTTGGGATTTACCTCGTGCAATCATTGTCCTTATGGTTTCAAAACTATTGGATGATCAATATCTCGCAAAGCACCGTGTTTAAAATGCGGAGCGAGCTGTTTACCCATCTGCATGAGCTGCCGATTCCGTTTTTTGATAAACAGCGGCTCGGGGACTTAATGAGCCGGGTCACCAATGATATCGAAAATGTCAGCTCCACTTTAAATACATCCGTCATTCAAGTGCTGTCGAGCGTCATTACATTCGTCGGCACAATCTCCGTCATGCTGTACATGAGTCCGCTTTTAACATTGATCACGCTTTTGATTATTCCGATCATGCTTTTGAGCATTAAATGGATCACCAACCGGACGGGATTGCTGTTTAAACAGCAGCAGAAAAACCTCGGCGAGCTGAACGGTTTTATTGAAGAGTCGATATCAGGGGCGAAGGTCATTAAAGCCTATTCGAGGGAAGACCGCGTCATGAAACAATTTTTAGAAAAAAACGCGGCGTTACAATCATCGGGGTTTTGGGCGCAGACAATTTCGGGATTCATTCCGAAAGTCATGAACTCTTTAAACAATTTAAGCTTTACGATTATAGCGGCGGTCGGCGGGCTGTTTGCGCTGAAGGGATGGATTTCAATCGGTTCCATCGTCGTATTCGCCGAATACTCGCGGCAGTTCACGCGCCCTTTAAATGATTTAGCCAATCAGTTCAATACGATGTTATCGGCCATCGCCGGGGCTGAACGGGTGTTTGACGTGCTGGATGAAAAAGAGGAGCGGGAAGATGAAGAGCATGCGCTGTACCAGCCGATCAAAACGGGAGAGATTGAATTCCGAGATGTCTCCTTCGGCTATCAGGAAGACAGCCTGATCTTAAAACACCTGTCCTTCAGCGTTCCGAAAGGACAGTCCATCGCCTTCGTCGGACCGACCGGAGCGGGTAAAACAACCGTTACAAGCCTGATCGCCCGTTTTTACGAGCCGAATAACGGAAAAATTCTCATTGACGGAACGGACATCAAAAAACTGACGAGAACCAGTCTGAGAAAAAACATGGGGTTTGTCCTGCAGGATTCATTTCTCTTCCAGGGCACCATCAGGGAGAATATCCGCTACGGCCGGCTGGATGCTTCTGACAAAGAGGTGGAGGCAGCCGCAAAAGCCGCCAATGCCCACGGATTCATCGAACGGCTCCTGAAAGGCTACGATACCGTCCTTACCCAAAACGGCGCGGGCATCAGCCAAGGACAAAAACAGCTCATTTCCATCGCGAGAGCTGTGCTGGCGGACCCGGTGCTGCTCATTTTGGATGAAGCGACGAGCAACATTGATACAGTGACCGAAGTGAAAATACAAGAAGCGCTCGGCCGTTTAATGACGGGCAGAACAAGCGTCATCATCGCTCACAGGCTGAACACAATTCAAAAAGCCGATCAGATTCTTGTGCTGAAAGACGGCGAAATGGCTGAAAAAGGAACCCATGCCGAACTTCTAAGCCAGAACGGGTTTTACCGGGAATTATATGAAAGCCAGTTCCGGGAATCATAGATAGGGAAAAAGACCTCCGACAGAGTGCGGAGGTCTTTTTTTAGCGAAGGCAAATAGTACTTTTAAGTTATTTTCGTTAAATGTAACAAAATTACTTGACGTAAATAAGTTATGTATATATACTAGCTTACATAAAGTAAGTGATAATAATTTTCAAGGAGGATTTTATGAATAAATCATTCGAAACAGGAACACTGCTTTTAAGGGTTGTAACAGGTATTATCTTTTTTGTTCACGGTTTATCCAAGTTTCAAGGGTTGGAAGGAACTGCGCAATTTTTCCAGAGCATCGGGCTTCCGGCCTTTATGGTCTATGTCATCGCGACGATTGAGCTTGTCGGCGGGGTTCTGATCTTTTTCGGTTTGGCAACGCGCATTATCGGCGTTCTGTTTGCCGTCACATTAGTCGGCGCCATCTTCACGGCGAAGCTTTCCTCACCATTTATGGGCGGATCGGAATTTGATTTCATCTTACTGGTTGCGTCAATTCATTTAGCGCTTTCAGGAAGCCGTCTGCTTTCATTGGATCAGCTCCTTTTCAAATCAAAAAAGGGAGAAACTTTTTCAGCATAAGAAAGAAGGCGTTCAAATGACCGGCATTCATCAAGATACGGCAATCGGTTATGTCAAATTGACCATTAAAAATATGGAACGCTCGCTCGGCTTTTACCGGAATGTCATCGGCCTTCAAGTCATCTCGCAGACAGATCGTTCTGCAAGACTGTCAGCAGACGGAAAACGCGTCCTGCTGGTGCTTGAAGAAAATCCAAGCGCCGTCGTTCTGCCGGAGCGGTCTGTCACCGGCCTTTACCATTTCGCGATACTTCTGCCTGACCGGAAAGAACTCGGCATCGCAGTGGCCAGGCTGATTGAAAACGGCATCGCGCTCGGTCAGGGGGATCACGCGGTCAGTGAGGCTCTTTACCTGTCTGATCCGGACGGCAACGGTATTGAAATATACGCCGATCGTCCCCGCAGCACGTGGCGCCGGGATGCAGAGGGCAATTATGTCATGCAAACGGCGCCCGTCGATGTGGACGGGCTTTTGGAAGAAGCCGGAGCTGAACGGAAAAGCCGTCTCCCAGAAGGAACTGTTATCGGCCACATCCATCTTCATGTGACGGACTTACAGGAAGCCAAAGCGTTTTACACCGATATTCTCGGTTTTGATATTGTCGGCAATTACGCGGGCATGTCCGCTCTGTTTGTTTCAGCGGGAGGGTATCACCATCACATCGGTCTGAATATATGGGCCGGAAAACATGCGCCGCCGAAACCGGGAAATGCAAGCGGGCTGGATTATTACACCATCGCGCTGCCGCATCAAAAAGAGCTGTCACGTGTGACAAAAGCGCTGACCGATGCCGGCTTTGAGATCGAAGAAAAAGAAGAGGGCGTATTCGTCAAAGACCCTGTATCAGGGGCGGATATCGCATTTACACTGTAAGAAACAAACCTTGCCGTCTAACCGGCAAGGTTTTTTATTTTTCTGAAGTTTTCTTGAAAAGGCTCGGGAAAGAAGAACGTCGATTTGCAATATACACACGGCTTTTGAGTGACTGAAGAGAGCGAACATCTCAGTGATGCGCAAAAATGACGCGTGGAGCCGCCATCGCCGGCCCGAGCTCAGGGCATCCGCCGGATTGAAAAAGCTGTATGGGCAGAATTTGAATAGAAAAAGGCAAAAGCCGCATCCGGTCACAAGATGCGGCTTTTCATATACAATTTACAATTGTGTGAAAAATGTCCAAAATAAATTGTGCTTCCTGATTCTTCCTGATATGATAAGCCGAAAAAGGAGAACCTGAACAAATGAACTCAAATGCAGCACAGACGGAACAGCCGATGAAGCATAACGGAAACCGGATGACGGTCAAGGACTTTATCATTCTTGCCAAACCGGGGATTATCATCTCAAATTCACTCGCCGCATTGGGCGGATTTTGGATCGCATGGATTCAGTCAGAAAGGACGGGCGGAGGGCCCGGTATATTTGCCGCCATGGCGGTTGCCATGATCGGAACGGCGTTGGTCATGGCATCAAGCACTGTTTTTAATAACTTCTTTGACCGCGGCATGGACGCAAAGATGGCACGAACCCGCACCCGCGCAAGCGTCACGGGAAAAATACCGCCGCCGGCCATGATCCTGTACGGCACATGTCTCGGCGCCTGCGGATTCATCATGCTTGCTTCACTTAATGTACTGACCGCCGTTCTTGGCCTGCTTGCCTTTTTGCTGTATGCCGTCGTTTATACGCTTTGGTTTAAAAGACAATCCGTCTGGAGCACATTTGTCGGCAGCTTTCCCGGGGCGGCTCCGCCTTTAATCGGTTATTGCGCGCTCACCGGGTACATTGATATGCCCGCGATTTTGTTATACGCGATTATGTTTTTGTGGCAGCCGCCGCATTTCTGGGCGATCGGAATCAGGCGAAAGGAAGAGTATCGTGCCGCCGGCATTCCGCTTTTGCCGATCATAAAAGGCAATCGCGCCACAAAAATAAAAATGCTGCGCTATATTGCCGTTCTGACTGCGGTTTCGCTGCTCGTTCCTCTTTATATAGACGTCAGCCCGTTTTATACCGCGTCCGCTCTCCTGCTCGGAGCCATCTGGCTGTACCGGAGCGTCAAAGGCTTTCAGGCGGCGGATGACACGCAATGGTCGAAGGGGATGTTTTTTTATTCGATTGTGTATTTCAGTCTGCTTTTTCTTATTTTAATGGCTGATTCATTTATCAATGCGGTTCTCAGAACGTAAACAGGCGGCTTGCAGATACAGAGCCGCCCCGTTTTGTTTATGCTTTTTTGATGAGAGCCAAAATATCTTCAAGCCAGGAAATATAATTCCGTTCCCGCTCAAGCGCTTTTGTCAGTACGAGATAATGGCCGAAATCAGGAGAAGAAAATGAATCCGCCTCCGCGGACGATGTCATCAGTTCTTGATAACTGTTTTCCAGATCGGACAATTTCTCCTTCCGCTTTACGAGCTGGTCGGTGAATAGCTCATCCGCTTCTTCCTGTGTCAACGCTGAGATGAAATAAGCCTTCAGCATAAATTCATCCTTCACCGTTTCCGGAATCGGGTCTTTTTTCGTCAGCCAGGCAGCAAGCTCCAGCTCTCCTTTGTCAGTCAGCGTGTACATTTTTTTCTCAAGCTTTGTTCCTTGAATCGCAGTGCGAAACGTAATAAATCCCTCAGCCGTCAGTTTTTTTAATTCCGGATAAATCTGGCTGTGCTTTGCGCTCCAAAACTGGCCGAGCTCTTCCTTAAAATAGCTCGATATATCATATCCGCTCAATTCGCCTTTTCGCAAAAGCCCTAAAATCGCGTACTTTAAAATTCTCATGTTGTCCTCCAAGCCATTCATTTGACAGCTAGTATACCATACGGCCGCTCAAAAACGCAGAAGTGCCGGATGCTTGTCATTGAATCCGCGGCGGCAAAATCAGCAAAAATATGCAGAAAGAGGTTATCGAAACGGCAGCAGAACGGAAAAAGCCTTTCTCGTGTCTTTGCCTCATTCATATGACATCATGATATAATCATTGTAAAAATTAAGAAATAATAGGAGGGACATATGAAGACGGTGATTGTGTATGCAAACCCGGATGAGAACAGTTTCAATGCGGCTCTCGTAAAATACGTCGTCATGGCTTTAAAGGACAGCGGCCAAAGCTATACGGTCATTGACTTATACGCCGACCAATTTGATCCCGTGCTGAAGTACGGCGGCGAAAAAAAGCGCTCTGACATGAACCGGGACGCTGAAACGAAGAAATACCGGAAACTGATGAGAGAAGCGGATCATCTCATTTTCATCTACCCGCTGTGGTGGGGAGGCGTTCCGGCGATTATGAAAGGCTTTTTTGACAGAGTGCTTGTCTCCGGAGAAGCCTACACATATGAAAACGGCCGCGTAAAAGGACTGCTCCGGGCAGAGACGGCACAGGTCTTTTATACGGCGGATTCCCCGGGCTGGTACTTAAAGTGGTTCCGGAAAAACTCGGACTGGATTACGCTGAAAAAAGGCATTCTGCAATTTTGCGGCATTCAAAAAGCCGAGCGGAACCTTTTTTCTGTCGTCAAAACGAGCACACCCAAGCTGCGGGAAAAATGGCTGCGCCAAGCATACGCTAAAGTCCGGCGCGCTTGTGAAAAAGGAGCGGCCGCATGCAGATAAAAGAAATTTTCGTAATTCGCTGCCTGTCCTGTTTAAGTGTCGTTCTGCTTCACGTTGTTTCAATGGTGCTGATGATTCAGGAAGAGTCCCTAGCAAGTGCCGCCCATACGGTTGATGCTTTTCGGACCCTGTTGATGTTCAGCACGCCGGCGTTTATCTTTATTTCGGAATTTCTGCTTGCCAGGTCATACCCGGGAGGCGTTCCCGCGGGTTTTTTAAAGAAAAGGGGCAAAGTCATTTTCGTGCCGTTTCTGTTTATTGCCGCGGTGGATGCCATTTTAATGAAAAGCGTGGCGGAAGAAGGAGCCGGATTCGTTTCAGTGATCGGTAAATTTTTAGAAAATGTGTTTTTAGGAAACTTCATCGGCTACTTCATTCTTGTGATCTTTCAATTTTACATTCTCCATATGCTGCTGCACCGCTGGCTGAACAACACATCTCCCGTGTGGGTGCTGTCTGTTTCGTTTATCATCAACGCCGTCTATCTGGCTTACTTTTCCATCTTTCATCCGCCGGCATCATCGGGGCTTGATTCTATTTTTCCGTTCTTTTGGGTTCCGTTTCCGGGCTGGGTGTTTTATTTCTGTCTGGCATTTTATTGCGGAAAGGAATATCCGCGTTTTTTATCGCTCATCAATCAGTACCGTTATGCGGTTTACTTCAGTGCGGCCGTATCGGCAATATTGATTGTGGCCGTTTCATATATCAGCGGCGGCTCCATTTCCTCTAAGCGTCCGGATATTATGATGTACGCGGTCAGTATGATCTTTCTGTGTTTTCATCTGTTTTCAAAGCTCAAAAAAGTGCCCGCGATTGTGATGATGATCAGCAACTATTCGTTTTCAATCTATCTGCTGCACTCCTACTTTTTAATCAGCGGATATCTTCTGGAAGGCTATTTGCGATCAATGCCTTTGCCGGCTGCCATCCTTCTTTTATTTTTGATCTGCACGCTCGGTCCCATTTTCTTATCTTGGGTGTGCAACCATTTCAGATACGGATACCTGTTTGTCGGGAAAGTGTATCAGCCGAAGCAGACCAAAAGAAATACGGCGGCGCATCAAGGCCGCACAGTCTGAAAAAAAGGCGGCGTTTCGGCCGCCTTTTTGATACGGAAGTTGACATAACCTGCAAACGAAACCCCCCGCGGCAAGCCGGAAGCGAATGCCAGGCAAGCAGTATCGGGCAGCCTATCTCTAATTTTAATAGCGCTTTCACTGTAAGGCTGAAGACCCCGCTGCGGCCGTTTTGACGGATGCATTTATGACAACATAACGCCATCGATTTTCTCCCTTGTGAAGACCGATATATTGTATACTTATAGGAAATACTTTCAAAAAAAGTGAAAAAGAGAAAAACTGTGAGCTTGGATGAACGACTAAAAAGGAGCGGGGACATTATGAATGACTGTGTCAAAACATTCGGAGAACTTCCGGCCGAACTTTATTCCTTTGCGGGAGGAAAAGGGAGCATTCTCTCTAAAATGTATCAAAGCGGGTATCCTGTGCCTGAAGGGTTTGTGATTTTGCCGCCTGCCTTTCAGGACGGACAGCTGCGCCATCAGGCGAGAGAGGCTATTGATCAATATGTGAATTCCATCCGCAGCCGCCATGCATCTGCGTTGTTTGCCGTACGCTCATCCGCGCTGAGCGAGGATTCAGCTCAGGCTTCCTTTGCCGGAGAATTCGATACGGTGTTGAATGTCAAAACAGATCAAGACATGTCCAGGGCGATTGATGAAGTCCGCCGATCGGCACAGTCAGAAAGGGTAAAAGCGTACAGCGCCGTTCAGGGAATGGAAGATGAGCATGAAATCGCAATCGTCATCCAGCTGATGATACCGTCTGAGATATCCGGAGTGCTGTTTACCGCAGATCCGATTACGGGGAGCAGGCGGGAGATGACAGGCAATTACGTCTACGGTCTCGGGGAGCAGCTCGTTTCCGGGGAAGCCGATGCCTATTCTTTTAAACTGGCACGGCCTAAGAAAAAATATGACGGCCCCGGGGAATTTCGCAAATATGCGTCAAAGCTCTATAAACTGGCGAAAAAGCTGGAAAAAGATCTTGGAGGGCCGCAGGATATTGAATGGGCCGCCGCGGGCGGGACATTGTATATTCTTCAATCCCGCCCGATTACGACCTTACAGGCCGGAAATCTGGAAACCTATGAATGGAATGATTCTTTCAGCGGTGATTTTTTATGGACAAACACAAATATAGGAGAAGCGATTCCCGATGTGATGACGCCGCTGACATGGTCGCTCCTCCGGAATCTGGATGAAGAGTCGGGCATCATTCCGGGTTATTATGTCTGGTCCGGCAATATTTGCGGAAGAGCCTATAACAATATGAGCCAGCCTCTTTCCGTGCTCGCCGCTTTCGGTCTGAATCCGAAAGGCGGAAAAATAGGAAAAATGATGAGCGATACATTGGGAGAAATCCCGGCGGAAATGAAGATACCTTTATATCCGTTCTCAAAGTATGAACTTTTGAAGATCATCCCGAAAAAACTGAAACCGTATCTGTCGAAAATGAAGCAAGCGAAAAAAAACATGGCCTCCTACTTGGACGAATCGCCCGACTGGTGCCGGAATATTGAGGAAAAGCTGAAACGTGCCGAAACGGAGCAGGCATTATTAGCGATATGGAATGATGAGGTCTATCCGTATTTATGCAACGCGTGGTTTGCGTTAATATCCGGCGGGCGTGATTCTGCGCAATCCTCTTCGTCGTTAACCTCTCAATTAACAAAACTCGCAGGGATAGAAGATGCGAATCTCCTGCTGTCCAATCTAAGGGGAAAAGGCGGACTGGCAAGCCTGGAGCCGATTATCGGCATTGATCAAGTCATGAAAGGCCGTATGAGCGAGGAAGAATATCTCAGGAACCAAGGCCACCGAGGCCCGCATGAATACGAACTTTCCATACCTCATCCGGGAGAAAACCGGGATTGGCTGACGAAGCAGATCAAAGAACACAAGGAGTCGGGTATTGATGCCGAACAACTGCTTTTGAAACAGCAGCGGGCGCATGAACAGGCCTTCCGAAGATTTGAAGAAAAGTTTCCTCATAAGGTCAAATGGCTCAAAGCCAAAATGGAAAAAGCGTCAGGATACGCGAATATGAGAGAAACAACCAGATCCGAATTTGTCAGGGTGTACCGGACAGCCAGAGCATTCGCGCTCAGAGCGGCGGAAATGACCGGCATGAAGGACGATATTTTCTTCTTGTATCTGCATGAAATAACCGATCTGCTCGCGGGGAAAGAGCCGGCGGTTGCGTCGATTCAAGCGAGAAAGCAAAACTATGAAACCTATAAAAAACTGCCGCCGTTCCCATCCGTTATTAACGGAAGATTCAATCCGTTTAAATGGGCTGAGGATCCTGACAGAAGAGCGGATTATTACGATGCTTTTATGCCTGCGGAAACTGATGATGCGCACACTTTAAAAGGTTTCGCGGGAGCGGCCGGGAGAGTGGAGGGCATTGTCCGTGTCCTTGATGTCCCGGAAGACGGGGATTCTTTTGCGTCGGGGGAAATTTTAGTGACGTCGACAACCAATGTAGGCTGGACCCCGCTTTTTCCAAGAGCGGCCGCTATCATAACGGACGTCGGCGCCCCTTTGTCCCACGCGGCGATCGTTGCCCGGGAACTGGGGATTCCTGCCGTTGTCGGGTGCGGAAATGCAACGTCAAAACTGAAAACGGGGGACAGGGTGGCCGTTGACGGCGGGCAAGGCATTGTCCAGCTGGAACCGCGGCAGACTCCGGTCACTTCTGAAGAGGAAAATGGTAAACTGATAGAATAAAAACATGGGAAAGGAGCCGCGTATGAATAAAGCAGTTATTAACGGGGAGCAAATCAGAAGTATGAGCGACCTGCACCAGACATTGAAAAAGGAACTTGCCCTTCCTGAATACTACGGTGAAAACCTTGACGCTTTATGGGATTGTCTGACCGGCTGGGTGGAATACCCCCTCGTTTTAGAATGGAGACAGTTTGAGCAAAGTAAGCAGCTTACAAAAAATGGAGCCGAGAGTGTGCTTCAGGTCTTTCGTGAAGCGAAAGCGGAAGGCTGTGACATCACCATTATACTTTCATAATACGAGCAACGGGAGAGAGACAAAAATGGAAAAACAAACTCTCAGCTATCCGATTGGAGAATATCAGCCGGCTGAATCGATTTCGGCCGGACAGAAACAAGAATGGATCAATGCGCTGGAACACGCTCCGGCCAAACTGAAACAAGCTGTCAGAGCGATGTCGGACAGTCAGCTTGATACGCCGTACCGCGAAGGGGGATGGACTGTCCGCCAAGTGGTTCACCATCTGGCGGACAGCCACATGAACGGCTATACCCGGTTTAAATTGAGCTTAACGGAGAATGAACCGGAAATCCGTCCTTATGATGAAAAAGGCTGGGCCGATCTTCATGATTCCAAAACCGCCGCTTGCGGGGATGCGCTTGAGCTGTTAGCGATCCTGCACAGAAGATGGGCCGCTCTTTTGCGCTCCATGACGGAAGCCCAATTCAAACGGACATACTTCCATCCTGTATCTAAAGAGACGATTACGCTGGAACAAGCGCTAGGACTATATGTCTGGCACTCTGAACATCACATCGCCCATATTACTGAGCTTTCCCGGCGGATGGGCTGGCATCTGTCTTAGAGGATGCCGGCTTTCGGAAAAACGCCAAAACAGCCGCAGATACAATCGTGCATAATGAAATGACGGCGGCTGCCGTATAAAGATGGTGGTAGCCGCTGGCAATGCCCGCTTCAATCGCATCAGAAACCGCTTTTTTGACAGCGGGAACGGGGATTCGGCTTACCTGCTCCTGCAACGAAGAAAGTCCGCCGCCGATATCCGGCGTTTGCGCCTGACCAGCGGGAATGCCGCTTTTCGCTAAACGGTTTTTGATGTCATCTCCGATCCGGTCAAAGCCCGCTGTAATGAAGCCGGCATATAAAGCCGGAGCGAGGGTCAGCCCGACCTGCCTTACGAGTGACAGCGTGCCGAGCGCTGTTCCTTTGTTTTGGCCCGCCGTTTCTGATACAAGCACATTCAGCGGAGCCCCGAGCAGAAATCCGAAACCGATCCCCGCAATGACACTCGCTGTGACAAATTCCCATTTATCCGTCACCCATAACGGAAACAGGATGAAGCCTGCAAATGCGATGGCGCCTGATACAACCGCGGAAAAGACCGGACCTTTTTTATCCGTGATCGCCCCGCCGAGCCACGCTCCGATTCCTGACGCCAACGCGAGCGGCGTCATCCAATAACCCGCTTTCTCCGCCGATACGTGCAAATATTGCTCCGCATAAGAAGGAATAAAAATGACCGCAGCGAGCAGCCCTCCCGATAAAAATCCGATGACGAGCGTCCATTGAAACACTTTATTTTGCAGCAGCGAGTAGGCGAGAATCGGATCGCCCCCTCGGTTTTCAACCCGCTTTTCGACCTTAAGCAGCACCAGAAAGAGAAGTGCAGCTCCCAAAAGATAACCGTACACCTTTACGTTCATTATGCTTTCTGACAGCTTCGCCCCATCGAGATTCGTGATACCGATCATGCAAGATAAGATCGCAAGAGACAGCAGCATTGTGCCGGCGAGGTCAAGCCGTTTCGCCTCAGGCTCTTTCGTTTCAGCGATAAACAAACCGCCGCACACAACCAAAGCGGCGGCAATCGGCAGATTAATCAAGAACAGCCAATGCCACGATCCGGTTACATCAAGCAAAAAGCTCCCGATATTCGGTCCGAGGACGGCCGCCATACCGTTCATCGCCCCTAAAAGCCCGAGAGCTTTCCCCTGTTTCTCCTTCGGAAGCACGGCCAGCACATGCGAACTCCCGATAATAAAAATTCCGCCGCCGCCAAGCGCCTGAATGAGCCGTGCCGCCAAAAACATCGGGAAGCTCTGACTGAGTGCGACAAGCAAAGAGCCGAGTCCGAACAGCCCGACTTCCATCATAAACAGCTTTTTCCGCCCGTATCGGTCCGACAGCTTGCCGACAATCGGCACACTGACACTGAGTCCCAATGTGTAAAGGGTCACTCCCCACGATCCCCATGAAGGAGAAACATCAAAAGAGCTGTTCATCGTCGTCAGAGCAGCGGAAATAATTCCGTTGTCCAGCGCCGCCATGAACACACCGATCGTAAAGAGAGTGATGGCCCGGCTCTGGTTTTTTTCTGTTTGCAATGGCTCCGGCATACTGATCAATCCTCCTGTTTTTAATTCACTTCGAATATATTATTCACTTCAAGTGAATTAAATGTCAAACAAAAAAAGGCCGCCGATACCGGCAGGCCTTTTTCACCTCTATCCCTGTTTGGAAGAATCAAGCGCTCTTGCCAAAATGGCAAGCCCTTGATTGACCGTTTGTTTTTCTTCAGCGGTCAGCGTTTCCAATGAACGCTTCAATTTTACATGTCCTTTTTGATAAAGGCTGCGGAAAATATCTTTCGCGTTTTCCGTTAATTGAACGACGACTGAACGGCGGTCTTCTTCTGACGGAGCGCGTGTAATGAAACATGATTTTTCTAAACGGTCAAGCAGCCCCGTCGTATTTGAAAGGGAAGCGCCCATTTTCTCCGCTATGTCACTCACCTTAAGCGTCCCGTGGTTGTTCAGAAGCATCAGCACTTTCATTTGCGGCATGCTCATATCAAGCTTCATCCACTCCGATACATCGCCGAGCCCCGCCGATGTCATCACTTTCATGTACAGCACCCAAATATCCCGTTCCTCAGGAGAAAAAATATCGCCGCTTAATACTGTTGTATCATGCAGATTATAATCCATCGTCTCACTTCCTCATTTATACTCCTGCATATCATATTACTGATTTTAATCAGAGAAAGAAAGTTGCAGACGAGTTTTGTTTGAATGTGAGGTGGTAGTGTATAATATGTTGGAGATTATTGGGGGAATTATAATAAATAAGCTATTTTATGATGATTGGAGAGAACATTGCTGACTAAAAAGAATGCCTTATCGATATTAAAAGTATTATTTCCTATTGCAGTTTTGCTTTTAGTCATTTATCAGTCCAAAAAGGAATTGACAGACCTTTCTTTTAAACGAACGCTGTACATTATTAACGGGATTGAGCGTTACGATTTATTTATTCTCGTTCTGCTCGGCCTTCTTGCCGTCAGCGCAATGTCCTTTTATGACTTTGTGCTGAAACGGACGCTTCGCCTCAACATTCCGAATTGGAAAGTATTCAGGGTCTCTTTTATCGCCAATTCCTTTAACAATGTCCTTGGATTCGGCGGTCTGGCGGGCGTCGGGCTGCGGACGATGCTTTACAAAGAGCATACGAATGACGTAAAACGCCTTGTCGCAGGCATCGCCTGGCTTACGTCCTCAGCGCTGCTCGGGCTGTCCGTCTTCAGTATGTTGACCATCGCCCGGGTTCTGCCGGTTGGAGAGATTACAGGTGAGAAACCGTGGCTGTGGGCTGTTATCGCCGGAGTGGCGCTTATTGTGCCGGCAGCCTTAATCGCCGCTGGGATCAACAATAAAAAAGCTGGCGCAGAAGACGGTGAAGCAAAACCGAGGCATCCGGTTTTTTCTTACATCGGGGCATCGTTTGCTGAATGGTTTGCGGCGGCTGTCGTCATGTATTATTCCTTGTATGTCATGGGAATTCACGCGGATGTCCGCCATGTATTCGGTGTATTTGCCATTGCCGCTATCGGGGGAATCATCAGTCTTGTGCCGGGAGGATTCGGTTCGTTTGACCTTCTGTTTCTGCTCGGCATGCAGAATATGGGCTTTCCGCAGGAGGCGGTTGTGACATCCATCGTCATCTACCGGATTGTGTATTCATTTATTCCGTTTGTGTTCGGGCTGTTCTTTGCGGCTGGCGATTTAACGGAAAATACGCTTAAACGGCTGGAATCAAATCCGAAGATGGCGCCCGCCGTGGAAACGACGAACGTGCTTCTCGTATTCCAGCGCGCTATCTTAATCAGGGTGCTTTACGGATCGCTGTCGCTTTTGGTTTTCATGGCGGGAGTCGTCGTGCTGGCGTCCGTCGCCCTGCCGATTGACAGGGAGACGGTCATCCCGCATATTCCGCGCCCGGCGCTCCTTGCGTTTAACGCGTTATCGTTAAGCGCGGCTTTGATTCTTTTAATCCTGCCGATTGAATTATACAAACGGACGAAACGTTCTTATTCAATGGCGGTTGCCGCGCTGGTCGGCGGTTTTGTGTTCAGTTTCTTAAAAGGATTGAACATCAGCGCGATCTTTATTCTGCCTGTCGTCATCGTATTGCTTGTGCTGTTAAAGCGGCAGTTTATCAGAGAGCAGGCTTCGTATACGCTCGGCCAGATGATTTTTGCGGCCGCTCTGTTTATTATCGCCTTGTTTAACTACAATCTCATTGCCGGCTTTATTTGGGATAAAATGAATCGGCTCTTGCGTCACGACTATTTCGTCCATAACAATTCGCACATTACATATGCCACGATGACGGCCATTATTGTTGTGCCGCTGTTTTTCCTTTTGTTTACGTTCTTTTATCATAAAAGATCGAAGCCGATCGGAGAAGAGGCCGATCCTGAACGGCTGAAGTCCTTTTTGGCGGAAGAAGGCGGAAATGCGCTCAGCCATCTCGGCTTTCTCGGGGATAAGCGGTTTTATTTCTCAAGCGACGGCAAAGCGCTTTTATTGTTCAGCCAGATTTCCAGAAGGCTTGTCGTGCTCGGTGATCCGTCAGGACAGAGAGACTCTTTTCCGCTTGTGATTGAGGAATTTCTGAATGAAGCGCATAAGCAGGGGCTGAGTGTCATGTTTTATCAGATCGAACGTGAAGATCTGGCGCTGTACCATGACTTCGGCTATAACTTCTTCAAGCTTGGAGAAGAAGCGTTCGTGGATATGGAGGCCTTTACGCTCTCAGGTAAGAAAAAAGCGGGGCTGCGGGCGATTAACAACAAATTTGACCGCGAAGGCTACACATTTCATGTCGGGGAACCGCCGTTTTCCTCCGAGTTTATCGCCAAGCTGAAAGACATTTCGGACGAATGGCTCGGACCGAAAAAAGAGAAAGGCTTTTCCCTCGGTTTCTTCGACCGGGATTATTTGGAACAGGCGCCGATTGCTTACGTGAAAGACGCGGAAGGGGAGATCATCGCTTTTGCCAACCTGATGCCGATGTATCAGGAAGGCGAGATATCCGTCGACTTGATGCGTTATCGGAAAAGCGCGCCGAACGGTATTATGGACGCGCTTTTCATCCGGCTGTTTCTCTGGGCGCAGGAAAAAGGCTATACTACCTTCAATATGGGCATGGCGCCTTTGTCAAACGTAGGTACGGCTTTTACATCTTTCTGGTCGGAAAGAATCGCGGCCGTCATCTTCAACAACGTCCGGTATATGTACAGCTTCAGCGGGCTGCGGGCCTTTAAAGAAAAATACAAACCGGAGTGGCGCGGGAAATACTTGGCGTACCGCAAAAACAGATCGCTGTCCGTCACGATGATCCTCGTCACCCGCCTGATCGGAAAAACCAAAAAAAGACGCCGTTAAAAGGCGTCTTTTTTTTTGAATAATTGACTAAAAATTCTAATTTCGCTCTGTTATACTGAATAACATGATTATAAGGTGAAAGGAAGGCTGATGAATGAAACAGGCAACCGTGTTTAAATATGAAGCGTTTTCCGATATTCCGGATTTGGGAAATCCCGCGGGAATCGTCTTTAACGGAGATGATTATTCAGATGAAGAGATGCAGATGATCGCCGAAATGGCAGGGTACAACGAAACCTCATTTCTCTGTAAAAGCGGAGAAGCCGATCTGCGCATCCGCTATTTTACACCCGGCCACGAAATGAATTTATGCGGACATGCTACCGTCGCCTCTCTTTACGCATTAATTGAAAAGGGAAGGCTTCAGGCTGATCAGACATATCAAATTGAAACAAAAGCCGGCATTCTTCCCGCAAAAGCCGCTGAACGAAACGGCCGGGTATACATCACACTCGATCAGGCTCCCCCGCAATTTCTGCCGTTTACGGGCGACAAAGAAAAGCTTGCGGCCTCGCTCGGGATTACGGCTGAGGATTTTCACAGCGGGCTGCCGATTGTCTACGGATCAACGGGGATCTGGACACTGATTGTTCCGCTGAGATCACTTAAAGCATCACGGAATATGGTGCCGGACAACGCACAATTCCCCGCTATTTTGCGCGATCTTCCGAAAGCGAGCGTTCATCCGTTTTCTCTCGAAACCGTTCATCCGGAAAGTGATCTGCACGGACGCCATTTTTCTTCCCCTTTCTCCGGAACGACCGAAGATCCCGTCACGGGAACCGCTTCAGGCGTCATGGCAGCCTATATGCGGCAATACGGAGGCTCCGAAGCCGAATGCCTCACGATTGAACAAGGCCAGGAAATCGGGAAAGACGGAAAAGTGGAAATCAGGATCACGGAGGAAAACGGAGAGATGAACATCAAGATGACGGGAACGGCCGTGTATGCCGAAACAATCAATTTTCAGCTTCCGTAACGGTTTACAAAAGCCGGTCGTATCCGTTATATTATAAATGATAATCATTTTCATTTGGATAGGAAGGTGAATCGGCATGCCGAAAACCGAACAATTACAGCAAAACGAAAGTCTTGCACATACAATCAGAAACAGAAGATCCATCCGGTCGTTTAAACCGGAAACCGTACCTTCTGAAGTCATATTAGATATGCTTGAAACGGCCGTTTACGCACCGAACCACAGACTGACGGAGCCATGGCGTTTTATCTACGCAGCAAGCGAAGCGGGAAAAGCAAAGCTTGCGGACAGCTACGTCTCATTTTTCAAAAAGATAAAAGATGATTTCAACGAGGAAAAAGAGCGGAACATGAGAAAAAACCTCAGCGCCGTTCCGGGATTTTTGCTGGTCGTCTTAAAAGAAGATGAAAATGAATTTACGAGAAACGATGATTTCGCGGCGCTGAGCGGCATGATTCAAAACCTTCAGCTTCTCGCACATGAAAACGGCATCGGCATGGTCTGGAAAAGCGGCCGCATTATGTATGACAAACAGGTGCACCAAGACTTCGGCCTTGCTGACAATGAGCGCTTTGCCGCCATCATTCAAACGGGCTATCCTGATGAACAGCCTAAGGCGAAAGAACGGACGCCGGCAAAAAGCCTGTTTACCGAACTGTAAAAAAAATCCCCGTCTCTATACAGAGGCGGGGATTTCGTATTAGCGGGTTTTGCTTTTAGCTCTGTTGTCAGCGGCTTTCATCCGCGCCTGCGCTTCACGGTCAGCGGAATCAGCAAGCTCGCTTGAATATTCCTCATATGTGCCGTCTGTTTCGCGTTTCAAAGCATCCGGAACTTGAGGAAGTTTTTGTTTGTTTTTATCACGGTTTTTGTGAGTATGATTTCTGCCCATATCAATCGCCCCCTGAAAAAAGTGATATCAAACAAACATAGTATCTGTCCAATCCCGATCTTTATTCAGTTTATTTCCGTTTGGCTGCTCTTTCCGCTTTTTTGAATTCACCGGAATAAAGGACTTCCTGCATTTTTTTCAGATTGGCTCCCTGCTGATGTTTTTCGCGCTTCTTTTCCATAAAAGAAGACCCTCCTTCAAAACAGAATACCAATAGGATTGGCTTTTATTTCCGTTTTTATGCAGATAAGAGATCCTTTAAAGCCAAATCAAGTTCTTCATACGTAAATTGAAAACCGGATGTCAGCGCCTGCTTAGGCAGGGCGCGCTGGCCTTTTACGATCAGCAGGCTCATTTCTCCCAAGGCCTTCTCCAGAAAAAGTTCCGGTACGGGAATCCAATGGGGGCGGTGCAGGACGCCTGCGATCGTTTTTCCAAATTGCTTCATTTCCACGGGGTTCGGCGATGTTACATTCATGGGACCGGACAAGTCATCATGCTCCGCCGCATAAGCGATAAGTTCCGCGGCATCATCGACATGAACCCATGACAGCCACTGCCGTCCAGAGCCGATGGTGCCGCCGGCTAACAGCTTATAAGGGAGAACCATGAGCGGCAGGGCGCCTTTTTCACCGAGCATCACCCCGAATCTGGCATATACCGTCCGGATGCCGAGCGCTTCAATTTTCTGGCCTTCACGTTCCCATATATGAGCCGTATGACTGAGAAAGTCTTCATTTGACGTATCGGACTGTTCGGTGAACGTTTTCTCTGTACTTGTGCCGTAAATGCCGACGGCGCTTGCCTGAATTAAAGCCCGGGGTTTTTTCGGCTGCTGCTTCATAATCCGTCTGACTTCTCTCGTCGCTTCTACCCGGCTTGAGATGATTTGTTCCTTCGTTGTGTCCGTCCAGCGGTCAAAGATGGATTTGCCGGCGAGGTTCACCCATACATCAATAGGGGGAAGCTCGCGCTCAGGCGCCGCGTTTTCGGCCAGCCATTGAACATATGTCACATTTTTTTGTTCGGTTTCTCTCTGTTTTCTTGATAAAATATAGACATGATGTCCCCGGCGGGTAAACACACCTGTCAGATGCCGGCCCAGAAAACCAGTGCCGCCTGTCATCGCGATATTCATATCCATCTCTCCTTACACGTTGATACATATACTGTACCTCATTTGCCAAAAAGAAAAACGCCTGAACATCGGGGCGGGAAAGGAGACCGGGATGCCGTTTATTACAAAAATATCGACCCAAAAGAAAAATACCGAGCGCTTCAACATCTTTCTTGATGAGAAATATGCATTCAGCGTCGACGCCGACGTGCTTGTGCGTTTTGACCTGAAAAAAGGGAAAGAACTGGACGAGCTTGACATTCTTGAAATCCAGTACGGCGATGACGTGAAAAAAGCCTTTAACCGCGCCGTAGAATTTTTATCATACCGGATGCGCTCTGAAAAAGAAGTCCGGGATCATCTGAAGAAAAAAGAAACACCGGACATCGTCATTTCTGAAGTCATCCATAAACTGTACGATTACCGCTACTTAAATGACAAAGAATTTGCCGAAGCCTATGCGAGCACCCACAAAAAAACAAACGGCAAAGGCCCTGACGTCCTGTTCCGCGAGCTGAAAGCGAAAGGAATAGACGACGATACCATCAAGGAGACGCTCAGTGCGTTTACATTTGATGAGCAGATACAAGAAGCGCTGAAACATATCGGCAAAATCCTCAAAAAAGACAAAAAGCTGTCCACAAAAGAGATCAGACAGCGGGCGCAGATGCAGCTTCAGCGAAAAGGTTTCCCTTTCGACGTCATCAATGCCGCTCTGGAGCAGACGGAGTATGAAAATGATGATGAAGCCGAGATGGAAGCTCTGAAGGCTCATGCGGAAAAAGCGATCAGGAAATACCGCTATGACGGCAGCTATGAAAGCGGAATGAAGGTTAAACAGTACTTATTCAGAAAAGGATTCTCGATTGACGATATTGATCAATTTTTGCAGGAAGAGGAGTAAACTGAAATGGACAAACGATACAGTCAAATGACGCCTCATGAACTACAGACAGAAATTGCGGGACTGACGGAAAAAGCGCGAAAAGCGGAACAGATGGGCATTGTAAATGAACTGGCCGTGCTTGAACGGAAAATTACGATGGCCAAAGCTTACATGCTGAACCCGGAAGACTTTCGGCCCGGCGGGGTGTATCAGATAGAAGGTTCTGATGACACTTTCCGCATTGATTACATCAACGGCGTATTCGCCTGGGGACACAGATCTTCCCCGTCTGACGGGGAAGAAGCACTGCCGATTTCCGTTTTAAAAGAAAAAAAATAACAAAAGAGGCCGGTTCCGGCCTCTTTTTCTTTTCGGGCACATTCGTTTCATACTTTCAGTAAAAAATGATTGAATTCATTTTTGATATCTTTTAAGATGGAATTCGTTGTTTTTTAAATAAAAAGGAGGCGATTTGCGTTGAATATCAAAATGAAACAGCCATCTGTGAAATTAATGATTTTTGTTTTAATGATTTGCACATTTTCCATCGGGTATACGGAATATGCTGTCATGGGTATTCTGACGTCGATTGCCGATGACTTTCATATACATGTATCTTCAGCGGGCATGCTTGTTACGGCGTACGCGGCAAGCGTCTGCCTGACGGGCCCGATCGTAACCATTATCGCGGTTAAGCTGCCGAGAAAGCCGGTGCTGCTAGGATTGATGGGCATCTTCGTCCTTGCCAACCTGATGAGCGTCTTTGCGCCAAACTTCGCCGTGCTGGCGATTTCCAGAATTTTATCCGCATCCATCCACGGAGCTTTTTTTGCGATCGCCATGGTGTTTGCGAGTGAAATGGTGCCGCCTGAAAAACGTTCCGCCGCCGCCGCTTCCATGAACGGCGGATTAACCGTGGCGCTGATGCTCGGTGTCCCGTTCGGCTCTTATTTAGGAGATGCCCTTAACTGGCGGGCCGTCTTTTTCATTATTTCCGTTTTAGGCATGATCGGGCTGATCGGACTGATGCTGGTCGTACCGAACCGGAAACCGAAAGTGATTCCGATGCTGATGAATGAATGGAGTGTCTTTAAGCATAAGCAAGTGATTTTTTCCTTTGCGATCACCATTCTCGGCTACTCAGGCGTATTTATCGCTTACACGTTTATTGAGCCGATTTTAAGAGATTCAGCGGGGTTCGGCACAGTCGGCATCACAGGCGCATTATTTGCCTACGGTCTCGGCGGAGTGGCGGGGAATTTCTTCGCGGGGAAAGTGCCGCTCAAACTGCTGACACGCACGATGATCGGTGTGATGATCGGCTTGATCGGCGTCTTGGCGATTTTTCCTTATATCGCCGTTTTTCCAGCCGCCGCGGTTTCAGCGACATTTTTATTCGGCGCATGTGCGTTCGGCACGCCGCCGCTTTTGCAGACCAAGGTTATTTCTTCCTCTGAAAACGGCACGACAATCGCCGCTGCGGTGAGCGTTTCCGCCTTTAACCTGGCAAACGCGCTCGGCGCCTGGATCGGCGGATTGATTCTCGGGGGAACGGGATCTTACTCATGGCTGTTTGCCGGCGGTGCGCTGATGACGGCTCTCGGCCTTGTGCTTTCCACGTTCGCTCATCTGTCTGAGAAGAAAGATGTTTATGATTACCAAGTGCATAAAGGGTAACAAAAAGCTTGCAGGGGATATTCCGCCTGCAAGCTTTTTTCAGTGCTTCAATGTAATGCTGATCACCGTATGTTTATCACTCTCAGCTAAGGACATATTCCGGGTTTCCGGTACTCCGTCTTTTTCAAAAACGACGGCATAGGTTCCTTTCGCGCCGCTTTTCCATGCAATCTCGCCGTGGTGATCAGTCTTGCCTATTATCTCTCCGCGGTCTATATTCGGCTGATGATCTGACTCCGCCGCTTTCATCACGGTGACCGTCACACCGGCCGCCGGTGAACCGTCTGCATCCTCAACATGGAGCGTAACGGGCAATGCTTTTTTGGCGGCGGAATCATTCGCTTTGCCGCATCCGCATAAAACGGCCGCCGCGAGAAAGAAAACAAAAGCTTTATTGATTTGACCAATATTGAATGTTGTCGAATACACTGTTTGTCACCCTTGTTCCCAGATTGTAAGACGACCCGCCGTTTGTATGAATCGCAATGGCGGTCTGGCCGGTGTCGCTGTAATTGCGGTAAACGGGCGATCCGCTCTGGCAGCCGTACGTATCTGTCGTATAAGTGAGTTTATATGTCTCGGCAGAACGAATCGGCTTGCTGTCCGACCACATGGAACCGGACACTTTGTCGCACGGATATCCTGTCACGGTTGAGGAAAGCCCGGCCGGACTGGAACTGTTGGTCGTCCGGTAGCCGTACCAGCCGACAGTATTCCCGGGCGACCCGTTTACTTTGATTGCCCCGTAGTCGTAGTTTGTGTCACCGTTTTCTGTCCACCCTTTGACACTGTAGAATGTCTTGCCTGAATAAGAGCCGTACGGGTACGATGATCCGTTGCGGCCCGGAGCTGCCGTAATTTTAGATGCCCAGCCGTTTTTCTGGTCATACACGCAATGTCCCGCCGTAACGATCGTGTCGGCATTGACAAAAAAACCGGTGCATCCGTAGGTGCTTGTGCTGCCGCTGTATGTAACGGTCAGCTGTGCTGTCGCTCGATATGGAAATGATGTTGTAGGAGAAATTCTGATTCGTTCGTCTGTCCCAATAATACTGGAAGGCTTTAATGACTTGATGTCAGCTTTGCTGTTTTGTGCAAGCTGTCTTTTGGTGAGGCCCGTTCCTTCATAAGCGGGGGATGTCTGTGTTGTTTGTACAGGCTGATTCTGATTTGCGTCAAACTCCTCACCGCTGTTTGATACAGATGTCTGCGGGCTGCCCGCTGCTTCAGCTGAAACAGCAAATAATGAAACTGACAGTAAGAATGCGGTAAGGCTCAGCAATCGTTGTGAAACTGTCTTCATTTTATAAAACCCCTCCTTTTTTGTCTACCGGTTTTCGTTTTAACATTTAACATATTATGGAATTTATTTAGCGTTATGACCGCAAAAGGATGTTTTTTTCCGCAAAAAAAAGACCGGGTCATTCCCGGTCTCTTACGGTGTGTGTTATCGTCTGCCTGAAGCTCTCATGCGCTCTTGCGGGTGCGAATTAATTGAACCGTCCGCCCGTTTAGAAGCGTAGTCATCCTTTGCCCGCGGTTCGCCTTCAAACTTATTATTGTTCTGATTAGGAAATCCTTTTGCCTTGTTCCGGACCATTTGTTTTCCCCCTCGGCCAATATCAAAAGGTTGCGCCTTCTGGACTGAAGACGTAAAGTTAGTATATGCCTGTGACAAGCTGCGTAAAAGCAGCAGGTTTTCCCAAGGAAAGGAGACAGAGACATGAATACATATATCGACAAACTGACGAATTTGCTGCTTGAGAAAAATGACATGCTCAGCTATTTGCAAGCGCGAACTTGGGTTGAGCTTTTATGGGGAGATTTCGAAGCGACTTACGCAAAAGCCGGCCGCCCGTATCAAGGAGAGCAAATGACGGAACGCGTGGTCAAGGAATGGATCGAATCATACGGCAGCAAGCTCCATATGTTCCAGAGCGTACGGGAAGACGTTTCTCATTATTTGGATCAAAGCAGGGGTCTCCTGCATTAACATAGCAGTTCGCCCGCCGGATACCGTCCGGCGGTTTTTTCTTTTTATAAAAGAAATAGGAAAATCATGTTTGACGGCCCGCGGAATGTGGAAATGTGTAATAACTTATAAAATAGCGGGGAGGAACCACAATGAACATGAAAAAGGGGTTAACCGCATTTATTCCGGCCGCAGGACTTTGCTTATTTTTAGCCGCAGGCACCGTTTTTTTTGATCCGGCAGCGAATGCCGCAGCAGTTCAGCAGACAAAAATAGACACCGCAGCAGATACATATATCGTGAAAGCAGGAGAACTTAACGTCCGCAAAGAACCAAATAAACAAGGGTCGATTATCGGCACGCTTCGTTCAGAGGATTCCGTAAAGGTTAAACGGCTTCAAGGAGCAGATTGGGCTGAGATTGACTACAAAGGGCACAAAGCCTATATTTCCACGCATTTTCTGATGAAGCAGCCGGTGAAGGCGGTGACGGCGAAACAAACCGCTTTTTATACGCCGACTTTGGAAACCGGCAAAAAAGGGTCCGTTAAAGCGGGTGAAACCGTCAATGTGCTCGGCTGGGGGTTCAGCCATGACGGAGGGTTTGACCGTAAATGGGCGTACGTCACATACGGCGGGAAAGCAGGTTATGTGAAAACGGCCGACTTAACTCAAAAATAAAGATTCAGGCAGGCGAATGAGCCTGCTTTTTTTCTGAAACCTTCCGCCTTTCCTTTCGTAAAAGATGAAAAGGAGAGTGAGGGATATGATAATGGTGATCGGCGGCCTTCTGATGGCTGCGGCCGGCATTTTAGTCACATTTTTTCCGCCGAAGTCGATCAACAGCCTGTACGGATATCGGACGAAGCGCTCTATGGCGGATGAGTCGCAGTGGAAAGAAGGCAATCGATTCAGTGCGCTTCTCATGATTTTGTTCGGCCTTATATCGGCGGCAGCTGGATTTGCGGGCAGCCTGCTTATCCGGCTGACTCAGCCGTTCGCCCTGATCGTTCAGGCCGTATTATTGATTGCGATCAGCGTACTGATCATCGTCTTAACAGAAAGAAGATTGAAACAAACGGGGAGGAGAATCGATGAATGACATTACGTTTCACATGATCGAAACAAACGGAGTGACGCTGCACACGGCTTCAACCGGTCCGAAAGACGGTCCTTTGGCGGTGCTGCTGCACGGGTTTCCGGAATTCTGGTACGGCTGGAAGAGCCAGATCAAACCGCTGGCGGATGCCGGATACCATGTTGTCGTGCCTGATCAGCGCGGCTATAATCTCAGTGACAAACCGGAGGGCATTGAAAACTATACCATTGATACGCTCAGAGACGACATTATCGGGCTGATCACTCATTTTACAGATGACAAAGCCGTCGTCATCGGCCACGATTGGGGAGGAGCCGTGGCCTGGCATTTAGCATCCACGCGGCCGCAATACGTTGAAAAATTGATCACGGTCAATATCCCGCACCCGGCGGTTATGCGGAAGGTCACACCGTTCTACCCGCCGCAGTGGAAGAAAAGCTCTTATATCGCTTTCTTTCAGCTGCCGGAAAAGCCGGAACGGAGATTGTCTGAAGACAATTACCGCGTATTGGATCACGCGATCGGCTTATCCGAACGACCGGCGCTTTTTTCACGGGAAGATGTCGACAGCTACAAAGAAGCTTGGGGCAGAAAAGGAGCGCTCACGGCGATGCTGAACTGGTACCGGGCGATCAGAGCCGGCGGTTTAGGCCCTGCCGTTCCGCTTAAAATGCCCGTTCCGTACCGATTAATATGGGGCGTCAATGACCAAGCGCTGAGCAAAAAGCTCGCCAAGGAAACAAAACGGATGATTCCAAACGGCGACTTAATCTTCATAGATGATGCCTCACATTGGGTCATTCACGAAAAACCGCGCATCGTCAGCCATTTGATTCATGAATACCTTCAGCAATAAAGTCTGTCCCGCGTACAGACTTTTTCTTTTTTTTCTCATATCTGCCGAAAAACATGACAAAATATAAACCATATGCAGAAAAAATTTTCTTTCCCTGTAACAAAAAAATGGTTTAAACGTCATTAAAAAAAGGAAAAGCCTTACTGAAGTTTTGCGGACAATTCCTTTAAGGCCGTCCTAAAAAAAGAATAATACAAAGAAGGTGCCTTCATGAAACAAAGGTTAATCTCAATTATTATTCCGTCTTACAATGAAGGGAACAACGTCAAGCTCATTCATGAATCTTTAAAAAAAGAGTTTCAGACGATTCATTATGACTATGAAATTTTCTACATCAATGACGGAAGCGCGGATGACACCCTTCAGCAGATTAAAGAACTGGCCGCCAGAAACCATCGCGTCAAATACATATCTTTTTCCCGCAACTTCGGGAAAGAAGCGGCCATTTTGGCAGGATTTGAACACGTGCAGGGCGAAGCGGTAATCGTGATGGACGCCGATCTGCAGCATCCGACCCATCTGCTGAAAGACTTCATTCAAGGCTATGAAGAAGGGTATGACCAAGTCATCGCGCAGCGCAACCGAAAAGGGGACAGCCCCGTGCGTTCCGTGCTTTCTTCCCTGTATTATAAATTTATCAACAAAGCCGTCGAAGTGGACCTGCGTGACGGGGTCGGAGATTTCCGCCTGCTGAGCCGGCAGGCCGTTGATGCCCTTTTGAAGCTGAGTGAAGGAAACCGTTTCTCGAAAGGGCTGTTCTGCTGGATCGGGTTTGACCAGAAAATCGTATTTTATGAAAATGTCGAAAGGAAGAACGGCACGTCCAAATGGTCATTCAGCAATCTGTTCAACTACGGAATGGACGGTGTCGTCTCCTTCAACAACAAGCCCCTTAGGGTATGCTTTTTCACCGGTATTCTGATATTGCTTTTGTCGATGGTTTATATTGTAACGACCTTTGTTCATATTCTGACACACGGCGTGTCCGTACCCGGATACTTCACCATTATTTCCGCCGTGCTGTTTTTAGGGGGCATCCAGCTTTTGAGTCTCGGCATCATCGGAGAATACATCGGCCGGATTTACTATGAAACAAAAAAACGCCCGCACTATTTAATTAAAGAAGCGAATATAACGTACGGAGAACAAAATGAAACGAATTATACAAAAAAGCGCAAGTGGAACCATTAAACAGCCGCCGCTGTGCGCAGGGTCTGGGGACGTTGTATGAAAAAAAATAAATGGATCTTGCCGGCAGCCTGTGTGCTGGCTGCGGCAGCCGCTCATATTTTTTTCTTAAAAGAGTGGTCGCAAGGCCGCTATATGACGGGGTCTGGAGACGGGATCGCCCAAATGGCGGTCTTCAAAAAGCTGCTGTTTGATCAATATATGAACGGCAGGCTGTTTTACAGCTATTCGTTCGGACTGGGCGGGGGCGTGTACAGTCAGCTCGGCTATTATTTCTCTACTTCTTTTCTATTCCTGTTTATCTCCGCCGCTGTCCGCTTTTTGCAGCTTATTCAGCTGACGGGTGAGGCTGATGCGCTGTTTTGGGCGCAGGCCTCCGTTTTTATCAGCATCGCCAAGCAGAGTTTGATCATATTCACGGCGGCGTGTGTGTTCCGTTATTTCGTCAAACGGCCGGTGCCCGCTTTTGCCGGCGCCGTGTTGTACGGGGTCTCGATTATCTACTTCCGGCATGAGGTGTATTGGGACTTTTTCACTGACAGTATGGTGTGGCTGCCGCTGCTCGTGCTCGGCGCGGAAAAAATCATCAGGGAAAAAAAGCCGGCGTGGTTTATCTTCGCCTGTGCGCTGACATTGATCAACAACTTTTATTTTGCGTATATTAATCTGATTTTCATCGGCGTTTATATCTTATTCAGGTGGATGATCCCCCTTGAAGGCAATGAGGCGAAAAGGCTCACTCAATGCAGGATATTTATTCTGTCGGGTCTTCTCGGGTTCGGCATAAGCGCAGTTTCCTTTATTCCTGTCGTATACGGGTACCTTCATAATCTGCGGCCGCCGTATTCAGAGCATATTGCATGGCTTGATTTTTCCGACAATATTTTATTTTCTAGCCGGATTATCATCCTGCCGGCGGCTTTTTTGCTTTTTCTATTTACATTTACTTTATACAAAAATCGCTTGTTCCGTCTGTTTGCGGGAATCAGTCTGCTGTATATTCTGTTTCACTTCAGTCCGTTCGCGGCAAGTGCCTTTAACGGTTTTTCAGCTCCGCAGAACAGGTTTGAATACGTCCTGTGCTTCACGATTGCCGGAACGGTTTCAGCCGGGCTTTCTAAGCTTTCAGACATCAGCATGAAGAGTATGCTGATGTCCGCCGTACTCGTCGTTCTGCTCTATTGGAGCCAGGTGAGGCGGTACAGTCTGGATATTTCTGATCACGCCAACCTGCCCGTCATCCTTCTTCTGGTGCTGAGCATAGCCGCTTTCTTTGCAGCAAAGACAAGACTGAAAGGCGCGGTGCCCGCCGTCTATGCCGTCATTTTGCTTACGGCTGTGCTTACGGCTAATACATATGAAAAATATGCTTTATCAGAAGGCGGGAAGATTTATACGGTATCGCATACCTTTATGACGGGTGCTGACTATAAAGGCAAAGAGCAATCAGAGCTCATTCAGCGTCTGAAAGAAAAAGACCCTGATCCGTTTGCCCGTTTAGATTGGATGAACGGTGTTTTCAATAACACCCCGATCATATACGGGTTCAACGGATTCAGCGTATACTCAAGCATACTGAACCGCAATCTGCTGTCCTTTTACTGGAACGACCTCCAGATTGACATGGGCAGAGAAAGCGTCAGCCGCTATGCGACATTAGGAAACAGGGCTAATTTATACAGCCTGCTTTACGGAAAATATTATATGACGGAAAAAACAAACGAGGCCGGCGTGCCGTACGGGTTCAAAAAAATCATGGAATCAACCCATTATGCGGTTTATCAAAATCAATATATGCTTCCGTTCGTACGGACAGCCGATCGCGTATATAACGAGGGCGGCCTGAAAAAAGCGCCCGCCCTTGCCAGGGAACGGGCAATGCTTGACGGGATCGTCATGGAATCAAGCACAACCAACACGAAAAAAGCGCCTGAGGCGAAAAATATGATCGGCCATGCAGAGGTAGCGGCCGAACATGGCGATTATCATAACGGCATCCTGACGGTAAACGAAGACGGCGGCGGCCTGATCATTACGCCGCAAGCCGCTAAGATGGACGGCGGCGATTATTACGTCAGCTTTTATTTGAAGAATAAAGCGAAGGACCAGGGCTTTACATTAAAAGTGAACGATTACACGACAACGAGAAAATCGAATCAATCCATTTACAAAACAGGTGTCAACGATCTTACTGTCAGAGTGCCGAAAACAAAAAACATCCAAATCCATCTGCCGAAAGGATCGTATCAGCTTGACAGACTGGCGCTTTATGAAGAACGATACGATACGCTGAAAAGCGCATACCGAAAAGCGGAAAAAGAACCGCGGGTCGATCTAAGCTGGCGCGGAAATACGCTTCATATCTCGTATGATAACAAAACCCGCGCGCCGTATATCATGCTTCCGATTCCATATGAAAAAGGCTGGGAGCTGAAGATAAACGGCAGAAAAGAGCAGATTGAAAAAGCGGATTATTCCTTCATCGGATTTAAAGCGCAAAAAGGAAAAAACGATATTCAATTAACGTATTACCCGCCGTTTTTTAAACCCGCGGCCGCTCTATCGGTGATCAGCCTCGTGTTTGCCGCTATATATGTGAGAAGACAAAAAAAGCCCGGCTCTTAAACAGAGCCGAGCTTTAATTTTTTCTGCAATTTTTCCTCGCTGAAAATCCAGCCCGTGTAAGAAGAGAGAAGCTCTAAATCATGACTGAGATGGACGATGGCGACAAAAGGATAGTGGCCTTTGCTCCGGTAGCGCAAATCAATAAAGCGCACCTCATAATGATCTTTAAAGGTATCGACCTCCCACCTGTAAACGGGGGAAAATGAAAGAAAGGCTGCAATATTTTCGTCCTGTTTCGCGGCCTTCATCACATCGGTTTCCGGAACGGGCACGCGGTTGAATGTATCCAATATCACGACATGGCCGTCAAGGCTTCTGCCGACATAAAAGGCATGCGCCGTCGTCACGGCGATACGCCACTGCCTGAATTTCATCGTCGGCGAAATAATGATGGTTTCAATCTCCTCTTCAATCATTTCGCGCAGCCTTCGCTTTATCCGCAGCTGCATCAAAAACCGGACGGCGTAATATCCTGCGAGGATGATATAAAGCATCAGAAATGTCACGCCCGGATGACCTCCGATATACCACACGGCAATCGCGGCCAAATGGCTGACGAAAATAAACGGATCAAAGGTATTGATTAAACCGAGAGCGATCCATTTTCTCGAAAACGGGCGGATGGCCTGCGTGCCGTACGCGTTAAAAATGTCAACAAACACATGCAAAACGACAGCGAGAAGCGTCCACAGCCACAGGTGCAAAAAGTTCGCTTCCGGATAAAACATAAACAAAATACCCGGAATCAGAACGGACCAAAATAAAACGGCGGGAATGGAGTGCGTGAACCCTCTATGATTTCGAATATAAACGGCATTATTTTTCAGCTTTAATATGGTATCAATATCAGGTGCCTGAGAGCCGGCAAGAGCGGCGATCATAACTGCCTGAGACATGGGGGTGTGCATGCCGACGGCAGGATCAAGAGTTGCGATTCCGCCAAGCGCGATACCCATGACAACGTGAGTGCCAGTATCCATTGTTGACCTCCTAGCAGGCGTTAACAATCAGTCGCCCGCATATTTCGCATTATAAGATATTCCCCATTTTCTGTTTGCCCAATCATGGCGTTTATCCGCCGTTCTCATATGTTTCCGCTTTTTCTTTATCACTATTTAATGTAACATATTATCGTAACGTGCCCTAAGTTTACACCAAAATACGGTGTCAAGAAAAGCGGAACCCGAAACATCTGAGGAGAAGATATGAACGCACTTGAAGAAAAAATGAAACAAAAAGATATAGACAAATTTCGCGAGGACTTAATTACATGGTTCGAAAGAGAACAGAGAATTCTGCCGTGGAGAGAAAATCAGGACCCGTATCGGGTGTGGGTGTCAGAGGTGATGCTGCAGCAGACGCGCGTAGAAACCGTTATCCCTTATTTCCGGCGGTTTGTTGAGCAATTTCCGACCGTTTCGGCGCTCGCTGAAGCCGATGAGGAAAAAGTGCTCAAAGCCTGGGAAGGGCTAGGTTATTACTCCCGTGTAAGAAATCTGCAAAGTGCCGTAAAAGAAGTGCATGAGCGGTACGGGGGAGTCGTCCCTGCCGAAGAAAAGGAATTTGGCGGACTGAAAGGCGTCGGCCCTTATACAAAAGGCGCCGTGCTCAGCATCGCATACAACAAACCGATTCCCGCCGTAGACGGCAATGTGATGCGTGTCATGTCGAGAATTCTTTCCATATGGGACGATATCGCAAAACCTAAAACGAGAACCATTTTCGAACAGGCGGTATCCGCTTTCATTTCTCATGAAAAACCATCTGAATTCAATCAGGGTTTAATGGAGCTCGGCGCAATCATCTGCACCCCGAAATCGCCGTCCTGCCTGCTTTGCCCCGTACAAAAGCACTGCTCGGCATTTGCGGAAGGGACAGAGCGGGAGCTGCCCGTTAAAAGCAAAAAGAAAAAGCCTGGAATAAAAACAATGGCAGCCGTTGTGCTGACAGACGATCAAGGCGATGTCTATATTCATAAACGGCCGCCAAAAGGCTTGCTCGCCAACTTGTGGGAGTTTCCGAATACCGAAACCCAGAAAGGAATCAAAACCGAAAGAGAGCAGCTTGAAGCCTATTTAGAAAAAGAGATGGGAACAACCGCTGAAATCGGGGAGCTGGAAGGCATCGTAGAACATGTTTTCACCCATCTCGTCTGGAATATTTCGGTCTTTTTCGGTAAAGTAAAACAAGTGTCGGATACAACGGAATTTATACGGGTCACAAAAGAGGAGCTCGAGGAATACGCATTTCCCGTTTCCCATCAAAAGATATGGAAAATGGCGGAAGAAAGCGGCCGCCTGTAAAAAGCGTCAGTCATAGCTGACGCGAGTGCCGTGGCCGTAATCCGCTTCATTCCGTTTCAGTCCGCCGCGGGCTTCGATTTCCTGAATCAGTTCCCGGTATTTGGACTGGCCTTCTTCGTTTAAATACGGCATAATTTGCTGGAAGGCATGATGGAAATAGGCGAGCTCTGAATCTCTCCAATCTTTTTTGGGCATCATGGCCAATTCGCCCATATCACGTCCGACATACATATAAAAGACCCCTTTCAACACATATTGCTTTTATTGTTTGTTGAATGAAAAGAACTATACACAGCAAGGAGCTGAGGAAAAATGGAACAAAATAAATGCGCACTGATCACGGGAAGCAGCCGCGGCGTCGGGAAAGCAGCCGCCATCAGACTCGCGGAAAAAGGATACAACATCGTCATCAATTACGCCCGCAGTAAAAAAGCGGCATTAGAAACCGCCGAAGAAATTGAAAAACTCGGCGTGAAAACGCTCGTCATTAAAGCCAATGTCGGCCAGCCGGCAAAAATCAAAGACATGTTCCGCCAGATTGACGAAACATTCGGCAGACTGGACGTGTTCGTCAATAACGCGGCTTCAGGCGTGCTGAGACCGGTTATGGAACTTGAAGAAACACACTGGGACTGGACGATGAATATCAATGCGAAAGCATTGCTTTTCTGCGCCCAGGAAGCAGCAAAGATGATGGAGAAAAACGGAGGCGGCCACATCGTCAGCATCAGCTCGCTCGGCAGCATCCGCTATCTTGAAAACTATACGACGGTCGGTGTCTCAAAAGCCGCTTTAGAATCGTTAACCCGTTATCTGGCGGTTGAGCTGTCTCCGAAAAATATCATCGTAAACGCGGTGTCAGGCGGAGCGATTGATACGGACGCGCTGAAGCATTTCCCTAACAGAGATGAACTGCTGGAAGATGCCCGCCAAAATACGCCGGCCGGCAGAATGGTCGAAATTAAAGATATGATCGATACGGTGGAGTTTTTAGTTTCTTCAAAAGCGGACATGATCCGCGGCCAGACCATCATTATTGATGGCGGACGCTCTCTGCTCGTATAAGTTTTAAAAAAGATGAATAGCCCTATCGTCTCCTGCGCATTCTAAAGTGCGTGGAGGTGATAACAATGGCAAACTCAAAATTCAGCAAAACAGACGTTCAGCAGGTGAAAAGACAAAACCAGCAATCAGCTTCCGGTCAGGGTCAATTCGGCACTGAATTCGGCAGTGAAACTGATGCGCAGCAGGTTAGAAAGCAAAACCAATCTGCTGAACAAAACAAACAGCAAAACAGCTAATCACTGAAACGAAAAAGCACTTCATCTTCGGATGGAAGTGCTTTTTTCTGTTGCCGAAACGACAAAACTTGTGATTCCTCTACAGAATGAGTCAAAGGGTTTTCCGGCGGAAAATCGAAATGGTAAGGAGTATCAACCTAAAAGCCTAAGGAGGAACCCGATGTCAGAGTTTGAAAAGCTTGTAAGTGAACAGATGAAAATCATGGATCAGCTTCTCGAGCTGCAGTCAGAACTTGACCGCTGCCGGCAGGTGGAAGCGGAACTCATCAGTCTGGAAAGAGATGCAAAGCTGGACAATGTACAGGACGAAATTGCGACAAAGCGAAAAGACCTGGCCGGCATACAGGAGTTATTCCAAAGGCAGACAGAGCAAGTCATCCAGTCTTATCGCAGCACGGAAAAGCCGTCTTCCTATGTGCAGAAATGAATGTGCCATTCCGGAAGCGGAGTGGTTCTTTTATTTTCATTTTTTAATTCGTAACGTTATAATAGTGAAAAGACTTGTCGGAAAGCAATTGCGGCTGCATTGACTGCAGGGCTTTACAGAAAGTAGGGGAGAAATATGGGATATCCCAAGGAAGGAGAAACCATTCAAATTCACAGCTATAAGCATAACGGGCTGCTTCATCGAATTTGGAATGAAACGACGATTTTAAAAAGTACGGAATTGTGTATCATCGGAGCCAACGACCGGACAATGGTGACGGAATCCGACGGACGGACGTGGGTGACGAGAGAACCGGCGATCTGCTACTTTCATGCCCGTCAGTGGTTTAACGTCATCGGAATGCTGAGAGATGATGGGGTACACTATTATTGCAACATCAGCTCGCCGTTCGCTTATGACGGAGAGGCCATCAAATATATTGATTACGATTTGGATGTCAAGGTGTTTCCGGATATGACGTATAACATTCTTGACGAGGATGAATACGATGACCACCGCAAATCAATGAATTACCCTAAAGAGATCGACAGCATTCTGAAGGAGTATCTGAATACGCTGCTGCACTGGATTCATCAGCGGAAAGGACCGTTTGCTCCGGAATTTGTTGATATGTGGTATGAACGGTATCTGCGATATACAAAATAAAGAATACAATAAAAAAAACCTGTTGGGGTGTCAACAGGTTTTTCACATGGGCTCACACGCCTTAAAGAGAGAGGGGGATAAAGTGTGGGCGTAATCAGACGCTATATGCAATTTGTAAAACCTTATAAAAAACAAATTTTTATCACAGTGTTAATCGGCATCATAAAATTCTCCATCCCGCTGGCTCTCCCGCTGCTGTTAAAATACGTGGTCGATGACATTATTCAAGGGAGCGGAACGGCAAGCGCTAAAACATCATCGCTATTCACGATAATGGGCATCATGTTTGTGCTGTTTTTAATTCTGCGTCCCCCGGTAGAGTACTATCGGCAATATTTCGCGCAATGGACGGGCAGCCGGGTGCTCTATGATATCAGGGGAGTATTGTTTGATCATATTCAAAAATTGAGCCTGAGGTTTTATGCCAACACGAGAACGGGCGAAGTCATTTCCCGGGTGATAAATGATGTCGAACAGACAAAAGACTTTGTCATAACGGGACTGATGAATATCTGGCTTGATATGATGACGGTGCTGATCGTCATCTGCATTATGTTTACACTCGATGTCAAGCTGACATTGATATCTGTCATTTTGTTTCCGTTATACGGAATTTCAGTGAAATACTTTTACGGCCGCCTCCGAAAACTGACACGTGAGCGTTCTCAGGCACTCGCCCAAGTTCAGGGACATTTGCACGAACGAGTTCAGGGGATGCCCGTCATCAGAAGTTTTGCCATTGAAGATTATGAACAAGCCAATTTTGATGAAAAAAACGGACATTTTCTGGACAGAGCGATCCGTCATACGAATTGGAACGCAAAAACGTTTGCAGTCGTGAATACCATTACGGATTTGGCGCCGCTGCTCGTTATCGCGTTTGCGGGTTATTTTGTCATAAACGGTCCGCTGACGGTAGGGACGATGGTTGCGTTCGTCGGCTATATTGACAGAATGTACAATCCGGTCAGAAGATTGATCAACTCATCGACGACGCTGACCCAGTCGATCGCTTCAATGGACCGCATATTTGAATTTATCGACGAGCCGTATGAACTGACTGATAAACCGAATGCAGTAAAAGCTGACGGCATTAAGGGCGAAGTTGAATTCCGAAATGTCTCGTTCCGTTATGAGGAAGGAAAAGAAACGATTTTGCAGGACGTTTCCTTAAAGGTGACAAAAGGGGAAACCGTCGCGCTCGTCGGGATGAGCGGCGGCGGTAAATCGACGCTTGTCAGCCTCATACCGCGTTTTTATGATGTATCCGGTGGCAGCCTGCTGATTGACGGCACAGATATTCGCGATTATGAAGCGAGAAGCCTCCGCAATCAAGTCGGAATGGTGCTTCAGGATACGTTTCTGTTCAGTGAGACGATTCGTGAAAATATCGCCATCGGTAAACCGGGAGCGTCTCTGGATGAGGTGGTTGCGGCTGCGAAAGCGGCAAATGCCCATGAATTTATTATGAATTTCCCCGAAGGTTATGAAACCAAAGTCGGCGAACGGGGCGTCAAATTGTCAGGCGGGCAGAAACAGCGGATTTCCATCGCGCGTGTATTCTTAAAAAATCCGCCGCTGTTAATCTTGGATGAAGCGACATCGGCTCTTGATCTGGAAAGTGAACACTACATTCAGGAAGCGATGGAAAAGCTTGCGAAAAACCGGACGACATTTATCGTCGCCCACAGGCTGTCCACGATTACGCACGCGGATAAAATTGTCGTCATGGAAAACGGCGCCGTCGTCGAAACCGGCACGCACGAGGAATTAATGGCCCAAGGCGGCCAGTACAGACACTTATTTACGATTCAGAATTTGAACTGATACAAAAACGTATGCCGTCCGAATGGGCGGCATACGTTTTTTTGAATGCAAAAAAACCCGGTTTTACGGAAGCACCGGGTTACTCATCATCGTCTGTTTCTAGTTCGCTGTCTTTCGGGTGGTATGTCTGGAAACTCGTAATCAGTGTATCGAGATGTTCCAGCTGCTCACGGTATTCCGCAACCGCAGCCATAATGCTGAGCATATTGTAATCAAGCAGTTCATCCTCGCAGTTCTGCTGATTTTTCAAGAAAGACTTCGTCAAAAGCTGTTTATATCTTATGCTTTCTTCAGCATCGTCATCATGCGGTTTGATCTTGCCGACCGTCCGCATCAGAATCCTTTCGTGCCAATGAAGCAGATAATCAATTTCTTCTGTCAGCGTCTCCTGAAATTCCTCCGGCATATGATAAATCTCGTTTTCATAGCGGTGCAGCTTTTTCAGCGTATCAAGCGCCCGATTCGCCGTAATAATCGCCTGTCTGAACAATACAAGCTTGCGCGACTTTACATACGTCGTTTTCTTAAAGTAGCTTCTCTCCTCTTTATAAAGAAGGTACGTATGATCAAGCTTCATCATCTTTTCCTTCAGCTTCTCAATATCCTCTTTCAATATCGAGTGTTCCGTGGACTGACGCATCGTCAGCCTGATCCATTTCATGATCTCATCGGTATATTCAACCGTATGATGAGTCAGCTTCGTTTCGTATTTCGGCGGAAGAAACACAAGGTTCACAATAAAAGAAGACAGCACGCCTAAAATAACGGTGCTTGTTCGTATCAGAGCGAACGTCAGGAAGCTGTTTCCCGGTGTTTCTAAAATTGCGATAACCGTCACGAGCGCAATCGAAATGGTGTGTTCAATTTTCAGTTTTAACATGATCGTGATGACAATCACTGCGGTCAATCCGATCATAATCGGACTCGGTCCGAAAATCAGTCCGAATGCCGTAGCGATGACAGCGCCGATGATATTTGCCTGAACCTGATCAATAATGATAAGAAAAGACCTGTAAATAGAGGGCTGTATGGCAAATATAGCTGCAATCCCGGCAAAGATCGGCGACGGAAGTCCGATCCATGATGCTAAGTAGAGCGCGAGCGTAATCGCAATCCCTGTTTTTAAAATGCGGGCACCAAGTTTCATTGGTTTGTGCGTGCATTCCTTTCTCTAATAAATTATGTGCCGAACGAACGGCTGACACTTACATTTCCCTGTCGGCTGATTTGCTAAACAATAAAGTAATATACAGGGATCATACCAATTATTCAAGGTCTTTTTTTGAAAAAACCATTATCTCACAAATCGGACAAAAAGAAAAAGCGGAAGCCCTGGGCTCCCGCTTGTTTCAGCAGTTATTTTTTCATATGTCTGAACGCATCTTCAACGGCTTGTAAAGTGGCGTCGATATCCTCTTCAGTATGTGCGGTTGTGATAAACCAAGCTTCATACTTCGATGGAGCGAGATTGATGCCGCGCTCAAGCATCAGCTTGAAGAACTTGGCGAATGCTTCTCCGTCCGTATTTTCCGCCTGCTCGTAATTGACGATCTTTTCACCAGTGAAGTAAACCGTGAGCGCGCCTTTTAAACGGTTGACGGTGATGGTAATGCCATGTGTCTCCGCATGGGCGAGAATGCCTTGCTCAAGTCTGGCGCCGAGCTCATCAAGCCGTTCATAAACGCCTTCTTCCTTCAGCACTTCCAGGCAGGCGATGCCTGATAGGATAGATGCCGGGTTTCCAGCCATTGTGCCGGCTTGATATGCCGGGCCGAGCGGAGCAACCTGCTCCATGATCTCTTTTTTGCCTCCGTAAGCGCCGATCGGCAAGCCGCCCCCGATAATTTTACCGAGCGCCGTTAAATCAGGCTTCACTTGAAGAAGATCCTGCGCGCCTCCGTACATAAAACGGAACGCCGTGATCACTTCATCATAAATGACGAGCGCGCCCGCTTTATGGGTCAATTCATTTACCTGTTCTAAAAATCCTTCTTCAGGTTCAACGATGCCGAAGTTGCCGACGATCGGCTCGACGAGAACCGCTGCAATTTCCGAACCCCATTTATCCAGCGCGGCTTTGTAGCTTTCAATATCATTGAAAGGAACGGTAATCACCTCATTGGCGATGCTTTTCGGCACGCCGGCGGAATCAGGGGTGCCGAGCGTAGACGGGCCGGAACCCGCAGCGACAAGTACGAGATCAGAATGGCCGTGATAGCAGCCGGCGAATTTAATGATTTTTGTCCGGCCTGTATAAGCGCGTGCAACCCGGATCGTTGTCATTACCGCTTCAGTGCCTGAGTTTACGAATCGTACTTTATCAAGTGAAGGAATGGCCTCCTTCAGCATTTTGGCGAAAGTGACCTCATGTTTGGTCGGCGTCCCGTACAGCACGCCGTTTTCAGCCGCTGTTTTAATCGCTTCAGTTATATGCGGATGGGCATGTCCGGTAATAATCGGGCCGTAAGCCGCTAAATAATCGATATACTGATTCCCGTCTACATCCCAGAAATAAGCGCCGTTCGCTTTTTCCATCGCAACGGGTGAACCGCCGCCTACCGCTTTATAGGATCTGGACGGGCTGTTCACGCCTCCGACGATATGCTCTAACGCTTCCTTATGAAGTTCAACTGATTTTGTATACAAAAAATGACCCTCCTAATATCTCCTTACATCATGTTCTATTGTAGCATGCTTCATTGCGAGCACAACGGTTCATGCTTCCAGAAAAGAGCGGGAGGATAACGGTTGTAATCTTAACGTGAATTGGATACGCTTAATAAAAAACCCGGAGGTATAAGAAATGACGATTGAAATCGGACAAACAGCACCGGATATGAAATTAGTGAATGACAGCGGGGAAGAAGTAGCATTGACGGATTTTAAAGGGAAGTACGTCGTTCTCTATTTTTATCCGAAAGACATGACACCCGGATGCACGGCGGAAGCATGTGATTTCCGTGATCAGCACGAAAGTTTCGCGGGACTTGATGCGGTTATTATCGGAGTAAGCCCTGACAGCCGTGATAAACACGAAAAATTTAAGCAAAAACATGATCTTCCTTTCCAGCTCCTCGTTGACGATGAACACAAACTGGCGGAAGCTTTTGACGTGTGGAAGCTGAAGAAGAATTTTGGGAAAGAATATATGGGTATCGAGCGATCCACTTTTTTGTTAGATAAAGAAGGCCGTCTTGTGAAGGAGTGGAGAAAGGTAAAAGTGAAAGATCACGTTGCCGAGGCGCTTCGCGAATTGGAACAAATTGCGTCTAATTAATGGACAAATGCTGAACTCACGGGGTTTTCTTCAGATTACATTTGACAGGAGACCGGAAAAAGATGTACACTAATTATAAACATTATAAAGTAAGAATCTTTTTTAGAAGAGAGGTGCATGACGGATGGCTGCACATGAATTAAAAGAAGCCTTAGACACGTTGAAGGATACGGGAGTCCGGATTACTCCTCAACGTCATGCCATTCTGGAATATCTCGTGGATTCTATGGCACATCCGACAGCGGACGATATATATAAAGCCTTGGAAGGGAAATTCCCTAATATGAGTGTTGCGACAGTGTATAACAATTTGCGTGTATTCCGGGAAGCGGGGCTTGTAAAGGAACTGACGTACGGAGATGCGTCCAGCAGATTTGACTTTGTCACCTCTGACCATTATCACGCCATTTGTGAAAGCTGCGGAAAAATCGTAGACTTCCATTATCCCGGGCTTGACGAAGTGGAACAGCTTGCGGCTCACGTCACGGGGTTTAAGGTAAGCCACCACCGTTTGGAAATTTACGGCGTCTGCCAAGAATGTTCCAAAAAAGAAAACCACTAAACGAAGCTGACCGCTTTGATACGGTCAGCTTCGTTTATTTTACACTGTTTTTTCTGTTATAAGACTCATCGAACGCTTTGCCTTCCAATCCTTTATCCAATGTGAGCGGCTCTCTGCAATGCATGCACATATCCACTCTGCCCAGAATCTTCGTTTCTTTCTCGCAAGCGGGGCACATCACCCGGACCGCTTTTGTGGACAGCATGCCGATCCAAAAATAAACGGCGGTGCTGAGCCCGATCGACAGCAGGCCGAGAATCATAAACAAGCTGGCAAGCAAAACAGACTGCTTAAAGAACAGCCCGATGTACATAATGATAAACCCAACGAAAACCAAACTTAACGCAAACGTTCTGATCTTATTAATTTTGCTTGAGTATTTCGCCATGTCCATCCCCCTCTCGTTTAACTATAGCACAAAACAGATGGCATATTCTTCATGTTTTCGTAAGAAAAGGGAAGAATAAATATGGCACCTGAAAGGAAATTTGTTATAATAGTGCAATGTGTTTAGAAAAAAGGACTTTCATGTTTTATCATAGAAATGTAGAAACAATAGCTAGTGAAACAATCGCATTGGAGGAATCGTAATGGACAATCTTCTCCGTCCAATTTACCAAGAAAGAGCAAGTCATCCCGATACGCTGGCCGTCCTTATGATTGAGAGAAGGAGTAAAGCATCATCCATCACGGATAACTTTGATGCGGTCATGCTTGTCATTGTCAAACAGGCTGATGAACCTCTTTTTATAAAGCATTATGAATTCGAACAAAAAACCGCTTCTTTACATATTGTAACGGATGCTCTGCTTCAGGAATGGATTCTGCTTGGGACCAATAGAAGAGTCATAGATTGGATCATCAACGGCAAAGTACTGTTTGACCGCAATGAATATATATCTGAACTCAATGACCGGCTCAGCACTTTTCCTTTCGCCGAGCGGAAATTAAAGATCGGAATGGAATACGGCAAGCTGATCAGAAGATTTGTAGAAGGAAAAGCGTTTTTTGAAGCTGATCATTTTCTGGATGCATATTATGCGGTAGTGCATGCTCTTCACCACTTGGCCCGCATAGAAGTGATTGACCGGGGATTTTATCCCGAAACGACAGTCTGGAACCAGGTCCGTCACATTGAGCCGCAGGTATATAAGCTATACTCCGAACTTGTCGAGAGTCACGAAAGTTTGGAGAAAAGGCTCGAATTATTATTCTTAGCAAATGATTTTCTCATCCATTCAAAAGCTGAAATCGGTTCTGCCCACCTTTTTCAAGTGATGAAAGAAAAAGAAATGTGGCAGTTTGGAGAATTGCTTCAGCACCCTGAACTGGTGCACTTCACCCAAGATCTCGGTGTCATGCTTGATTATCTGACGGAAAAAGGCTTTGTTGAAGTATCTCAAATAGAGACCAAAGGGCAGGAAGTATATCATCGAGGATATTCTTTCAAAAAAAGTGTTGACGCTGAATCATAGGCATGGTATATTATTAAACGTCGCTGATGCGCTTCAACAAAAAGCTCACAGCGGCGGAGAAATAAAAACAAAAAAACATTTGACAGCAACTCGCTGAAATGTTATACTGAAAAAGTCGCCTCGAGATGAGGTTGAAATGATCTTTGAAAACTAAACAAGACAAAACGTACCTGTTAATTCAAAGTTTTAAATAAATCGCACAGCGATGTGCG
>NZ_JBXARS010000007.1:0-277542 GCF_058808515.1 Bacillus sp. GW821-FHT11D08
GACTACGCACATCGCTGTGCGATTTATTTAAAACTTTGAATTAACAGGTACGTTTTGTCTTGTTTAGTTTTCAAAGAACTTTGTTACTTCTCTCGAAGCGACCTCTTAATCATAACATTTTCAGTTTGCTAGGTCAATACTTTTTTAAAAAATATTTTCGCTAGGCTTGCCTTTCTATTAAAAAGACAACAAAAAGAATTATATCAGTATCATCGCTATGTGTCAAAGCTTTTTTTCATTTCTTTATATAGTAAAAGCGCAGCCTGTTGCAGCTGCGCTTTTTCGTTTATACTTCTTCCGTTTCTTCCGGCTCTTCTTCATTCTTTTCCACAAGCGCCACAGTGGCTACATGCTCTTGATCAGACATGCGGATCAGACGGACGCCTTGTGTTACGCGTCCCGTAGTGGAAATATCATTAATATCCATTCTGATTAACACGCCGCTTGCCGTAATAATCATTAAGTCCTCTTCGCCTTTTGTTGCTTTCACGGTTACTAACGGACCGTTGCTGTCAGTGATTTTACATGTTTTAAGGCCTTTTCCGCCCCTGCTTTGAACTCTGTATTCTGAAGCCGGTGTGCGTTTGCCGTAGCCGTTTTCTGTCACTATGAGGACATGGGAGTCTTCTTCAAGAATCTCCATGCCTACTACGACATCATCGTCTGTCAGCGTGATGCCTTTAACACCCGCAGCTGTGCGTCCCATTTGTCTTACATCTGCTTCAGGGAAACGGATCAGCAAACCGTTCTTCGTTCCGATGATGATTTGTTTCTTGCCGTCAGTCAGGCGGACGGCCATCAGTTCATCGTCTTCCCGGAGACCTAGGGCGATCAGCCCGTTATTCCGTATATTCGCAAACTGGGACAGTGCCGTACGTTTCGACACCCCTTGTTTGGTCGTAAAGAAGAGGTATTGCTCCTCATCAAACGTGCTGACCGGAATAATAGCATTAATCCATTCGCCTTTTTCAACCTCCAGAAGGTTAATAATCGGAATGCCTTTTGCCGTACGGCCGTATTCAGGGATTTCATATCCTTTAGAACGGTATACCTTCCCTTTATTAGAGAAGAACAGGATCGTATCGTGCGTTGATGTGGAAATTAAGTGTTCCACAAAGTCATCTTCATTCGTTCCCATTCCCTGTACGCCTTTTCCGCCCCGTTTTTGGCTGCGGTATGTGGACGCCGGGAGACGTTTAACATAGCCGTTATGGGTCAGTGTGATGACGATATTTTCTCTCTCGATAAGATCTTCATCTTCAATTGTTTCAAGACCGGACGTCACGATTTCAGTGCGTCTCTCATCATTGAAACGCTCTTTGATTTCATTGAGCTCTTCACGAATGATCTCAAGAACTCTTGCTTCATTGGCTAAAATATCTTTCAGCTCGGCGATAAGCGCAACAAGTGATTGATATTCCTCTTCAATCTTTTCGCGCTCCAGACCGGTTAATCGCTGAAGGCGCATATCCAGAATGGCTTGCGCTTGTTTTTCAGTCAGTGAGAATTGTTCGATCAAACCTGTTCTCGCAATTTCAGCCGTCTGGGAATTGCGGATAAGAGAAATAACGGCATCTAAATGATCGAGAGCAATTCTTAAACCTTCCAGAATGTGAGCTCTCGCTTCCGCTTTGCGGAGTTCGTAAGCCGTTCTGCGCCGGATCACAACCTTTTGGTGATCAAGATAATGCTCCAGACATTGTTTCAGGCTTAGTACCTTCGGCTGTCCGTCAACGAGCGCCAGCAGGTTGATTCCGAAAGACGTCTGCAGGGCCGTTTGTTTGTACAGGTTATTCAAAATGACGTGAGCATTGGCGTCACGGCGAATCTCAATGACGATTCTCATTCCGTTACGGTCGGATTCGTCACGCAGATCCGTAATTCCTTCGATTTTTTTGTCCCGGACAAGATCTGCGATTTTTTCAATTAATCTCGCTTTGTTCACCTGATAAGGAAGTTCCGTGACAATAATTCTTTCTTTTCCCGATGATGTCTCTTCGATTTCAGCCTTAGCCCGGATCGTAATGGATCCCCGTCCGGATTCATATGCCTTGCGGATGCCGCTCCGGCCTAAAATCTGACCTGCAGTCGGAAAATCCGGGCCCGGGATGTATTCCATCAGCTCCTGGTTTGTAATCTCAGGATTCTCACTTACGGCAAGCACGCCTTCAATGACTTCCCCAAGCTGATGCGGAGGAATATTTGTCGCCATTCCGACCGCAATACCGGCAGCTCCGTTGACGAGCAGATTCGGAAATCTCGAAGGCATGACGACAGGTTCTCTTTCTGCGCCGTCATAGTTATCTTGATAATCAATCGTATCTTTCGTAATGTCCCGGAGGATTTCCATTGCGATTTTTGACATTCTCGCTTCTGTGTAACGCATCGCGGCCGCTGAGTCGCCGTCAACCGAACCGAAGTTGCCGTGTCCGTCAACAAGCATGTAGCGGTAGTTAAAATCCTGCGCCATTCTGACCATTGATTCGTAAACCGCTGAGTCACCGTGCGGGTGGTACTTACCGATAACTTCACCGACGATACGGGCAGATTTTTTATATGGTTTGTCACTGGTCATGCCTAAATCATTCATTGCGTACAATATCCGTCTGTGAACCGGCTTCAGACCGTCACGCACATCCGGAAGCGCCCGGGATACGATAACGCTCATTGCATAGTCCAGGAAGGATGTCCGCATTTCCTGACTGATATTGACTTCACGTACTTGTGGTGTGTTTTGTTCACTCATTAAAAAAACCTCCCTGAAGTATCACATGAAATAATGTGGGAGTAGATTGTCCATTATGATCTTCAATACGATTTCACTATTCTCCATTATATCAATAAACTTGTGTTTATACACATTAATTTAGTAGAATATACGGGTTTTGCGGGTTTTCAGAGGCTTTAGAAGCCGCTTTGAGAAAAAAGCCTTATTTCTTAACGAAAATAAGGCTTTCTTGGTTAAATATCAAGATTTTTCACGTATCTGGCGTTTGCTTCTATAAAGTTTCTCCGCGGTTCTACTTTGTCACCCATCAGCATTTCAAAAGTCTCGTCAGCGTCCATTGCATCTTCAAGATTGACTTGCAGAAGCGTTCTGGTCGCAGGGTCCATTGTCGTTTCCCAAAGCTGAGTCGCGTTCATTTCTCCAAGACCTTTATAACGCTGGAGGCCGGGCTTAGGTGATTGCGGAAGCTCTTTTAACAGCTCATCAAGCTGCTTATCGTTATAAGCGTATTCCACCCGTTTTCCCTGCTGCACTTTATAAAGCGGCGGCTGGGCAATGTAGACATAGCCGTTTTCGATGATTTCCCGCATGTATCTGTAGAAGAACGTTAATAAAAGCGTTCTGATGTGGGCGCCGTCAACATCGGCATCCGTCATGATGACCACTTTATGATAACGCGCTTTTTCAAGATTAAAATCTTCTCCGATTCCTGTTCCGAGAGCCGTGATCATTGATCTGACCTCATTGTTTGAGAGGATCTTATCAAGTCTGGCTTTCTCAACGTTCAGAATCTTACCGCGCAGCGGCAGAATAGCTTGGAAATGACGGTCCCGTCCCTGTTTCGCTGATCCGCCCGCAGAGTCACCCTCTACGATATACAGCTCGGAAATGCTCGGATCTTTAGAAGAACAGTCCGCCAGTTTGCCCGGCAGATTGGAAATCTCAAGCGCACTTTTGCGCCGGGTCAATTCCCGTGCTTTTTTCGCTGCCATCCGCGCTCTTGCGGCCATTAAACCTTTTTCAACGATTTTGCGGGCTGAGTCCGGATTTTCAAGAAGGAATGTTTCCAGCGCAGAAGAAAACAGCGTATCAGTGATCGTTCTCGCTTCGGAGTTGCCGAGCTTGGTTTTCGTCTGCCCTTCGAATTGCGGATCAGGGTGCTTAATTGAAATAATGGCAGTCAGCCCTTCTCTCACATCATCCCCGCTTAAATTCGGATCATTTTCTTTGAAAATCCCTTTTCTTCTTGCATAGTCGTTTATGACACGGGTCAGACCGGTTTTAAATCCGGCTTCGTGCGTCCCGCCTTCGTAAGTGTTGATATTATTTGTGAAAGAATAAATGTTGCTTGTATAGCTGTCGTTGTATTGCAATGCAACTTCAACCGTTATGCCGTCTTTCTCGCCTTCGATATAAATCGGCTCTTCATGAACGACTTCTTTGGAACGGTTTAAGTACTCAACATAGCTTTTGATTCCGCCTTCGTAGTGGTACTCGTTTTTCCGTTCTTGTCCTTCACGTTTGTCTTCAATCGTGATGTTTACGCCTTTTGTCAGGAAGGCCAATTCCCGGACACGGTTTGAAAGCAGATCATAGTCGTATACGATTGTTTCTTTGAAGATTTCCGGATCCGGAACGAAGTGCGTAATCGTTCCGGTCTTATCAGTATCACCGATCACTTCAAGATCGGCCACAGGTACACCGCGCTCGTACGCCTGATAGTGGATTTTTCCGTCACGATGAACCGTAACGTCAAGAGTGGTCGACAAGGCGTTTACGACAGATGCCCCTACACCGTGAAGACCGCCGGATACTTTATATCCGCTTCCGTCAAATTTACCGCCGGCGTGGAGAACGGTCATGATGACTTCAACCGCAGGGCGGCCCATCTTCTCCTGGATACCGACCGGAATTCCGCGCCCGTTGTCCTTAACGGTAATGCTGTTATCTTTTTCAATCTCGATGTTAATATCTGTACAATAACCGGCCAGGGCTTCGTCAATACTGTTGTCGACGATTTCCCACACCAAGTGGTGAAGGCCTTTGCTGTTAGTTGATCCGATGTACATCCCCGGTCTCTTTCGAACAGCTTCCAAACCTTCTAATACCTGTATCTGATTCTCATCATAACTATTTTGCTGCTGTTCCATAGCCATGCACATTCACCTACACTTTTCTTAAACGATATATTCATTGTAAAGATCCGCTAAGAATCTATTTCTAACATAAATTGCGCACGTTTCTTCAGTGTGCCGGAAGATAAGGGAGAGTAATATATATTCTCAGTCGTGACTACGATAGACTTTGGCGTGCCGTTTACGGACGGCACTACTTTTTCTTTCTGTCTGTCCAGAAATTCTTCAACGATCGGCGATACATTGACCTTGCAGTCAAAAATGCCGACGATATCGCGTGTTGAAACGACAAAGTCGTCACCTAAATGAATATACAATCGCTCACCTCATTTCTTCACTTCACTAACGTACCGTTTTCCACACGGAACATTCCTGCTTGATGTAAGGTATCGTGGTCAATGCCATCCACGCTTGTCGTGGTGACAAATGTCTGCACACGGCCTTGGATCGTATGAAGCAAATGGGACTGTCGGTAATCATCCAGCTCGCTTAGTACATCATCCAAAAGTAAAATGGGGTATTCTCCGATTTCTTCATGAATCAAATCTATTTCGGCCAGCTTCAAAGACAAAGCCGTCGTACGCTGCTGTCCCTGCGAACCGTACGTCTGCACATCGCGTCCGTTCACATAAAAAAGGACATCATCCCGATGCGGTCCGAATAATGTGACGCCTCGTTCTATTTCTTTTTCTTTTAATTTCGAAAAAGACTCCTGGTAGCTGTTACCTATTTTCGACAAATCTTTGGGATCTGATACATCAAGCGCCGTGTGGTACTTAAGCGTCAGTTCTTCAAGTCCCCGGGAAATGCCGGAATGGATCGGCTGCGCCCATTTTTCAAGCTGCGCCGTAAACTGCAGACGTTTGGCGACAACTTTTGCGGCTGCTTCAATCAGCTGATCAGTGAGAACGTCAAGCATGGTCCGGTCAGTCTGTTTCCGGCTTTGCAGCTGTTTCAGAAAATGATTCCGCTGTGAAAGGATTTTTTGATAAAGAGATAAATCATACAGATAAACGGCAGAAACCTGCCCGATCTCCATATCGAGAAATCTCCTCCTCACCTGGGGGCTTCCTTTGACGAGATTTAAATCCTCAGGGGCAAACATAATGGTGTTCAGCGCTCCGACATACTGACTGAGTTTTTGCTGCTCTATATGATTGACCTTGCCCTTTTTACCTTTTTTGGAGATGACAAGCTGCATCGGGATGTCCCCGTTTCGCTTCATCACTCTTCCTTCTATTTTAGCATAGTCTTCGTCCCACCGTATAAGTTCTTTGTCATTTGAGGTGCGGTGTGATTTTGCCATCGAAAGGACATAGATGGCTTCCATCAGATTGGTTTTGCCTTGGGCATTTTCCCCGATGATCACATTCACCTTGTTTTCGAATTGAAGCTCAGCGCGCTCATAATTACGGTAGGATGTTAATTCTAAATTTTGGATATACAACCGCTGTCACCCGCTTTAATTGACGACTTGAAATGAACCAAATCCTTCAATCGCGACCACGTCTCCAACGTAAAGCTTTCTGCCGCGGCGATTGTCAGGTTCATTGTTGACAGTCACCTCATGCTCGCTCAGAAACCACTTCGCCATGCCGCCGGACTGAATCACATCGGCTAATTTTAAAAACTGGCCAAGCGTAATCATTTCTGTATCAATCGAAATCGGATTTGCCATAATATCGACCTCTTTCAAATATCACTAATATCTAATTGTACTAAAAAATCCTGAAATAAGGAAAGGGAAAACTTGAGGGAGCGGCTGATGAATAGAAAAGCTGCCGAACTAAGCCGGCAGCACATTCTGTTTGATTAATACGTTCTGACCGGAAGGATGAGCTGAACGATGGTTTCATCATTCGGCGTACGGATAAGAAACGGTCTCATCGCTCCCGTAAAACTGATACGGATGTCCGCTCCTTCAAGTACTTTCAGTGCGTCCATCATATATTTTGGACTGAATGAAATATTTAATTCCTCGCCGTCAATCTGGTCAGCCAGCACAGCTTCGACCACTTTCCCGATTTCCGGAGAATTTGATGAAATCTCCAGCGAATCCGCCGGTTTGGCAGAAAGCTTTACAACGTTGTTGCGGCCTTCTCTCGCCAATAAAGAAGCACGGTCTATCGCCTGTAAAAATTCCTTCGTGTTCACGACGATTTCCGTTTTGCTTTCCTGCGGAATTAAGCTGGTCGTGTCCGGATAGTTTCCGTCAAGCAATCTTGAGAAGAATAATACGTTTTTCGCTTTGAACAGAACTTGGGTTTCTGTAATGACGATATCAACCAGTTCTTGGTTGTCATCAAGAATTTTGCTCAGCTCAGTTAAGCTTTTCCCGGGAATGACCACGTTATAAGAGCTGTCTTCCGGAATATCAAGCTTCGCCTTTCTTAAAGCGAGTCGGTGGCTATCCGTGGCAGTGCATAATAATTCACCGTTTTCGACTTTCCAGTTTACACCTGTCAAGATAGGGCGTGTTTCTGAGGCGGACACAGCGAACACGGTTTGGCGAATCAGGTTTTTCAAAAGATCCGTCGGAATCTGAATGGCGTGATGCTCTTCGATTTGCGGCAGATGCGGATATTCATCTGCATCAAGGCCGTTTAAATTAAATTCGGCTTTTCCGGAACGGATAATCGTTAAATATTGATTTTGAACTTCGATTTCAACAGTCGCCATCGGAAGTTTTTTAACGATTTCGCTGAAGAAACGCGCTTGCAGCACGATACTTCCCGGCTGATCGATCGTCACGATTTCTTTATCATCTTCTTCTTTCGGAATGAATGACTCGATTGAAATATCAGAGTCACTTCCTGTGAAAGATACTCCTTCATCTGAGGCGACGATCTTAATACCGGTGAGAATGGGAATTGTGGTTCTGGATGAAACGGCTTTTAGAACGTCTTGTACACTTTCGACTAAACGATCTTTTTGAATCGTAAATTTCATGTTTATCCTCCTAACGGATAATATAATTAATATATTTTAAAAATAGCAGTAGTAATAGTAGGGCCTGTGGATTTGTGGATAAGTTGTGAAAAAGACAGGAAACACAGCCTATCCACATGTGGACAGACTGTGTATGGCTATGAAAAAGTTATTCACACTTTCCCCGATTCATCCGAGGGCACTATTATTTAAGCAGTTCTTTTATTTCTTTCACCTGCTGCTGAAGCTGCTCGTCATCAATCAGCAGTTTTGAAATCTTTTCATGGGCGTGAATGACGGTTGTATGGTCTCTGCCGCCAAATTCTTCCCCGATTTTAGGCAAAGAAGAATCCGTCATTTCTCTTGAAAGATACATCGCAATTTGTCTTGGGAACGCCACGGATTTCGTGCGCTTTTTCGCTTTGAAATCTTCAAGCTTAATGTTGAACTGCTGTCCGACAAGCCGCTGAATCTCTTTTATCGTAATGACCTTCGGCTTAGAAGACGGAATAATATCTTTCAATGCTTCTGCAGCCAGGTCTGCGTTAATGTCTTTATTGATTAAGGATGAATAGGCGACAACCCGGATTAATGCCCCTTCCAGTTCGCGGATGTTGCTGTCAATCTGATTCGCGATGTAAAGCATGACCTCGTTCGGAATATCAAGGCCTTCCGCCTTCGCTTTCTTTCTCAGGATGGCAATCCGCGTTTCCAGATCCGGCGGTGTGATATCCGTAATCAATCCCCATTCGAACCGCGAACGAAGGCGGTCTTCAAGGGTCGGGATCTCTTTCGGCGGTCTGTCGCTGGAAATCACGATTTGTTTGCTTTCTTCATGAAGCGTGTTGAATGTATGGAAAAACTCTTCCTGTGTTTGTTCTTTTCCGGCTAAAAATTGAATATCATCTATCAAAAGTACATCAACGTTCCGATAGCGGTTGCGGAAATCAACGGCTTTATTATCGCGGATTGAGTTGATGAATTCATTTGTGAATTTTTCAGAAGACAGGTACACCACTTTGGCTGAAGGATTATGATCAATGACATAATGGCCGATCGCGTGCATTAAGTGAGTTTTTCCTAAGCCGACTCCCCCGTATATAAATAAAGGGTTGTACGCTTTAGCGGGTGCTTCCGCCACAGCCAGTGATGCTGCATGGGCGAATCGGTTTCCCGATCCGATGACGAATGTGTCGAATGTATATTTCGGGTTGAGCATGCTTTGGGGAAAATCAGACGGTTCCTCTTTTGCCGCTTTTTTCACTTGCGGTTTCGGTAAAAAGTTTTCTTCGTCCTGATTTTGAGGAATGACAAATTTGACGCTCAATTCTTCCCCGGTTAATTCGTATATAGTATCTGCAATGAGATGTAAGTACCTGGACTCCAGCCAGTCTCTGGCAAATTCATTGGGAGCGGTGATGGTTAAGGTATCCCCTTGCAGCGAATGGGCTTTCGTCGACTTCATCCAAGTTTCGAAACTCGGTTTGCTTAGCTTTTTCTCAATTTGAGCTAGAGCTTGATTCCAAAGATCCAATATATTCTCCATTATCCGGCACAGCCCTCCTTTTCTTTAAAAATCCGCGCCCTTTTCCTGTTATAGAACACAAAAAAAGAGCATATGGCTCTGACCATTCGTACACACGAAATGTTGAAAACATATAGTATAGTAGAAAAACAGCTTTTCGACAAATTCCACAAGTTGTGGACAACAATCTACACAAGCTGTGTGAAAACAATCCACAACTTATCCACAGTTTGTGGATAAAGAGAATGGGCTGGATAAGTAATTAAGAGTTAAAACACAAATATAATATCAAATTAAGCGAGGACTTGCAATGGTTCTCGTAATCTTATCCACAAACCTGACAACTTGTTGAAAAATCTTTGTCCACAGGAGTTAGCAATGTGAAAATGTTGTCGATAACGACTGTGGATATTAAAAAAAGGCCAAAAAATTATCCACATGTCGTTTTTTCGGGGGAGCGCGGCTTTTTTTTTGCGTTAAAAAAAGGAATATGAAAAATAAGGTTTCTAAACTGGTTAAGGTATGTTATCCTATTATGGTTGTAAGAAATAAAAGCACTGCTGAAGTTGACAATGAATAGGCAGCACAAATATAATAAGTAAGACTGTCTTTAACAGCTATTCCTCGAGGGAGGTGTCATAAATGAAAAGAACATTCCAACCGAATAACCGTAAACGCAGTAAAGTTCATGGCTTCAGAAGCCGTATGAGTTCAAAAAACGGTCGTCTAGTATTAGCACGCCGTCGCCGCAAAGGCAGAAAAGTATTATCAGCTTAGGCCACTGAATAATGTCAGTGGTCTTTTTTCACATTAAGAGAGTGAGATGTCATGCGTCGCCCGGTACTGGAGAAATTTCTTCAGTATTCCGGCGGCCCGTTTTTTTTAGATAGTAATAAAAGTTTCTGCGAGTGAATATCGGAGTGAATTAAAGTGAAGAAGCGAAATCGGTTAAAGAAAAATGAAGATTTTCAAAAAGTGTTTAAACGCGGAACGTCTATGGCAAACCGCCAGTTCGTGCTGTATACGCTTGATCAGCCGAAACAGGAAGAGCTCCGGGTAGGGCTTTCTGTCAGTAAAAAAATCGGCAATGCCGTCGTGCGCAATCGGGTGAAGCGGTTAATCAGACAGGCTGTTCAGGAGGAAAAAGAGCTGCTCAAGCCGAAAGATTTTATTATTATCGCAAGAAAACCCGCCGGCGACCTCAGTTTTGAAGAAACGAAAAAGAGTCTGCAGCACTTATTCAGAAAAACCTCATTATATAAGAAATCTTCGTCAAAATAGCTCATATTTTGTTTTCTTCACGTTTTTAAAAGCGCTTCCTTTTATTTGGCGAAAAATGAACGCCATTTGAAACTGAAAGATGCTAAAATACATACAAGGTTCATAAAGATTGGTATAGGAGGAAACGTTCTTGAAAAGGAGAATATGGTTACTACTGAGTATGGTCGGTATGCTCGTGCTGCTGGCCGGGTGCTCGAGTGTGAAAGAGCCGATTACGGCGAACAGTCCGCATTTCTGGGACAAATATGTTGTGTATCCATTGTCAGAAGTCATTACGTACGTAGCGAAACTGACGGGCGATAACTATGGTTTATCGATCATCATCGTTACGATTTTAATTCGTCTGCTGATTCTGCCGCTGATGATCAAGCAGCTTCGAAGCTCAAAAGCGATGCAGGCGCTGCAGCCTGAAATGCAGAAGCTCAGAGAAAAATACAGCTCTAAAGATCAAAAAACGCAGCAGAAGCTTCAGCAGGAAACGATGGCCCTGTTTTCAAAGCACGGGGTAAACCCGCTGGCGGGATGTTTCCCGATCCTGATTCAAATGCCGATTTTGATCGGATTCTACCACGCCATTATGCGTACGCAAGCCATTTCACAGCACAGCTTTTTATGGTTTGACCTAGGAGAGAAGGATCCTTACTATATTCTTCCTATCGTTGCCGGTGTGGCCACTTTTGTCCAGCAGAAGCTGATGATGGCCGGAAATCCGACTCAGAATCCTCAAATGGCGATGATGGTATGGATTATGCCGATCATGATTATCGTATTTGCGATCAACTTCCCGAGCGCGCTTTCTCTGTATTGGGTAGTCGGAAACCTGTTTATGATTGCTCAGACATTCCTTATTAAAGGACCTGACATTAAACACGATCCGGAAACGCAGAAAGCGGGAGGAAAGAAAAAGTGAAGAAGGTGACTGCTGCGGGACGGAATGTCGAAGAAGCAGTTCAATCAGGCCTTCAGGAACTTCAACTGACGAAAGATCAAGTAGAAATAACGGTGGCGCAAGAAGAATACAAAGGGTTTTTGGGTATTTTCGGAAAAAAGAATGCGATCGTAGAACTGGAAGAGAAAAAAAATCCTGTTCATGAAGCGAAAGCGTATTTGGAAGAAATCATACATTCCATTGCCGGACCTTCTGAGATTGTTACGGAAGAAAACAAGAAAACAGTCTGTTTTCACATTAAAGGTGAAAAAGCGGCGCTGCTTATTGGCAAAAGAGGACAAACACTCAATGCCCTGGAAACATTGACGCAGCTTGTTTTGAACCGCGGCTCCGGCCAGTATCGCCAAGCCGTTGTCGACGCTGAGAATTATCGGCGGAAAAGAAGAGAAATTCTGGAGCAGCTGGCAAACAGGCTGGCCAAGCAAGTGTCGAAAACGAAAAAAGATGTGCATTTAGAACCGATGCCGTCAGGTGAAAGAAAAATCATCCATGACGCGCTGTCAAAGCATCCAAATATCAAAACGTTTTCTACCGGTGAAGGCCGGTACCGCCATCTCGTTATTTCCCATAAAGATAGCAGAAAACCGAAGTCCGGGTAAAATCGGAACTTCGGTTTTTTTATTGGTAAAAATGGCTCTATTCCTAAGCAGAATCGCACTTTTTGCGTTTAAGTTTTTTCTTTTTCGGTCTATGCTGTTGATAAAAAAGGTTTTAGGAAATAAAATTAATTGTTATTCACATGTGGATAAGTTAAAGTAATAAGGGATGAATTTCTGCCTTTGTGGATAACGTATCTTCCACTTCAAACCAAACTATGTTATCTTTTAATTTTGGCGTAAATAAAATTTTTTATATAGATGGAAACAGAGATAAAGAGAGGTGAACAGCATGGATACAATTGCAGCGATTTCAACTCCGATGGGTGAAGGCGCGATTGCGATCGTTCGGCTGAGCGGCCCTGAAGCCGTAAAGATCGCCGACAAAATGTACAAGGGTCCGAAAGGCAAAACGCTCAGTTCGGCAGAATCGCATACCATTCATTACGGGCATATCGCGGACAGCACGACGGGACGGATTATTGAGGAAGTCATGGTGTCTGTTTTAAGAGCGCCCAGAACATTCACAAGGGAAGATGTCATTGAAATCAACTGTCATGGGGGTATTGTGACGGTTAATCAGGTGCTCCAGCTTGCTTTAAGAGAAGGTGCGAGACTGGCAGAACCCGGTGAGTTTACGAAGCGCGCATTTTTAAACGGACGGATTGACCTTTCACAGGCGGAAGCGGTGATGGATCTGATCAGGGCCAAAACGGACCGTGCCATGAATGTCGCCATGAACCAGATGGAAGGACGGCTTTCCGCGCTTGTCCGCCGTCTGCGTGATGAGTTGTTAGAAACACTTGCCCATGTTGAGGTTAATATAGATTATCCGGAATATGATGACGTCGAAGAAATGACGCATCAGCTTTTAGTGGAGAAGGCAAGCGGCGTGAAGAAAGAAATCGAGGCGCTGCTCCGTACGTCTGAGCAGGGGAAAATTTTGCGTGAGGGACTGTCTACCGTGATCATCGGCCGTCCGAACGTCGGAAAATCCTCTCTGCTTAACAGCCTTGTCCATGAAACGAAGGCGATCGTAACTGATATTCCGGGAACGACGCGTGATGTGATTGAGGAATATGTCAATGTCCGAGGCGTGCCGCTTCGGCTTGTCGATACCGCCGGAATCCGTGAGACAGAAGACATCGTCGAAAGAATCGGTGTGGAACGGTCACGGCAGGTTCTGAAGGAAGCGGATCTCATTTTGCTTGTGCTTAACCACAGCGAAGAGCTTTCTGAAGAAGATGTGAAATTGTTTGAAGCGGTTGAGGGAATGGATGTCATTGTCACTATGAATAAGACGGACCTTGAGGCTAAGATTGACGCTGAGCGCGTCAAGGAACTGGCGAAAGGCCGGCCTGTCGTCACGACCTCATTGCTGAAAGAAGAAGGCATTCAAGATTTAGAGGAAGCGATTCAGTCGCTATTTTATACAGGAGCGATCGAAAGCGGAGATCTCACCTATGTCAGCAACACCCGTCATATCTCGATTCTGCATCAGGCAAAGCAAGCGATTGATGATGCGCTGAACGGAATTGAACAGGATGTTCCGATTGATATGGTGCAAATTGATTTGACAAGGTGCTGGGAGCTGCTGGGCGAAATCATCGGTGATGCCGTCCACGAAAGCTTAATTGATCAGCTCTTTTCACAATTTTGTTTAGGTAAATAAAAGGGAGGAAAAAACCATGGGGTATGAAGCAGGCCAATACGACGTGATTGTCATCGGCGCCGGGCATGCCGGTGTTGAGGCTGCCCTCGCATCCGCGCGCCAGGGAGCCAAAACGCTTGTTTTGACGATCAATCTTGATATGGTTGCGTTTATGCCATGTAATCCGTCTGTCGGCGGCCCCGCGAAAGGGATTGTCGTCCGCGAAATTGACGCGCTCGGCGGAGAAATGGCTAGAAATATAGATAAAACTCATATTCAAATGAGAATGCTGAATACAGGAAAAGGTCCGGCCGTACGGGCGCTGCGTGCGCAGGCGGATAAATTCCAATATCAGCACGAAATGAAGCATACGCTGGAAAAAACACCGAATTTGACACTTCTTCAAGGGATTGCCGAGCGTTTAATCATTGAAGACGGGGAGTGCCGCGGTGTCATTACGCAAACCGGTGCTGAATATAAGGCAAAAACGGTCGTGCTGACAACCGGAACGTATTTAAGAGGGCGGATCATTCTCGGTGATCTGTCTTACTCAAGCGGTCCGAATAACCAGCAGCCGTCTATTAAACTTTCTGAGCACTTAGAGGAGCTCGGTTTTGATCTCGTCCGTTTTAAAACGGGCACGCCTCCTCGTGTCTCAAGCGATTCCATTGATTACAGCAAAACAGAAATCCAGCCGGGGGACCCGGTTCCGCGCGCTTTCTCATATGAAACGGTTGAATACATTACCGATCAGCTGCCTTGCTGGCTGACTTACACGAGTCCTGAGACTCATGAGATCATCGACAGCAACCTGCATCGTTCGCCAATGTATTCCGGTATGATTAAAGGAACGGGACCGAGATACTGCCCTTCGATTGAAGATAAAGTCGTTCGGTTTAATGATAAACCGCGTCATCAGATTTTCCTTGAGCCGGAAGGCAGAAATACGCAGGAAGTATACGTTCAAGGTTTATCCACGAGTCTTCCTGAGGACGTGCAGCAGCGGATGCTGGCGACCATTCCGGGACTGGAAAAGGTGCAGATGATGAGAGCCGGATACGCGATTGAGTATGACGCGATTGTACCGACGCAGCTCTGGCCTACACTGGAGACGAAAAAAATCCCTAACCTGTACACGGCCGGTCAAATTAACGGTACATCAGGTTATGAGGAAGCAGCCGGGCAAGGAATTATGGCAGGGATCAACGCAGGCCGCAAAGCGCTTGGAAAAGAAGAAGTGATCCTCAGCCGTTCCGATGCTTATATCGGTGTATTGATTGATGATTTGGTAACGAAAGGAACCAATGAACCGTACCGTCTGCTGACTTCACGGGCGGAATACAGACTGCTGCTCCGTCACGACAACGCGGATCTTCGTCTGACGGAAATCGGCCACGATATCGGCTTAATTTCTGATGAGCGCTATGAAGCGTTTGAGAAGAAAAAAGCGGCGATCGAGGCGGAGAAAAAACGTCTCTGGTCTGTTATTATCAAGCCGTCTCCTGAGAATCAGGAATATATCCGTTCACTCGGCGGAAGCGAGCTGAAAGACGGAGTGCGCGGCACAGATTTAATGAAACGTCCGGAAATGAACTATGAAACAGTGACAAAACTTGCGCCTGCAGATTCTCCGGTTCCGCAAGATGTGGCGGAACAAGTGGAAATTCAGGTGAAATATGAAGGATATATCGAAAAATCCTTGCAGCAAGTGGAAAAGCTGAAGAAAATGGAAAACAAAAAAATCCCTGATCGGATTGATTATGACGCCATTAAAGGAATTGCTACTGAAGCCCGTCAAAAGCTGAAAGAAGTGCGTCCTTTATCAGTTGCTCAAGCGTCCCGTATTTCCGGCGTCAATCCGGCAGATATTTCAATCCTGCTGGTATACCTGGAGCAGGGCCGTATTGCCAAGGTAGCTGAATAGAAAGGATGACGGCATGAATATAGAGGAATTTACATCCAGTTTAGCGGAGAAAGGGATTTCCCTTTCTGACCGCCAGCTGGAGCAATTCGAGTTGTATTACCGGATGCTCGTGGAATGGAACGAAAAAATGAATCTGACATCCATCACTGAGAAAAAGGAAGTTTATCTCAAGCATTTTTATGATTCGATAACGGCGGCATTTTATATTGATTTTGAAAAGGTCACCACTCTTTGTGATGTCGGCGCCGGCGCCGGTTTTCCAAGCCTGCCCATCAAAATCTGCTTCCCGCATCTGCATGTCACCATCGTCGATTCACTGAATAAGCGGATTACGTTTTTGGAAACTCTCTCTGATGCTTTACAATTAGAGCATACGACATTTGTCCATGACAGAGCGGAGACATTCGGACAGCGGAAAGACGTACGGGAAAGCTTCGATCTCGTGACGGCCCGTGCGGTGGCGCGTCTGTCGGTCCTGAGTGAGCTTTGTCTGCCGCTGGCCAAGAAAAACGGCGTATTTGCGGCACTAAAAGCAGCAGCTGCTGATGAAGAGCTGAAAGCGGGGCAAAAGGCGATTAAAGTATTGGGAGGAGAGCTTGAACAAGTTCATTCCTTTACACTTCCTGTTGAAGAAAGTGAACGGAACATTATGATCATTCGCAAGACGAAAAGCACTCCGAAAAAATATCCGAGAAAACCGGGTACTCCAAATAAATCGCCAATTGAAGGGTAATTTAGACAGCCTGATGTGACAATTCCATCATATTTTCTGCAAAATTGATGAAGATACAGCAGGAAAAACCATGAGAAAATAGAATTATAAAAATGGCAGTTTTTAAAGGTGGTGTAGGTACATGAAGCATTCATTCTCTCGTTTCTTCGGGTTTGGTGAGAAGGAAGAGGAACCGGAGATAGCTGAGCATGATACAAACAAAGAAGAGATACTCGAAATACCGGTACATGCTATCGTTCCCAACCGTTTTCAGCCACGCACCATTTTCTCAGATGAAAAAATCAAAGAGTTAGCAATGACTATCCATACACACGGCATCATTCAGCCGATTGTTGTCAGACATACAGAAGATGAAGGACAATATGAGCTCATTGCGGGTGAAAGGCGCTGGAGAGCGGTACAGACGCTTGAATGGGAGAAGATTCCCGCAATTATTAAAGATTTTTCTGATACGGAAACAGCATCTGTCGCTTTGATTGAAAACCTGCAAAGGGAAGAATTGTCCTCCATTGAGGAAGCTCATGCGTACGCAAGGCTGTTAGAACTTCATGATTTAACACAGGAAGCCTTGGCGCAGCGCTTAGGAAAAGGCCAGTCAACGATTGCGAACAAGCTCCGATTGTTAAAGCTCCCGGAACCCGTCCAGGATGCGATTATGGAGAAAAAAATTACGGAACGTCATGCAAGAGCACTGATTCCGCTCAAACAGCCGGAGTTTCAGGTCACATTGCTTGCGGAAATCATTGAGAAAAGCTTAAACGTCAAGCAGACGGAAGACAGAGTGGTGAAAATGCTTGAACAGAATAAGCAGAAACCAAAGCCGAGACGCAAAGCGTTCAGCAGGGATACAAGAATTGCGATGAATACGATTCGTCAGTCACTGTCTATGGTAGAAGACAGCGGCGTCAGACTGAATACTGAAGAAGAAGAATTCGAAGAGTACATCCAGCTTACCATTCGGATACCTAAATAAAAACTCTCCTGATCAGCAGGGGAGTTTTTATTTAGGTCAAAAAACTATTTTGAGATAATGATAGATTTATTGTGCACTATACATTATATATGTAAAATTTTATCTTTTTGTGTCGTGAATTGTCTTTTTACAGTCAAAAAAGTCACTTTATCGGAGAACTTATATTAGAAAGTGTCTTTTTCGTTTACATTTTTTTCACTTGCTGATAAACAAATTATGAAAAAAATAAAACGCTTTACTCTTTTTTTGATAAGATAGAAACAAGACAGTACATGTTCATGTGAAGGTAGGTGACATCGTGGGAAAAATCATAGCAATTACGAACCAAAAAGGCGGAGTCGGGAAGACGACGACTTCTGTTAATCTGGGGGCTTGCTTGGCTTACATAGGTAAAAGGGTTCTTCTTGTTGATATTGATCCGCAGGGCAATGCAACGAGCGGATTAGGGATTGAAAAAGCCGATGTGGATCATTGTGTGTACGACATTTTAGTAGATGATGCAGATGTTACAGATATTATTAAACCGACTTCAGTAGAGAACTTAGATGTCATTCCGGCCACGATCCAGCTTGCGGGAGCGGAAATCGAATTGGTTCCGACGATCTCACGGGAGGTCAGGCTGAAAAGAGCATTAGAATCAGTGAAACAAAATTACGATTACATGATTATTGATTGTCCTCCGTCTCTCGGGTTATTAACGATTAATGCGCTTACCGCTTCAGATTCAGTCGTTATCCCGGTTCAGTGCGAATACTACGCTCTTGAAGGATTGAGTCAATTATTAAATACAGTTCGGCTTGTGCAAAAACATTTAAATACCGACTTAATGATAGAAGGAGTGCTTCTGACGATGCTTGATGCCAGAACGAATCTCGGCATTCAAGTGATAGAAGAGGTAAAGAAATACTTTAGAGATAAAGTGTATCAAACCATTATTCCTCGAAATGTCCGTTTAAGTGAGGCGCCGAGTCACGGCAAGCCGATCATATTATACGATCCGCGTTCGAGAGGTGCGGAAGTATATTTAGATTTAGCAAAGGAAGTGGCAGCGAATGGCTAAAGGCGGGCTCGGAAAAGGGATTAACGCGTTGTTTAATCAGGTTGATTTGTCTGAAGAGACAGTGGAAGAGATTAAAATCAGTGATTTACGTCCCAATCCTTATCAGCCAAGAAAACAATTTGACGATGAGTCATTAGCTGAACTGAAGGAATCCATCATTCAGCATGGCATTCTTCAGCCCATTATCGTGAGAAAATCATTGAAGGGCTATGATATTGTAGCCGGCGAACGCCGTTACCGCGCCGCAAAACTTGCCGGTAAAGAGACAGTGCCGGCTATCGTGCGGGATTTATCTGAATCGCTGATGCGGGAAATCGCTCTTTTGGAAAACCTTCAGCGTGAAGACTTATCACCGCTTGAAGAAGCTCTGGCATATGACTCACTGCTGAAGCATTTGGATTTAACCCAGGAACAGCTCGCTAAACGGCTCGGAAAAAGCAGGCCTCATATTGCCAACCATTTAAGACTGCTGACACTGCCGGAAAGCATCCAGAACCTCATTGCAGAAGGTACGTTATCCATGGGACACGGCAGAACCTTGCTTGGTTTGAAAAATAAAAACAAGCTTGAACCGCTTGTGAAGAAAGTGGTTGAAGAACAGCTGAACGTCCGTCAGCTTGAGCAGCTGATTCAGCAGTTAAATAACAATGTTCCACGTGAAACAAAGAAAAAAGAACCTGTTCAAGATGTGGTGTTAAAAGAGCGGGAATCGTATTTGCAAAATTACTTCGGAACAACAGTAAATATTAAGAGACAAAAGAAAAAAGGGAAGATTGAGATTGAGTTTTTCTCAAATGAAGATCTTGAACGTATCCTAGAACTATTGTCTGAAAGAGAAGCGTAAAAACCATCTTTTTAAAAAAAGATGGTTTTTTATATACGTCTTGTCAGCTTATGAAACGGACTGAGCCGTTCCTGCCGGCCTTCTGATTTATCTGTCAGCTGTAACCCCTCTGCTAAAACATTTGCCATGCTCATAACAAGATGAAGCCTCGTATTCTGCAGGACAAAATACTCCATAAACCCGCTGACATTGACGATTCCATTGATATGGACGTCACCGATTTCAGGAAGATCTTTTTGAACACCTGCTCCGGGCTTCAGCGGCCCATCGCCGATTTGAAATGACCCTACGCTTTTGACGCGGCCTAAACAAGCATCAACCGCTATAATAAACGGATTTTTATGTAGATGTTGAATATCTTTCAGCTTGTCTTTCATATTGACGGCGTGAACAGGATCTGACAGCGTGCCGTAAACGTGCAATCTGCCTAAATTCATTTTTTCTAACTTTGTTCCTACGAGCGGACCTAATGAATCTCCGGTCGACCGATCTGTGCCGATACACACGGTGACTAACGGTCTGCCGGCTGCTTTACGTAAAGATGAAGTAAGGATCGCTTGTATTTGATTCGCAGCAGAAGAATCCGTATGAGATACATATTGTTTTGCCCGTTCTTGAGAAAAAAGCCCGCCTTTTCGATTCATAAGGTTCACTTCCTTGTCATGTCATACGAGTATTACATTGTTGTTTTTGGTGTTGTATGGTTGTTTACAGTATATCCAGCGCTTCCTTTTTTTATGCTTATGTCGTGATCAGCATGCCGGTTGTTTGAAAAGAGCGGGATAGAAAAAAGAACCCAGAGCGATTGTTCTCTAAGTTCATGAAAGAAATAAGACCATTTGATCTACATCGACATATCGCTGATGATCTAATTTCAGCGCTCTTTTTTCTGTAGAGAAGAGAATAAATCCTAACTGGGCGTAGAGTTTTTTTGCGGGTTCATTTGTTGAGGTAACAGAGAGATGGAGCTGTTCTGTGTCCTTCATCTTTTTTGCACGGCTGATGGCTTCCGTCATTAAAGCTTTTCCCGCGCCTGACCCTCGGTGTTTGGGGGAAATATACATAGAACCGATAACCGTAATGTGTCTTAGTTTAAACAGCGGATGCTTGGAGATCTTGAGGATTCCTATCAGTCTGTCTTTTTCAAAGGCGCCAAGCACGATGGCATTGTCGGCTTCAAGCCTGGCTTTAAATTTTTCGGACGGCCATTCTTTCTCCTCATCATAGCTGACGGCAAATGCGTCCGGGTGATCTTTTAAAGCTTTGAGCCTGATATCGGTATAAGGCTGGGTATCATTTGCGGTTAAACGCCTGATGTACATGGTTTGAGCTCCTTGCATAAGTGAATTTTTCTGAATAGTCAATCGTCGATATCATACCATATTTGTCCCATTTGTATGAATGATTGCCGCTGTCACTCAATATAGTAGCAATATGCGGAGATGATCAGAAATTTTATGAGGTGATGAGGGTGTGGAGAGCCGGGATGAAGTGGATGCTGCTCATATTAAGCAGCCAGATTGGGGCTGGGTATGCAAGCGGGCAGGAAATATGGCAGTTTTTCGGTGTCGAAAGCGGACTGGCTATTGTATTGTTTACAGTCATGTTTACGATTTCGGCTTATATTGTGTTGAAGATCAGCTATCGGGTTCAATCAACGCACTTTTTACCTGTGCTTGAGCATCTGATGGGGCCGGCTCTTGCTAAAGTCTATGATGTGCTTATTATGTTTTATTTGTTTTCAATGACGATGGTTATGATTGCCGGCGGCGGTGTGACGCTGCAAATGTACAAGCTGCCGTTTTGGATCGGTATTTTTCTTCTTTGCATTGTGACCGTCGGTTTATTCTTTTGGGATATAAAAGGAATATTATCTCTGAATAGTATTTTGATACCGATTCTTGTAGCGGGGCTGTTATATGCATTGGTCTTTTTTCAGACAACCCATCATTACACGTGGACGATAGATTTGACCCGCCAGTATAATTGGCCGGCAAGCATTACCTTCACGTCCTTAAACATCCTTTCTGTTGTCGCTGTTCTTTCTTCAATCGGGAAAGATATGAAGGGACTGGGAGAAGCGAAAATCGCAAGCGTTGCAAGCGGGCTGATTTTCGGTATGATTTCATTTGTTTACAATGAAACGCTTGTACAGCTTTCAGGCAGTCTTACACAATATGAGATTCCTCTTTTCGCTGTCCTTGAAGGCGCTCCTTATCCGTTATTTCTTTGTATGGCCGCCGTGCTTTTTTTAGCCATCTATACGACAACCGTGACCGGTCTGTTCGGGCTGTCCAGCCGCATGCTTGCATTTGTGAAATTGCCGAGATGGACGCTCGTATCTCTTCTTTTAGCTGTGATGGTGCCTTTTACGACAATCGGTTTTTCAGATTTGATCGCGATTTTATATCCCATTTACGGGCTTTTAAGTCTTTATTTGCTGGTATGTCTTCTTCTTTACCCTATTTTAGGGAGATGGAAAAAAGTATAATGCTCATTTTGGGTGCGGCCGTTGCTCTTATCCTGTCTTTTTTTGTACAATAAATAAAGCAGTCTATGGAGAGAGGTGAAGGGTCTTGGCGGATAAAGACTTTGGCCTGAATGATATTGTTGAAATGAAGAAACCGCATCCTTGCGGTGAAAACAGGTGGAAAATCATTCGGATGGGAATGGATATTCGGATCAAATGCACGGGTTGTTCCCACAGTGTCATGATTCCGAGAAGAGATTTTGAGAGAAAGCTGAAAAAAGTACTCGTCAAGCATGAGGAGCCTACATCATAAGGGCTGGCGCTCATGCTTTTTCATATAGAGGAGAGGAAGAGGCCCGATGAGCAAAGTGCATCAGTCAGCGTGCCCGCTGAATTGCTGGGACAGCTGCGGCTTTTTGGTGACAGTTGAGGATGGAAAGGTGACGAAAGTAGACGGAGACCCGAATCATCCCATTACGGAAGGGAAAATTTGCGGCCGGGGCAGAATGCTGGAGACGAAAACGAATGCGCCGGAACGGCTTCGTTTTCCTTTAAAAAAGATAGACGGCGAATTTGTCCGCATTTCCTGGGAGCAGGCGTTAGATGAAATTGCTGAAAAAATGGCGGTGATTAAGGAGACGTTGGGCACTGCCGCAGTGCTGCACAGTCATGATTACGCCAATAACGGTCTTTTGAAGGCGCTCGACCAGCGTTTTTTCAATGGATACGGCGGTGTGACGGAGATTGCGGGCAGCATATGCTGGGGTTCCGGCATTGAAGCGCAGCGCTGGGATTTCGGGCGTTCTTACGGGCATGGACCGCTTGATATTTATCACAGCAAGCATGTGATCGTATGGGGCAGAAACGTGTCCCGGACGAATATGCACCTCTATCATCATCTGCAGCAGGTGAAGAAAAAAGGAGCGACACTGACGGTCATTGATCCTATTTTTAACCCGACTGCCAAGCTTGCCGATCGGTATATATCTGTCAAACCCGGCATGGATGGCTGGCTTGCGGCGGGTGTTTTAAAAATATTATGCCAAACCGGCAGAACCGATTCCGATTTCATTCAAAGGCATTCGGTCGGTTTTGAAGAAATAGAAAAGCTTCTGCAGACGATTTCTATTGAGGAGATCATTGAGAAAACAGAAACGTCTTTAGAAGTGATTGAATATCTTGCTGATTTATATGCTGACGGTCCCGCCTCCACTTTTATGGGTCTTGGGATGCAGAGATATAAAAACGGGGGCGGGACGATACGGTGGATTGACGCTTTAGCTGCGGCGAGCGGAAATGTCGGTATCAAAGGCGGCGGCGCAAACTTCGGAAATGTGCAAGTCGGTGAAAGCTTTGCAAAGGCCGAGCTCACCCGGCCTGATCTGAAGAAAAGTTCGAGAACGTTTTCGATGATGACTCAAGCCGAAGAGGCGCTGAATGCAGCCGATCCGCCGATTGAGATGATCATCGTGACGTGCGGCAATCCGCTGACACAGGTGCCGAATACAAAAAAAGTGAAGGAAGCATTTGAAAAAACACCGGTCACAGTGGCCATTGATTCGGTCATGACCGATACGGCGAAGCTCTGTGACTATGTGCTGCCGACAGCCGTTGTTTTCGAAGAGGAAGATATTTATTATTCCAGCATGTATCATCACTATGTTCAATATGGCAAGAAGCTTGCGGAACCGCAGGGAGAGGCAAAATCAGACCGCTGGATCTGGACGGAACTCGCAAAGCGTCTCGGATTCGGGGAGCTCTTTGATTACAGTACGGAAGATTTCTTAAAAATGGGGCTCTCTTCTTTGGAGAAAGAAGGAATCACCCTTGAGCAATTAAAGGAAAAAGGACATATGCCGCTTCCGGTCAAACAGGTTCCGTGGAGTGATTTTCAATTTTTAACCCCGAGCGGAAAATTTGAATTCGTCTCGTCACTGGCAGAAGAGAAAGGATACAGCGGCCTCCCTCAATTGGAAGTGCCGGAGGAGTCTGTTTATCATGACGCCGGACTGGCCGGGAAATATCCGTATACGCTGCTGTCCATTCACCCGCAGCGCTCCAATCATTCACAGCACGTGCCGTTTATTGAAAAGCTTCAGCAGATTCAGGTGGATCTGTCGCCGGATATCGCCGAGGAGCTTTCACTTCAAGACGGAGATACGGCAGAGGTGTACAATGACCGCGGCCGTCTGCGCGGCAGGGTGAAAATCATGAAGCAGGCTCACCCGAGGACGGTGAATATAGATGAAGGCATGTGGGCGGCATTCGGAGGCTCCGTCAACATGCTCACAAAGGATTCAAATTCCGATAATGGAATGGGAAGTACGCTTTTTGACTGTCTGGTAGCGGTTAAAAAAGGATAATCTAAGGAGAGAGAGGGCGGGAAATGCTTTTTTCTCAGCTTGTCTTTTCCTATGAACCTCCTTATAATTGCTCTAGGTTTACAATACGTTTATACGATGATGGTTTGATATAGAGGAGATGAAAGAATGGCTTTAACTGCTGGAATTGTCGGTTTGCCGAATGTCGGAAAATCGACGTTATTTAATGCAATTACCCAGGCTGGTGCCGAATCAGCCAACTACCCGTTCTGTACAATTGATCCGAACGTGGGAATCGTGGAAGTGCCGGATGAACGTCTGCAAAAGCTGACTGAATTGGTGAACCCGAAAAAAACGGTGCCGACTGCGTTTGAATTCACTGATATCGCGGGGATCGTAAAAGGCGCATCAAAAGGTGAAGGACTCGGAAATAAGTTTCTTTCTCATATCCGTCAGGTTGATGCGATCTGCCACGTTGTACGCGCATTCGCTGATGACAATATTACGCACGTGTCAGGGAAAGTCGATCCGATTGACGATATTGAAACGATCAATCTTGAATTGATTCTTGCCGACATGGAGACAGTCGAAAAACGTATCACGCGTGTAAGCAAGCTTGCAAAGCAAAAAGACAAAGAAGCGGTTTTTGAATTTGACATTCTGTCTAAATTAAAAGAAGCTTTCGAACAAGAAAAGCCTGCCCGTTCCGTTGAATTTACGGAAGAACAGCAAAAGCTTGTGAAGCAGCTTCATTTGCTTACGTCAAAACCCGTGCTTTATGTAGCAAATGTAAGCGAGGATGAAGTGGCTGATCCTTCAGATAATGAATATGTTGCGAAAATCCGGGAGTACGCCGCGGGTGAAAACGCCGAAGTTATCGTCGTCTGCGCGAAAATTGAGTCTGAAATTGCTGAATTGGAAGGCGAAGAAAAACAAATGTTCCTTGAGGAGCTCGGCATCGAAGAATCAGGTCTTGATCAGCTGATTAAAGCGTCATACTCTCTTCTCGGCCTTGCGACATACTTTACGGCGGGCGAACAGGAAGTGCGCGCATGGACATTCAGAAAAGGCATGAAAGCTCCTGAGTGTGCGGGTATCATCCACACTGACTTTGAACGCGGCTTTATCCGCGCTGAAACGGTTGCTTATGAAGACCTTTTGGCAGGCGGCGGAATGTCCGGAGCGAAAGAAGCCGGAAAAGTGCGTCTGGAAGGTAAGGAATATGTAGTCCAAGACGGAGATGTCATTCATTTCCGATTTAATGTATAGGACACAGTTGTAAAGGGACAAGAGCTTTGGTATAATATAAACTTGTGAGTAATAGAATTATTGCTCCTTGCCCATTATAGGGCCGCTTAGACCAAAAGGAGGTGCAAACAGATGAAAAAGTACGAAGTTATGTACATTATCCGTCCGAACATTGACGAAGAGTCAAAGAAGGCAGTTATCGAGCGTTTCAACAACGTATTAACTTCTAACGGAGCGGAGATCACTGGAACAAAAGATTGGGGTAAACGTCGTCTTGCTTACGAAATCAACGATTTCCGTGACGGTTTCTACCAAATCTTAAACGTTCAGTCTGAAGCTGCAGCGGTTGCTGAATTCGACCGTTTAGCTAAGATCAGTGACGATATCATTCGCCACATCGTTGTTAAAGAAGAAGAATAAGCAATTTGAAATATATAATGTTAAAAGGTGGTCTTTCATATGCTTAACCGAGTTGTATTAGTCGGAAGACTGACAAAAGACCCAGAGCTTCGTTATACGCCAAGCGGTGCGGCTGTCGCCACGTTTACTCTTGCTGTGAATCGTACATTCACGAACCAGTCCGGAGAACGTGAAGCCGATTTCATTAATTGTGTCACTTGGAGAAGACAAGCCGAAAACGTTGCAAACTTTCTTAAAAAAGGAAGCCTTGCCGGCGTAGACGGCCGACTCCAGACAAGAAATTATGAAAACCAGCAGGGACAGCGTGTCTTCGTGACAGAAGTCCAAGCTGAAAGTGTTCAATTTCTTGAGCCTAAAAACAACGGCGGTTCTGGATCAGGCGGATACAACGAAGGAAACAGCGGCGGAGGCCAATACTTTGGCGGAGGCCAAAATGATAATCCGTTCGGCGGAAATCAGAACAACCAGAGACGAAATCAAGGGAACAGCTTTAATGATGATCCATTTGCCAACGACGGCAAGCCGATTGACATCTCGGATGATGATCTTCCGTTCTAATAGATTATCGCTATATTCATAACGAGAAAGGTGGGAAATGACAATGGCAGGAGGACGCAGAGGCGGTCGTGCGAAACGCCGTAAGGTTTGTTACTTCACTTCTAACGGCATTACGCACATCGATTACAAAGATGTAGATCTTCTTAGAAAGTTTGTTTCTGAGCGTGGTAAAATCTTACCTCGCCGTGTAACTGGAACACATGCGAAATACCAACGTAAATTGACTATCGCGATCAAACGCGCACGTCAAATGGCTTTACTTCCATACGTAACTGGCGAGTAAGCCGAAAGAAAAGAGCAAGAGCCTGCGGGCTCCTGCTCTTTTTTTATATCAGTCCCCCTCCATCCTGCCGAAATGTTTCACATGAAACATGGAAGTGCTTCTTACACCTTTGTTATCTTGCTCCTCTATTCAAAAACGCGTACTTATGCAATGAATTTGTTTATACTGAAAAACAGGGGGTGGCTGAGATGGAGACAGACAGAAATATCCTGACTGATGAAAAGTGGAGCGCAATCATACGCAATGATGCTTCTTATGACGGAGTATTTTATTATGCAGTAAAAACGACGGGAATTTTCTGCCGGCCTTCTTGTAAATCGAGAGTTCCGAATAAAGAAAACGTACTGGTGTTTGATACGGCTGATGCAGCGCTCGATAAACATTTTCGTCCCTGTAAAAGGTGCCGGCCGAACGGTCTTCGTCTTCCTGATGAAGAATGGATTGCTCAAATCATTGAATACATTGAACGCCATTATCACGAATCCCTGACTCTGAGTGTACTGGCCGAAATGTGTCACGGCAGCCCCTATCATTTACAGCGGACATTTAAAAAAATCAGGGGAATATCCCCGATTGAGTATATACAGAAAATAAGATTGTCGAAGGCGGGACACCTTTTAAAGCATACTGATATGACAGTCATGGAGATCGCTCTGACTGTCGGAATTCCAAACACAGCGCATTTCGCGACTCTTTTTAAAAAGAGAACCGGGAGTTCGCCCACAGAATACCGAAAAACGGCCAAAATGGGACAGGGAGGTTCAATATGAGTAAAGAGCCTATGATCTATTGGACACTCTTCACACGGAATGATTGGAGCCTGTATACAGCCGCCACATCTAAGGGGCTTTGCTTTATAGGGTCAAATCATGGAAGCTTTGAAGAGTTTGAGCAGTGGGCAAAAAAATCACTGCCGCAATACCGATTGGCACGTGGTGATGAAAAGCTGGCGCCTTATACGGCAGAGCTGTCCGAGTACATTGAAAATGGCAGATCAGCTTTTTCAGTGCCGGTGGATCTTTACGGGACAGAATTTCAGCTTGCTGTATGGAAAGCGCTTATGGACATACCGTACGGCGAGATATACTCCTATTCGGATATAGCAAAAATGATTCAGAAACCGGCAGCCGTAAGAGCCGTGGGCGCTGCGATTGGAAAAAATCCGGTATTGATTACGGTTCCGTGCCATCGCGTCATCGGAAAAAACGGGAAACTGACCGGATTCAGAGGCGGTTTAGAAATGAAAAAGCAGCTGCTGGCATTAGAGGGCGGAAACATTGAAACACTGGAATACCGGCTGAGCCGGACAGGAGGGATCACATGAAACTGATGTCTTGGAATGTAAACGGCTTGCGTGCCGTGATGAAAAAGATAGATATCAATACTTACGTTCAGGAAACGGAAGCCGATATTCTATGTCTGCAAGAAACAAAAGTACAGGACGGACAAGTATCATTACAGCCTGAAGGATATCACGCCTATTGGAACTATGCGGTGAAAAAAGGCTACTCAGGCACGGCTGTTTTTTCGAAAGAAAAGCCGCTGCACGTGCTCTATGGACTGGGGATTGACGACCATGATCAAGAAGGACGGGTGATCACGCTTGAATTTGAGCATGTGTTTGTCGTCAACTGTTATACGCCGAATGCCAAACGCGGATTAGAGCGAATTGATTACCGTCTTCAATGGGAAGCCGATTTTAAGGATTATCTGCAGAAGCTTGACCGGAAGAAGCCCGTGATCTTATGCGGCGATCTGAATGTCGCACACAGGGAGATAGACTTAAAAAATCCGAAAGCCAACCGGAAGAACGCCGGTTTCTCGGAGCAGGAGCGGGAAGCGTTCAGCGCCCTGCTGAACGCGGGATTTACCGACTCATTCCGCTATTTATATCCTGATCGGGAAGGCGCCTATTCCTGGTGGTCTTACAGGACGAACGCACGTGAGAAAAACATCGGCTGGCGGCTTGATTACGTCATTGTTTCAGACAGACTGAAGCAGCGGATCAGCCAAGCGGCCATTTGTGCCGATATCATGGGTTCTGACCATTGCCCTGTTGAAATGACAGTGGATTTATGATGAGATAGCAGTAAGAGAAATCCACTCTTGCTGCTTTTTTATCACTGAAAATGGAGGAGCACATGGCAAATATAAAAGAGATTGCGAAACTGGCGAATGTGTCGGTGGCCACCGTATCACGCGTATTAAACCGACACCCGTACGTATCTGAGGAGAAAAGGCGTCTTGTGAATCAAGTGATGAAGGAGCTGGATTATACCCCTAATCGAACCGCCATTGATCTGATTCGCGGAAAGACCAATACAATCGGCGTGATTTTGCCGTACAGTGACCATCCCTGCTTTGACAAAATTGTAAACGGTATCACGAAGGAAGCGTTTGCCCATGATTACGTGACAACCCTTCTCCCCACCAACTATGACCCCGCTATAGAGATGACATATTTCGAACTGCTGAAAATGAAAAAGATTGACGGACTGATTGTCACGTCCCGCGCGAATGAATGGGAGACCGCCGTGCCTTACCTGGAATACGGTCCCATTGTCGCTTGTGAATATACACAGCATCAAGAGATTCCCTGCGCTTATAATGACAGGCAGGCAGCATACAGAGAAAGCTTTTTGTATTTGAAAAACCGCGGGCATCAAGACGTTGCTTTTACATGTGTGCGGGAAGCGGAAAAAAGCCCGAGTACGGCCGACAAGGTAACCGCATATAAGGCGGTCTTCGGCTCTCTTGATGAAACTCGCATTCTGGTCGGATGCCATGATATGGACGACGGAAAGCGAGCGGGTGAGCACTTCTGGGGTTTCGACAAGGCGCCGACGGCCATCTATGCGCACAGTGATGACGTGGCTGCCGGCTTGTACCAGTTTGCGAAAGAACAGAAATGGGACGCGGAGATCATCGGCGAGGGAAATCTGAGCGTCAGCCGGGCATTGAATATTCCATCCCTGGAACTTCATTTGGAACGGGTCGGAAAGGAAGCATTTTTATTATTTTTTCACGAAGAAACGGCTAAAAAACAAATTATGCATCAATTTCAGCGGAAAAAAGTCTTGAGCTGAAATGGGTTTCATGCTTTATAAATAGATTGAGAAAAAAAGGGAGGCGGACATATGCGAATTGAACATGCAGCGATATGGGTGAAAGATTTGGAACGGATGAAAGAGTTTTATGAGACATACTTCGGCGCCAAGACCAATGACCTTTATCATAATGAGAAAAAAGATTTCAAATCGTATTTTCTTTCATTTGACTCCGGATGCAGGCTGGAACTTATGAAAAAAGGCGGCATTGATGAAGCTCCGGCACAGAATATGACCGGATGGGCGCATCTCGCATTTTCTACAGGCAGCAAGGAGCGGGTGAATGAATTGACGGAAACGTTTAAAAACGATGGATTTCAGGTTGTAAGCGGCCCGCGCGTGACGGGTGACGGATATTATGAGAGCGTGATAGAGGATGGGGAAGGCAATTTGATAGAAATCACAGTGTAACAGTGCGGAGTGATTCCGCACTGTTTTTTTGATTAAATTTGCTGTGCATTTGTTTTCGGGCCGAAGAGGATTAACAAAACGGAACACAGAAGCCAGCAGCCGCCGATGAACAAAAAGACGCTGATGTAGCCGAGCTTAACGGCAATAAACCCGACGAGCAGGGAGCCGAATATGTTGGAAAAACGGCCGAGCCCATACGCCAGCCCGCTCCCGGCCGAGCGATATTCCGTAGGATACGGTTCCGATGTGTAGGCGTATAGATTTGAGGTGAAGATCCGTTCCATGACGTTAACGACAAATCCAAACACAATAATCATGACGGGAATAAACGTCATGCCGTATAACAGTCCGGCAATGGCAGTCAGAAAGGCGCTTGCTGCCAGAATCCATTTCCTTTGGAACGTTTCGGATATCATGGAACCGAGCAATGCGCCAAGCGGTGCGCCGACAGAGTGAAGCACATTGTACCACAGTGTTTTTTCCATGGTGATGCCGTTGCTTTTCAGCAGGCTGGGCACCCATGAAGCAAAGCCGTAAAAGCCAAAGGTTTCAAGAATCCATACCGCTGACAGGATGATGGTGATCTTTAAATTCCTGCCCTGAAACAGCCCTAAGTAGCCTGCGCGCTTCACTGTATGTACTTCTGCCGCCTCTTTTGGCGCGGGAAGCGGGCCTTTTTCTTTCTCTGCACGTGCTTCAAGACGGTTCATAATGGCGTTTGCCTGATCATATGCGCCCCGATTTTCGTGCCAGCGCGGCGATTCCTCAAGCCGGCGGATAAAAAAGAAATAAATGAGACCGGCCGCCCCCCATACGAATACGAGCCGCCACCCCCATGAGCCTAAAGGAATGACAAATGCGGAAACAACGTTTGTGACGGGAACGCCGATTAGTCCGATCATGGCGCAAAGGGAGATGTATTTTCCCCGTACGGAGGATGGAAAAAATTCCGCCAAATAGCTGTTCGTCACAATCATGGCGGCCGCGACGCCGAGACCGGTCAAGAATCGGAAAATCATTAAGGACGGAATGTCCCATGCCAGCGCATTCAGAAAAGATGAGATCGAAAAGACAAGGACAAAACAATTCAGCGCTTTTTTCCTGCCGATCCGATCGGACAGCCTTCCGCCGATGGACGCGCCTAAAAACATGCCCAGGAATGATGCGGCCGTGATGTCGGCAATGGTGGACAGCTTCACGCCCCAATGCTCAATCAGCGCCGGAGCCACGTTGCTGAGCGTAAACAGATCAGCGAGATCAAAAAAATAGATGATTCCGAGAGCGGTTAATACTTGATAATGCACACGTGAAATGGGGAGACGGTCTAATCGGTTCGCTACATTTGAGAATGTCTGATGTTTCATAAAAAACCCCCTGACTTTGCAATTGTAATCAGAAAATACTGTGAATTTATCTGACGAATACATTATAAAGGTCTTTTTTTGGCAAAAACAGAGTGTAAATAACCAGAGCCAAAGGAAACGGCATAGCGCTTTCTTCTTAAAATATATAACATTTCCTATATCTGTTTCTGTTTATATTGTAAAATGTTGAAGGAAAGGAAGTTGATGCATAAATATGAATACGTTTGTACGCCCAGCAGAGGGAAGAAATAGTGTATCGAGATATATTCTTTCTCTGTTGGTCATTGTGGGTTTGTTCTTTTTCGGAAGCATACTGACCGTGTTTTATATGTTTCTCACGTCCGCTTTCAATCCTTCACTGACGATAAATTGGGATGAGGGGGCATTAAGTGACCCGCTGGCGGATATTTATTTACAGCATATCGTCTATTTCATAGCGATTCCGGGCATTTGGATAGCGGTTCGTTTCATTATGAAACGGCGGTTTTTATCCATCATCACACCGAATCAGTCGCTGAACTGGAAGAGGATTTTCTTTGGATTCGGCACATATGTTGTGCTGATGTTTGTCGCGGGGCTGATTGATTTTACAATTCATCCGGATCGTTTCATGCTTCAGGAATTCCATGCTTCACGTTTTCTGCTGCTGTTAGCGGCGGCCGTCTTGTTGGTGCCGATTCAAACCTCTGCGGAGGAATTTCTCTTTCGCGGTTTTCTGCTTCAGTTCGCCGGAAAATTGACGGCAAACGCGGTGGTTCTGACAGTCATTATCGGCGGATTATTCGGCGCACTTCATTTCGGGAATCCGGAGATGGAAAATGGAGCTCTCTGGGCGGGAATCGGATATGTCACCATCGGCATGATCTGGACCTTTATCACGATTAAAACGGGCAGTCTGGAGATGTCCCTTGGCGGTCACGCTGCCAATAATATGTTTTTATTTATCTTTCTCACAGAGGATCATTCGGTGTACGGCGGCATTCCGTCGATATTTACAACAGCAGCCGGCGGCTATGAAATATATGATTGCATATCGACTCTGGTGATCAATATCATCTTCGCATGGCTCGCATTCCGTTTTGTGAAAAAAGAAAAGCAGCAGGCCGCCTAGGCTCTGCTGCTGATTTGTAAGGTGTTCATCGCTTCATCAATATCCGTCGTCGGCCTCCGGCAGGCGAAATTCTCACAAATGTAGACCGTTGTCTTCCCGTCGATCATTTGATAACCCGCGGCAAAGTCAGAAATGCCGGCAAGCTCTTCCGGATGTTCTGCGGCGAGAATCGTATAGGCGGGAGTGAAATGCTCCTGAAGCGCCTCAATGAAACGTTTTCTGTCCGGGTCATCTTTCCTTCCGAAAACAACGATTTCTTTTTGGGGCATTGTATGTGCCAGTACGCTTTGCATGAAGAAAGCGTTGCTGCTCGGATAGGCCTCTATTTCCCGTTTGAACACAGAAAACATCGCTTCGGCTTTTTCAATCAGTGATATATCACCCGTCAGGCGGCCGAGACGAAGCAGCTGTACGGCAGTCGCGCTGTTTCCGGAAGGCACGGCTCCGTCATAAACCTCTTTTTCCCTGACAAGAAGGGTCTCAGCATCATTCCCCGTAAAGAAGAAACCTCCGTGCCGTTCATCCCAGAACAGCTCCAGCATGCTTGTACATAACGTTTTCGCTTTCTGCAGATAAGACGGATTAAAACCCGCTTCATACAGTTCAAGGTAAGCCCAGATGAGAAAAGCGTAATCATCGATAAACCCTTTGTTTTTCACTTCGCCCTCGCGATAGCGGACCATGACGCGCCCGTCCGGCATGAGGTGCCGTTCGAGAAAGCGGATCGCTGTTTCCGCCATGCTGAGAAAGTCAGGCTCGTGAAATACCTTTGCGGCTTTTGCCAGCCCGGCAATCATGAGCGCGTTCCATGAGGTCAGCACTTTGTCATCTGTATGCGGATAGCTTCTGTTTTCACGGGCCTCCAGCAATTTTGTTCTTGCCTCTTCAAGGCGTTCGGCCAGCTCATGTCCTGTGAGGCCGGTCTCTTCGAGGATGGCCTCACGCCGCGTAAAAATGAGGTGCGGGATGTTTTCGCCTTCAAAATTGCCTTGATCTGTGATGTTATACACCTTGCAGTAAAGCGGGCCGAGTTCATCACCGAGAAGGTTCATAATTTCTTTTTTGGACCATATGTAATATTTCCCCTCACGGCCTTCGGTATCAGCGTCTAAAGCTGAGAAAAAGCTGCCGTCTTCATGCATCATTTCCCGCTGAATAAACGTTACGATCTGCATCGCAATCTGTTTGTAGCGCTCATTACCCGTGACTTGATAGGCTTCCGTATAGGCGGTCAGGAGAAGGGCGTTGTCATACAGCATTTTCTCAAAATGCGGCACGAGCCATTCATTATCAGTCGAGTAGCGGGCAAAGCCGAACCCGATGTGGTCAAAAATCCCGCCGTTCGCCATGCCGTCGAGTGTCTTGGTTACGCCGGCCAAAGCCTGTTCCTTGCCCGTATAGCTGTAGTAGCGAAGCAGAAACATGAGCATATGCGGCATCGGAAATTTTGGAGCCTGGCCGAACCCGCCGTACACTGTATCAAACCCGCCGGCCAGCTGGCGATACGTGTCATGAACAGCCTGTTCGCCAAGCATGCCCTCGGTCGGGTGAACCTTGACTTCAAGATGAGCGGCGGCGTTTTCGGCGATATCCTCGACATGCTGCCGGTCATTCGCAAACGTTTCGGACAGATGTTCAAGCACATCGATAAAGCCCGGACGGTTAAATTTGCTCGTCTTCGGAAAATATGTCCCCGCATAAAACGGCTTCTGATCTGGGGTGACGAACACGTTCAGCGGCCACCCGCCCTGCCCCGTCATCAGCTGGCAGATTCTCATATACACGGAATCCACATCAGGCCGCTCCTCACGATCAACCTTGATGGCTATGAATTTATCGTTTAACATACCGGCGATCTCTTCGTCCTCAAAGGATTCGTGGGCCATTACGTGACACCAGTGACACGTCGAATAGCCGATGCTGACAAGAACCGGCTTGTTTTCGCGTTTTGCTTTTTCGAAGGCTTCTTTTCCCCAAGGATGCCAGTTTACGGGGTTGTGGGCATGTTGGAGCAGATAGGGGGACTTCTCCGTGATTAAACTGTTGGGTTTGCTATTGTTTGGCATGGGCTCACCTGCTTTCTATTAATATTTGTATGTTTAACATACCACAATCCTCTAAAAAAATTCATACACTCAACTTTGTGAACCATACCCAAGTCATTAAAAAGGAGAACTGCTTATGACTCTATTTTCAGGGTTAAACTTCATCCACCTTATTGCTTTTTAGATAAGAAATAAGGATTTAAAATCTTTATCGTTTTATTTACTGTTAGATAGGTGAAACACACTCCGGCGACTGTAACCATCCCGCCTGTCAGTGCAATAAACGCAGGTACCTCACCTAACCACACCCAAGAAATGGCCAAGGCTACGGCTGGTGTTAAATAAAGTGAAATGGCTGCTTCTGAAGCACCGACGAGTGAAGTTACATACGCAAGTGCAAAGTAAGGCACAACCGTTGGTAATAAACCTAAGTAAACGATAGACAATGTTGAGTTCATTGAAGCGTTCAAAAACTCTTCCCCTAAGCCAGGCAGAAATACAAGCATAGGTATTGTCCCGCCCCAAATAGTGAATGTAACGAATGGAATAAATCCATATTTTTTTATATAGCGAGCTTGAAAAACGAAATAAATACTCTCCGAAAAAGCTGCCAGCAGGATTAACAAAATGCCGTTCACTGAATTTGTATAGTTTCCTGCCCCAAATGAAATGATCGACACACCCAATAGACTTATGATAGAGCCAATCCATTTATAAAGCCCAAAATGTTCACCAAAAAACAGACGAGATAACATTGCAGAAAAAATAGGTGTCATGGTCACGAGTAAGCTTGCTGTCCCTGCGCTGACTGTTTTTTCTCCGATATTCAGCAAAATGTGATATAGTGCAAAACCTAAAAATCCTAACGATAAAATAGCAGGGATATCCTTCATGTCAGGTAAACGCATATGAGTCAAAACAGCAAAAACCAACAGTGCCATTGACCCAATCAACAAGCGAAACAAAGCGAGGTGTTCCGGCGTGTAACTCTCCAAACCCGCTCGAATTCCCGGGAAAGCTGATGCCCACAACCCAATCATCAGACTGTAAGATATACCGATTCGAACTGTTTTCTTTTGCATCTTTCTCACTCCTCTTTACAAAAACCAACCAGTTATTTAATGTGTTTCTATATTAATAAAGATTTGATGATATGACTTCAACCAGTTAAATAGATTTTGACCCAACCACTTTAGTTTTTAAGGAGGATCCTTTTTATGAGCGCTCCAGAAGAAAAAAAGATGAAAAAGCTTCCTAAGTACATACAAATCATTCAATTTATAAAAGAGAAAATAGGAAATGGAGAATGGCCGATTGGAAGTAAGATTCCAAGCCAGCGCACGCTTGCTAAACACTTTGAGGTGAACAGGAGCACAGTCATTACAGCTTTAGAGGAATTGACGGCGGATGGATTAATCGAAGGCAGAATGGGCAAAGGGACAGTTGTTACGAACAATACATGGACACTTTTGGCTAAGAATTCCGCCCCCGATTGGGATCAGTATGTAACCTCCGGAATCCAGCAGCCAAGCCAAAAAATCGTTCAAGAGATCAATAAATCAGAATCGAATTCTGATCTTATACAGCTCAGTAAAGGAGAACTTTCACATGAGATTTTTCCTTTAGCTGTTATGAAAGAGATCATGGGAAAGGTATCTCAAAACATAGAGGCATTCGGGTATGAGGAACCAAAAGGCTATTTGCCTTTGAGAGAGGCATTAAGCGGCTATTTAAGAACAATCGGGATTCAAGCTTCTCCTTCTTCCATTCTTATTGTTTCGGGCGCACTGCAAGCCTTGCAGCTGATATCAATGGGGCTTTTGCAAAGGGGATCGACCGTTTATCTTGACCAGCCGTCCTATCTTTATTCATTACACGTATTTCAATCAGCCGGTATGAAGCTGACTGGAGTTCCTATGGATAACGATGGGCTTTTGCCGGAACACATCCGCATGGCAAGGGGGGAACGGGGGAGGGCTATCTTATATACAAATCCCTGTTTTCATAATCCGACAGGTATTTTAATGTCAAAAAAGAGACGGGAAGAAATCCTTGCGGCAAGTGAGAATGCACAGCTTCCCATTATTGAAGATGACATTTATCGTGAGTTATGGATAGATGAGATTCCTCCAGATCCTATTAAAACAATAGATAAAAATGGGCATGTGCTTTACATAGGCAGTTTATCGAAAACGTTAAGTCCGGGCTTGAGGATTGGATGGATCGTCGGTCCAGAACCAGTGATTGAACGTTTATCCGACATAAAAATGCAAACAGATTACGGCTCCAGTTCGTTATCTCAGAGAGTAGCGGCAGAGTGGTTTACATCCGGTGAATACCAGCAACATCTAGAACAGGTGAGAAGTCAATTAAAGGTGAGAAGGCAATTGGTCATGAGTCTCTTAGAAACCAATTTGAAGAATGTCGCTGCATGGAATATGCCGAAGGGAGGATTCTTTGTTTGGGTAAAAATATTGCCTTCACTATCTATGAAATTACTTTATACAAAAGCTTTGACAAAAGGGATACTTCTCAATCTCGGCAGTATCTATGCTCAAGAAAAAGGGAATTATATTCGCTTATCATATGCTTATGCATCTCTTGAAGACCTTCAAAAGGGAATTTATGAATTGGGTTTGATGATTAAGGAATTGGCAAGCAGATAAATATAATGATTACTAAAAGACAGGGACATGCTATCAATGACAAGAATCTGCTTGTTTTCGCGTTTCGCTTTTTCAAATGCTTCTTTTCCCCTCATGAAAACCAGTAAAAAAGCCGCCAACAAAGCGGCTTTTCTTAAGTTAAGATGCCGAATGTCAAAAAAATGTTAATTTCTGCTCTCCTTGTTTTTATTCAAACTTCAATCTGTATGGCTATGTCTCTCCTAGAAGAACAGCGGCTTGGTTCTTGAAGAGTAAATCATTTAATCCAAAGCGCTATGACTCCTGCAGATGAAATTCAGATCATTGGGCCGTATAACCGCCGTCCATTACGACTGCCTGTCCTGTAACTCCTTTCGCTTTGTCACTGGCGAGGAATACTGCGTAATCAGCGATTTCTTGCACGGCTAATAAACGTTTTTGAGGAACCAAGGGGTAAATGACTTCTTCAAACACCTTTTCTTTAGAAATGCCTCTAGTCTCTGCAATATCTTTTAACTGGTTTTGCACCAATGGAGTGTCGATATATCCCGGACACAAGGCGTTGACGGTAATTCCGTATTCCGCTCCTTCCAATGCTGATACTTTAGTTAAACCGATCAAACCGTGTTTGGCGCTGCAATAAGCCGCTTTCCCTGCAAAACCGATTAAACCATTTATGGAAGCCATATTGATGATGCGGCCAAATTTTTGTTTTTTCATCAAAGGGAATACTCTTTTTGTCGCTAAAAGGAGCAGTAAGCATTAATTTCAGCATAAATTCAAACTTATCAGTCGGGAAGTTTTCTATATCCGACACATGCTGAATCCCCGCATTGTTTACCAGAATATCCAATCGTCCAAAGGTTTCAAGTGTCTTAGAGACACTTTTTTCTACTTGTTCTTCGTTTGTTACATCACAAACCGCAGAGAGGACTTCGTATCCTTGTTCCGTAAGTTCCTCAGCTGCATGTTGCACGGCTTTTTCGTTCAAATCGGAAATCACAACTTTTGCGCCTTCTTTAGCGAATTCACGTGCAATTTCTAAACCAATTCCACTCGCCGCGCCTGTAACAAGAGCAACTTTACTTTCCAATAATTTACTCATAGTAACCCCTCCAGGATTCATTTTGTTCTTCTAAAAGTTTACACCCAGCAGTTGTATAAGTAAAATGAATAAAAAGAATATAATGTATTCGTTAAACTTATGGAATGGAGATCATACGATGGATATACGCCAAATCACTTACTTTCTTGAAGTTGCTAAATCCAACAGTTTTACTAAGGCATCAGAAAATTTGCATTTGTCACAGCCTGCCTTAAGTAAGATGGTGAAAAGTTTGGAAGAGGAATTAAAGGTTGAGCTCATTGATCGATCAGCCAGACAAATCGCTTTGACAGATGCAGGCGAAATTGTATTTGAGCAAGGCCAAATGATTATGAAGTCAATAGATGACTTGTCGACGAACTTATACGATCTTTTACATTTAAAAAAAGGAAAAGTGAAAATTGGAATACCGCCGCTTATCGGTGTCTTGTTTTTTCCTAAAATCATTAGAGGATTTAAACAATTGTATCCTGATGTGAACATCAAGCTGATAGAACATGGGGGAAACAAGGTGAAACAGGAGGTTGAAGATGGGGTACTGGACCTTGGCGTGGTTATTGAGCCAGTGGACGAAGAGCAGTTTGATATCATTCCATTGCTTAATGAAGAACTGATGCTCTTCGTTCATTCCGCTCACCCGCTTGTTCATAAAGAGATTGTGGAAATGCAGGACTTGAAAAATGAACCTTTCATCCTGTTTAGTGAAGACTTTTCTCTTCACGATCGGATTATTCAAGAGTGTATTAGAGCCGGTTTTCGTCCAAATATCGTTTATGAAAGTTCTCAATGGGATTTTATCAGCGAAATGATTGGAGAAGAACTAGGTATCTCCATTTTTCCTCAGTCTATAGTAAAAAAGACTGATCAAAGTTTAGTTAAGGCAATCTCCATTGTTAATCCATCAATTCCTTGGAAAGTGGCGATTATTTTAAAAAAAGGAAAATACGTTTCGCACGCAGTACGCGAATTTATCCGGTATATTTCATTTTTTTGTAAGAGTAATTACGTAAATCAAGATAACTCATGAAAAAAATGAATGATTTTTATAGTTTTTATGTATTTTACGGTTAGAGAGGGCTGCGATATATTATCTTATGTCAGAAAATAAGTACCTTTCAGGAGGAAATTCAAATGGACCAAAGCCGTTACCAACAAGGTTTAGACAAATTAATGGAGTACACTTTAACAAGCGATGATAAAATCTCTACGCATTTAAAGATTTCTGAAGACTTGAAAGATATCGCCCCAGATGTAAGTAAGTACATGATAGAATTTGCTTATGGAGATATATATTCACGACCGGGATTAACCAATCAACAACGTGCGCTTGTTACCATTTCATCCCTTGTAACGCAAGGAACCGAGCCGCAGCTTGAACTTCATATCAATACAGGGCTTACATCCGGATTAACGCCGACTGAGATTGTAGAGAGTATCACCCAATTGGTTCCTTATACAGGATTCCCGCGTGTACTTAATGCTCTTTCAGTGGCTAAGAAGGTGTTTGCACAACGACATGTAGAAAACCATTGAGAAATAAAGAGCTTGTATGGAATGCGGGATGAATTAGTATAAACTCATCAATAGAATATACACAAAACGACAGCCTATAAGGCTGTTTTTTAATAGTCTCGCTTATCATAAAAAATGTCGTGCCAGGCCTATATATGGTCTCTTTTTTGTTTTCGGTTGATCATATGTAAAAGCGATTATTTTAATCGCTTTTTGATTCTTCAAAACATGCTAAGCTTTGACCTCTTTATGAGTAAGAACTTTTAAAGCATCTCTCACTTTTAAGGCGAAGTTGACAGGTTTATCAATCGCTTCGAAATGAATATACATCAGTCTCGGTTTATCAAACAGCCAGTGATTGTGAAGTGACGTTACAATCAGATCATGTTTCCGAAGAACGCTGATAAATGGATTGATTTCTTTTTGCAGAATGACAGTTTCTCCGCTGCAGAGAGCACGGCCGTCTTTTGTCATTGATTCAAATGAAAACATTTGCGGAATGAGCAAGAATGATCTTCCGGGCCGTCCCAGTACTACTGGTTTTATATTCGTTCGTGATCTCATTACTGTACAAATTCCATTTTCAAACGTATGCATGGTTCCGCCTAGAATATCGTTGAACTCGTCACAAAGACCATGCCGTTCAATCAGCTCCCCGTCAGTTTTTGGTACCGCACGCACAGTTTTAGTAGTTAGAACTCTCAGGGCCTCTCTCACTTTTCTTGCAAAATTGAGGGGTTTATCAATTGATTCAAAATGCATAAACATCAGACGCGGTTTATCAAACAGCCAATGGTTATGAACGGCAGTTACGATGATACCGAATTTGCGCAGCTCACTCATTAACGGGTTCACTTCTTCTTGCAGTAAAACAGTCTCACCTAAACATAAAGCTCTGCCTTCCCGATCCATGCTTTCAAATGAAAAGGCCTGAGGAATAAAAGGAAATGCCTCGGCTCTTCTTCCGAGTACCACCGGATGAATGTTGCTTCGAAATCTTGTCGCCGTACATACGCCATTTACGACACTGGGCGTTGAATTGAGAATTCTAGCAAATTCTTTGCAGAGCCGTGATGGCTCCATACTCGTTTCTTCCACTTCATATCTCCTCCTGGAATCTATTTATAACGTACGTAGTATTAAAGATATGTGAAGATAGAAAAAATGTAACGCGTCAGCAGTCCACATTAGAGAGAATCAGCCTTTTATGTATAATTTGAGATTTTCTTCCCTTTTTATAATCTCTTTAACTGTTAATTTTTAATAGATTAAAAGCTTAAATTGGTAGTTTTATTCCAGCTTTGATTTTTTTGTGGCGGTCATTTGTGCAAGCACCGGCTGAGCACACATACCTTTGAGTTGTGAGTTTCAGAATATGAAAAAAAGCCTTTATACAAGGCTTTCGGTAAATAATTCATACAGCCGTTTGACTGCTCATTCAGTGACAGCTCACAGCTCTTTTGTCATCAAGACATGCGGGATGCCGTCTTCCATAAATTCCGGTGAATCTGTCTGATAGCCCAGTTTGTGATAAAAGCCTTCCGCATGTGTTTGTCCATGCAGTTTACATTGGGTGATGCCTTTTTCTTTTACCATGTTTTCTAATTCGCTTATGATTACTTTGCCCAACCCGTATTTACGGTAAGGCTTCAGGATGCAGATTCGTTCGAGCTTGCCTGTATGGTTTACAATGCGGACGCGTCCTGTGCCGGCAGGCTGATTTTCATGATAAACCAAGACATGCCCGCACTGATCCCCAAGCGTATCGAACTGATCAAATTCATCGGCTTCAGGTACTTGCTGTTCCTCAATGAATACTGCTTTTCTAATCTCAAGCGCTGCTTGCAAACCAATTTCCGTTGTTATTCTTTTTATCCTCATGATCAATCAATCCTTTTCACATATTAGTCTGGACTGCACGGCTTGCTTGTGGTCTTATAGAAGTAACGATAAAATAATTATATTGCAAATGCAACAAAAAATGAAGGGTTTGAAAAGATATGACTGATATTTTGCGGGAAATCGGCATGATCGCACGGGCACTGGATTCCATCAGCAATATTGAATTTAAGGAATTAGACTTAACAAAAGGGCAGTATCTCTATCTTGTGCGTATATGTGAAAACCCGGGAGTGATACAGGAAAAAGTGGCGGAAATGATTAAAGTTGACCGCACAACAGCGGCGAGAGCAATCAAAAAATTGGAAATACAGGGGTTTATTGAAAAGCGTCCTGATGATCAAAATAAAAAAATAAAAAAACTGTTTCCGACTGAAAAAGGGAGAAAGGTTTATCCGTTATTGCAAAGAGAAGGAGAGCATTCTGCGGAGGTAGCCCTGTCCGGATTTACATCTGAGGAAAAAGAAACCATTTTCAGTCTTCTTCAGCGGGTGAGAAAAAATATAGAATATGATTGGGAATTTGTGAAGAAGGGAAACAAAAGAGATTATTAATGGTCATTAATTCCTTTTAGTGAATGATTACATTGTGAATGATTAAAGTCATAAATGGATACGTTATCTGTGACATCTCCTTCCTCGGTTCCTGCTTCAACATAGCCGATAGGCTTATTTTTAACGAAAAGTATCAATTATGGTATATTTAAATAAGAAAAAATAATTGAAGCGGGGAATGATATGAGTACAATCGAAAAACAAAGACGTAAGAAAATCAGAGCGAAATCAATCGTACGGGCCATCATGGTCATCATCGGCGGAATTATTGCCGCGTATGGACTGGAAACCGTATTGATTCCGAATAGTGTATCTGACGGCGGTGTAACCGGACTCAGCATTGTCTGTTCACAGCTGTTTCATTTGCCTCTTGGGATCTTAATTGCGGTGATCAATATACCGTTTGTCTGGTTGGGATATAAGCAAATCGGGAAAGGTTTTGCGTTTCTATCCATTATCGGCATTATCTCACTTGCCGCAGGCACGAGTTTTTTCCACCACACTCCTGCTATCATCGAGGGAGACACCCTGTTAATCACCGTTGTCGGCGGGATTATTATCGGCTTTGGAATGGGATTGGCATTGCGCAACGGCGGCGCATTAGACGGAATTGATATGCTGGCTGTGCTTCTGTCACGGAAATTGCCGTTTGGCACGAGCGACCTCATTTTATTTTTAAACATGTTTGTGTTTATTTTTGTTTCTTTTGTATTCGGGCTGCAAGGCGCATTGCTTTCCGTCATTGCTTACTACATTGCGTCTAAGGTCATTCATGTGGTTGAGGAAGGTTTAAGCGGTTCTAAAACATTTCAGATTATCACCAATGAGCCTGCATTAATGGTAGAGACCATTCGTGAGGAATTAGGCCGGAGTGCCACTTATAAAGAAGCATACGGCGGTTTTTCCCATGAAAAATTCAAAGAAATCACATGTGTCATCAACCGTTTAGAAGAAACCAAACTGAAAGAAATTATTAATGACATTGATAAACAAGCCTTTGTGACGGTATATGATGTCGCAGAAGTAAAAGGCAGTAATTTCAGAAAAGTCCATAATCATTAAGAAGCGAGCTGCCGTTAATCGGCAGCTTTTTTTAAAAAAGGAGAAAAAACTTGCAAAAATAGAATGACGGCTGTATATTATTGATATATCAAACGTTGACTAGTCAATTAATTGCGCAAAAGAAAGTGGGGATGGGTTTTGACAGCATGTTGTTCAGAGGAAGGCGAGATTTTATATCAGCTCCAATCACTGCATAAAGTGATCGGCACGAAGTTTGAAGCGTGCACCGGAATCAGCCAATCCCGTCTTGAGCTTCTCGCCGTGCTTTTTTACGTCGATGAGATCAGCCAAAGCGATCTTCAGAAAAAGGTGAATATTGATGGTGCAGCTGTTACGCGACACTTGAAACAGCTTGAAGCCAAAGAAATGGTTACGAGAAGGCGGAAGCCCGAGGACAACCGAATTATACTTGTCCGGCTTACTGAACAGGGGCGGGAGAGAATTGAGGCTTCCAAAAAGGAGAAGGAGCGTTTCATAAAGGAAATGCTTGCCGGTGTCAGCGAGGAAGAACGCAGTATGTTAAAAAACGTATTGTCACAGATGCAGAATAATATAGAAAATATGAAAGCATAGGAGTGTTTTACACATGAAAACAGAACTGAAAACAAACGATTTTATGGACATTATGAAAGGGCGCCGTTCCATTCGGAACTACGATCCGGCCGTGAAAATCAGCAAAGAAGAAATGACTCAAATCCTGGAAGAAGCAACGACAGCACCGTCTTCAGTCAACGCGCAGCCGTGGCGTTTTCTCGTCATTGACAGCCCTGAAGGAAAAGAAAAACTCGCGCCGCTTGCCAGCTTTAACCAAACACAAGTCAGCACATCATCTGCGGTGATCGCGGTTTTCGCAGATATGAACAGTGATGACTATTTAGAAGAAATTTATTCAAAAGCGGTCGAACTGGGCTACATGCCGCAGGAAGTAAAAGACAGACAAATCCCTGCGTTGACGGCGCATTTTGAAAAACTGCCGGAGCAAGTGAACCGTGAAACGATTCTGATTGACGGAGGACTCGTTTCCATGCAGCTGATGCTTACGGCACGCGCGCACGGCTATGACACAAACCCGATCGGCGGCTACGATAAAGAAAAGATTGCCGAGGTTTTCGGAATGGATAAAGAGCGTTATGTACCGGTCATGCTGCTATCAATCGGAAAAGCGGCAGACGAAGGATATGCTTCCTACCGTCTTCCTATCGAAACAATCGCACAATGGAAATAAGGTTGAAGTGAAGCTGAGGGGAGAGGGACAGTGGAGATTATTGCAGCTGTTTTCGTCGGAGTTGTAGCTTTAGAACATGTATTTATCATGATACTTGAAATGTTTTTTATCAATTCGAAGGCAGCTAAGCGGTCCTTCAAATTGCCGAAGCATTTAGAAGGTGATCGGAATGTAGCGGTCATGTTTGCAAATCAGGGTCTGTATAATGGATTTCTGGCTGCCGGCCTCATTTGGGGGCTGATCCTCGGAGCTGATCCGATTGGCCATATGATTCAAATGTTTTTCGTCATCTGTGTGGTCATCGCGGCAATTTTCGGAGGCTTTACTTCAAACAAATCAATTATCGTAAAACAAGGACTTCCGGCTGTTTTAGCGCTTATTTTTCTTTTAGCGGCGTAGCAGACGGAGTGAGGGCTTCCGGAATGGTAGCCCTCTTTTTTTATTCTGTTTTGAAAATCATTCTTTAGGCGGATCTTTTTTGAATTACAGATAAATGCTTACCGCAGAATAGATGAGCAGCAGACACATCACGATGCGAAACGCTTTATCGTGTTTCTCAAAGAGATGTTTAAAAACAGAGCCGAACGCCGACCACAGCAGTAAAGCCGCCCAGCCCAGGAGAATAGCCGACGCGAGCCAGAACGCAATCAATGGATACGTGTGCTGAAATGGCAATATAAAAGCGCTCATTAAGGTTAAAAAGAATAAAATACTCTTTATATTGATCATTTGAAACAGAAATCCCGATAGAAAAGACGATCGGGTTTTTTCAGAATCGCCTTTTGATGTTTTGGGCAGCGAGATCTGCCAAGCCAAATAGAGCAAATAGACGGCTCCGGCAATTTTAAAGTAAGGTTCCACGACGGGAATCCAATGATAAACACTCATGGTAAACAGACCGCTGAGAATGCCGAGCACTGCAAATCCCGTCAGGATGCCGCCGTTAAAACGCCATGAACCGATAAAGCCGGCTCTGCGCGCTTCATTCATCATTAAAATATTGCTCGGCCCGGGCGTAATAGATGTCATCAGGACATAAGAAAGAAAAGCTATGATACTCATTAAATCACCTTCATTTGCTAATGTGATGGAACCGTTTTTTATTGTATGATAAGAATAGTTATAAATAAAATTGAAAAATAAAATCGCATTATTGATTTTTTCGATACATCTTAGAGGTGAATTCATATGGAGATCAGACATCTTATTACATTTCAGGCCATTGTAGATAAGGGAAGCTATACAGGGGCCGCGGCGAAGCTGGGATACACGCAGTCGACGATTACGACTCATATTCAGGCGCTTGAACAGGAGATCGGCGGCGCATTATTTACGTACGAAAAAAGGCGTCTGAAACTGACGCCTTTAGGGAGAGAGCTGATACCGTTGGCCGAGGATTTACTTTCCGCCCATGACAAGATCAAAAATATGCAAAGCATTCACGAGGTGAAGGGCGTTTTAAAAATTGCGGCGCCGGAGTCTTTGACCATTTCCAGACTGGGGCCGATTATCAGAGAATATTCCATGAAGTATCCGAACGTCAATATCATATTGAGCAACGGAACATGCGGGCAGAATCAGGTGGAATTAGTAAGCGGCCGCGTGGATATTGCATTTATGGTATATCCGGAGATACAAATGGAAAAATGCATACATCATTCTTTATTGGAGGAACGCATCGTCCTCGTGGCAGGCAGTGACGCACCGGATCATTTTGACGACTATCAACAAAGCGGCAAGCACTTTTTTATTACAAATGAAGAAGGGTGCAGCTATCGGACTATGTTTGAACGATTTCTCGTCAAGCATGATATCAGTCATTTACAAACAATGGAACTGTGGAGCATAGAGGCCATTAAGCAGACGGTGATGAGCGGACTCGGTTTCTCCGTTTTACCTTATATTACGGTAAAAGAAGAGGTAAAAGCGGGGAAGCTGAAAATTCTTCAGCAGTCTGAGCCGTTCGAGCGGCTTTATTCTCATATGCTGGTCAAAAAGAAAAAATGGCAGCTTCCGGCCGCTGAAGCTTTTGTTTCGCTTGTTCTTGAGATGATAGGTTAATTTGAAAGCCGATGCCTGCGCGCATCGGCTTTTGTTTTTGTCCGGAATCTTAATGACATTTTCGATGTCAGCCAGCTGTTTTTTGACTCCATACCTACCTTTTTTAAAAAAAAGAGAGCTGATCAGCAAATATGGTATGATTTACATAATCAGGGAGTGAGAAGATGAATATGAAGAGAGCGTATTACGCTATTTTATACAGCCAGACCGCTATCAACTTGGGGTTCTCACTTTATACGATGGCTGTCATCTTGTTTTTGTTTACAAAAACCGGTTCGACGGCGATGGCCTCTCTTATGACGTTCGTCAGCATTGTATGTCGCGTATTGGGCAGCGCCGTTTTGCCGCTGGTCACCGGCCGGTTCACGCTTCGTTCTTTGTTAATCAGTTCTCAATTGATACAGATCACACTGTTAGTCTGTTTGTTTTTTGTCATCCAAACCGGTTCATCCGCATTCTTTTTTCTGCTGTTTTGTCTGATCGGAGGCATTTCTTTTTGCAACGGATGGTTTGCTCCGATAAAAAGCGCGCTGATTGGGGAAATCATTCCTCCTGATCGAAGGGCGAAAGCGAACGGTTTATTATCGGCGGCGGATCAGACCGTTCAGTTTGCGGGGTGGTCTCTGGGCGGCGTCATCATAGCGTTCCTGGGAGAGAGCGATACAATGATCGTCACTGTCATGTTATTGGTTTCTTCGGTGTTGGGCATCATTCTGTTTCTTCAAGTACGCATGTGTGCGCCGGCAGCAGTCAGGGAACGTTCCCTTTTTGCAGATGCGGCAAGCGGCTGGGTGTATTTATTTCAGCAAAAACAGCTCAGGGTTCTCATTGTGATGGATGTGATCGAATCGTGGGCAGGCATGATATGGATCGGTTCTGTGTCCTTGACTTATGTGCATGACGTCCTTCATAAAGGAGAGGCTTGGTGGGGGTATGTCAACGGAGTCTATTATGCAGGGACGATGATCGGCGGACTGATCATCTATAAGTTATCCGGCAAGTTTCAGCATCATCTCATTCCGCTTATGCTGACGGGAGCCTTGGCATATGGAATGTTCACGTTTATTTACGGGCTGATCACAAGCGCCGTTACCGCCCTTTTTCTGGTGCTGTGCATGGGGCCGGCTTGTGTATTACGAGATCTCACGCAGGAAACATTCCTTCAAAACATCACGACCGAAAAGACACGGGTCAATATATTAGCGGCGAGATCAGCTTTAGTTCAGTTCATTTTTATGTTTTCCATTATCGGAACGGGGGTTATCTCGGATGTATTCGGCGTGCGGTTTATTTATATTGGCGCAGGCCTCCTCTTATTAATTTCGGCTTTTATCGGATTTTCTCAGCTGCGAATGAAGAAGATGGTACAAAGTCGCATGTAGTGTAGTATAATGAGGAACGTACGTTCTATATCGAGAGAGGAGAGGGTAATGTGGGACATCTGGCACTGCAATTGTATGATTATCATCTTTGGGCAAATCAGCAAATATTCACCCGGCTTAAAGAGCTTCCGGAGGATGTGTATCGTAAGGAGATTCAAAGTGTCTTTCCGTCGATAGCCGGTGTATTGACTCATGTGTATCTGTCGGATAAGGGGTGGTTTGATGTGTTCTCCGGAGAGCGTCTGGAGGATACGCTGAAATCAGCTGAACAGCAAAAAGAGGACATCTTGTCTAAAGAGATAGAAGAGCTGGAAGATATGTTCTCGGAATTATCAGACCGGTATCAATTATTTTTGCAAAAGGAAGAAAATATCAGTCTCCCTCTTGAAATAGAGCATCCGTCAGGTGACATCATGAAAACCGCAGCGGCCGATATGATCCTCCATGTTGTGAACCACGGAACGTATCATCGCGGGAATATAACAGCCATGCTCAGACAGATGGGGTATGCTTCTGTGCCGACGGATTACGGTATGTATTTATATATAAACAATAAGTAAACAAGACAGCCAACGCGGCTGTCTTGTGATATCCGTAAAAAAGCCAAATCATATGAGTGATTTGGCTTTTTCATTTGCTATGCCATGTTCTGCAGCCGTTCTAAACTGTTTTTCCAATTCGCTTCAAGCGCTGTAAAAGCAGCGGCGGCATCTTGCTGTTCTAATGCGTGAATGATATCAGAGTGTTCATTATATGATCTGTTTAAAGCGCCGTTTTCACTGAAATAGCGGATTTCCATTCTCTGAATTTTGACTTTCAGGCTTACTAGCAATTTGTGAAGTTCGGCGTTGTCCGCAAGCAGAATGATGCGATGGTGAAATGCATTGTCCGCTTCCAGGATGGCCAGTTTATCGCCGTCTTTCATTGTTTGAAGAAGATTTTCATTCAGCTGTTTCAATTCCTGAATCACGGCATCGTCCACATGCGGGAGAGCTTGCTGCAATGCGAGTTTTTCAAGCGTCCAGACGATGGAATACAAGTTTTCCGCTTCTTTTAACTCAATCGGAGCGACAAGCGTCCATCTGTTCGCTTTTGTTATCACCAAGCCGTCATCTTCCAGCCGCAATAAGGCTTCCCGTATCGGGGTGCGGCTGATTCCCAATGTTTCCGACAAATCCTTGTCCTTTAACTTTGTTTCCGGTTTGAGCTTGCCCGTTATGATCCAGTTTCTGAGTGTGCGATACACTTCGTCCCGCATGATGGTTCTTTTCAGCACAGGTTCTTTGTTTTGATTATCCAATGGAACACCTCATGAATCGTAGTATACATATTTGCATTTTACCACAGTCCGGGCGCTGGTTAGAAATGAAGAGAGATGTCTAAGAATGAATCGAACCGAGATGCTTCATCTCAATATGCTGAAAGTCAGCGGAGCCGCCTTCAGAAAAGAGCGTGATTCCCTGATCTTCGTGTTTTGGGAACACTTCATTTGTCAAAACGGTTTTTCCGTCGTCTGCAAATACTTCAATACTTGTTTTATCCACGAGAATTTTCAGATGGACGCGCCCTTTGTTTCCGTCAAATGGGGCTTTGCTTTCGGCGTATGCACCGGTTTTATCAGGCTGGTCTGTAAACGATCTGTTCACATAGGCATAGCCGTCTTCTGCCGAAATACCGACATCAATATGCCGACTTTGGTCTGCTGATTCTCTGAGTCTGACGCCTGCATTTTTGATATCTGACCAAGCGATATCCATATCAAGCTGATATGTATCACCTTTGATCGGCAGTGTCTCTGAACCGTTCACCTGTTTGTGTTCTATGCTGTCAGTTGAAGAGGTTAATTGGTTCAATGCTTCAACCGGCTCTGACACAAGGCTGTATGTGCCGCCGTCCTGCTGCTGAAGGCGGATTTCACGGACGATAGAATCCGTGCCGTTAAAGCCGTTTTTTAGTGTCGGTGTTTCATTCGGATAATCCCAATTGTTCATCCATGCCAGCGCATAGCGTTTTGTCAGCGGATCTTCGCTATTACCGTCCTCAAATGTGACGCCGCCGTACCAGTCAAAGCCGTAATCGAGCCATTGCGGTTCTTCTTGATCGGCGGAAAATTCCTTCCCGTCAAAGTTTCCGGTCCAATACGCGTACGTATTCGGTTTGCCTGCGGGTTTGCCGTTTGCGCTTGCGCCCAGAACCCACTTGGGTGTTCCGTCATCTGCACGCATCATATAAAGGTCGGGGCATTCGATGAGGCCGATCTGCTGAGTGATAAAACCGCCCGTGTATGTCCAATTTTTTAAATCGAGTGATTCATAAAAACCGATTTTTTCGCCTTCGGCCATGGCCATCACCCATTTGTCATCCTCTTCATCCCAGATCACTTTCGGGTCCCGGAAATCCTTAGTTCCCGGATTTTTCATCACGGGCTGATCACTATAGGAAGTAAACGTTTTTCCTTTGTCCGTGCTGTACCATAAATATTGTTCCTGGGCTTTTGTTTTGGCTGTCGGCTGCGTTGTGACGGCGACCAGCGCGTTTTTGCCGAAGCCCGCGGTGTTGTGTTTATCAATGACGACAGAACCGGACCATATATCGCCGTTTTCGTTGGTGTATTTCGGAATAGCCGTGCCTTCGTCCGTCCAGTGCACCAAGTCCTCTGATACGGCGTGCCGCCATTCTGTGCCGTTGCCGTTCGGGTAATCCCGATTATAAAGATAGTAGTAATGATATTTCCCCTCGAAAAAAATGGGCTTTTGAGGGTCGTTTTTCCATTTGTCCGGGGTCGTAAAATGATACGCCGCCCGGTAATCTTTCTTATGCTCCGTGTTTGTGTCAGAGGAATTGTGGTTTTTGTTCGGCAGTAAGCCGACAAACAGGAACGCACCCAAAAAGATCAATATTACAATGGGCCATTTTCGTGCCATGATTGAATTCACCATCTTGTTGAGAAATAAAAGAAAATGCCAATGAAGTATCGGCATTTTCTTTTTGTTGTTATTAGTTGTTAACCGTAAGCTGTCCTTGTTCAAGGATGCTGTTTTTAACAACGGATGTTTTCTTGCCTTTGATGTTCATTAAGAAGCTTGGCGCAAATGTTGCCTTTTTATCCTCAAAGAAGCCTCTGTTTGTCATGTAGCTTGTGATCACGACATTGTTGCCTTTGGCTTGCGGCACTGCGAAGTGAGAGTAAGTGAACGTTACATCGTTAGGATCAAGACCCATTTGCAGTACAAGACCAGTTTTGTTCAGCGGCTTGTAAGGACCTGTTAAAGAGTTTGATACATAACCAAGCATGTAGATATCGTTGGAGTTAATACCGTCGATCGTCATTTTTGAACCGCGTGAATCAGTGAACAGATACCATTTGCCGTTCATTTTGAAAACATTCGCGCGCTCGATTTCATCAGTTACCGTGTTTGAAGTGATCAGCGGCTTCATGACTTTTTTCAATGTGTAGTCATTGTTTAATTCTACGATGCCGAGGGCGCCGTTCGCTAATTCAGCATCGCGTTTTTTAGCACTTTGCTGAAGCTTCTGACTTTCTTTACGGAAGAAGTTTGTGCTGCCGCCGTAGTACGCTTTGTTAAATAAAGATTCTTCGCCTTGGTATCCGTTATCTGTTCCCGTGTTGGCTTCGAATACAAGGTATTTATGGCCTTTGTCTTCAACGTAGTGAGGGTCTCTCAGCGTATGGTTGTCGCCGGATGTATAGTTCCCTTCATCGATAAACTGCTGAACGTTTTGATATGTTTTTCCGTCACCGTCAAAAATCGTTTTATGATCTTCCACTCCGTTGATCTTGAGCGTGTCATCAGATTTTGACACATTTACCTGCGCCGTTGTCAGGCTTTGTTTGCCGTAATGTTTACCGGAAAAGTCAGTGTAGAATAAACGGATTTTTCCGTCAGATGTAAAGGTTGCAGAACCGGACCATTCTTGTGTCTGTTCTTTCAGGATTTCATCATTGGCGTCGAACTTATCGCTGTCTTTAAAGACACGGCCCGCGTTTTTCCAGCTGTCGATCGAGTTGTCGCCGACTTTTTGATAAAACATGTAGATGGATGTGTCATCAGCGTCTTTCGGGCTTCCGGCAAGAGCAAACACGACGTGATAGCCGTTGTATTCAGCTACTGTTCCGTCAGCGTTTTGGAGCGGCCAGCTGTCCCACACATCCAGTCCTTTTGCGGACTCGATATTTTTAATTGTTGATTGGTCGAATTGAGGCACTTGGTATTTTTCACTTTGCTGCTGTTTAGGGATCTGCAGCATATCATGGCGTGTGATGTGAGAGACGCCGTACGTTTCTTTGTAAGGTTTTTGGGTATTTTCTTTCGCGAAGGCTTGAGTCGCTCCCCCTGCCAGAAGTGCAGTCGTAAAAGTTAGAACTGTGGCTCGTTTTGCAAATTTTTTGATGTTCATGTTCATGTCTCCTTTTGTATGTACCTTTTTTTGCGACCTGCCGATTCGATCCTCCTGCATTCATGGATGGCAGGTTTGTTACAGAAAAAAAGACCTAAAATATGTATGGGGTGACGCCAAAGAATACACTTTGCCCTTAACACATTTTAGGTCTTGCCTGCTTTATCAGTAACAATCCTGCATGATTTACTTGTCGACATCATTCTATTAGACTCTGATTCTATTGACAACTGGTCTATTTTCCTCTTTTGGATGATAGTAAAATGAAAAAAGGCCTTTTAATATATGGGTAATTGAGACTATGGGGTGCTCTGGGCCTAGGAAAAAACCTCTCTAAAAAAGAGAGGTTATTTTTGCTTGATAGATAATAAAGCGATGGTGGCTAAAATCAGCAAAGTACCCAGCCATTCTGATATTCCGAAGGGAACATGCAGCCAGATCACAGCTAAAAAAGCTGCCGACAGCGGCTCTGCACAGGCGAGCAGGCTGGTTTCAGAGGCACTCAGATATTTCAGGCTTTCCAAGTAGCAATAAAAAGCGATGAGCGTTCCGAAAATGAGGATAAACACGATCGCGGCATATGCAGGAAAGGACCACTCGCCTTCAAATTTCCAGGGCGGGCGGATCAAGCTGAGGGCGGCTCCGCCGATCAGCATGCCCCATCCGACAATAATGGCCGATCCCCATTTCTTCAGCAGACGATGCGGCTGAAGGGTGTAAAACGCCAGTGCAAACGCCGAACTGATGCCCCAAAAGACGGCCAGACCGGATATGGACAGGCTTCCGACATTCCCGTGCGTGACCAAAATGAATGTGCCGGCAACCGCCAATAAGACGGCGAGGAGCTCTTTTGCTGAAGGAATTCTCTTTGCGCGAATCGCTAAAAAGCATGTAATGATCGCTGGCCCTAAATACTGAAGAACGGTAGCAGCGGCTGCGTTGCCGTACTCAATTGCCGCGAAGTAGGTGTATTGAACGCCTAACATTCCGAAAATCCCGAATAAAAGAAGGGGAATTCTGTCCCGTCTGTCTTTCCAGACAGCCCATATCCGTCCTTTTTCTTTGCGGTACGCGATGCCGAGCAGAAGCGCCCCTGACACCAGAAGGCGCACCGAAGTCAGCCATTCTGTATTAAAATGGCGGTGCTGGAACAGATACTGGGCAACCGTTCCCGAGACCCCCCATAAGATAGCTCCTGTCAGCACAAGCCAAATGCCTGTTGTTCGTGAATAAGAAAGAGCAGCGTGTTTTTCCAGGATAGACACCCCCGATTCTGACGTTGTGATAGTAACTAACAATAATTAGGAAATGAACGTCCTCCATGTGATATATTATATATTGTATATTAAATTCCGTCAAAAAGATTTTCGGAGAAAGCTCTTACAAAACGGCCGTCTGAGGAATGAGCTGTAAAAAAAAACACCCCGGCGGGTTTCCGGGGTGTTTTGGTTATTCTGCAATCGCGTCTGTTAAAACAGGAACGACTTGTTTCTTTCTGGATACGACGCCTTTTAAAAGAGCCGTGTTGTTTTCTAAAGTCACGTTGAATGCTTTTTCCACTTTTGACGCTTGATCACCGATGGCAAGCGCAAGGGAATCGTTTTCCAGAATATCCGTAATCACGAGAAGGAACAGGTCAAGGTTCTTCTCAGCAATTACTTTTGAAAGAGCCGCTTCTAATTCCGGCTGACGCTTTTTAACATCTTCAATATCAACTGTGTTGACTTGGGCGATTTCGACTTTTTTGCTGCCGAGCGTGAACTCTTTCGCATCAAGAGAAATCAGTTCTTCCACAGTTTTTTTGCTTAAGTCGGCGCCCGCTTTCAGCATGTTTAAGCCGTACTCTTCCGCATCTACGCCGGCAATTTCAGCAAGCTCTTTTGCCGCTGCGATATCTTGCTCCGTGCAAGTCGGAGATTTAAATAACAGAGAGTCGGAAATGATTGCTGACAGCATGAGGCCCGCAATTTCTTTCTCGATTTTCACGTTATTTTCTTTGTACATTTTGTTTAAGATCGTAGCCGTACAGCCGACCGGCTCAGCACGGTAGTAAAGAGGTTCCGCTGTTTCGAAGTTGGCGATACGGTGGTGGTCGATAACTTCAAGAACCTGAACGTCTTCGATATCCTTGATGCTTTGCTGGCGTTCATTGTGGTCAACAAGGATGACGCCGTTTACTTCGTTTGCGGCTGTTTCCACCAAACGCGGGCTTTCCTGCTTGAAATAATCAAGCGCGTATTGTGTTTCGCCGTTGACTTGTCCGAGGCGGACGGGCTCAGCATTGAAGCCGAGTTTATTTTTTAGATCAGCGTAGGCAATGGCAGAGCAAATGGTATCTGTGTCTGGGTTTTGATGTCCGAAAATAAGAATTTTTTCCATAATAACTCCTTGTCCTTTTTTGTAGTGTAAACAATCTTTTTATAGTTTAACACGTCTTGAGGAGGGTGTAATCTTCAAAACCTTAAAAATTGATGTGAAAAAGAAGCATTTTTGTTGAGAGGTGGGGAGGGTTGCGAGTAAAATACTGGGTAAGTCAGATGCTAATCAGCATATAGTATCAAAAAAGGTACTATGGAGGATGAAAAATGAACATATATCCGAATAAAGAAGGTTGTCCGGTTGAACTGACGCTTTCCGTTATCGGCGGAAAGTGGAAGGGTATTTTGTTTTATCATATGATCGGCGGAAAAAAGCGGTTTAATGAGTTTCGGCGCATTTGCCCCAGCATTACGCAACGTATGCTGACGCTTCAGCTTCGCGAGCTTGAGGCGGACGGCATCGTGCATCGGGAGGTATATCAGCAGGTGCCTCCAAAGGTGGAGTATTCTCTTACCGAATTCGGCAGGTCGCTGGAACCGATCGTTTTGCAAATGAAGAAATGGGGAGATGCCAACCGGGAGTTTCTCGAGGCATACCGGGAAAAAACGTCTCCTCAAGATCAGTCCGCTCAAAAATAAGAAGCAGCAAAGGATTAAATTCCTTGCTGCTTTTTTTTATTTCATCGCGATGGCTTTTCTGGCATTGCGTACATCATTTTTCAGCAATTCGCTCAGGTTGTAAGCCGGATATTGACCCCGTTCTTCCATATACTCAAAGACCATTTGGTGCCACTTGATGGCCGCGTTTAAGTGCTTGACGAAGACGTGTCTTAATTGAGGTGTGGCCGTCTCTGTAATGGCTCCGGCATAATTGCGGACAGATGTTTTGGCCAGAATGAGCAGGCCGCCGCTGTAAAAGGAGGAATCAGCGCGCTCTTCTGTTTCATCCTCACGAAAAGCGGGAGCTTCAGGGAAGAAAGGAAGCAGTTCACGCAGATTTTGTTCCAGCGAATGGATGGAAAATCTGTAAAGCTGTTTTAATCTGGCATCGCTTACGTCCCGCTCTGTTCTTTTTAATTTCACAAGTCCGTTTGCCTGGAAAGCTACTAACTCATGCAGTTCTAACGTTTCATGCCATGCTAATGTTCTCCGCTCAGTCATGGTGTAAGAATCTCCTTTATCCTTCATTTTCACTTTCAGCATATGCCCCGGTCCCGATGTTGTTCCTCATGTTTTGAAGTTTCCAGAAAGGGAAACTCAATGTAAAGGAAATACGAAATAGAGGTGAAACTATATGTGGGACATGATAAAGAACTTCTTCCTTTTCAGCAGCGGGGTTTTGCAGGCGACCACTCTCTTACTTATCGTTATCGTCTTGTTATATGTACGAAAAACCAAAAAGAAAAACAGAGATACTTCTGGTTTCATGGATGATCAGGATCACTGATACAACGGGCATTCTTTCACTAGGATGTCCGTTTGTCTGTTTTCATGTTTCACATGGAACATTGCGGCTGTCCGCGCTCATTTTACTTGCGATTTCGACTTATGTTAAAATATATACGTGTATTTTGGAGAGTTTATGGAAAATTCAGGTCTTGAAAGAGACATTGCGGCGTCAAAAGAGCAGTCGTCTAAGCTGCTCTTTTCTATTCGTATGTTCGAATGATACAAGGTTTGAGGTGAGTAAGTGAAAAATACAAGGGCTCTAATAGAAGGCGCCATTTTGATCAGTATTTTTGCAATCATTTCCCTTTTGGTCGTGTACCTCCCTTTACTGGGGGCAATTCTTCTCTTTGCTTTGCCGCTGCCGATCATTCTTTACACCATTCGGCACGGTCTGAAGCCCGGGGTATGGATGGGGCTTGCCAGCCTTCCTGTCAGCTTTATTGTAAGTTCGTTTACCGGGCTTACAGGCGCTTTTACGGCGGCCTGTACGGGAATCGCCATGGGATATTATTTTAAAAAGAAACAGCCCGGCTATGCGGTTGCTGCCGGAGCTATGGCGTATGTGCTGTGCGGCGTCGTTTTTTTTGTGGTCAGCATCGTGTTTCTTAATATGAATGTGGTTGATACCACCATGTCCCAGCTTCGGGAGTCGCTGTCTGTGGCTGATACCATGTCAAAACAGCTCGGTTACGGAGACCAGTTCGGGAAGCAGATCAAGCTGATGGAAAGTCAGCTGAGCACGGTTCAATATCTTTTTCCGACAGTGCTCGTATTGACCGGCATCGTTTTTTCTTTCCTCAGTTATGCTATGGCAAGGCCGCTTTTACGGCGATTTTCCCCTGATCTTCCGAAGATGAAGCCTTTTAGAGAGCTCAAACTCCCGCAAAGCGTTGTCATTCTGTATTTTATTGTGACGATATTAGGGTTTCTGCCTTTAGAAAAAGGGCATATGCTGTATTCGGTTTCATTGAATGGGGGATTTATTCTCAGCTTGCTGATTTGTATTCAAGGATTAGCGTTTATTTTTTTCTATTGCCGCGAAATGGAGATGCCGAAAGCCGTTCCTGTATTAGCAATTGTGCTGGGGGTGCTTTTTCCGCTCATCTTGTCCGTGTATCTCCTCTTAGGCATCATTGACATAGGCTTTAACATAAGAAATAAGGTGACGCGAAATTGAGTGTGACTTACAGGTGGGGAGTTGATAGAAATGCCTAGTTTTTATGAAAAACCGTTGTTTCGGTATCCCATCTATGCATTGATTGCATTGTCAATCATCATAATTCTCATCAGCATTTACTTTAACTGGCTGATAGGAGCCATCGGCGTTGTGCTGCTCGCCGTGATCTTGTTTTTCATTAAGCGTGCGGATTCTCTGATCAGAAAAGAAATTGACGATTATATCTCCACGTTATCGTATAGATTGAAAAAAGTAGGCGAAGAGGCATTAATGGAAATGCCTATCGGGATTATGCTGTTTAATGATCAATATTACATTGAGTGGGCGAATCCGTTTTTGTCTTCCTGTTTTAATGAAAGCACGCTCGTCGGACGCTCGCTGTATGACACATGCGAGGCCGTCGTGCCGCTGATCAAGCAGGAGGTCGATTCGGAAACGATCACCTTGAATGAGCGGAAGTTTAAAGTAGTGATTAAAAGAGATGAGCGCCTGCTTTATTTCTTTGATGTGACAGAACAGATTCAGATTGAAAAGCAGTACGAAAATGAGAGAACCGTGCTGGCATATATCTTCTTAGATAACTATGATGACGTCACACAGGGGCTGGACGACCAAACGAGAAGCACGATGAACAGCCAGGTCACCTCATTATTAAATGCGTGGGCGCAGGAGTACGGCATTTTCCTGAAACGGACGTCCTCGGAGCGGTTTATCGCGGTGTTAAATGAACACATTTTAACGGAGCTTGAAAACGCGAAATTTTCGATTTTGGATGAAATCCGAGAAAAAACATCCGTTCACACTGTATCTTTGACCCTCAGCATCGGGATCGGCGCATCGGTTTCTTCCTTGAAGGAGCTTGGAGATCTGGCGCAGTCCAGCCTCGATTTGGCTCTCGGCCGCGGAGGCGACCAAGTGGCGATCAAAATGCCGAACGGCAAGGTGAAATTTTACGGCGGCAAAACGAATCCGATGGAGAAGCGCACAAGGGTGCGCGCCCGGGTGATTTCTCACGCGCTCAAGGAAATTGTCTCAGAAAGCAGCAATGTCATTATCATGGGGCACAAATTTCCTGATATGGACGCAGTCGGAGCCGCAATCGGAATATTGAAGGTGGCGCAGGCCAACGGCAAAGAAGGCTACATCGTCATTGATCCGAACCAGATCGGATCAAGTGTTCAGCGTCTGATTGAAGAAATTAAAAAATATGAAGAGCTGTGGTCGCGGTTCATCACGCCGGAAGAGGCGATGGAAATTTCAAATGACGACACGTTGCTTGTCGTCGTTGATACACATAAACCATCCCTTGTGATGGAAGAGCGTCTCGTGAACAAAATCGAGCACATCGTTGTGATTGACCACCACCGCAGAGGCGAGGAATTTATTAAAGACCCGCTGCTCGTTTATATGGAGCCATATGCTTCATCCACCGCAGAACTCGTGACGGAGCTGCTTGAATACCAGCCGAAGCGGCTCAAAATCAATATGATTGAAGCGACGGCCCTGTTAGCTGGTATAATAGTGGATACGAAGAGCTTTTCCCTTCGCACGGGCTCGCGGACGTTCGACGCCGCTTCTTATTTGAGAGCGAAAGGCGCAGATACGGTTCTGGTGCAGAAAGTTCTCAAAGAATCGGTCGGTTCTTATATCAAGCGGGCGAAGCTGATCCAGCATACGTCTCTTTATAAAGAACATATCGCGATTGCTTCTCTTCCTGAGAACGAAGAGGAGTACTTTGACCAGGTGCTGATTGCGCAGGCGGCTGATTCCCTCTTATCGATGAGTGAAGTGGAAGCTTCATTTGCGGTAGCCAGACGGGATGAGCATACGGTGTGCATCAGTGCGAGATCGCTGGGCGAGGTCAATGTGCAGATTATTATGGAGGCGCTGGATGGCGGAGGGCATTTAACCAATGCGGCAACCCAGTTATCGGGCATTTCTGTCTCAGAAGCGCTCGTCCGGCTGAAGGAAGCCATTGATGAATATTTTGAGGGAGGCGTTCAGAGATGAAGGTTATTTTCTTACAAGATGTAAAAGGTAAAGGAAAAAAAGGCGAAGTGAAAAACGTAGCAGACGGTTATGCACATAACTTTCTCATTAAAAAAGGCCTCGCTGTCGAAGCAAATGCGACAAACATCAGCGCATTGAAAGGACAGAAAGAAAAAGAGAAAAAAGAAGCGATTGCCGAGCTTGAAAGAGCCAAAGATTTGAAAGAAACGCTTGAACAGCTGACTGTTGAGCTGAGTGCCAAATCCGGTGAAGGCGGCCGTCTATTCGGATCTGTCACAAGCAAACAGATTGCAGAAGCGCTGCAAAAAACGCATAAGATTAAAGTGGATAAACGGAAATTGGAGCTCCAAGACGGTATCCGCACACTGGGATATACAAACGTTCCTGTAAAGCTGCACCCTGAAGTTCAGGCTGTGCTGAAGGTTCACGTAAAAGAAGAAGCGTAATATACAATGAAAAACCCGCCGATCCGGCGGGTTTTTTTCATGTCAGCAGACGGCGCAGCGCAAGAAAATGATGAGATTGTTTCATTTCCGATCATCACTAGATTGCATATTATATTACATCATAACGAAGGATGTGTCGGTATGAAACGATTTTTTTCTGAAACATATTTTAATAATCCGGAGAATAAAAAGGCGCTGGAGCACTATCCGCTGATCGGTGATGGAAAAGACGGGGAAGTCTATCGCTTAACACACAACAAATGCGTAAAATACTTCTTTGAAAAAGGGACATGCAAAAAGGAATTGGCAGCTTTAAAGACCGGACAAGGTTCCCCGGTGATTCCAAGACTGTATGAATACGGAGATCGTTATATTGTGATGGAATATGTCCAAGGCACCTCTCTTGCCCGCCATATCAAACAAGAAAAATCCCTGTCCGTCAAACTGACTGCTGATATTTTAAATATGCTGGATGAATTAAAAAGAATCGGTTTTACCAGATGGGATGCCGAAATCAGGCACATTCTGATCAACGAACACGGAAATCTTAAGGTCATCGACCATAAAAGAGCTTTTTCCGCCATTACCCGGTTTCCCGTAAAACTATTAAAAGGACTGGACAAATACGGCTTGGCGGATGAGTTTTTGAACACTATAAAAAAATTAAATCCGTCACGTTACCTGGAATGGCAGCCGCACATGTAAGTTTCTGAAAATCCGCACATGTAAGTTTCCTTTTTGTAGGGTCGTCATATGATATTTGTAACATTTGTTTGGTGGAGTGTGGAAAAAATGGCAGAATACATTATGGTTATCGGCGCTCATCCCGATGATGAACTATTGGGATCAGCGGGCACCATAAAACGGCTGATCAATGAAGGATATAAAGTGATTTCCATTATTACGGCATTAGGAAGAAAAGAAGAAGCTCATCATATTAAACAATTAGGCGAACGCGCGAATCAAGAGCTTGGAATTGAGAAAGTCATCTTTTTGGAGCATACGAATTTAGAGCTGGAATGTATCCCTCTTCATAAGCTTGTCAAAGAATTAGAGCAGCTCATTCGCGTCTATCAGCCTGAAAAAATCTTTACACATCATTACGGCGATGTCAATATGGACCACCAGAGAACATTCCAAGCAGTTTTAACAGCCGCCAGACCGCTTCCGAATCAAAAGCCTATCGAACTGCTTACGTTTGAAACGCTATCTTCAAGCGAGTGGGAGAGGAATACGGCTGATAAACTCTTCAAGCCTAATTACTTCGTTAACATCACAGACACAATGGATGCCAAACTCGCGGCGCTTCACCACTATGACGTAGAAATGAGGGATTACCCTCATCCCCGTTCATATGAAGGCGTTACACATTTAGGAAGAGTCCGAGGGATGACGGCGGGTGTGGAATACGCCGAAGCTTTTGAAGTCGTGCGGAGGATCTGGAAATGATCAAGACATTTTCCGTCCCGTATCCGTATATGATTCAGACGCTTGACCGCTACTACGGGGTCAAAGCGCGCCCGCAAAAAAAGACGGCGGTAAAGACTCAGATGAAACATGCACATCATATTCCGCGATTATACGGAAAAAAACAGAAGTTATCCATTTTGATTGCCACGTTTTGGGACTACCCGCACACGGGCGGTTTATCAAACTATATTAAAACGCTTAGTGAAGGACTGAAAAAAAGAGGTCATAAGGTCGATGTCATATCCCCCAATCAGTTTCCTTCCGCACAGGTAAAAGAACTGCGGGCGGCTGTTGTTCCGAAATTAAAAGATTTCTTTAAAGACAGATATGGGGTTTATAACGATCATATTTTGAAAAATAATCGGCTGATGTTTATATACGAGCAAATGCTTCAAAAGATTCATTTGGAAAGATATGATGTGTTCCACGCTCAAGATTTATTTACAGCCAATATGTTAGGCAGGTTCAATCAAATCTATAAAAAACCTTTATTTTTCACACCGCATGGCATGTTTACTTTCAACAGACTTAAATTTCACATCTTTAAAAAAGGCTCGGTAGAAGAGATTTATTATAAAAAATTAGAGATGAAAGCCATTGAATACGCAGATCGCCTGATTATTATCAGCGATACGTTCCGCAGCCCGCTCATGAAGCTCGGAGCCGAACAGGAAGACATGACAACGGTGGTCACAGGAATCGATTACGATGCAAAAACAGGCGGGAAAAGAAAAACCCCGTTACCGAAAAATAAGATCATCATCTCGTGTATTGCAAGATTAGGCCCGAGAAAAGGTCACAAATATTTACTGGACGCACTTTCGAGAATTCCATCTGATGTACTTGAGCATGTTGAAGTGCTGATCGCGGGCGACGGAGAGATGAGGAGCGCCTTAGAGGAACAGGCTCGAAAACTGAATCTATCTATGGTTTCCTTTTTAGGAAAAAGAGATGATGTTCCCGCTATTTTGAATGTGACGGACATATTCGTACTGCCGACCATTAATGATAGTCTGCCTATTTCGATTATTGAAGCGATGTTCAGCGGCTCGGCTATCATCGCGACCGATTGCGGGGGTATTCCGGATCTGATCCGCCATAACAAAACGGGGCTTATTGTCGAGCCGGGAAATGCAAAGGTTCTTGCCCGGGCTTTAGCGTTTTTTATCACTAACAAATCTGCGCGGAAGATAGCTGCTTCAAACGCAAAGGCCTACGCAGAGAAATATTTAAGCAGTGAGACGATGATAAAAAATATCGAATCGATTTATCAAAATACCAACAGCTCGGAGGGAGATCATGAAACATGAACATGCAGCCGTTGTACTTGATTTCAGTGCAAACGGGATTGGGATCATTCGCAGCCTGGCCCGAAGAGGAATCGATGTTTACGCGTTTGACACGGAGGGACCTTATCGTATCGGAAAATCAAGGTTGGCAGATTGCGGGATATGTCCCAGCCCTTTAACACAAGAGGAAGAACTGCTGACATTTCTGACTGATTTCGGGAAGCGATTCCAAGCAAAGCCGGTTCTGTACGCAGGATCTGATGATTATGCGGGATTTATATCTAAATTCCGCGAGACATTAGCCGGCTTTTTTTTGTTTTTGCTCCCGAGCCGCTCTCTGTTAGAAACGGTCTTAGATAAAAGCAAAGCATATGAATTAGCGGTCAAGCATCACATCCCCTGCCCGAAAACCTTTTTTCCGAACAACCGGGATGAGCTGGAAGAGGCCATCGCCAATATTGACTTCCCGTGTATTTTAAAACCGGTGGCCGGCCATGAATACAGAAAAAAAGTAAACAAAAAAGCAATTGTAATGAAGGATGCCGCACAATTGCGCAAGGAGTTCAGCTCCTACAGAGAAAATGGAGAACTGCTCGTGCAGGAGATCATCCCCGGAGACAACCAGTGTTTTTATAAAGTCGCCACTTTTTATGATGACCAAATGAAATTAATGGGCCTATTCTCTCTGCAAAAGAACCATCAATTCCCTGCAGATTTTGGCGCGGGGGCCCACGTCGTCAGCAAACGGCTTCCTGATTTAATCGAGAAGACCCTGCCGTTTTTTGAAGCGATTCAGCTGAAGGGAGTAGGCATGGCGGAATTTAAAAAGGATCCCCGGGACAATGTTTACAAGTTTATCGAAATTAATCCGCGCTTTTGGCTCAGCCATAGCCTGACAGAACCGGCAGGCGTTCATTTCGTTTACATGTACTATCTGTATTTGACCGGACAACATGTGAAGCCCCAGCTCGAACAAAAAGACGGAATCAACTGGATTTATGAGGTGCGTTATTTCTTAACGTTTTTGAAGAAACGAAAAAGAGGAGAAATGACGTTCCGGGATTTTTGGAAAGGGTGTAAAGGAAAAAAAGAGTATGCTCTTTTTGCTTGGAATGACCCGATGCCATTTATCAGAAACACTTGGTCTCATCTCAAAAACAGCTGGAAACGGAAGCGGAAGGAAGATCGGCATGTATGAAAAGGAGATTTTGTATGGCGCATTTCAAAAACTGAGAATTGACGAAAAACTGTCGTATTCGTTCGGTGAAAGGGCTGCGGTGAATCCGGATGACATCTCATGCCTGAAATCGACGGACAGAAGCGCCATTTATAAACTGTTTGTAAAGAAAAAATCCGGCATTGTTCCGCTGATATTGAAGGTATATAAATCTTCCCGTGAAAAAAACAAGGTCGAGATTAATATATACGGGAAAGCCCGTTCTGTTTTAGGGAATTTGCTGCCGGATATCTATCTTATAGAAGAAAGTGACCATGAAACGTGGATATTTATGGAGTTTGTCAGCCAGATCAGGGGACAGCTTACATTTCACCCGAAGCATTTCAAGTATATTATTCCGTCTGTCGCAGAACTGCACAGCCGCACCTTTGAAAACAAGAATATTTCTGACGGTAAATGGCGGTCGTGGCTGCCGGTATACGAATCGGAAACCATGAGAAAAGGGCGTAAAAAGCAGATCAAAAAGACAGCGGAATTATTGGATAGGGCTCTTAAAGATGAGCGCACAAAAGATATCGTGAAGCCTCATTATCGGCAAATCACAAACTTGCTTGAGCAGGAGGAGCCGGATTTTTTCCCTGAATTGATACAAAACGGCTCAGCCATCACACACGGTGATCTTCATATGCAGAATATCTGCACCCACGATGCGTCCGGACATGAACCGTGGGATATTCAATTCATCGATTGGGAATCCGCAAAATACGCGCCGGTTTGGTTTGATATGACGGTGCTGGTTGAAATTCTGCTTGGCTTCAGAAAAGATTGGAGCCGGCACGCAGAAGATATTCGGACGTATTGCGTAAAAGTGTATACGAAAGAAATGAAAAAGCGGGGCATTCATTTTCAGACCCCTCCTATGACGCTTTATAAAATGGCTTATTTGCAGAGAACACTTGAAAAAGGGCTTCATACCCAATTGCGGAGAATCTTCGACAATCGGGGAGGAGAACTGCTGCCGTATCATGTTGACAAAGTGTCAAAATGGGGACGGGAATTAGGATTATAAGTTTGAGAGAGGGGGAGCGGATTTGAAAGAAGAGATCGGCAAGCCGAACGGTCTGGTGCCTCTAGCCTTATTGCGCGTCATGGATCAATTTTACGGGATCGAACATCAAAGTGAGCCAGAGATGCTGTATTCGTTCTGTGCGGAAGGAAAAAGCTCCCCCAAACGAAAAAAGCCATTGCGTATTCTGTACGCAACTTTTCTCCGTTACCCGAATGTCGGAGGGTTGGCGAGTTATATCACATCAATTAAGACGGGTTTTGAGCGCATCGGTCATCAGGCGGATGTCATCTCGCCGCTCCAAATGCCGCCAACTTTTTTTCAGGAAGATATCCCGCGGGCCGCTGACGAGATCAGAGCGTTTCTTGTTGGCAGATACGGCGCCGCAAATGAAAAGTTTGTGAAGAATCTCAGCTATTTACATGTCTTTCAAAGATTTTTGAAGGAGAAAGACTTAGAACAATATGACCTGTTTCACGCGCAGGATTTATTTGCGGTATTTTTGCTGGGATACCTTAATCAAACGTACCAGCGTCCTCTTTTTTTCACGCCGCACGGACATTTTACGAAAAGCCGGATGAAGTTTCATAAAATCCAAAAGGGTTCAATAGAAGAGGCATATTTCAGTGAAATAGAAAGGCAGGGTATTCAAGCTTCGGATAAAATCATTACAATCAGCGACTCCTTTCACGAGCCTTTGCTGGAGTACGGAGCGAAGGAGGCTCAGCTGAAGACTGTTCATACCGGCATTGACATTCAGGATGCCCCTGAGTCAAAACGTGCTGAAAAGCTCGTGATTGCGTGCGTTTCCCGTCTGACCGAGCGAAAAGGACATGATGTGATGCTGGACGCTCTCGCCCGCATCCGGCACCATTTATCCGGAGTTGATATATGGATCATCGGAGACGGAAACATGAGAGGGTTTCTGGAAGAGAAGAGACGGAAACTGGGCCTCTCAAATGTGTTTTTCCTCGGAAAACGACGTGATGTGCCGGCGCTTTTGGCTGAATCATCTATATTTGTCCTGCCGACATTGAATGATAATTTCCCTATAGCGATCATCGAAGCGATGTTCTCAGGTCAAGCCATTGTCGCAACTGACTGCGGAGGAATCCCTGAGATGATCCGGCATGAGGCCACAGGGCTTATTTGTCAGCCCGGCAACAGCCGCGAACTTGCTGATGCTCTCGTAATGCTGATTACGGATCAGTCTCTCAGGGAACGGCTTGGAAAAGAAGCGCGCTCCTATGCCGGCCGGCATCTGCGTCAGGAACTGATGGTTTCAAAAATAGAAAGTATTTATCAATCATTTTTCTGAATGATACCGGCGCCGCATGGCAGGTGCTTCAAGAGCAAAATAAAGAGGCCGGCGTTTAACTATCCAGCCTCTTTCCGAACTATTTTTTCATCTCATACAGAGTCTGCTGACTTTGTCCGCCCGGGCCGCCTGTCATTCCTTGCCGGGCTGAGCTTGTTTTTCCGGTGCTGTATTGGTCAGCTGAGATTTTTGTGCCGTTCTTTTTCATCCATGAGACAAGCTTTGTGTTGCCTGAATTGTTTCCGGATAATAAGAAATATTTCACTTTTCCTTCGTCAACAAGTTTTTTCAGCTGTGAGAAGGTTAAAATCGGATCGGTTCCGTTCAAAGAATGTTTTGCCAAAATTTTCTTCACAAAAAAAGAGGCGGAAAGCCATCGCTTCCGCCTCCCGCACATATATATGAGAGAGCAGCCTTTATTTGTGATCGTTCTCTTTTTGGACTTCAGCTAATTTGGCAAGCAGAATGTGCTGAGGCATGTGCATGATTCTCTCAAGCGGCATATTCAGTGATTCTGCGAGCTTTTGCGCCGTTTCGGCGGAAATTTGCAGCGGTTTCATGTGATCACTCCTTCCGTTTCTTTATTGTACTAAAATCAGAAATCTATCGTAAGAGGATATGACAAAGGAATGGAGGTTTGAAAAGCGGGGCTTTATAACAGAATGGGGGAGGTTTTTTATGCAATCGCCATTGATGTTATTACAGCTGAAGCTGGCTGATTATCAGAAAAAAGCCGCAGAACTGCGGACAATTGACGAATTTATTATACTGAAACAGACATTGCAGGACATGATGAAAGTATTCGCCGCCTGTGAAGAATGGGAGCTGTATCAAAAAACGGCCGATCTCATGGCGCAGACGGTGCTGCACATCCGTTTCATCGAATAAGAAAAGCCCTCGCTCGGGCGAAGGCTTTTCTTAAAAGGACCGTTCTTCTTCAATGTTTTTATGCTGATCATAAATGACAAGCTTAGACGGGCTGTTCTCTTTAGCCGTCTGCTCCGCTTTCTCGATCGCCGCGTCCTTTGATGTATAAAGAGCCGTCGGCGCCACATTTTCAACCTTCACAAACCATCCGTCCGCATCAACATTGGGTGTTACTGCATATGTTTTCATCCTTCTTACCTCCTGGTTTCGATTTATTTATTTGTTTCCCAGCATTCGGAATGGTGAAACACGCAGCCGCTGTCTGACAAATACAGGGAAAGTGATGTTTTTCTATTCTTTTTCTTGAGAAATGGTAAAATGGAGTTTGGATATTTTTTAAGGAGAGGACGGTGCTTAGCATGACAGACCTTCTGAATGATCGGCTGCCGCCGCAAAACATAGAAGCTGAGCAGGCCGTGTTAGGTGCTGTTTTTTTACAGCCGTCTGCGTTAACACTGGCTTCTGAAGTGTTGATTCCGGATGATTTCTACAGAATGTCACACCAAAAAATTTACAATGCCATGCTCGTGCTCGGAGACCGCGGTGAACCGGTTGATTTGGTCACGGTAACGTCAGAGCTTGCGAATACCGATTTGTTAGAAGAGGTGGGAGGCGTCTCTTACCTGACGGACATCGCGAATTCGGTTCCGACAGCGGCTAATATAGAATATTACGCGAAAATCGTTGAGGAAAAATCCATTCTCCGCCGTTTAATCAGAACGGCGACCTCAATCGCTCAAGACGGGTATACGCGCGAGGATGAAGTTGAAGATTTATTAAGCGATGCGGAAAAAACGATTATGGAGGTCGCGCAGCGAAAAAATTCGGGCGCCTTCCAAAATATCAAAGACGTGCTTGTGCAAACATACGACAACATTGAGCAGCTTCACAACCGGAAAGGCGATATTACCGGGATTCCGACTGGTTTTATTGAGCTTGACCGGATGACGGCGGGGTTTCAGCGGAATGATTTGATCATTGTCGCGGCCCGTCCGTCTGTGGGGAAAACGGCATTCGCCTTAAATATTGCGCAAAACGTGGCCACCAAAACGGATGAGAGCGTCGCGATATTCAGTCTTGAGATGGGTGCCGAGCAGCTTGTCATGCGTATGCTCTGCGCTGAAGGGAATATTAATGCCCAAAATCTCAGAACGGGAAATCTGACGGAAGAAGATTGGGGCAAGCTGACGATGGCGATGGGAAGCCTGTCAAACAGCGGTATCTTTATAGATGACACCCCCGGCATCCGCGTCAGCGAAATCCGTTCAAAATGCCGCAGACTGAAGCAGGAGAACGGATTGGGCATGATTTTAATTGACTACTTGCAGCTCATTCAGGGAAGCGGCCGTTCAAGCGACAACCGCCAGCAAGAGGTATCGGAAATTTCACGGGCGCTAAAAGCGCTGGCGCGGGAGCTTGAAGTCCCGGTCATCGCCCTGTCTCAGCTCTCCCGGGGTGTTGAGCAGCGGCAGGATAAACGTCCGATGATGTCAGATATCCGTGAGTCGGGAAGTATTGAGCAGGATGCCGACATCGTCGCCTTCCTGTATCGTGATGATTACTATGATAAAGAATCCGAAAACAAAAACATCATCGAAATCATTATTGCCAAACAGCGTAACGGCCCGGTGGGCACCGTCTCACTGGCTTTTGTGAAAGAATACAATAAGTTCGTAAACCTGGAAAGGCGCTTTGATGACGGCGGTGTTCCGGCAGGTGCGTAAAGCCTCAAGCAATGTCTTGAGGCTTTTTTTCAACCGAAAGAATGAAAGAATGCCGTCCGTTCGGCAGACGAAAAAAGGAAAGCGCTTTTATATAATGGCATTAAGGGAGGGATGATGATGACAATTGAATTTCCGCAATTTCAAGCGGCGCAAATCCGGATTGCCCGGCCGACCGGACAGCTCAAAGAAATCATCAGGTTTTATGAAGAGGGCCTCGGGCTGAAGAGGGTCGGCAGTTTTTCCGGACATGAGGGCTACAGCGGCGTCATGTTCGGCCTGCCCCATACGCAATATCACTTAGAATTCACCGAAGAAACCGGCGCGTCTCAGCCGGCGCCCGTTCCGCACGGCGACAGCCTGCTTGTCTTTTACATCCAGGATCAGCAGGAGGTCATCCGCATCAGCACGAAATTAAAGCAGATGGGATATGAGGAGAAAGCACCCGAAAACCCGTACTGGGAAGAAAAAGGCGTGACCATCGAAGATCCTGACGGCTGGCGGGTCGTCCTGATGAATACAAGCGGCATATAAGTGACTGTCTGAAGAACCCTGATTACGGGTTCTTTTTCTTGTTAAAGCATGAAAGTTTCGGGAGTAATAGATAGCAAATGAAAGAGAAAACGCTTTTAATCATGTTTAAGGCGAACAAACATAGATTGATAAGATTTAAATGTTCGGATTTACGATTGACTTTCTGTTTCAGCACTGATACACTTAATTTGTTTGAATGAGATATCGTTTTGAAAGGTTAACGGAGGTGCACGGATATATGTCTTCAGTAGTCGTAGTAGGTACGCAGTGGGGCGATGAAGGAAAAGGTAAAATTACAGATTTCCTATCAGAAAATGCAGAAGTGATCGCACGTTATCAAGGCGGAAACAATGCAGGACATACCATCAAGTTTGATGGCGTCACGTACAAGCTTCATTTAATCCCATCAGGAATTTTTTATAAAGAAAAAGCGTGTGTCATCGGGAACGGAATGGTTGTTGATCCGAAAGCGCTCATAACGGAGCTTGCGTATCTTCATGAACGCAATGTGAGCACGGATAACTTGAGAATCAGCAACAGAGCCCACGTCATTCTTCCATACCATCTGAAACTGGATGAAGTAGAGGAAGAACGCAAAGGGGCCAATAAGATCGGCACAACGAAAAAAGGCATCGGACCTGCTTATATGGACAAAGCGGCGCGGATCGGCATCCGGATCGCAGACCTGCTAGATCGTGACGTGTTTGCAGAAAAGCTTGAACGGAACCTTGAAGAGAAAAACCGTCTGCTTGAAAAAATGTATGAAACGGAAGGCTTCAAAATTGAAGATATTCTGGATGAGTATTATGAATACGGCCAGCAGATTAAAAAGTATGTATGCGATACATCCGTCGTATTAAATGACGCGCTGGATGAAGGCCGCCGCGTTTTATTTGAAGGCGCTCAAGGGGTTATGCTTGATATCGACCAAGGGACATACCCGTTTGTCACTTCATCCAACCCGGTCGCCGGAGGGGTGACGATCGGTTCAGGCGTAGGCCCGACAAAAATCCAGCACGTCGTCGGTGTATCTAAAGCGTACACAACCCGTGTCGGTGACGGTCCTTTCCCGACTGAGCTGAAAGATGAAATCGGGGATCAAATCCGTGAAGTCGGACGCGAATACGGCACAACGACAGGCCGTCCGCGCCGTGTCGGCTGGTTTGACAGCGTTGTTGTCCGCCATGCCCGCCGCGTCAGCGGAATCACAGATCTTTCTCTGAACTCAATCGATGTGCTGACTGGCATTGAAACATTGAAAATCTGTGTCGCTTACCGCTACAAAGGTGAAGTGATTGAAGAATTCCCGGCAAGTCTGAAAGCTCTCGCAGAGTGTGAACCGGTATATGAAGAAATGCCTGGCTGGACGGAAGATATCACAGGCGCAAAAACATTAAGCGATCTTCCTGAAAATGCGCGCCATTATCTGGAACGCGTATCTCAGCTGACAGGTATTCCGCTTTCTATTTTCTCTGTCGGTCCCGACCGTTCACAAACGAACGTCATCCGCAGTGTATACCGCGCTAACTAAGAATTTGCAGCAAACAAGCCTCCGGTCACGGAGGCTTGTTTTTTTATGTAGGAAAAAAATAATAGATTTTTTTCAAAAAAGTAGTTGCCACTTTCGAATGTTCTATGATATTATAAATCTCGTTGTTACGGAACAGCTTCAATAGAGTACTGCAAGAAAGCTTTTGTCTGAATGCTCTATGATACATAATCCGACACATCGGGAGCCATTAGCTCAGTTGGTAGAGCATCTGACTTTTAATCAGAGGGTCGAAGGTTCGAGTCCTTCATGGCTCACCACTTTTTATGGCCCGTTGGTCAAGCGGTTAAGACACCGCCCTTTCACGGCGGTAACACGGGTTCGAATCCCGTACGGGTCATTGATTTACTTTAGCGTTATTGCTAACTCCTTATTTGTCCTCGGAGGGCCGCCACGATACGGCTCTCCGGACAAATTACTGTAAGGTCCGGTAGTTCAGTTGGTTAGAATGCCTGCCTGTCACGCAGGAGGTCGCGGGTTCGAGTCCCGTCCGGACCGCCATTTTACTTTACTTTATAGTATAGAAAAGAAACATCTGGCTCGGTAGCTCAGTTGGTAGAGCAACGGACTGAAAATCCGTGTGTCGGCGGTTCGATTCCGTCCCGAGCCACTTACCCAAACGCATCTGCAATAGTAGGTGCGTTTTTTCTTTTGTTATAAAAAAGGGAGAGCCGGCTTTTCAGCCGGCCCAGAAGAAGACGTCAAACACTAGACGGCGTTTTTTTTCGTGAGGTTTCAAAAAAATATTATTTTTTAAAAGAAAATAAAAAACATGACAAAAGGATGGCAGTTCAATACGTTTTTGCGCTGTTCTCTTTAATTTTTTTATCTTTTGACCTGAAACCGTTATAATAGACGGGGAACGTTTTTCACGATCCGAATTGTGATCATCATGAAACATCAATAGATGAAATGAAGTCATTCTGGCAGGAGGAAAATCAAGATGATGGATAAGAAAATCCTTGTAGTCGATGATGAAAAACCGATTGCAGATATATTAGAGTTTAATTTAAGAAAAGAAGGCTATGACGTGCATTGTGCGTACGACGGAAACGAAGCCGTGGAAATGGTGGAGGAGCTTCAGCCTGATTTAATTCTTTTAGATATTATGCTTCCGAATAAAGACGGAGTTGAAGTGTGCCGGGAAGTCCGGAAAAAATATGATATGCCGATTATTATGCTGACGGCAAAAGACTCGGAGATTGACAAGGTCATCGGGCTTGAAATCGGAGCGGATGACTATGTCACGAAGCCTTTCAGCACGCGTGAGCTTCTGGCCCGCGTCAAAGCGAACCTGCGCCGCCAGCTTACGGTTGCGCCGGCTGAGGAAGAATCAGCTTCTAATGACATTCATATCGGTTCTCTCGTCATCTTCCCTGACGCTTATGTCGTATCAAAAAGAGAAGAAACGATCGAGCTGACTCATCGTGAGTTTGAATTGCTTCATTACTTAGCCAAACATATCGGACAGGTTATGACGCGTGAGCATCTGCTGCAGACTGTGTGGGGCTATGACTATTTCGGTGATGTGAGAACGGTGGATGTAACAGTGCGCCGTCTCCGTGAGAAAATCGAGGATAATCCGAGCCATCCGAACTGGATCGTCACAAGACGGGGTGTCGGTTATTACTTGAGAAACCCTGAACAGGACTAACCGGCGATGAATAAGGTTGGTTTTTTTCGGTCGATTCAGTTTAAGATCACGCTGATCTATGTGCTTCTCATTATCATCGCCATGCAGATTATCGGCGTGTACTTTGTGAAACAGGTGGAGAATTCTCTTCTCAAGTCCTATGAATTATCGTTAAATCAGCGGATTGACAATCTATCCTATTATATTGAGCAGGAATATAAAGGAGATAATGACAGCACCGTCATTAAAGATGACGTCAAACGGATTTTGAATGATTTTACGAAGAATAATGAAATACGGGAAATTACATTTGTTGATAAAAGCTATGAGGTCGTCGGTTCTTCGAGGCCTTATGGCGAGGAAATAGCGGGGAAACAGACGACTGACCCGATTTTTAAACGGATTTTCTCAACAAAACAGGCCTATTCAAAAAAATATTATGATCCTAAAAGCAAAAACAGAGTGCTGATTTCAGCAAAACCTGTCGTCACAGAGAATCAGGAAGTTGTCGGCGCGATTTATGTCGTGGCCAGTATGGAAGATACCTTTAACCAGATGAAAACCGTCAACTCGATTCTTGCTTCAGGAACAGGCTTAGCCCTTGTTCTGACGGCTCTTCTCGGTATATTTCTCGCCCGCACCATTACCCATCCGCTGTCGGATATGCGTAAGCAGGCGATGGAACTGGCAAAAGGGAATTTCTCCAGAAAGGTGCGGAAATACGGGCATGATGAAATCGGTCAGCTCGCAACGACGTTCAACCATCTGACGAGAGAGCTTGAAGATGCCCAAGCCATGACGGAAGGGGAGAGAAGAAAGCTTTCTTCCGTTATCGCGTATATGACGGACGGCGTCATCGCAACGAATCGCAATGGAGCTATTATTCTTTTAAACAGCCCTGCGCTTGAGCTGCTGAATGTTTCACGTGAAACGGCTTTAGAGATGCCGATTACGTCTTTATTGGGCATAAAAGAGAACTTTACATTTGAGGATTTAGTAGAACAGCAGGATTCAATGCTGCTGGAGATCGAACGTGACGATGAAACGACTGTACTGCGGGTGAATTTTTCCGTTATTCAGAGAGAGCACGGAAAAATCGACGGTTTAATCGCGGTTCTTTATGATGTCACCGAACAGGAAAAACTCGATCGGGAACGCAGAGAGTTCGTTGCCAACGTGTCTCATGAGCTGCGGACACCGCTGACGACCATGCGAAGCTATTTAGAGGCGCTTGCAGAAGGCGCGTGGGAAAATAAAGATATCGCTCCGCGTTTCCTAATGGTGACCCAAAATGAGACTGAGCGCATGATCAGATTGGTGAACGACCTGCTTCAGCTTTCTAAATTCGACAGCAAAGATTATCAGTTTAATCGAGAGTGGATTCATATGATCCGCTTTATGTCACTGATTATCGATCGTTTTGAAATGACAAAAGAACAGCATGTCGAATTTATCCGCGAGCTGCCGGACAGAAATCTGTACGTGGAGATTGATCAGGATAAAGTGACGCAGGTTCTCGATAATATCATTTCTAACGCACTGAAATACTCACCGGAAGGCGGACATGTCACTTTCTCAGTCGATGTGAATGAGAAAGAAGAGCTGCTTTATATCAGCGTAAAAGATGAAGGTATCGGCATTCCGAAAAAAGATGTGGAAAAAGTCTTTGACCGTTTCTACAGAGTGGATAAAGCGCGCACGAGAAAACTCGGGGGCACCGGACTCGGCCTTGCGATTGCAAAAGAGATGGTTCAGGCGCACGGCGGAGACATTTGGGCCGACAGTGTAGAAGGCAAAGGAACGAAGATTACATTTACTCTTCCATATAAAGAAGAGCAAGAGGATGATTGGGATGAGGCGTGAAAATATAAAAACAGTCATACTGTCAGTGCTGGTCGTCATTAGTCTTGTTTTAACATGGGGAATTTGGACATTCCAGCCCAATTTTTCAGAAGGCACGGCCTCAACCAAATCGACTGTCCGGGAAAAGCATAAAATTGATAAAACGAGCCAAAAAGTGTCGCAAACGGTAAAACCCCGGGATATGTTTATTCATACAAACGGCTCTCATTACAAAGTGGATGATGAGACGCTCTTTAATGACCTGTGGGCGGATTTGCCGCAATGGGAAGTAAAAGGGATGAAGGATATTTCCGATCAATACGACAAGCTCGGTTTTAAAAATTGGCTTTACGGCAGAAACGGCAATTCGGCAAAGCTCGATCTGCAATTCAATGACACCATTCCGATTGATTTCTTCCAATCGATGTTTAAATGGTCGAATCCGTCAATGGAATACAGCTCATTTGACCATATTGTCATTCCGTTTAATGAGAATAAGACGAATAAGAAGATTTACATGGTCTCATACAGCAAGCAGCTGATTTTGGAAGTGACTGTGGAATCGGCGAATTACCGCAATCTGATGAATGAGCTGTACAGCAAAAAGTCGAGTATGCCGTTATACCACCTCTATTCGGTCGGAAAAAGCAAAGAATTTCTCATGCCGAATGCGCGGTTTAATATGAAGGAAAAAGAATTTATCACTGAAACCATAAAGACGAACCTGTTTAAGCAGACGCTTTTTAATGATCCGAGCACGGTCAGAGAAGACCCGAATTACAATCGGAATGTGCTGACTGACGGAATCAGCCGTCTGGAAATCAATTCGACACAGCGGCAGATTCAATTCCAGCATCGGAACCTGGCACAAAGCGCTTCTTATCAAACAGGGGAGCTGATTAAGAAAAGCTATAAATATTTAGAGGATACGGGAAGCTGGACGGATCATTATCAATTTTTCAATGTGAGTGATAACCAGCAGCTGAGTTTCTACATGTTTAAAGACCAAATGCCTGTGATCAACAGCACGTCTAAGCCTTTCGGATCCGGACCTGTTTTGACCCTGCAATGGGCCAATGACGAGGTTCTCAGCTACAAGCGGCCGAACTATGTTCTCGGACCGAATCCGATTAAAACAAAAGACGTGAAAATGATGAGCGGCAATGAGGTTGTGTCTTTGGTGGAGCAGCAGGTTAAATACGACGTGAATAAAATCGACCAGATCTTCCTGTCCTATCAAATGGTATCTTCGTCAACGAATGATCTTGTTGAACTGGAACCCGTCTGGAGTATGAAAATCAACGGGAAGATCGTCCCGATTACGAAAGATCTGCTGGGGAAGGAGGAGGACGATAATGGAGTGGAATAAGACAAAAACGATCTTCATCATTGCCTTCCTCATCCTCGATATTTTTCTCGGCTATCAGTTTTTTGAAAAACGCTCGAGCAGTGAATACGAAGTGATTAAAAATTCAAATGTGGAAAAAGACATGGAGATGGATCATATCACTTTCGGCAACCTGTCTTCTGATTCCGCGACGGGCTACCGGCTGACGGCGGGCCAAAAGGTATTTACCGCTGAAGATATTGATGCTTGGAAGGATCAAAAGCCGTTAATGGAGATGCCGGCGGATGATCACAAGGTCACAACGCTGAAAATGAAATTTACCGATCCGGTCGGTTTATCGAAGCAAAAACCGCAGGAGGATGCGGAATCGCTCGTCAGCTCTAAAGTAACCGGCGGTGAAAAATATAAACTGTGGAAAGTCGACAAGGATCAAAAACAGATCATTTTTTACCAGACGTATGACGGCCAGTTGATTTATCAGGATTTTGACTCGTCCACGGATGCGATCGGACAGGTGATTCTGCATCTGAACGATAAAAACGAGGTCGTATCTTACGAGCAGACCATGCTGGAGTCATTCAAGCGGATCCAGACGGAGAGCCTGATTCCTGAGCTGGATGCGGTCGAATTATTGTATTCTCAAAATTACTTAAAAGCGAATTGCGCCGTTAAAAGCGTCAAGTTCGGCTATATTGCCCAATACCCGCTGACAAGTACGCAGGTGCTGGCGCCGGTATGGAGAATTACAATTGAAGATAAGTCAAAAGGGACGAAGAAAAAGACACAGCAAACGTACACTGTGAATGCATTGGAAAGCACAGTCATTGATAACAATCAAAATAAATAATGGAGTGAGACACAATGGGCTTGCAATTTAGCGTGCTTGCGAGCGGGAGTACCGGAAACGCGTTTTATCTGGAGACAGAGGAGCACTCTTTTCTGGTGGATGCCGGCCTGAGCGGTAAAGCGATGGACGGGCTGATGGAGAAAATCGGCCGCAAGATAGACGACGTCGACGGCATCTTTGTCACTCACGAGCACAGCGACCATATTAAAGGGCTCGGCGTCATTGCGAGAAAGTACGGACTTCCCGTCTACGCCAATGAAAAGACGTGGAAAGCGATGGAGAATCAGATCGGCAAGCTGGATACCGGACAAAAGTTTTTGTTCCCGATGGAAAGCGTAAAATCCTTCGGCGGGCTTGATGTTGAGTCATTCGGCGTCTCCCATGACGCGGCCGAGCCGATGTTTTATGTTTTCCACTACCAAGGCAGAAAGCTCGCGCTGATGACGGACACCGGGTATGTGAGCGACAGAATGAAAGGCATTATCCGTTCGGCCAATGTGTTTGTGTTTGAAAGCAACCATGATGTCGGCATGCTGCAAATGGGCAGATACCCATGGAGCATTAAGCGGCGGATTTTAAGCGATGTCGGCCACGTCTCGAATGAAGATGCGGCGCTCGCCATGACTGATGTCATCGGCGACGGCACATCGCGCATCTATTTGGCGCATCTGAGCCAAGACAACAATATGAAGGAACTGGCGAGAATGTCCGTGCAGCAGACATTGGCTGCGAAAGGATTTGTCGCCGGGGAAACGTTTCAGTTATTTGATACCGATCCGAAAATCCCGACGCCGCTGTGCGCCGTGTAATTTTTCCAAATGAATCATGATTATTAATCCCCGATCTGACCCACACTATAAGCAAATCGAGTACTCTTGAAAGGATTTGAGATAGGGTGGATTATAATCGCGATGATGAACAGTACGCCTCCGAACAGCCCCGCCGCAGCAAGAGAGGGTACTTTCTATCAAGTCTGATCGGCGTCATCTTCGGGGCCGCGCTCATGGCTTTCCTGCTGCCGTACTGGACAGGCGGAGACCATGGAGAAAGCAGCAAAAGCACCAGCCAGCGTCTCGGCAGCGAACAGGTGAAAACAGTCAACGTAAATGTCAATGACGCTGTCACGAATATGGTCAGCCGTGTATCAGATTCGGTAGTCGGCGTTCTCAATATCCAAAAGACCGATATTTGGGGAGAGGGCGGCGAAGCGGGAAGCGGGTCGGGCGTCATTTACAAAAAGAACGGAAACACTTCTTATATCGTAACCAATCACCATGTCATTGAAGGTGCGACTGAGATTGAGATCAGCCTGAAGGATGGCTCACGCGTGCCTGCTGAACTAATCGGGAGCGACCGTTTGATGGATCTCGCCGTGCTGAAGGTGAAGTCTGATAAAATCAAATCGGCCGCCCAGTTCGGCAATTCTGATCAGGTCAAAGTCGGAGAACCGGTCATTGCGATCGGAAATCCGCTCGGGCTTGAATTTGCGGGATCAGTGACACAGGGGATCATTTCAGGCACGGAAAGGGCGGTGCCCGTTGACTCAAACGGCGACGGACATCCGGATTGGAATGCGGAAGTGCTGCAGACCGACGCCGCGATTAATCCCGGCAACAGCGGCGGCGCTTTGATGGATATATCGGGCAAGGTGGTCGGCATCAACTCAATGAAGATCGCTGAATCCGCCGTTGAAGGCATCGGCCTGTCCATCCCGTCAAAGCTTGTCATTCCCGTTATTCAGGATTTAGAAAAATACGGAGAAGTCAGACGGCCTTTCCTCGGTATTGAGATGAAATCCTTAACGGATATTGCGAGCTACCATTGGAGCCAGACGCTGAAACTTCCGAAAGGCATTAAAACCGGGGCGGTCATTATGGGTGTCGACGCGTTTTCACCGGCCGGAAAAGCGGGTTTGAAAAAGCTCGACGTGATTACCGGGTTCGACGGACATAAGGTCAATGACGTTGTGGATCTCCGTGAGCGCCTGTATCGCAAAAAGATCGGTGACCGTGTGAACATCACGTTCTACCGTTCGGGAAAGAAAAAAACAGCGGAAGTCAAACTGACAGAAGCGGATCGATTACAGAAATAAAAAACAGCCCGGACATCCGGGCTGTTTTTTATTGATTTATTTGTTAATATTATACTATTATGAAAACGGGAGGTGACACACATGAAAACGGCTGATGTGATCATCGTATTGAATGAAATTGAAGGTGAATGTGAAGGAAGAATTATTTTAGAATGCAGAATTTAAGAACATGAAACATGTCATATCAAACGTCCTTTTTCAGGGCGCTTTTTTTATGCCTTTTTTCAGAAGCCATAAAAAAAGAACTGAACGCGGGTCACAACACGTTCAGTTAAAAATGGGTATATTTAGAAAAAGGCAGACATGAACTTAGAACTGGTGCTGCTGAATTGAAGCGGCAGATAATGATTTTTATTTGCAGATTGCTCCGTTTTCAGCGTTTCCTTTTACCAATTCAGCTTAGATTCCGTTTTGTTTCAGATAAAAGCGAATAATAGAAGGGGAAGCGAAAAAAATAAACACAGGCTGATACATCTAAGGAGAGACTGCATCATGGAAAAGTTGAAAGGCATCAAGCTGAGTGCAGACGGCGAGTCTGCGCTCATTGATTCTTTAACGATGGGGCTTCATTACGGAACGGTCCTCGGGGAAGACAATATCGTCGAGGTGTACATCCGTTCTTTGCGCGAAAAGCTGAAGGATAAAGAACACAAGGTGATTCGCACGGTTCGGGGCGCCGGGTACAGGATGAATCTGGCATGAAACGGCTGTACAGAACCCTGCGGTTCCAGCTCCTGTTCAGGTCACTGGCGATTTTGGCTTTGCTGTTATGTTTCATCGGCGGTACTCAGTACATGTTTATGACACGGACGATGTATGAAAATCAGGCGATCAGCATTCAGAGTGATATCAATTCAATGGATCAAAGCGTATGGAGGTCAATCAAAACCCTTGCCCGTTCCGAAACACCGGCTCATCCGAATTTGATTTACCCCGGGGTGACGGTTGCTTTTATCAATCAATCATACAAGATGTCTGTTTTATCAGAAGACCCGCACGCGGGGGCCGCTCCTTCTTTCCCGAAAAAAGTGTACCGGGATGCGCTGACAGACACCATGGCGCTTCACTATCAGGTGGCTCACAATGAGGCGGGTGAGGAAATCATCGTCGTGTTTCAGGCGATTTCCGTTGACGGAAGGCAGGCGGGAGTTGTGCAGATGAGCACGCTGACACAGCCTTTGAATGATTCGCTTTTCCGCCAGATCAGCATTTTCGCGGTGCTTTCCTTTGCGGCTTTGGTCATCGGACTGTTTGTTTTCTTGCCGGTGATCCGGCTCACACTCAAGCCGCTGTCCCGCATTGTGCGTATGATGGGTGACATTTCTGCCGGCAGTCTCGATAAACGGCTGCCGATCGATAGGAAGCAGGCCGAAATTGAGTCGCTGGGCATCTCCATCAATCAGATGCTGGAACGGATTGAAACCTCTTTTCAGGCGGAAAAAGAAGCGAAGGAGCGCATCCGGCAGTTTGTATCAGACGCATCACATGAGCTGAGAACGCCGCTTACCTCCATTCACGGCTGTATCGAAATTTTAATGCGCGGAGCGGCGGAGAAGCCGGAGCAGAAAGAAAAAGCGCTTCAAAGCATGTACGCGGAATCCGCCAGGGCGAATAAGCTGATAGAGGATCTTCTGTTTCTCGCGCAGATTGACCGGGTGCCGAGCTTTGAAATGAAAAAAGGCGCATTGGGAGACGTCATTTTGGAAATGGAGGCTCAGCTGAAGCTGCTCGCGAGAAACCGGAAGCTCGAGTTCTTTGTTGATCAAAAGATAGAAGCCGTTTTTGACAAAGACAAAATGAAGCAGGCCATTCTCAACCTCTTTTACAATGCGGTGCAGCATACGGATGAAGACACGGGTGTCATCACCGTCTCCCTGCAGAAAGACGGAGGAATCATGCTTATGATTGCGGATAACGGAACGGGAATCGCTCCGGAGCATGTGCCTCATTTGTTTGACCGGTTTTACAGGGCGGAAACCTCCCGATCCCGTCAATCCGGCGGCGCGGGGCTGGGTCTTGCCATTACAAAAACCATTATCGACAGCCATAACGGAACAATTGAAGTGAAAAGTGAGCAGGGAAAAGGCTCCGTTTTCATCATCCGGCTGCCGGGATAAACCGCGCAGAAGGAAGAAAAATCACAATTTATATATAAATTCTAAATTTTCAAAAAATAACTTGTCCTTTTCCAATATTGGTGATAATATCTAGTTATTGGTAAAGGGGGTGTGTACTGATGAAGATTGAAGAACTTGATCTTGATACAGAAACAGCAAGCTTGGTGCATCGTTGCTAGTAAAGCCGTGACTCCCCTCATTGGGGAGTTATTATCTTTCAGGGGGTATGTCATGATGTCAACGTACTGTAAGCGCTGGAAGTTTAAAGACAGCGTGCAGGTGCTGACCTACACGGCGCATATTATCATTCAATATCGAAAGGCGATTAAGCTTGCGCATACGAGTGAGATCAAAGAGGCGGTTGAACGGCTGATCATCGGCTGTGAAAAACAAGAGCTTTCTGATCTTCTGGGAGAGGAAGCGGGAAACCAGTTTTTCGATGCGTTAATGAAATTGGATGCTTTAATAGAGCCATGGCAAAACGGCCGTGAAGGCCGCATCACTGAAAAGCAGCTGTACCATTTTGAGAAATACAACCAAAACCCTAATCTGATCCAAAACAGATTAGACGGCAGCAGGGCAGCGATCGTGGGTCTGGGGGGCGTCGGAACGATCATTCTTCAAAATCTTTTGGCGGCGGGCATGCAGCATTTTATTCTCATTGATTTCGATGCCGTATCAGTACATAACCTGAACAGACAATTCGTCTATAATCAATCTTCTGTAGGCAAATTAAAGATCTCAGAATGCAGAGATTATATTGCGGGTATCAATCCCCATGCGGACGCAGCACTTTACCATCAGGAAATTACACAGCCGCAGGACCTGCGTGTGTTAGATCCGTACGAAATTGATATCGTCATAAATGCCGCTGACAAACCCCATAACATTTCTGAATGGGTTTACCGGTATTGTAAGGAGCGGAATATCGCGTTTATGACCGGGGGTGTCGGCAGCTTCAGCGGCCAATGGGGGCCTCTGCTCACGCCTGAATCCTATCAATCCGGCGTCACCTATGAAAAAAACATGCCGGCCGGACTTCTGAACTGTTACCCCGATGAACCGATCAAAGGTTCCTTAGGAGCGACAAACGGTATTATATCCTCGTTTATGTCTCATGACATTATCACATACCTTGCAGGCGGAAGCCCGAAATCCCTGAATACCCGCATCGGCCTGGACTTTGACGGCCTTCATATTACAGAAACGAAGCTTTCTCAAAAGGAAAGCGCTTTATGAAGACGATGCATCGTACGGCGAGAAAACCAGGCGACCCTCTGAAAATAGAAATCGACACAAGCCCGATACGCTTGAACCCATTAGATACGCAGGATTACACAAGCAAGATGATGTGCAGCATTATGTATGAAAGCCTGCAGGACGGCTATAACTGCCGAATCATCCGCAAAGATCCCCGCACCTGTCAGGTGGACATTCACCCGGACTATTTAGGCGACGCCGAGGGTGTGGTTCAAACGATCATCTATCATCTGACGAAAGAAAATCAAAGCCCCCATCTCGGCAGTTTCCTGAACATAAAACAGGCCGTTCCGTATGTAAAAGGCCTCGTCTCTTCCGATCAGCTCGGGGTGAACGTAACGGGCGAAAAACGCTTTGAAGTCACCTTGGACGAGCCGTCTGATGAAATAGAAGCCGTTTTGCAGAGCGGCTTTCTGATTCCGGGGACCGCCGGGGGCGATGTGCCGGAAAACGGCCCGTACCGATTCAAGCGCACGTTTGAGAAGGGGCTGGAATTTGAGCGGAATCCGCAATATAAAATGACGCCCGCGGATCACCGCACGGTTCAGACCATCCAATTTATTTTGAATGTTGATCTGGAAAAAAGCATCGGGCTGTACGAAGCGAATCAAACGGACGTGACCTGCCACACCCAGTTTCATCATTCAAACATGAGGTATCGGCAGTATGCTGATTTTAAAGAAAATCATTTGCCGATGTTATTTACCTTCAAGGTAAAGGACGACATGCTGAGAACTTTCATTCAGCATTATTTTGATAAACAAAAGCTGGCCGGGGATTTGGGGCATATCATCACACCGACTGATTCACTGATCGGTATATGGGAAAGCGGGAGGACACCGCAGAAAGATCCGCCCCTTTTGACAAGAGAAGAACCGATCCGAATCGTTTATGCCGATTATTATCCCAACGGAGAGATCATTGAAAGGCTGGCTGATTTGTTTCGGCGGGCCGGAGCGGACGTGTCCGTCTCCCGCGTCAGTCATTTCAATGATTATTACCATATGGATAAAAGCGGGTTTGATATTGAGCTCCATTTGTTCCTGCCGGCTTACATGCATGAGCTGAGCTATATCAAATATTTCATCCGCGACATCAGCGATCCAGAGAAGAAAAAAACGATCATTGATGCCATAGGATCTGAAAAAAAGAAGGAACTTTTTGGGTTATTCGAGAATACAACCCATTATTGCCCAATTTGTTTTGGGAAAAGTCTGTATCTGCAAGATCCATGTATAGAGGGTTTTAGTGTAAAGACTGACGGGCTCCTTTCTGTTCATGATGTTAAATGCAGATAGCTGGAAAGGGGTATTCATTTGCGGAATCGAAATTTGCTTTACTTCTCCGGTTTTTTCGGAAACTTCTTTTTCGAACGGGGAATTTGGATTTTATATTTAACAAGCATGAATTATTCATTATTTCTTGTGGGCATCCTGCAATCGGTCCTGAATTTGGCGATGTTTCTGGCGGAAGTGCCGAGCGGCGTCATCTCGGACAGAATCGGGAGAAAAAAATCGCTCTTGCTCGGCCATTTTATGGTCATTGTCTATTTGGTGATGTTCCTGAGCTTCCACAACTTCATCGCCCTCTTCATCGCCCATATTATATACGGTATCGGGCTGACGTTTATATCAGGAACGGATCATGCCTTTTTGTTTGATTCACTGAAAGAACAAGGGAAAGAAAAGTGGTACGGCAAATCCATCGGAAATTATAACGGACTTGTCATACTCGGTCTTGCGATCGCCATGGGCATCGGCGGCTACTTGCAGGAAATATCATGGTCGTATGTGTTTATCGCCGGGATTGTCACTCAGCTGATTGCAATGGCGGTCATTACACAGCTGACGGAAATTAAATTTGAAAACAGTGAACACGAAACGCAGACGGTCGGTGACATCTTAAAAGAAGTCAAAGATTTCTTCAGGCTGAACAAAGCCTTTAAATATCTGGTGCTGTCACTCTCCGTTTTCTTTGCGATTACATCGGTTTTTTATATGTACGGACAAGATCTGTTAAGTCAGGAAGGGCTGTCCGTGCGCAATATATCCATTATTTTTGCGGGACTGTCCATCTTGCAGGCGCTGTGCTCCATCTTTTCTTCCAAGCCGGCGGAAAAATTCACGCCGAGGCGCGTGCTTCTGCTGACATTCTGCATCATCGGGGCGGCCTACCTGTTTATACCTTCGGGCAGTCTGTACGTGACGATTGCAGCTTTTGTCGTCATTAACGCGCTCTATGATGTGATAGAACCCGTATCCAGTCAGGTGGTGAATAATGAGATTCCGTCCAGAACGAGAGCCACGCTGCTGTCCATTATCAGTTTGATGACCTCGCTCTTCATGTTCATTGCCTTTCCGTTTATCGGATTCTTAACGGACTATTTTGATTCAGCTTTGCTGCTGACCGCAATCGGGGTATTATCCATCTTATTGTCGCTGTTTATGATGCTCAGCTTTTACAAACTGAAAGCGAGCGTCGCCATCCAGAATAAAGTTGAGCTTTGAACCAGAATGACAAAGGGATGATGTGAGTTGCTGAATATTCATAATCTTACGGTAAATCTAGCGGGAGATACGATTTTCAAACAAGTTTCTTTTTTCATCAATGAAGGCGAAAAAGTGCTTGTGGCCGGGCCGAACGGTTCCGGCAAAAGCACGCTGTTCAGGGTGCTTTCCGGAGAGCTTGAGGCAGATGAAGGAACGATTGCGATCAACAAAGGGGCGAAGGTCGGTTTGCTGAAGCAGATCGCTGATCCCAATGAGGATCTGACGTTGTATCAATATTTGGAAAAATCGTTTGAAGCTCTAGCGGCGATCCAGAAGGAAATGAAGGCCATTGAGCTGAAGCTTTCGGAACCGATGAGCGATGACGAGCTGACTGCTTTATTGGAAAAGTACAGTCAATACACGGAAACATTTGAGCGGAACAACGGCTACCAGATGCACGCGATGATTGACGAGGTATGCAACGGGCTCAGCCTCAGCGAATTAAAGGATCAGCCGTTTTCAAAGCTGAGCGGCGGCGAAAAAACAAAAGCCGGCCTTGCCGAAATTTTAATCCGCAACGACGACGTTATACTGCTGGACGAGCCGACCAACCATTTGGATGTCCATGCGATTGAGTGGCTTGAAGGGTTTATTAAAAAATCGAACAAAACCATTCTGTTTACGACCCACGATAAAACGTTTGCCGACCAAACGGCGATGAAGGTGCTCGAGATTGACGATACCGAGGTGAAGATTTGGCCTTACGGATTCAGCGAATACTTGAAAAAGCGGGAAGAATTCATCATCGCCCAGTTTGAGAAATATGAAGAACAGCAGAGAAAAATACAGAAGATGAAGGAATCCATCGCCCAGCTGAGAGATTGGGCCAACCGCTCAAATCCGCCGTCTGTCGGCCTGCACAGACGCGCGAATAATATGGAAAAGGCACTGAAAAGGATCGAGCTGATCAATAAGCCGGTCCGGACGGAGCAAAAATTAAAAAACGCATTTCAGGAAGCGGGCGCCGGTTCAAAAGATATTGTGTTCATTGAAAACGGAAAGGTGACCAACGGATCTTCCCTTTTATATCAAAATGTGAATCTGCGCATAAAGCATAAAGACAGAATCGGCATCGTCGGCAGAAACGGCGTCGGCAAAACAACGCTGATCCGCTGTATCATCGGGGAAAGAGAACTGTCGGACGGCACCATTAAAGTGGGAGAAAATCTTAAAATAGGCTACATTGATCAAAAGAGCCATGTCGGAGATTCGAGTCAGACGATTCTGCAATTTTTTAAAGAAAATCTGCTGACTGAAGAGGGCATGGCCCGGAATATGCTGGCCAAGTACGGATTTTACGGGTCGTCAGTCTTTAAAAAACTTTCCGTCCTGTCGGGCGGTGAGAGAATCAGGCTGAAGCTGTCCATCTTAATGGAAAAAAAGCTGAATGTCCTGATCCTGGATGAGCCGACCAACCACTTGGATATTGAATCTCAGGAAATTCTCGAAAACAGCCTGATGCAGTTTCAAGGCACCATCATCTGCGTTTCTCACGACAGAAACCTGCTGGAGAAGTTCAACAAGATTTTCTGGCTTGAGAATCAAAACGTCACCATCTTTTCAGGTCCATACAGTTACGCCAAACAAAAAAAACGGCAGATTGCCGAATAAAAGGGGAATGGATATGACCATTGACAGACTGACAATCAATGAGTTATCGTACGATCTTTTTGTAAGCGAGTATGCTGATAAGAAACCTTTTATTTTGACGGGGGCAATGGATCACTGGGAATGCAGGCCGTGGACGCTTGAATACATTGATGAACACTATGGAGACAGAATGGTCACCATCCGGAAATCAGATATCGAAGGGGTCAAAACGTTTAAACAAGTAAAGCTTTCCAACTATATCGAGTACATTGATCAGAATGATGACAAATGGTACTGTGACTGGAATTTTACGCAGCTGAACCAAAATGACTTAGACCTTGTCTATTCCGCACCCGAGTATTTTACAAAAGACACATTGAGAGCGGATGAAGAAACGGGACGGGACTGGAAATGGTTCTTTCTCGGTTCTAAGCAGACAGGCACACCGCTGCATCAGGATTTTAACAACACGCACGCGTGGAACGGCGTCATTTTCGGGGAGAAGGAATGGATCTTCTATCATCCGGACGACTCTCCGTATTTGTACGAAGGAAATATCAATGTCTTTGATGAAAAAGACATTGAGCAAAAACCGCTGGTGCAAAAGGCGTCTCCGATCCGCTTCAGACAAAAGGCGGGAGAAATCATTTACGCGCCGCGCCATTGGTGGCATCAAGTCGAGAATACGGAACATACATTGGCAGTGAGTGAGAACTTTTGGTTTACCGGAGAGCGGCTTGCCAATCAGATATAAACGAAAGGCTGAGGAGCATCTCAGCCTTTTTTTGTATGGATTCATTTCATCCGGTCCAGACCGAATTTTTTCAGGCGGTATTGCAGGCTCTGTCTGCTGATTCCGAGCTCGTTTGCCGTTTTGGATATGTTATTGCCGTGTTTTCTCAGGATCTTTTCGATCATGTATTTTTCGAAGTTTTCCATTTTGTCTTTTAAATCGGTGCCGGGCTGGGTGCTTGCGGCGGCTTTGGTTTCCGTGTCAGCCGGTTTGATTTTCATCCGGTATTGGTAAGGCAGGTGGGCCGCCGTAATCGTCGTTTCATCCGTCATAAAGTTCATGGCGCCTTCAATCATATGTTCAAGCTCGCGAATGTTGCCCGGCCAGTCATATTCCAAGAAGAATCGCTGCACATCGTCACTGATCGAATCGACATGCATTTGGAACAGGTGATTGTTTTTCTGGATAAAGACTTCGGCCAGTGGCAGAATGTCCTCCTTGCGCTCCCGGAGCGGCGGAATGATCAGCGTGACAACGCTTAAGCGGTAGTATAAATCTTTGCGCAGCCGCTCTTCCGAAATGGCGGTGATCGGGTCTTCATTCATCGTGGCGATGATGCGGACGTCAATCGGTTTGTCCTGCGCTGATCCGATGCGCCTGATTTTCTTTTCCTGAAGGGCGCGGAGCAGTTTTGCCTGCAGGCTGAGGTTGAGCGAGTTGATCTCATCAAGGAGCAGGGTGCCTCCCTGCGCCTGCTCAAATAAGCCGGGCTGGTCGATGGCTCCGGTAAAGGCGCCTTTTTTCGTGCCGAATAAAATACTTTCGACCAGGCTATCCGGCAGGGCGGCGCAGTTTTGTGAGATGAACGGGGCGCCTGAGCGCTGGCTGCCGTTGTGAATGCTTTGGGCGAACAGTTCCTTGCCCGTTCCCGTCTCGCCGGCCAAAAGCACCGATGATGATGTGCGGGTTGCCCGTTTCGCGTTTTCGATGACTTCCCGAATGACCGGGCTGTTGCCGAGAATACTGTCAAACGTGTAGCTGTTCTGTTCTTTCCTGTGCATGTTCTCCCTGATCAGCCGTTCGAGCTTGGTGACGTCCTTGGCGATTTCCACGGCTCCCTTGATCTCGCCGTTTTGCACAATCGGGAAGGTGTGGTTGATCGTCGTGATTTCCTGGCCTTTGTTATTGAAATAGCTTTGCTTTACGTTTTTAATCGTTTTGCCTTCTTGAAGGGCCTGAACGAGCGTGCTGTCCTGCTGATTGGAAAACATAAATACATCAGTCAGGTTTTTATGCAGGACGTCCCGTTCATCCATATCTTCAATCTGCATCATTTTCTTATTGTAAATGACGGTGCTGCCCTTTTCGTCCACCACATGCAGCCCGACATCAATCTCTTCCAGAATGCTTTGTAACACGAGTGTGTAAAATTCGCTGGTTGTGTGCAGGTCAATTCCCCCTCCCAATCGTCTTAACATTCATTATTTTAAAATAAATCGAACGGGAAACGCAAAAAAATTTTGCGCTTGGACGATGTTTAAAAATAAATGGAAATTAAGGTAATAAAACCATTGACTTTTTTAGGGAAATGGTTGATATTTAGATATATACTTAAATATCTAAATTATGTATGTATGAGAGGGGGAAAGTTTTTGAATAAAGCTTTTAAAGCACTGGCCGATCCTACAAGGAGAAGAATTTTGGATTTATTAAAGAAACAAGACATGACGGCTGGTGAAATTGCGGAACACTTCGACATGTCAAAACCCAGTATTTCTCATCACCTTACCATATTGAAAAATACTGATTTGGTTTACGATGAGAGGAAAGGCCAATTTATTATGTATTCATTAAATACCACTGTATTACAGGATCTTATAGGCTGGTTCTTTTCTCTGACTGATTCAGAACATGATAATAAGAAAGGCGGGGAATCATGAAAAAATATCTCTTTTCAGCAGGAATTATAGTTTTAACTGTTTTCACATGGGTTTGCACATATTCATCTTTACCAGACAATTTGGCGACACACTGGGGATTAAACGGAAGTGCAAATGATTACCAAACGAAAGCTAATGCGATGATGATGCTTATTGGCATCATGATTATTCTATATATTTTAATGGTTATCATCCCTAAGATTGATCCTAAAAATAACTACAAAACATTTATCCGGCCATATATGGCTATATTTAATACAATGTTTGCGGTTCTGTTTGTCATTAATCTGATTACCATCTTGACCGGCCTGGGATATGATCTCCCTATATCTTATTTAGGAAACTTTATAGTGGGAGTCATTTTCATGGTGTTTGGAAACTTCATTCAGATCGTTAAGCCTAATTTCTTTTTAGGGATAAGAACACCTTGGACGCTGAGCAGTGAAAGCGTTTGGAAGGATACACACAGGGTTAGTTCGAAACTTTTTGTCTTAGCGGGCATGCTCATGATGCTTGCAGCTTTTTTGCCGCCGGTGTATAGAGTGTCAGTCATTTTCATGGCTGCAATCGGCTGTATCATATTATCTTTACTATATTCTTACATTGTATATCAGAGACAATTGAATAAATAACTGTTGAGTAGGAGCAATCTAATTGGATTGCTCCTATTTTGTCAGCGGGAAACGCAAAAAAATTTTGCGCTTGGCTGAAGTTTGCACGCAAACTGCCGGAAAATTTTGCGGGAAAAGAAAGAATGCTGGCGAAACATCCCGTTTTTTCGGATTGGCACGGAACTTGCTTTATAAAAAGGGAAAGCAAGATCTAATGTTGAATGATTACAAAACAAGGGGGAATCAGATTATGTCAGCTTTCACAAAATCTCAAGAAATTATCAGCCAAACTTCACATTACGGCGCGAACAACTATCATCCTCTGCCGATTGTTATTTCCGAAGCGCAGGGTGTTTGGGTAAAAGACCCTGAAGGCAATCAATATATGGATATGCTGAGTGCTTATTCTGCGGTGAACCAGGGGCACAGACATCCGAAGATCATTCAGGCGCTGAAGGATCAGGCGGATAAAATCACTCTGACGTCACGCGCGTTCCATAATGATCAGCTCGGTCCGTTTTATGAGAAAACAGCCAAGCTGACCGGAAAAGATATGATTCTGCCGATGAATACGGGGGCGGAAGCCGTTGAATCCGCTGTCAAAGCGGCGAGACGCTGGGCATATGAGGTCAAAGGAGTAGCGGATAATCAGGCGGAAATCATTGCGTGTATCGGCAACTTCCACGGCAGAACGATGCTTGCGGTATCCCTTTCTTCAGAAGATGAGTATAAACGCGGTTTCGGACCTATGCTTCCGGGTATAAAATTAATTCCATACGGAGACGCAGAAGCGCTGCGCAGGGCGATCACGCCGAACACAGCCGCTTTCTTATTCGAACCGATTCAGGGAGAAGCGGGCATCGTCATTCCGCCGGAAGGATTTTTACAAGAAGCGGCCGCCATTTGTAAGGAAGAAAATGTGCTTCTGATCGCTGATGAAATTCAGACGGGACTCGGCCGCACAGGGAAAACATTCGCGGTTGACTGGGAAAATATCGTACCGGATATGTTCATCTTAGGCAAAGCGCTCGGCGGGGGCGTCTTCCCGATTTCGTGCATCGCGGCGAACCGTGACATTCTCGGCGTGTTTAACCCGGGTTCCCACGGCTCGACATTCGGCGGAAACCCGCTCGCTTGCGCGGTATCGCTCGCATCTCTTGAAGTCCTTGAGGAAGAAGGGCTGGCAGAGCGTTCCCTTCAGCTTGGCCGTTATTTTAAAGAAGAGCTTGAGAAAATTGATAACCCGATCATAAAAGACGTGCGCGGACGCGGCCTGTTTATCGGCGTTGAACTGACAGAAGCGGCCCGCCCGTACTGTGAAAAGCTGAAAGGCGAAGGGCTTTTATGCAAAGAAACACATGATACCGTGATCCGTTTTGCACCGCCGTTAATGATTTCCAAGGAAGACTTGGACTGGGCGGTCCAAAAGATCACAAACGTGCTTCAAAACGCGTAAAACTTTGATGCGGCAATGCTTTCCCTCGGCTTGTATGGAATTTACAAATAAAAAATTCAGCACACTCTATTTGCGTGACGACAGTATTTTAGTATAATGTATCTTTATGTACGAAAATGAATTTCATATAACATTCATATACAAATAGAGGCTCTTTGGACAGCAAATCGGTTTCAAAGCACCGGCTTGGTTCCAATACAAGTTGCTGAAGGGGTGCAGAATAGTGAATACAAATCAAAAAGAGAATCAGCTTCAGCGCACAATGAAATCACGCCATTTGTTTATGATTTCTTTGGGCGGAGTGATCGGCACCGGGTTTTTCCTGAGTACCGGATTTACAATTAACCAGGCGGGACCGCTGGGCGCGGTTCTGTCTTATCTGGTCGGCGGTTTTATAATGTTTTTGACAATGCTCTGCTTAGGCGAGCTTGCGGTTGCCCTTCCCGTATCAGGGTCGTTTCAGACGTACGCAACCAAATTCATCAGCCCCGCTTTCGGTTTCGCATTCGGCTGGCTGTACTGGCTCGGCTGGGCGGTGACATGCGCCATTGAGTTTTTATCTGCGGGACAATTGATGCTCCGCTGGTTTCCGCATGTTCCCGTATGGGTGTGGTGCCTCGTGTTTGTCGGACTGATGTTTCTTTTGAACGCCATTACCACAAAAGCGTTCGCTGAGTCGGAATTTTGGTTTTCAGGCATTAAAATTTTAGTCATTCTGCTGTTTATTATTTTGGGCGGCGCCGCCATGTTCGGCCTGATTGACATGAAACACGGCGAGCAGGCTCCTTTCTTCTCTCATTTTTATGAGGATGGATTGTTTCCGAACGGCATTAAGGCTATGCTTATTACGATGATTACCGTAAACTTCGCGTTCCAGGGAACGGAGCTGATCGGGGTTGCCGCGGGAGAAAGTGAAAATCCCGAGAAAACGATTCCGCGCTCTATCCGGCAGACGGTATGGAGAACGCTTGTCTTTTTCGTTCTCTCCATCATCGTCATTGCCGGGATGATTCCGTGGAAGCAGGCGGGAGTGGTGGAAAGCCCGTTTGTCGTGGTGTTTGAACAAATCGGTATTCCATATGCCGCCGATATTATGAACTTTGTTATCTTAATTGCGCTGCTCTCAGTGGCCAACTCAGGCCTGTTTGCATCGACGCGTATCTTATATGCTATGGCGAACGAAGGACAAGCCTTTAAATCGCTCGGCAAAATAAATAAACGCGGCGTGCCGATGAACGCTCTGATCGTGACGCTGGCCGTCGCCTGCCTGTCACTGCTGTCTAAAGTGGCAGCGCCGGAAACCGTTTATATGTTTCTCTTATCATTAGCCGGACTAAGCGCGCAGGTCGGCTGGATTACGATTTCCCTGTCACAGCTGATGTTCAGACGGAAATACATCCGCGAAGGCGGCAAAGTGGAAGACCTGAAGTTTAAAACACCGCTGTACCCGGTGCTGCCTATTATCGGGCTGACGTTAAACACGGTTGTTCTGATCAGCCTCGCATTTGATTCAGAACAGCGGCTCGCCCTTTATTGCGGCATCCCGTTCATGGCGGTGTGCGTTATCGTCTATCATCTGTATGTAAAAAAGCATAAGCAGTCAGAAAAACAGATAGAGCTTTAAATCTTTTCGTGTCCAAGTCATCTTTGAGAAACCCGCACAGGACAACATACAACATGTTGAGGTGGAAAAACGGATGAACAAGAATATCTCAGTTATTGGAATGCCGATGGATTTAGGACAAGCACGACGCGGAGTGGACATGGGCCCGAGCGCCATCCGCTACGCGCATCTCATTGAACGGTTATCTGACATGGGGTATGCGGTGGAAGACTTAGGCGACATCCCCGTCAATCGTGAAAAACTCAAAAATGATGAAGAGCTGAAAAATCTGAACTCTGTGCTCTCGGGGAACGAGCAGCTCGCCCAAAAGGTGGACAGCGTCATTGAGAATGAGCGGTTCCCTCTCGTCTTGGGCGGCGATCACAGCATCGCGATCGGAACGCTGACAGGAACGGCAAAGCACTATAAACAGCTCGGCGTCATCTGGTACGACGCGCACGGCGACTTAAACACCCTGGAAACATCGCCGTCAGGCAATATTCACGGAATGCCGCTGGCCGTCAGCCTCGGCGTCGGGCACGATACGCTGGTGAACCTGGGCGGGTATGCCCCGAAAATCAAGCCGGAGAACGTCGTCATCATCGGCGCGAGATCGCTTGATGAAGGCGAGCGTGAATACATTAAGGAAACAGGCATGAAGGTCTATACGATGCATGAGATTGACCGCCTCGGCATGACAAAGGTCATTGAAGAAACCATTGACTACTTGTCAGACTGTGACGGCGTTCACCTCAGCCTTGACCTCGACGGCCTTGATCCGAGCGACGCACCCGGCGTAGGCACACCTGTCGTCGGCGGCATCAGCTACCGTGAAAGCCATTTGGCAATGGAGATGCTGTACGATGCCGACATCATCACTTCAGCTGAATTTGTCGAAGTCAACCCGATCCTCGATCACAAAAATAAAACCGGCAAAACAGCGGTCGAGCTGGTGGAATCTCTGTTAGGAAAAAAACTGTTATAAAATATGCGCCTCCGCACCTGCGGAGGTTTTTTTGTTGCCACGAGGAAACTAGCGGGCTGCCACCCTCTTTTTGAACCTGTAAATATGATATATTTATTACACAAAATGGGAAAGGGAGGTGTCCTGACAGATGGCTGAGGTGATGGCCCACGAAACAGTTGCGAAAAAAATCAGTGACTGGTATGAGGAAATCAAAAAGCACAACACTGAATCGGCTGAGGCGTTAAGAGAACAACTGCTTACGGATCTGCAAAATATGACACAAAATCAAACGGTGCTCCTTTATTTTAATTTAATTGATTCCCGCTATAAGCTTTTGATGGAAGAGTATGAGAAAACAGACGGCATTTTAAAAACGATCCAGCTGAACGCCAATAAAGAAAAAACAGACCAGATGATTCAATACTATTATTATTTCTTTTCCGGAATGCACGAGTTTTACCGTAAACGGTTTATGAACGCCATTAATTTTTACCGGATTGCTGAAAGCAGGCTCCGGCACATACCGAATGAGATTGAAAGAGCCGAGTTTAATTATCAAGTGGCGATTGCCTACTATGAAATCCGCCAAAACTACTTTGCGATGAACCACGCGGAAAAAGCGTTGGAGATCTACAAAGCCAATGAAATGTACGCGGTCAGAGAAGCACAGTGTTTAATGGTGATCGGCTGTAACAGAATGGACTTGTTTCACTATCAGAAAGCCGAAGAGCTCCTGCAGACGGCGGTTCATCAAGCCGCCAAAGCGGGCGATCCGCATATTGAGGCGCTTGCCCACTTTAACGCAGGCATTTGCTATGAAAGACAGGAAAAGCTTGAGGAGGCGCGGATCGAGTTTGAAACGGCTCTCGATCAAAAGGAGCATTTGCAATCAGCATATTCGGTGCGGAGTCTGTACATGCTGGCCAGAGTGTTATTGAAACAGGAACAGATGGATGAGGGCCGGTTTTGGCTGCATAAAGCGCTGAATGCCGCTGAAGAAAAAAACGAGCCCGTATACACCCAAAAGCTGCGCATCTTACAGCATGTCTTTATTGACCACAATGAAGAAGCGCTTGAATCAGCTTTCGCCGAGTTAAGAAGGAAAGAGCTGTGGAGTGACGTTTCCGATTTGTCATATCAAGCCGCGGCGCATTTTAAAAAACAGGAGAATTACAAACTGGCGGCGAAGTATTTTCAGGAATCAATTGATGCCAATGACCAAATTTTGAGATTAACGGAGGGGATTCGTAATGAAAACATGTAAATTCATTGTACTCTCAGCAGCCTTGGCAAGTCTCATTTCGATTGGATTATTTGCGCAAACTGGTTCAACGGCACAAGCCGAACAAATCATAAAACCGGCGGAAAACGGAGCCTTCGGATAATACTTCATGATACCGCTTTCAGTCCGTATTTTGTAAGGAGTGATTCAATGGCTATCACGCTGCAGCCGATGACAGGACAAGAATTTCAGTCCTATCTCGCCCATTCAACCAAGCAATACGCTGAAGAAAAGATAAAAGCGGGAACGTGGCTGCCTGACGAAGCGCCGGAGTTAGCGAAGCTGGCGTTTGAAGACCTGCTTCCTGACGGCTTGGAGACGGCCGATCACTATTTATGGACGCTGACATTGGACGGAAAGGAAAATGCCGGCTGGCTGTGGCTGCACGCCGATCCGGACGACCCGCAGCAGGACGCGTTTATTTATGATTTCGGCCTTCATCCGCCTTTCCGCGGCAAAGGCTATGCAAAAGAGGCGCTCGCAAGGCTGGAGGACAAAGCCAAAGACCTGGGTGTCCGCAAGATTTCTCTCCATGTGTTCGCTCATAACGAAACGGCGCGGAAGTTGTATGAGAAGACGGGATTTCTGGAGACGGATGTCATCATGAGCAAACAGCTGTCATGAAAAGAGGCCCGCACGCTGGGCCTCTTTTGTTATTCATCTAACAATGTCATCATTTGTTCCGGATAACGCTCGCCGGCCGCCGTGCCGATCGGAAACATCTCATCCAACTGCGCCTTCACATCCTCGGGAAGCACAATGTCGAGAGCGGCGAGGTTCTCTTCCAAGTAGTGTTTCTTTTTTGTACCCGGAATCGGAATGAGGTCATCGCCGTTTGCGAGAACCCATGCGAGCGCAAGCTGAGGAGCAGTGATATTCATTTCCCGGGCAATGGCGGTAAGTTTTTGGACGAGCCCTATATTCACCGCCAAATTGTCTCCCTGAAATCTCGGCGTTCTTCTTCTGTAATCATCGGCATCCAGATGATCTGTCGACGTCATCTTTCCGGAAAGAAAACCTCTGCCGAGCGGACTGTAAGGCACAAATGAGATGCCGAGCTCACGGCAGGCGGGCAGCACATGCTCCTCCGCTTCCCTGCTCCATAAAGAATATTCCGATTGAAGCGCGGAAATCGGGTGAATGCGGACGGCGCGCCTGATCGTTTCTGCGGAAGCCTCTGACAATCCGATAAATCTCACCTTTCCTTCGTCTATCAGCTCCTTCATGGCACCGACAGTTTCTTCAATCGGCACCCGCGGATCAACCCGGTGCAGATAATAAAGGTCGATATAATCCGTCCCAAGGCGTTTCAGACTGGCGTCACACGCTTTTTTCACATAATCGGGCCGTCCGTTAATTTCGATAAACTCACCCTTTTCACTTCGGACATAACCGAATTTCGTCGCGAGGCACAGCTCCTTTCTGAATGGGGCGAGCGCTCTGCCGACAAGTTCTTCATTCGCACCCAATCCATATTGATCAGCCGTATCAAACACATTCACGCCGAGATGAACGGCATGATGCAGTGTGGAAATCGACTCTTCCTCACTCTGGCTGCCATAGTATTCCGACATGCCCATGCACCCTAACCCCATTGCGGAAACCCGCATCGAACCGATCGTTCTGTCCTTCATATGTCCTCCCCCTTTCTTGTATGATAACCGGATTTCCTGATATTTGAAAATGTTTTATGCGTATGATTTACATATTGTTATAAAATTTTTAAAAATCTGTAAATTGTATATTTTTTTATCGCAATTCTGTCATATAATACAAATGTGGAAAAATTATACTCAAAGAAAAGAGGCGAAGTCATGATGTGTAAAAAGCTGTTCAAAGCCGTCCTCCCGTTTGCCCTGTCATTCACCATGGTTCTGTCGTTCTCCGGTTTGAATGTAAAAGCGAAAGAAACAGAAACAGCCCGCTATGCAAAAGAAATCGCAGACCTTCAGCAGGGCACGACCCCTCAAGACGTTCTCCAATCCGCCAAAGAGCTTGCCAAACAGAAGCACGTTTCAACAGAAGCAATTCTCAAGCAGTTTCATCAAGAAATCACGGCAGACAAGGTGCAAGGAAATGTAATCGCTTCCAAAGAAGGACTCTCTGCAATGGGCGGATCATCAGGCACAAAAAAACTTCCGAAAAGCACAAAAGGCAATATTTATTACACGAACTCATACACGGCTTATTACAACCACGGGCATGTCGGCATGTATTCATCCGCTGACAAAATTGTTGAATCCGTGCCGGGAGACGGCGTCCGCCAGATTGCTTATAACGGCAGAGAAGTCGAAGACAATTCAATCGTCCAGACCGTAAAAGTCACCGACTCTCAAAAACAAGCCGCCGCTGACTGGGCTGTATCAAGAGTGGGTGATGAGTACTCCTTCAACTTCGTCAATAACAGAAATACGGGCCATGAAGGCGCCAAAAACTGCTCAAAACTGCTGTGGTCGGCATTCCTCTTAAAAGCCGGGATTGATATCGACTCTAACGGCGGCTTAGGCGTATATCCGCGCGACATCACAAGCTCGTCCTACACAACCACGATTCTGACCATTCACTAAGGAGAACAACGTGAAAAAAATCATCTGGATACCCTTAGTGATCATCGCCGCCGCAGCGGTCTTATGCTTCTTCTATTTCCGCACGGAAGATCCTGCGGAGGTTGCGAGAGACACATTAAATGACCCTGATTTTCTGAAAGATAAAGAGGCGCTGCTGTATTTCTCCACTGCGGCTGACCAAGACACGTTCGGCGGCGGAAAAAGCTACGCCCTCTTCGCCGATGAAAAAGGGCGGATCTCTTCTTATCAAATGAAGGGGCTTGAGCTCGGATCCGCCAAAGTGCATGACGGCAGCGTGCTGCTGGAGGACAAAAAAGGAATCTACACCGTTCAGGACGGCCTTCACACGTATAAAAGAGCGTACCAGCATACGGGAGACAGCGCGGGATATATCGAGCGGGCGAAAGGCTTTTACACGCTGTATAATTCGGGCTACGACAAGAGCGGCGGCAGCTACCGTTCAGAGCTGTACCGCCAGATTGACGGCAAGTGGAAGCAAGACGTCATCCCGCACTACATCCGCGCTTCAGGCTTTTTTAAAGATCATCTTTTCGCGCTCACGCCGACAGATGACGAAAAAGGCTATCACGTCCAAGACATTCAGGCCGATAAAGAGAAGCTCCATACAACATCAATCGCGACGTGGACGTATAAAGAAGGCACGTCTGTCGAATCCCAGCTCGCCGCCGACGACAGCGCCGTCTGCTTTGTCACCAGAGGGGAAAAAGCAGATCACATCTATCAAATGGTGAAAGTCATGAAAAACAGCGGCGCCATCAAAACATATGACATCGCCACTTATAAAAATGACGAGCAGACGATCTATGACTCCATGCCGTTCAGCTTCAAAAAAAGCTTTTTCATGGAGCGGTGCAGCTTCTATTTCGTTGACGGCTTCGGAAACGTGTACCGCATCAACCCTGAGACCGGAAAAAGCAAAAAAGCCTTCAAGCTCCCCGCATCACGAATGAAAGCCGACTTCAAGGAGCTGACCCATCAAAACGGAAAGCTGTATCTGTTTACGTACAGCTACAAAAAGCCCGCCAAAATCGAGTCCTTCGACCTGAAAACGGGCAAAAAGCTGAACGACCTGACCATCCCAAACTTAAAAAACATCGTCACGCCTAAAAGCCATCTCAAGCTGTATGATGTGCAGGTGATGGATGGGTTTTAAAGAGTATAAACATTTCGGAAGAGCTTGCCGCTTTTGGTAAGCTTTTTATAATGAAACGTTACTGCGGGAAAGAAGGTGTTCATTTGAAATCATTCAGTATCTTCTTATTGTTGTCCGTCATTTGTATAACCATTGTTTTTGTCATAATGAATATGTTGATTGGATACCCTGATGTGAGCAACGGGGCATTGATTATGATTGTATAAATCGTTGTGACCCTCATGATAAGGCTATATAACAAGAGAAAAGCCGACCGAACATAGAGATAGAGGAATTTAGGAGGGAGCCGATGAAGAAAAAGCTTGCCGAGGTGACCGTAACCATTCTCCTGGTTTCCGTGATAACCAACTCTTTTTTAAATGGCGGAAAGCCGGAGCTGTACACTGCTGGCGTATCTATTAGGAATTCTGTTCGTCCTTCGCTTAGAAAAAAGAGAAAACACGTAAAGAGCCGGATGCTGAAAACACCGGCTCTTTTTGCGCGTGATTTGCCGAATTGTGGATAAAACTCAGCCCGAAGCACTACTAACATGTGTATAAATAGGTTATATTGAAAAGAGAACAATTGCCGCGCGCAAAAGAAAACCGGAGGACGTAACTATGAAAACCGCTTATTATTCTTGTGAAGAACATATCGAAACCGTGCTGGACATGTACATAGATGATCATGAGCTTCCGCCCGAAATCAGAAAAATCGAACATACTAACAGTTTATCCACAGCCTGTGAATTATGTGGGGACACTGCAACATATCTAGTAGGGAACGAATGATCCTACACAAAATACAGAAAAGATATCCACAATTGTGGACAATATATATGAATAACTTGTTTCTAAAGTGGGGATGACCTGTGAATATCAATATTGTGACCATCGGAAAACTAAAAGAAAAATACCTCAAGCAAGGCATTGAAGAATACAAAAAACGACTTTCAGCCTACGCAAAAATCGACATCATCGAACTCCCGGACGAAAAAGCGCCGGAAAACCTGAGCGACCAAGACATGAAAATCGTCAAAGACAAAGAAGGCGAACGCATCCTGGCCAAACTCAGCCCGGACACCCACGTCATCGCCCTCGCCATCGAAGGAAAAATGAAAACATCCGAAGAACTGGCCGATACAATAGATAAGCTGGCGACATATGGAAAAAGCAAAATCACCTTCGTCATCGGCGGCTCACTCGGATTGAGTGACGCCGTGATGAAGCGAGCGGATGAAAAGCTGTCTTTTTCGAAAATGACGTTTCCTCATCAGCTGATGCGTCTCATACTAGTTGAGCAGATTTATCGGGCTTTTCGGATTAATCGTGGGGAGCCTTATCATAAGTGATGGAAACATGAAAAACGAGATAACTATAAAAATGAGTAAGATTAAAAAGTTAGTTTAAATAAAAGATAAGAAATAAGATAATAAAAGCATTACAGTTTGTGAAACTTTTTATAAATCCTAATAATAAATAGAAGTGCAAACCCCCATGAGTAATTGGATTGTAAGAAATTTAAAAATGAAGATTACGAGGATACTATGTTGCTTTAAAAAGAGTTAATTTGATAATTTTAGTCATAGAGAAGATCTTAGTAGAAAAGAATGTTTATATACGTACATTATATTATTATCAGTTACAGAAAGTAAGCTAGCATTATAAAGTTTATCACCTAATAGTATTGATAGATTTAAAAATATTATATTAAATGAAGATAGGAGTAATAAATAGACTTTAAATTGGAGGGAAATATGAGCCTTTTAGATGCACATAAAGGGTATGAATATCAAGATTTATTTTCAGCCTTTCATATTGTTAAAATGTTGCTGTCAAATGAAAATGCAGTTTTCAAAATTGATCAAAAAGAATCGTCTAATGATAAGTTTGATGACTTAACAATCATTACTAACAACTCTATTATTAAGCGACAATTTAAATACAGTGAAAGCAAAGTTTTAGAGAAAGCAGACCTATCTTCAGCGAATTACGATTTAGCCCTAGATGAACTGTTTAACTCATGGAAGGAATTACCTCAAGCCAAGACAATTGATATAAGATTATGTTTAGCGTGGGAGTATGCTGAGAATACACATGAACTGAACTTCTTAATAGAACAGGATATACAAAATTACTATCAGTCCGATGATGTTAAAGTATTGAAAATTAATCTAGAAAGTATCTGGCCATCGGGAGGCAGTCCAATTTCTTCTTGGAGACGATTAAGAAACAAAGTCTCAGAGATTGATAGAGATGAGTTTGCGCAATTTATTAATGATTTGAATATAGAAGTAAACCTCCCAAAATCAAGTATGGATCTCGCGAATCCTGGTCAATTAGAGAGCTTGCTAATAAAAAATCTTCGACTTTTTGGGGTGGGTAAGTTTCCAAATGCTGAGAAATCAGTTGTAGATGTTGCCATGCACCTAATGCACATCATTAAAGGGGCACGTGCAAGAGGAGAAGTTATAGAACTCTCAAAAGTAGTTTTTGACCTTGGTCTAATGAAGAGTTACGGTAATATTGAACAAGAATTTATAATTGACAGGGATATTAACGTACTTAATCTAACAAAGTACAATGAATTCAAAGAATTTTTATTTGTACAAAACAAAGTAAGTTTGTTAGGTGCGCCCGGCTCTGGAAAGTCGTGGTTCATTCAAAACTTTATTGAATTTCTTAAGGAGCATAATATTAATGTTGTCCAACATTATTGTTACACTGGAATAGACGATTTGTATGAGCAAGAAAGAATAACAATCAATGTCTTTCTGGCAAACTTGATAAATGACATTATAAAATCATTTCCGTACTTAGAGGCATATAAAACATCAAAATATGGCGTTGATTTTGAAGAACTACAACTTTTGATTAATCATATACAAGAAGATGTAGTTCTAATAGTAGACGGCTTAGACCACATTGGTAGAATATATAGTTTTCATAAAGAAGTAATGAAAAAAATGGATACTGAGATAGTAGAAGTGATTTCGCGTTTAGATTTCCCTGATAATGTAAAGGTAGTCATGGCTTCTCAGCCAGTTGCAGAGGTACTTGAATTATGTAAGCATGACTTTAAAGAATATACAGTGAATTCTTGGAACATTGATGAAGTGAGAGAATTTATCAAGAATAATGCAGTAATTGATGTTAGGCTTGATTATCATTGTATGCTATCAGATTTACTTTTAGTAAAAAGTTCAGGAAATCCACTATATTTAACATATTTAGTTAACGAAATATCTAAATACAGTCATGTAATGATAACACGAGAATTAGTTGAAGAATTCCCACCTTATAACAACAATTTAGAAAATTATTACTCCTTCCTAATGACTAAACTTTCTGAAAGCCAAAGAGTACCACAAATATTAGCGGGGTCTCCATTCCCACTAACAGAATCAGAACTTAAAGAAATTACTTATTTGGGTGCATATGTTACTAAGAGTTTAGAAGTGATTAGAAGCATATTATCATATAATAGTTGTTCAGGTGGTTACGTAATTTATCACGAAAGTTTTAGAAGGTATGTTTTGGATTTGTTGAAAAAAAATGAGGTTAGTGTTGAGAAAGCCATTTACTCTTACTTGATAGATTGGTTAAAAGGACGAGGTTTTTATGAGGATAGAAAGTCATATCTAAATTTACTGGTACTACTTTTTGAATCTAAAAGATATGATGAAATACTTGAATATTGCAATAAAGAATTTGTAGTAGACAGTATCTATTATGGTAACAATATTTTCTCGTTAAAAAGTAATTTCGAAATCTTAATGAAGACTGCTTGTAAGGTAAAGGATTATGGTTCTGTAATTAAATGTACAGAACTGAGTAATATGATTTATAGTCTCGAATACTCGTTTGAAGAAAACTCTCAATATTATTATTGGGGGTTAGGTCTTATAAATGGATTTGAGAATTTGAAAAAAACTTTAACCTATGAGGGGAAAAATGCATTAAGGTGTAATGAAGGACTGAGAGTCTGTTATCTATGCTCTCAAAATAATGTGATACCTGACTGGGATAAGTATATAGAATTACTTATAGAAACAAAAAAATCTGGAAGTACTGAGCGCAAAAGTCACAGCGAGCAGTTAGAAGACTATAAGTATTTTATATGTTCTTGTTTAGATAACGGTCGAAATATGGTAGATAAGTTAGAAAAAATATCTATAGTAGATGCAAATGATTACAGAAGAGTAGTCATATTAGAATATTCGAGAAGAGGATTGATAGAAGAGTTACAGGAACTTATTAGCCAAATAAAAGACCAAGAAAACTGGATTAATAGTATCAAGGAGTTTTTAGGTGAAAAAGTAGTTGATGAACAATACCTTGATGTTATGTTTGACAAGTTGAGACAATCAGATTCACACTCGGAAGACACTCTTAAGGCACTGAATTACTATTTTTATAATATTGATTGGTTGATATTGAACTATTCTGATAAGTTAGCTGAATTTATCAGTTCTATTGAAAATAAAAACTGGTATTATAACTGGCTTATTTTTGTATATAAAATAAACTCTGTAATTAGTACTGGAGAACTGATAGATCAAAAAAAATTAATAGATGCATATTCTTGGTTGACGAAGGATATGGATTGCTTTAAAGGTGAACCACGTACTTGTGACCTTTATAGATATAAATCAGTAATATACGAATCAATAAAGCAGCCACTGAAATATGTTACTAATGAATCTATATGGCATAAAGTGCTTAGAACTATAGAAGAAATGTCAAGTAAGACAATGACATCGCTAAGTGGGTCAACCGGGGGACCTTTGCCAACGTATAAATTATTCGATTTGTTTTTAGACATTGCGAATGAGTCAAATAGCGAAGTAATATCAGACATATTTAAAAATCGAAAAGAAAAAGAAGATAAGCACAGATTCTACTCCTATTTGGCAGGTTACAGTTTAAAGTTTGCAATTATACTTGCTAAGAGTGGAAAGATAGATGAAGCACAGAATGAATTCAGGAGAGGTGTTGAGTATTTACTTTCTTATTCATTTAGAAAGGATCGTACACTAAGTCGCTTGATTGATAGTGTAGAAAGTATTTGTCAGATTGACAAAGATGTTGGTTTGCAATGTATCTTAAGAATTAAATCGCTGGCTGATGCAGTTGTTCACCACACTGATGGAAGAGATACAAAAACTTATCAACGTGAATGGTTTGAAGTCTTAGCTAATGAAAATAAAGATATTGCTTTAAATCACATTAATCATGAATTAATGGACTTTGACAACTACTGGATCTTAGAGGAGAGTTTTGACTACCTATTACAAAAAATAGATAGCAAAATTGACCCAGTAATCGAAAATATACTTTTTAAAACAAGACCGAACAATACAGATTCTGATTTTACTAGGAGTTATTTAAATAATATTGAGGCCGTAGTTAGTAATGAAGAGTTATTTTTAGCAAAACAATCAATGAGTGAATTGTTAAATAGATTTCCTAATGGTGTTCCCGCTGTTATATACCATAAAATTGAAGAGTTGTGCAAGTCTTTAAATTTAGGCGAACATGTAGAAATTAAACCTGAAACTAATACGCATGAAAGTTACGGCGGCACTGCTCAAAATGATACAAGCTATGAAAAGCATGTAAGGAATATCAGTTTTGATGAAATGACAAGTGAAGAATTTTTGGAGTATATAGTTACTCATGGGGTTAAAGAAAACGAAGTTCAGGGAATTTACTATTACATGCAGTCTATTCAAGAGTTAACTGCAGAATCTAGAATGCTTATCAGCAACTTAATAAAGCATTTATATGAAGGAATGGGTGATGATAAGAACAGGGAGAGGCTGTTGAAGATTATTGATAATCTCTCAATAAATCCAAAAATTTTAGCGTACATTTATATAACGATCTTTATGAATCACAAGGATGGGTGGTATCAAAGATTAACTCAGACAGAGTACTTTGTTAAAGCGATTGAATATGATAAAGAAGTCACTGAGCAATACTTCTTTGATTATTTCTACAACAACTTCTACTCAGTTGATTACTCCTTGTCTATGGGTGATAAAATAATAAATGCGTTAACGGCAATTGAATTCGATGGAAAGCAAATAATTCAGTATTGGGAATCCCTATATGAGATAATAAACTTCAGGCTATCAGGACAATATGATTATAATTGGAGAGAAATTATTGAGTCATCAAAAGATTTTACTCCTGCAGAAAAATTGATGTCTCTACTACTTACGAGATTAAAGTATGGTGAAGCTAATAGGTATAAATGGATAATCTCTGGTATGGATAAAATGTTACAGAATCCAAAGTACCGGTTATGTTTTATCAAGCCGTTCAAGTATTATTTGGAGCAGTGCGAGAAGTTTATGGATTATTCACTAATAATACTTTTCTGGCTTGTGTTAAAGTGGTTTAAAAGAGAAGAGTTAATTCAAAGTAACCTGATAAACGACATTTTAAATATTTATCCTACAAACAATGGAGTGATAGATTATCTAATTAGAAAAATTACCGGAAAGAAGAAAAAAAGAATATACAAGAATTATACTCACACTTATAACGGCAAGGATGATAGAATAAACTACTTTGTTAAAATATTGAAAGAAGCAGATAATCGAGTTGTTATGTTAGAAGAAAGAGGAGTTGATATCGGTAATATTGTTCAGAATTATGTTAAAGAATTATTTGATGAAGTTACGAAGAAAAGGCTTCAAGACATCTTATACAACAGAACATACAGTGTCCTTGTCCCGAACGTTTATTTTTATGATATGTTAATGAAACACATGAGTAATGAGGTAGAAGCATTTATTGATCATTACACAGGCATCCCATTTTCTGATGATATGGAAGAAGAACTATATGAAATACTAATTGATGATTTGGACTATGTTATAGCAATTGGTAATTCAATTACTCCGCGTCCATCGGATATTGAACTTCCTGCTGAAATTGAGGATTCAATTACTAATGTTGAATCTGAAGAATGGATTAGGCTTGCCTACTATGAGCGTTGGTATAGTAAAAGAGAAAGGTATAAAAGTAATTACGGTGAGAATTTAAATGCTAATATTGTCATATCAGGATTAGGGTTTGCAGGTGACGAAGCTATAGTTCCTTTTTTAAGATTGACAAGTGAATACAAGATATTTGATGAAAATTATGAACGATGTTTATTTGAGAACCTATCGAAAGTTCCAGTAATAATAACTTCTGACCTGAAAATTCATGAAGATATTTTTTTAACCTTTAGACCATATGATTATCTAGGCATTCGAGGCGACATTCTAAATGCACTTGGTATAAAAACTATAGACAAAGGTAATGGAATAAGAGGTATCAATAGTACTGGAGAGGTTGTTGTTAAATACTCTAGATGGGAAGTTTGTTTTGATGATATTGACACTGGAAGTTATCGTGTACCATATTTAACAGGTGCAGAATTAAAAGTAAAAGATAGTGTATTTAAACAAATTTGCGAGTTTTATGGTATTGCTCCAAAGCGATACACTATTAAACTTATGGAAAAATAACTGTAATGCAGTTTTTCTGAAAAATGTAATGAGCCTATTCAAGATTACATAATTTGAATAGGTTTTTGTTATAAGAAGCAAATCATCTAGAAAAATTCCGATTATATCCTCATGATGTTATGCTCATGCTTATATTAAAATAAAATTGTGTAATGCCAAATTCAACATTATTTAGTAGTGTTAAATGAGATGGGAAATTTAAAAAAGAGCCCAGAGAATCACCTCTGAATCCCAAGTATTCCTCACTCCACATACCGATACTACCGCAAACTCTCCAAAATCGCAACTTCCTGCAGCAATTCCTCACCCACATTCGTTTCCATCACTTTCTACCGCTCTAACTCCTTATTCACTAATCGTTTCACAGTTAAGACATCGTTTCCGATGCGCAGCACTAAAGTGTTTATCGGCAACTAGCTTCATGCCGTAGGAGTTGTATAAGAGCATGTAGCCAGCAATACCTGTTGTGAATTAGCAGCTTTGGAGAAGCCGCCGTCGATGACGATGATTTTTACGTTCCCAATGTTTCCCCAACCCCAAAAAAGAAGCTGTCATTCAAGAATTCCCCTTTGAACAACAGCTTCTTCCGCTTTTTCCATACGACAGTATAAATCCCTTTGCGTCACGGAAACCTAGTGGAAAAGGTTTCTGAAAGGAGGGGGCGTATGATAAAAAGTGAAAAAATTCAAAACAAAACATCTTTGGTTTGGAAGATGGCGATTGCATCTGCTGTTTCTTGGGAAGCGGCAAAACTGGCGGGCTCTGATCACCCCTATTTAGCGCCTCTATCTGTTATCTTATGTTTGCAGCCAACGATAGATCAGTCGATTCGCTTTTCTTTTCATCGTATTGCGGGAACTGCGATTGGGATCATGCTAACGTCCTATCTTGTCAGTCACTTGCCAATGAATGGCTGGATGCTGGGGCTGTTCCTATTAGGCGGTACTTACATTGCGAAGTGGTTGCGAATAGATGTAACGGTTCTACATCAGGTAGCGCTCACCATTTTATTGGTCTTTACGTTTGAACGGAACTCTAAAGATTATGCATTCGACCGAATCATCGATACGGTGATCGGCGTCATCATTGCCATTCTGGTTCACATGTTCCTTTTTCCGCCGGACTACACAAAAAAGGCAGCGGACTCTTTTCAAACATTGGCTCGTCAGCTTTCCGGCACACTTTCAGACCTTTCCAAATGGGTGCAATCAGAGTGGGGACAAGGAAAAGGGAACCTTATGGAATATAAAATAAACAATCTTCTGCAGGAGCTGCATACGGCAAAAGAGAAGCTGCAAACAGCCTCTGACAGCTTAAAATTCAACCCCGTCAGAAAAAAACATAAAAACATCATTTCAAGCTATCAAATAGAGATGCAAAAGTTGAACGCCGGATTTGAGTATCTATCAAATATAGTGAAAACGTTAAAAGAATGGGAAAAAGAAGGAGCTTTATCTTCAAGTGACAAAAGGGAGCTGGGGAATGATTTACAAGTGTTAAGTGAATACTTTGCGGGTTTTAAAGGCATACAGCAGGGTGAAACAGACAATTGGAAACAGAAGGAACAGGACATGTTATTGGAATCTCTCCGTTCCGACATGCTGTCGTACGCGCCGCCCGGTCATAAGGTCTATAAAGACTCTTTTTTTTTAGAAACGAAGAAATTGCTGAAGCGTTTGTAATGTTTTCCGGAAATAAAGAATACGGATATACAGATGCAGATATGATCAGGTAAAACGGGGGACATGAAATGGATGATATACACCGGATTTTGGATGTCATCGCCAATTCTAAGAAAGCTAAGGTACTGGCTACCATCATTAAAACTGAGGGGTCCGCTTATAAGAAGGAAGGGGCCTCCATGCTGATTTTAGGGGACAAAACAAGAGTCGGAATGTTATCCGCCGGCTGTCTGGAAGAAGATCTCGTTGAACGGTCAGAACAGGTCTGGGCTGCAGGAGAGCCGTTGATTGTCCGCTTTGATATGAGCGCGGAGGACGATTTGTCCTGGGGACAGGGCATTGGCTGTAATGGTGTTTTGACGGTTTTACTTGAGCCTGTAAAAGGGGAATTGGAACGAAATCTGATGACAGTCAAGACATGCTTAGATGAAAAAAAATCTGTGACCCGAGTGAAACGATTCACTAAAACGTTAGAGCCGAAGGAAGATCTGTATATAGCTGAAGACGGCAGCGTGTTTGGAACCGGGGATGTTATGGAACAAGGCCGTATTCAAAAACTGAGACAGACGGAAAAGGGAATCAAAAGGGATGAACATACCTCTGATTTATTTTTTATCCATCAGATGGTGCCAAAACCTTGTTTATATGTCTTCGGAGCAGGGGAAGATGCGAAGCCGTTAGTTTCGTTGGCAGCTCGTGCGGGTTTTCATGTGACGGTAATTGACTGGCGCCCCGCTTTATGTCATCACGGCCATTTTCCTGAAGCCGGCCATTTGATTACGGGAGCACCGGAAGAAGTCATGGAAGGCCTGAGCATGACAAAAAGGGATTTTGTTGTCATTATGACGCACAGCTTTCAAAAAGATCAGATCATTTTACATACATTTAAAAATAAGAATGTATTTTATAAAGGCGTATTAGGCCCCAGAAGGCGTACGGAGCGGCTATTAGGCGGAGCTGAGATTCCGGAGGATATTCATTCCCCTATCGGACTTCCCATCGGGGCACAAGGGCCTGAGGAAATTGCTGTAAGTATTGTCGGCGAGATGATTCAAAAAATGCGAAAACAACGGTCTCTCTTATGAAAACAGCAGCCATTTACCTGGCAGCCGGTACAAGCAGACGCATGGGGACGGATAAGCGAAGTTTGTTTCTCAATGGCGTCTCTCTGGGAAGTATAGCTCTAAAAAATGCCTTGTTATCTGAATTAGATCATATTTTTGTTATTACGAGAAAGGGAGATTCACTGCATTGGCTTTCGGATTTTTTCTTTTTAGACCCCATATCAAGCAAGTGGAGCCAGGCAGAATGTGAGCAAGCGGGTAAAGGCCAAGGCCATTCTATACAATGCGGTGTAAAAAAAGCGGCAGAGTACGAGGCTGACGCCGTTATCATTCTCCTTGCAGATCAGCCGTTTGTCACCGCAGATATCATCAATACGTTAATTGATTCCTATCAAAAGGAGCACCGTTATTTATTTATCTCCGCTGAAAATCAATATCTTCCTATGCCCCCCATTTTATTCTCAAATCAATGTTTTCCGGTATTGCTTCAGTTAAAGGGAGATCAGGGCGCCCGGCATGTCATCCGTGAAAGTATGATCAATATGGGAAAAATGATCAGCTTTCAAGACCCTTTGCTTTTTTATGACGTCGATACAGTTGAAGATTATACGCTGCTGCTGAATAAATTCGGGGAGTGAATGAGTTGGAGTATATCGGGAAGAGTGTCATTCGAAAAGAGGCCCTTGAAAAAGTGACGGGTAAAGCGAAATATACGGATGATTTTCAAGAAACAGGCACATTACACGCAAAAATGCTGGTCAGTCCATATGCTCATGCCGATATTGTGTCTATGGACTTTTCAGAATCTTGGAAGATTCCCGGCGTGAGAGCGATATTGGGTGATGAACCTTTTCCGCTTGCAGGTGAAGAAATTAAAGACAGATCGCCGATTGCTTATAAAAGGGTCAGATACCATGGTGAGCCGGTTGCTGTTGTTGTTGCGGAAAATCCAATTACAGCTAAAAAGGCAGCGGATGCCATCAAAGTATCCTATAAACCTCTTCCCGTCGTCAATTCCCCCCGTGAGGCCTTTCAAAAGGATGCGCCGCTCGTCCATGAACATGCAGACCGCTATGAGAAGACAAAAGGTGTATTCCCGGTTCCGAAGACAAATATCGCAAACTTGGATAAGGTTAGAAAAGGAAATATTGAAGACGGGTTTAGGGAAAGTGATGTGACAGCAGAATTCCAGATTTCCTTTAACCCTTCTGATCACGCTGCGATGGAAACAAGATGCTCGATTGTTGAAATTCGGGCGGATGAGGAGATTATCATTACCACATCCTCTCAAGCTCCTTTTGCCATTAAAAAATTAATGCAGTGGTATTTTGGAATCGAACCCGGAAAGGTGATCGTCAAAACGCCTTTAGTAGGAGGAGCGTACGGGGGAAAAGCAGCCGTTCAGTTAGAGGTGATTGCCTATTTGGCATCAAAAGCGGTCGGAGGCCGGCCCGTCAAATTGTTTAATACGAGAGAAGAGGATATGATCACATCTCCCGTTCATATCGGGTTGGATGCCATTGTCAAATTAGGGGCTACAAAGGATGGAATCTTAAAGGCGGCGGACATTCAGCTTTTATTTGATGGCGGAGCGTATTCTGATAAAGGAGTGGACATCAGCCGGGCTGCGGTGGTTGATTGTACGGGTCCTTACGCGATCGATCATATACGGTGTGATTCATATTGTATGTATACGAATCATCCATATCCAAGTGCATTCAGGGGCTACAGCCATGCTGAAGTGTTATTTGCCTTTGAGCGGACGATGGATGTATTGGCGGAAAAGCTGAACATGGACCCATTAGAACTCCGCTATAAAAATGCCATTCGCCCCGGTGACACCACACCGACTCAAGTTCTTCTCAATTCAAGCACGGTCGGAAATGTGCCGAAGTGCATTGAAAGATTGAAGGAATTAATGAATTGGTCCGAGGGACAGCGAATTGAAATCGATGGCCGGAAGATACGGGCAAAGGGAATCAGCTGCATTTGGAAAACCTCAACATTTGATACAAATGCAACGTCCGGGGTGATTTTAACCTTTAATCCCGATGGAAGCATTAATTTGATGTCAGGGGTAGTGGAAATTGGAACAGGGACAAAAACAGTGTTAGCCCAAATCTTAGCGGAACGAATGAAAATGGATATAAGCAAAATTCACGTAAAAATGCTTATAGATACACAAACAACACCCGAGCATTGGAAAACCGTGGGGAGCAGAGGGACGTTAATGGCCGGAAGAGCCGTACTGAATGCGGCGGAGGAAGCCATTCGAAAGCTGAAGGATGTGGCATCATGTGTGTTGCGGGTTCCTGTCGGGGAATTGGAAGTGGCCGACGGAAAGGTTTATTTTATAGATCATCCTTCTGTACATGTTGAAATAAAAGACATTGCTTACGGATATACGTTTCCAAATGGAAATACCATTGGCGGCCAAATCATTGCGAGCGGCAATTACACATTAACCCGAATGACGAATTTAGACCGGGAAACGGGAAGAGGGAAGCCGGGACCCGAGTGGGCTGTCGGTGCTCAGGGAATTGAAGTTGAGTTGGATAAACGGGATTATACGTATCGAATTACAAAAGCCTATTCTGTTGTGGATATAGGAACAGTATTGAATGAAAAAGCTGCAAGGGGTCAAGTGATGGGGGGGATGAGTATGGGAATCGCATTCGGAGGAAGAGAAACCTTTGTATTTGATCCATATGGAAGAGTATTAAATCCTCAGCTTAGAACATACCGCCCCCTTCATTATGGAGAGCAGCCTGAATATATCATTGAATTTGTTGAAACCCCGCATGTGATTGCGCCTTATGGAGCGCGCGGCGGCGGGGAACACGGACTGTTGGGGATGCCGGCAGCATTGGGAAATTGCCTTTCCGCCGCTTTAGGTGTCCAATTGAATCAACTTCCTCTCATTCCCGAACGATTATGGAGAACGCAAGAGGGGTGGAAAGATGATACCGTTTGATTTCGACTATTTTAAACCGAAGACCATTCAAGAAACAACCCGCCTGTTTCACTCGCTTGCGGCCGAAAAGAAAACACCAATGTATTATTCCGGCGGCACGGAAATTATCACGTTAGGAAGGCTGAATATCATCTATACGGATGCGGTGATAGATATGAACGCGCTTCCGGGATTTCAAACCATCCGCTTTTATGAAAATGATCTGGTGATCGGAGCGGGCGTGTCATTAACGAAACTGGAGGAAGAAAATCCATTTCCGCTATTAAGTAAAACAGTCAGTGAAATAGCCGATCGGACGACTCGAAATAAGATCAGCCTGGGCGGAAACATTTGCGGGGGCATCTATTACCGTGAGGCCGTGCTGCCGTTGTTAATTTCCGATAGTTTGATAGGGATTGCAGGGAGAGCGGGGATTCATTACCGTCCCATAAATAAAGTATTTAACAAGGAAATACAATTGCAAAAAGGTGATTTTTTATTTCATGTCGTTGTCGATCGAGCGTACGTTGACCTGCCATTTGTCAGTATCAAAAGAAGACAGCAGTGGAATGTCGGGTATCCATTGGTGACGGTCTGTGCGCTGAAAAAAGATGATGAGATCAGAATGGCCTTCAGCGGCGTATGTCCATTTCCGTTTCGTTCTGCTGAAATGGAGGCTGTGCTTAACGATAAAAGCCGATCAGCAGAAGAAAGAGTAAGCAGGTCTTTACAGTATGTACCCAAACCCGTTCTTGATGACGCAGAAGGCTCAAGTGAATACCGAATGTTTGTCTTGCAAAATACAATTTTAGATGCCCTACGGGAATTAGAAGGAGGTCCAAATGTCTGATCCTATTACGTTGAAAGTAAATGGCGAGGAAAGACAGATTACGGTCAGGCCGGCTGATACTTTGTTATTTGCTCTTCGTCTTCGTCTCGGATTAACTGGTGCAAAGCCGGGCTGCTTAAATGGGGATTGCGGCGCCTGTACGGTATTAACGGACGGGGTGCCGATGAAATCTTGCTTAATGCTTGCGGCAGAAGGGGAAGGAAAGGACATTACGACAATTGAAGGACTGATCAATACGCCGATTCAAAAGGCTTTTATTGAAAAATTCGCGTTTCAATGCGGTTATTGCACACCGGGTTTTCTCATGAATTGTCATGCTTTAGTGAATACTGAGCCGAATGCAAGTGATGACACGATAAAAAATTGGCTGGAGTCCAATATTTGCAGATGTACGGGTTATAGGGAGATTGAAGAAGCGGTTAAATCGGTTTTACATACAGGGAAACCGTAAAAAAAGAGCCCAGAGAATCATCCCTGAACTCCATATTCTTCACTTCATATACCGATACTCCCGCAGTTTCTCCAAAATCGCCACTTCTTTCATCAGTTCTTCACCGACGTTTGTTTCTTTCACTTTCTTCCGCTCCAGCTCTTTGTCGACTAATCGTTTCACTGTTAAGACGTCGGTTCCGGTGCTCAGCACTTCGGCCTTGGAGTTAAAGTGTTTATGGGCGACGAGCTGCATGCCGTAGGAGTTGTATAAGAGCGTGTAGCCGGCGATGCCTGTTGTGGATTGGTAGGCTTTGGAGAAGCCGCCGTCGATGACGATCATTTTTCCGTTTGCCTTGATCGGATCTTCGCCTTCGATTTCTTTTACCGGTGTATGGCCGTTGATGATATGGCCGTGATCCGGGTTGAGGCCGAATTCCTTCAGGATGTTTCGGCAGGCTGCTTCGTCTTCACGCAAATAGTAATACGGGTTTTTCTTTTCTTTATGCGTTTCCTTCTCTTTAATGAAATACCGCTCAAAGGTTGTCATGGCGCGTTTTCCAAAGAGGGAGGAGTATTCGCCTGTCCATAAGTACCAAGTCATATCTGTCGCCAGATCATCGGTTTCTTCCGGATGGGCAAACGCTTCCCGTAAGAACCGTTCAAATACATCGAGCAGCTCACGGCCCGCATAAGCTTTATCCTCTATCATCATCGTTTCCATGCTGCCGTTTTCATCGACGGGAATACAGCCGTGAATCAGCAGGTTGCCGTTATATTTTAAATAAAGGCTGCCTTTTTTCATCATAAAATTCATATGGCGGCCCAGTTTTTCGGAGTTCTGAACAGAGAACAGCAGCTTGTCCATGACTTCTGCTTCTTCCTCTAACAGCTCGTCAGGCTGTTTGGGATTCACCGTCGCAAAGCAGGTGTTTTCCAGTTGATATGTTTTTCCGTTCAGCGTGATTTCATTGCGGTCATAATCGATCTTTTCCAGTAACAGCCGTTCCTCCATATTAAAGTTCGGCCGTCTCTTAATAATCGGGCTCTCAAGCTTAAATTGGATCATCGCAATCGCCTGATGAATTTTTGTGATTTGTTTAATCTCATCTTCCGGTCTGTTTTCGTCCGCTTTCGGGCGGAAAGACGGGTTATCATCGTAATATTTTTCAGCAAGGTTCAATAGCGGTCTCAGATTGATGCCGTAAACGTCTTCAATAATATCCAGATTGTCATAGCGGGCACAGATGCGGATAATGTTTGCCAGGCATACTTTTGACCCGGAATAAGCGCCTATCCAGAGAACATCATGATTCCCCCATTGAATATCCACTGAATGATAGTTGATCAGTTCTTCCATGATCTTATCCGGCTGCGGTCCGCGGTCGTAAATATCGCCAACAACATGCAGATGGTCGACCACCAAACGCTGCGTGCTGTAGGCAAGGCCGGTGATCAGCTTATCGGCCTGGCCGAGCGCAATGATCTGTTCTATGATTTCGGAGTAGTATTGTTCTTTGTTGGCGGCTTGTTCTGTTTTGTACAGCAGCTCTTCAGAAATATAAGCAAATTGGGCGGGCAGTGCTTTGCGCAATTTGGAGCGGGTGTACTTGGAAGAACAATAAGAAACGAGCTTAATCATCCGATGAATCGTTTCTTTATACCACTCGTTTAATGCTTCCTTCGTATCAAAGTCATGTTTGATCAGCTTCAGTTTGTCTTCCGGATAATAGACCAAAGCCGCCAGTTCATCAATTTCTCTATCGTAAATGACGCCGCTGAAAATATCGCGAATCTTCTCTTTTACCCTTCCTGAACCGTTCCGCAGCACGTGCTGGAATGCCTGATACTCCCCATGCAGATCACTGACGAAATGCTCGGTTCCTTTCGGCAGGTTCAGTATCGCTTTCAGATTAATGATTTCCGTGACCACTTTTTCTTCACAATCGTATTTTTGTGCGAGCAGATCTAAATATTTCGTTTCCAATCTCGTCCATCCCCTTTTTATTTACGAGCAATTGTATGATAAAGTGAATTTAAAGTATGACATAATGTTTAAATGATTAGACCTTATATGATAGTACCGCATAACGCCTTTTTGAGACAATGAAAACGGAAAATACGCGCTTCAGGCATCAAAAATTGGACCCGGATAACGCCGTTCAGCTCATCCCTCTATTGACAATTCATTCAAGTTCCATTAAAATAAAAAGTTAGCTGATAGGTATTTCTATCAGAAACTCAATACGTAGCAGGCTATGATTGCTGTGGGTCGAACTACAGCAGGAGCGGCTTCTGGAGAGACCGCGGGTTTTCCGCGGCGCCGAAGGGTTCACAATCTCAGGCAAAAGGACAGAAGAGTACCGAATATGTATTTGTCATGCTGTTGATTGTCAGCGGCGCAGATATAATTTGATATTCTTATGACCATGAGATTGGAGGGCATCCAATCTCTTTTTTTATTGGCTTTTTTTGCTCGTCGTTCACTAGAGAGGTAAGGAGGAGTCAGATGTGGAGCAGCGAGAGCTAAAGAGGGACTTATCGAATCGGCACGTGCAGCTGATCGCCATTGGCGGCACGATCGGCACCGGATTGTTTTTAGGGTCCGGTAAGGCAATTCAGCTGGCGGGTCCTTCTATCATCTTTGCGTATTTTATTGTAGGTATTGCGCTTTTTTTCGTCATGCGGGCGCTGGGAGAACTGCTGTTATCTAAAGCGGGCTACCAATCATTAACGGATATTGCCGAGGCGTATTTAGGACCGCGTGCAGCGTTTGTCACCGGCTGGACCTACTGGTTTTGCTGGATTATGACGGCTATGGCTGATGTGATCGCCGTCGGTGTGTATGTGAAATATTGGTTTGATATTCCGCAGTGGATTCCGGCACTTATCTGTTTGCTCATTTTATTAGGGCTTAATCTGTTAACGGTTAAGATTTTTGGAGAATTGGAGTTTTGGTTCGCCTTAATTAAGGTAGTCACGATTCTCGCGTTAATTGTCATCGGTGTGGTTCTGCTGGTGATTGGGTTCAAAACGCATACCGGAACGGTTTCAGCGGCGAATCTGTGGGAGCACGGCGGCTTGTTTCCGAACGGATTTTCAGGCTTTTTGCTTTCGTTCCAGATGGTGATCTTCGCCTATGTCGGTGTGGAATTAGTGGGTGTGTCGGCGGCGGAAACGTCAAATCCGAAAAAAAATATTCCGTCCGCTATCAATAAAATTCCATTGCGGATTTTATTTTTCTACGTCGGGGCATTGCTCATTCTTTTATGTATTAATCCGTGGATGCAGCTGAATGCGGCGGAAAGTCCTTTTGTAAAGACCTTCAGCCTGGTCGGCATTCCGTTAGCCGCGGGAATCATTAATTTTGTCGTATTAACCTCTGCCGCTTCTGCTTGTAACAGCGGGATGTTTTCAACAAGCCGGATTTTGTATAACTTAAGCAAAACGAAACAAGCGCCTGCAAGTTTTGCGAAGCTGAATAAAAATCATGTGCCGAGCCGCGCATTATGGATATCGGTTATTGTGCTGTCAGCTGGCGCTCTTTTAAGCAAATTGATACCGGAAGCGGCTTTTGGCATCGTGACCACCATCAGCGCGATTTGTTTCATTTGGGTGTGGGGCGTGATTCTTGTCTGTCATATCAGATACAGGAAAACCCGTCCGGACTTACACGCAAGCTCGTCTTTCAAGGCGCCGTTTGCGCCGTTTATCAATTACGCCGTGCTGGCGCTGTTTGCCGTCATTCTGGTGATTATGCTGTTTGCGGATGCAACGCGCCCGGCTTTGCTGCTGACGCCGCTGTGGTTTATTGGATTATTTCTTATCTATCGGGCGAGAGGGAGAAAGACAGATTGAATTGCTTCAGACGGTGTACTGCCATGCAGTATGCCGTTTTTTGTTTTGATTGGAAAGCGAGAATATTTGTTAGAAATCAGGCTATAATGATTGTATAATTTAAAAAAAGTGTGTAATTTTAAATTAAGCGAGGTGATAATATGAAGTATGAGAAGTTATCTAAGCTTTTTTATAAAATGGATGCTGATTCATATGAGAAAGAATTTAAAAAGAGAACAAGCAGCTATGGCAGTTATTCAACATCATTAAACATACGGGGGTTCCGAAAAGGCCGACCCACGGAAGATTCATTTGAGCTATTTTATGTGAATACACATAAACTCATGAAGCTGAATAATGAAGTGTTGTTAAACAGTTCCAAAATTTCATCCCTTATCAGTCAGCTCCCTGAATTTGCTGTCAAACCTTATTTTGATAAATTAATTATTAATGAAGCACAAAGTAATAATGAAATTGAAGGAATCCGCAGTACAAAAAAAGAATTGAAAGAGGCTCTTAAAGCGTTAGAACAATCCGAGCCCTCACATAAGCGGTTTGTCGGATTGATGAAAACATATCAATTTATAGACCGAATTCCGTCGTTTACAAGCATTCATGACTTTAGGGAATTATACGACGAGCTGGTTGCAGATGAAATCGGAGCGGAAGATGCGCCGGATGGTGAGCTATTCAGAAAAGGCTATGTTGAAGTGAACGATGGGAACATGACCACCCATATCGGCGTCAATTCTGAACAGAAGATAACAGAAGCGCTTGAGGCTTTAATTGCTTATCTTCATGATGAAACACATCCCCAGCTGTATCGTTACATGACAGCTCATTACTACTATGAATACATTCATCCTTTTTATGACGGCAATGGAAGAACAGGACGCCTTATCGTTGGGAGTTATTTGTCCCGATACTTAGAAAAATATTCAGCCATCACTTTTTCTTACGCAGTTAATAAGAATAAAGATAAGTATTATAAGGCATTAGAGGAAATTCCCGCACCTTTAAACCGGGGAGAGCTGACTTTTTATTTAATGGATATGCTGGAATTGCTTCTGTCAGGACAAAAAGGAATTATTGAGGATCTTGAATTTAATTTAATGAAACTGAAACGAATTAGGAACTATATTGATAGCGATCAATGGGCTGATTATAAAGATGAACGTGATATTTTTAATATCATTATCACGATTAATGTATTTGTAAATGATCAGGTTACGCTGTCGGTGCAAGATTTAATGGAGCTCTCAAATAAATCGAGACATAAAATTAACAGAGTAATGGATTATTTAGAACAGCAAGGATTTGTTGAGCTGGTAAGCAGAAGGCCAAAATCTTATAAAATCAGCGAGGATTGTTTAGAGGAAATACTGCCTTCTTAATTAGTATATTTAAAAAAGCCGCCATTCATATGGCGGCTTTCACATTAATTCCGGATCAAATAATCAAATGCGCCTAAAGCGGCAGTTGCACCTGATCCCATGGAGATAATGATTTGGTTGTACGGGCCGTCTGTGCAGTCCCCTGCGGCAAATAGGCCGGGAACGCTTGTCGCGCCGCTCTTATCAACGATGATTTCGCCGATGCGGTTGCGTTCGACCGTTTCGTCTAACCATTCTGTATTAGGCACGAGGCCGATTTGGACGAATACACCTTGGAGTTCAACGTGTTTTTCTTCGCCTGTTTCACGGTCAACGAACGTAATGCCGTTTACGTTTTGGTCGCCTGTGATTTCTTTCGTTTGTGCATTTTTGTGCACAGTGACGTTTGGCAGGCTGTAAAGACGTTTTTGCAGGACTTCGTCTGCTTTCAGTTCAGGCGCGAATTCCAGCACAGTCACGTGATTGACGATACCTGCAAGGTCAATCGCCGCTTCGATTCCGGAGTTTCCGCCGCCGATAACGGCTACGTCTTTGCCTTCAAACAATGGTCCGTCACAGTGCGGGCAGTAAGCGACACCTTTGTTTTTGAACTCTTGCTCACCAGGTACGTTGACATTGCGCCAGCGGGCACCTGTTGAAAGGATCACTGTTTTACTTTTCAGTACAGCGCCGTTTTCAAGTTCAAGTTCGAAGAGGTCTTTTTTCTCAAGGCGTTTCGCGCGCTGAAGGTTCATGACGTCAATATCATAATCTTTCACGTGCTCTTCAAGGCTTGCAGCGAGCTTCGGTCCTTCAGTCGCTTTGACGCTGATGAAGTTTTCGATGCTCATGGTGTCGAGTACCTGGCCGCCGAAGCGTTCAGCGACGACACCGGTGCGGATGCCTTTACGCGCCGTGTAGATCGCCGCGCTTGCGCCGGCAGGTCCGCCGCCGACAACAAGAACGTCAAACGGCTCTTTGTCGGCAAACTCAGACGCATCTGCGCCGCTGCCCATTTTTGCGAGAATCTCTTCGATGGTCATACGGCCGCTTCCGAAAGATTCACCGTTTAAGAATACAGTCGGAACAGCCATAATGTTTTTGCTTTCCACTTCTTCTTTGAATGCCGCGCCGTCAATCATTGTATGAGTGATATTCGGGTTGAGCACGCTCATCATGTTTAATGCTTGGACGACATCAGGGCAGTTGTGGCACGTCAGGCTGATATAAGACTCGAAGCGGTATTCTCCGCTGATGTTCTTAATCTGGTCAATGACCTTTTGATCAGCCTTAGGCGCTCTGCCGCTGACTTGAAGCAATGCCAGCACTAATGATGTAAATTCGTGGCCGAGAGGAACACCGGCGAATGTAACGCCTGTGTCTTCTCCGGTACGATTAACGCTGAAGCTCGGTGTTCTGTTTAATTCAGTTTTTTCAACTGAAATTTTAGATGACATGGAAGCCAGCTCGTCAACGAGAGCCAGCATGTCCTTAGAAGTGTCATCGTCACCGGCGCTTACTTTGAGAACAATGTCGTTCTCAATTAGCTGCATGTATTGATTTAATTGTGCTTTGATATTTGCATCAAGTACCAATGGAATGCACTCCTTAGATTTTACCTACCAAATCAAGGCTAGGTGTAAGTGTTTCGCCGCCTTCTTCCCATTTAGCCGGGCAGACTTCACCTGGGTTTTGACGAACGTATTGAGCTGCTTTTACTTTGTTTACAAGGTTGCTTGCGTCACGGCCGATACCGCCTGCATTGATTTCAACTGTTTGGATAACGCCATCAGGATCGATGATGAATGTTCCGCGGTCAGCAAGACCAGTTTCTTCGTCAAGAACGTCGAAGTTGCGGGAGATCGTTTGAGATGGGTCACCGATCATTGCGTAAGTGATTTTGCCGATTTTTTCAGAGCTGTCATGCCAGCCTTTGTGTACGAAGTGAGTATCTGTAGAAACAGAGTATACTTCAACACCTAATTCTTTCAGTGCAGCGTATTGTCCTTGAAGATCTTCAAGTTCAGTCGGGCAAACGAAAGAGAAATCCGCTGGATAGAAGCAGAAAACGCTCCATTGACCTTTCAAATCTTCGTTTGTTACATCGATGAATTCACCGTTTTTGAAAGCTTTTGCTTCGAATGGCAGTACTTCTTTTCCGATTAAAGACATAATATCTTCCTCCTGAAATGTGATTTGAAATATATTAAAAAGACAAAGCATTCACTTTATCTTTCAATAATAATTCTAATTATATATAGATTATTAAATAACATTTATTTTTTGTCAAGCTATATGGGGTATTAATTTCTGCTTTTTTTGCTTTAGACGTTTAAAAACGCCTGGTATAAGCGGTTTGGCGCTGTTTGTCATGTTTAGCGCCGGGCGAAAGGGGGATTCTCAATTGGTGAATCGAAACAGTAGGAATCAACCCTTCTATATGGCAGTATAAACCAAAGGGGGTATGATCATGCAAATAAATAACATTACTTTGTACAGTTGTGCGTTGGAGGAGACGAAACACTTCTATGAACGGGTGTTAGGTTTTCCTTTAATTGATGAGTCCGGTGATTCGTTTACCATCAAGGCGGGAGAAAGTGAGTTGGAATTCAGGCGCGCCGATTCTCACTCTCATCCTACGTATCATTTCGCGTTTAACATTCCGAATAATCGTTTTGATGAGGCGAAGGCGTGGATAAAGGATAAAGTCGTTTTTCAAACGGAAGATGGCGAGGATGAGGTGTATTTCTCTCATATTCAGGCGCGTTCCTTTTATTTCAAAGATCCGTCCAACAATCTGGCGGAATTCATCGCGAGAGAAACATCGCCGCCAAGCGCGGAACATTTTTCGATTGAGTCCGTTCTGAATATCGGCGAGGTGAATCTGACGGCTGCCGAAGTCGTATCAACCGGGAGGAAGCTGCAGCGTTTCGGCATTCCGGTGAGAAAGCATGCGCCTCTTAGGGAAAATGGGTTTCATTTTATGGGTGATTACAATGATGGGGCGTTTTTGCTTTTAGGGCCGAGCGGCCGCCGCTGGATTTTTTCTGATCAGCATGCGGAGTTCCATCCGCTGTCTGTCATTGTGAACGGGACGATCCGCATTGAGGCTGACGGAAAGGGCGGCATTGACATCAGGCGGGCACAGCCGTCATAAAAAAGCCCGGGCTCAAAAGGCCCGGACTTGAGGTCATTATTTATAGACAACACGGGTGCTGCACATGATGTCGTGCAGCGTTTTTTTCTCTCCGAAGGCGCCCATGATGAATCCGATATAAAGAATGAGCTTAGATATGATATATGCGAAAGCGCGTCCGAAGGCCTGGCCGATGGATATCCGTCCGCCATCCTCATTGACGACCTTAAGGCCGAGCAATGCTTTTCCCAGTGTCCCCTGCATCTTTGAGGCCGTGAGCAGGCTGAAATATAAGATACTGATCACAAAAGAGCTCGCAAGAATCGGGATGACGCCGAACACCAGAAAAGAGATGTTAAACTGATTTTCGGTCATGAAGGGGTCAGCCGCCGCAACGCCTGCCGCAAATAAAAAAGAGACCATAAATTGAATGATAAAAATCGGAATTCCTATGATGATTTGATCAATGACGTAAGCCAGAAACCGAATCCAAAATCCTGCCGGTCTTTCCATGTATCTTTTTCTCTCCCTTGCTTTAATCTGGAATATTATACGTAATCATTCCGGATTTTGCAACGGAGCTTAAGCTTTTGCGAGCAGCCTCTTTCCCCATGCCAAGCGTCCCATGATCAGCCCGAAAGCCAGAAGGGCAAACATGATGCCGCACCACATCAGCTGATGGATTCCCAAATGTGAAATAAACCAGCCGCCCGCCGCCGTTCCGATGGTGATGCCGAGGTTGGAAAAAGAGACAAACAGGCTGTTGCCGAATTCGGGCGCCTCCTTTGCTTCCGCAGTAAGCCATGTCTGGCTGACAATGAGACCGCCGGAATGAACGGCGCCCCATACGAAGACGAGAACGGCCATCGGCGCGAAAGACGTCCCAAACCCGTATATGAGCAAGTAGGCGGCTGTATAAAGAAGCGGAAACAGGATGACGGTCTTTTTCATATTTTTATATAACAAAGCGCCGAAGACGAAATTCCCGGCTATCATAATCACCCCGAAGCTCATCAGCATGAAGCTGACCCATGTGCCGTTCATATGGGACACCCGTCCGAGGTACTCCGCAAAATAGCTGTAGACAGAAAACATGGCCGCAAAGAGACAGGTGACGGCAGCGATATTGAGCCACAAAGCCAGTTTGCGAAGGATGCCGAGCTGACTTCTGAAAGACATTTTTTCTGTGACCGGCATGGATGGCAAAAAGAGAAGAATGCCCGTGAATGCGATGAGACTGATGATAGCGCCGAATAAGAAGGCGGCTTCAAGGGAGAGACGCTCCGCCAGATAAGACGTGAAAGGCACGCCGAACGCAAAGCCGGCGGTGATGCCTGAAAAGACTTTCGTTACGGCTTTTCCGGATTGGCCGGCGGGGACAAGCCGGGCCGCGGCCGCAAGCGCTACAGAAAAGAACACCGGGTGGCATAAAGCCGGAATGATCCGAAACGCCAGCATGACACTGAAATGCGCCGTATACGCGTAGACCGCATTTGAAACGGCGAACATCAGCACCGCCAAAAGCAGAATGACTTTCCGGTTTATGCCTGAAGCAAGCAAGGTCAAAAACGGTCCCGACACAGCGACGATGAACGCGAAAATACTGACAAGCCACCCCGCTTTTGAAGCAGAAATATGAAATCTGTCCGCCACTTGCGGAAGAACGCCGATAATGCCCATTTCGGTCGTGATAATTCCGAAAACCCCTAATGCCAAAAACAGAATGAAGATGGAGCTGCTTTTTTTCATTGTTATGTATGCCTCCTTTTATAACTACATATACAGAAAAATAGATATGTTAGAACAAAAAAAGCCCTCCTTTCATGGTTATAGCTGGTGCTGAACATAGTCAGCAAAGGCTTTAATTTGTTTTTCATTCCTTCTGTAATAGGTCCACTTCCCGATTCGTTCAGATTCCAGCAGGCCGGCTTTTTGCATGGTCAGCAGGTAGCTGGAGATGACGGACTGCGCAAGCCCCGACTTTGCCTGAATATCACCGACGCAAATTCCGGTGCGGAAACTGAGTCCCTGATCAAGATAAGGTCTTTCATCAAAATGGTCTTCCGGGTGTTTAAGCCACGTCATAATATCACTTCGTGTTTTGTTAGATAGCGCTTTATGAATCAATATCGGTTCCATAACGTTTATTATATCTATTTTTCTGGATTTGTAAATTCGTTTTTAACAAAACATTCTCAAAGTAACTAAATATCGTGCTAAAATATAACATATTATCAGATTACCGGTAAAAAAGCCGGGTTATTGTCAGGAGGATATTCACATGAATCAAAAGAAAAAAGGTGCGGTTGCGATGACCTTGCTTTCCGCTCTGCTGTTTTGTTTATTGCCGGTCATCGGCTCGCTTTCTCCGTTTGCAGAAACGGGGCCGAACGCGAATCGTTTTAATTCCGCGGGCATGTGGGCCGCCGTCGGTCAGATCCTTTTTATATATGCGGTCCCGCTCATTATGTATATTCTCGGTGTTCGTGTCATGAAAATCATCATGGCCGTTTTTTGCGGAATCGGGCTTCTCATTTGCGCGGCTGTCTTTTTGGTAACGTTATTGGTCGTAACTTCTTCGGAACAGGAGCTGTCTCTTTATTACGGCCTTCTCGTTTGGTCAGGCGCGGCTTTTATCGTCAATGTGGTGTGGTATATTGCCGCGTTTCGATCATCCCCGAAGCATCAGCAGGCTATGTGACATTTGTTCTATAAATCTGCCGAAAATACAAATATTTCATAGGTTAATTATGGTATGATCGAAGTGATATAGCAGCTTTTAATAGAAACGGGAGGAACTAACATTGAAAAAAAAGACAGCTTCATTGCGAATGAAAACATTGGCGGCCGGCGCTGCGGTTGCTGCGGCTTTATCTGTGGGAGCGGTTTCTGATCTGCCGGGGGCAAAATGGCTGCATCCGGCGGCTGCTCAAGCTGCGGAAACGGTATTTAAACAAAATCATGCGGCATCCGGTTTCTTGGCGGGACGGTATGACGCGCAGGCGATGTCTCCGACGATGTTCAACTGGTCAAGAGAAAGCCGGTTTACAAGCACTGCCGATGGCGCGTTAAAATGGGAAAAGAATGTTCCGGCCAATCCTCAAAACGGTGCGGGAGCCGCGGTTGACAGGGACGGCACCGTATTTATTCAATCAAAAGACGGGAAGCTGACGGCGTATCATCCGGACGGTACTGTGAAATGGGTGACGGAAAACCTCGGGACGACCTATATGCTGACTCCGGTGCTCGGAACAAACGGTGTCATTTATCTTCCTTCTCACGATAAAAAACTATATTTCATCGACAAAGAAACCGGAAACATTTTAACATCGGTTCCGCTGAGCGGAGCGCCTAGTTCCGATGCGGCTATCGGCTCTGACGGCACGCTGTATGTGTCGACGCTGGATAACTATATCTATGCGATTAAACCGACGTCGCCTTCGACATGGACGCAAAAGTGGAAGTTTAAAACAAACGGCGTGGTCGGTTCCGCTCCCGTGTTAGCATCAAACGGAACGCTGTATACGGCAACGTACAATAATATCTTTTACGCGATCAATTCCGGAACGGGCCAAGTGAAATGGTCAAAAACGACGTCCAACGGGTTTAAAGGCTATCCGGTTATTGATAGAGACGGCACCGTTTACGCCGGAAACCAGGACGGCAACTTATACGCCTATACATCAACGGGTGCTGTAAAGTGGACGTTCCCGTTAAACAGTTTCTCCAGCTCTTCATTAGCGATCGACCATAACGGCAATGTGTATATCGGTTCCGGAAGCGGCGAGCTGTTTTCCATCAGCAAAACCGGTAATATGAACTGGTCTTTCTATACGGACGGGCCTGTGAGAACGGCGCCGCTGATTGATGCGGACGGCAATGTGTACTTCGGTTCTGACGATAAAAATGTCTATGCGGTTGACGCTGACGGTAATGAAAAATGGCGCTATCAAACAGACAGCAATGTCATTTCCTCCCCGGTTCTGGCTGAAGACGGCACGCTCTATGTCGGTACTTATACGAAACTGCTCGCATTCGGGGCAAAAAAATAATTAAAAAGAATCCGCGTCATCTGCGCGGATTCTTTTTTTATTTAGAGGCTTGAATAAATACGCCTTTTTCATGAGAAAATTCTTTAAAGCCGTACACACCGTGATATGAACCGATCCCGCTCGTATTGACACCGCCGAACGGAAGGTTGACGTCAGTGAAATGAACGACGACATCATTGACAGAAGCATTGCCGGATGTCGTATGCTGCAGCACATAATCGATCAGCTCCTGATTATGGCTGAATACATACAAGGCAAGCGGCTTGTCCCGTTCAGTGATGTAATCAACGGCTTCACTGATATCTTCGTAATTCATAATCGGCAGAATCGGTGCGAAGATTTCTTCCTGCATGATCTTCATATCAGGCGTGACGTTTGTCAGCACGGTCGGAGAAATCGTGCGGTCATGCGCATCGAATACGCCGCCGAAGGCCATTTTTGCCCCTTTTTCAATAGCATCATCATATAGGGCTTTGACACGGTTAAAGTTGCGGTCATTGACAATCTGCGTGAATTTGTTGCGGTCAACCGTATGATCATCCTCCATAAAACCTGCATTGACAATGGTTTGCAGGAGATCTGTAAAGGTGCTCTGCACTTCTTTCTTCATAAGGAGATAGTCAGGTGCGATACATGTTTGCCCCGCATTGACAAATTTGCCGACGGCGATTTTTTTCGCCGCGTCCATCAAATCATAGTCGCTGTCGATGATCGTCGGACTCTTTCCGCCAAGCTCAAGCGTGACGGACGACAAGTGCTTCGCCGCTGCCGTCATGACGATTTTACCGACATTCGTGCTTCCGGTGAAGAAAATGTGGTCAAACGGCTGGTCGAGCAGTTCTGTGGCGACATCGACCTCACCTTCAAAAATGGCGACTTCTTCTTCGTGAAATGCCTCGCGAATAACTGTCGCGGCGATATGGCTCGTCTCCATTGTAAAATCGGACAGCTTCACAATCGCGCTGTTGCCGGCCGCAATGGCAGCTGCAAGCGGAGCCATCGTCAGCATAAACGGATAATTCCACGGGCCGAGAATTAAGGTAAGGCCTTTTGGCTCGTACATTAATACGCCGTCAGCGTCGGGACTGACGGATGAGCCGACGCGTTTCGGCGCCATCCAGGTGTCGAGATTGTTCATATTATCTTTAATCGCCTTAATCGTTCCCTGCGTTTCCGCTCTTTTTACCTCATGATAAGGCTTGCGGACGTCCCGTCTGATCGCCTCGATGATTTCTTCTTCATGTGCGGTGACGGCATCTAAAAAGCGCTGAAGCTTTTCTCTGCGCTGCCCGGCTGTTGAAGCACGCAGCGTTTTTTGATTTTTTTTCTGAAGCTCAAAGACGCGTTTGATGTCTGCTTTTATATGCTGATCCATCGGTCTTCCTCCTCTGGTTGCTTTTTTGTTTCTTCAGGGCCTATTATAATGTGGTGTGTTTTTGCGGCAAAGACAGCGTAAACACATCTATACGTTACCGTACAAATTGCGGTGATCTGTCTAATGAAAGGAGTGTCTCTTATGCCGGATTCTGTGACAACTGACATCAAACAAGCGCTTTTGGCCATGCTTGGAGAGCGGGATATCCGCCGTGTGACCATGAAGGACATCGCCGAACGGGCGCGTGTGAGCCGGGGGACACTGTACCTTTATTACGAAGATAAATATGCGATTTTAGAGGATATAGAGGAAGAAATGAAAGACGGGCTGAGCGAAGCGCTGTATGATTCACTGAAGAATAAAGATGTGCTTCATTTACATGGCGGATGGCAAAAAGTGCATCCGACCCTGTCTTTTGTTGACCGGCATCGGGAGTTTTTTCAAACGATGATGGACCGTCATAAAATGCCGTATTTTCACTTTCATGCTTTTTTAAAAGATGTGTTCCGGCATGATGTGCTGCTGTCACCGGTCAATGCGGATTTCTCACCGACTGAACAGGATATGTACATTCATTACCGCGCTTTATACACGTATGCCATTGTGTTGTACTGGCTGAATGAGGAGCCCGGGGCATCCCCGGAAGCGATCAGCGGACAGGTGTGGGATTTGATTTCTCAAAAACGGTTTTACTGGCTGTTCGGCCGCCGGGTGCCGGAACAAGAAGAAAAAAAGCCCGCCGACCGCCGGGTGACAAGGACGAGGCAGGCCTTGCAAGAAGCCATGATCGGCTTAATGGCGGAAAAAAAAGAATACGCGGCGATTACGATTTCCGATATTGCCCGTCAAAGCAACCTCCGCCGTGCCACTTTTTATGACCATTACGCCAACAAAGAAGCGTTGCTGAAAACGACCATCCATCAATCATGCCGGGATCTGATCGGATTATTGACGGTAAAAGGGGAGCCTGCCGATTGCTCCATGGAAGAAGCGGAAGCCGCGCTCGTCCGTCTCTTTTCGGCACTGTCGGAAGGCCTGCCGCTCGTTCATTTTCTGAGAGAGGGTTCGGGAGTGCCTGACGTCATCCCGGAAATGTTCAGAGCGCTGCAATCGTTTTATCTTCATCAGCCCCTGCACATTCAGGCGGGCAAAAAACTCTATGCATATTATGTCGCGTCCATGCTCGCCGGTCTGATTCAATATCGTCTTCATGAAGGAAAAGACCACGCGCCGGACATGCTGGCCCGGGAGTTTCTGCAGTTTTTGGATGTAAAGAAGTATCGGGTGATTTTGCTGTGAGGATGATGAAAAAGAACTCAGCCGAAAACAGGCCGGGTTCTTTTTTGCTGTTTTTTTTGAGAAGTGCCGATATGAAGTGTCCGGCTTTATCCCTTATAAAAAAACCTTCTATATGCCGCCTGATCAGCATTCTGCCGCCAAACATGACAAATGTCATATTCGGGGCATGATGGCTGCTACTACAACCGCCGCGAGCGCCTCGGTATACTTGGAATCATAATAAAAAAAAGGGGATATGACATTCATGACCAATCACGCCGCAACTCAAAAACAAGCATCTTTAAAAAAGCAGGTTGCTGCATTTTCCGGTGCCGATACAAAGCATAGTGTCAATCAGCTTTTCAACACATTTGTGCCGTTTTTTGCCCTTTGGTTTCTTGCTTACTTCAGCCTCAATGTCTCCTATCTTCTGACCCTCGCCTTTACTGTTATAGCAGCGGGATTTTTGACAAGAATCTTTATTATTTTCCACGACTGCTGCCATCAATCCTTTTTCAAACAAAAGAAGCTGAACCGGCTGTTCGGGTTTATTTCAGGTGTGCTGACACTGTTTCCGTTCCTTCAATGGCAACGCAGCCACTCCATCCATCATGCGACGAGCAGCAACTTAGATAAACGGGGTACCGGCGATATTTGGATGATGACCGTCAAGGAATACAACGAAGCCTCAGCCTGGACAAAAGTACGCTACAGACTTTATCGCAATCCGTTTATTATGTTTATTCTCGGCCCGATTTACGTATTTCTGATTAAAAACCGTTTCAATGTAAAAGGCGCCCGCCGCAAGGAGCGCTGGAACACCTATTTCACGAACGCGGCGATTGTCTTATTGGCTGCTGCGACGTGCCTGCTTTTCGGCTGGGAAAACTTTTTGCTTGTTCAGGGTCCGATTTTCCTTATTTCGGGGTCAATCGGCGTCTGGCTCTTTTATGTTCAGCACACGTTTGAGGATTCTTATTTTGAAGCCGATGAGCATTGGGACTATGTGCAGGCCGCGGTAGAAGGAAGCTCCTTTTACAAGCTTCCGAAGCTTTTGCAATGGCTGACAGGCAATATCGGCTACCATCATGTCCACCACTTAAGCCCGAAAGTGCCGAACTACAAGCTGGAAGCCGCTCATGAGGGGCACGAGCCTTTAAAAAACGTACCGACCATTACGCTTAAAACAAGTCTTGAATCCATGAAATTCCGTCTGTGGGATGAGGACGAAAAGCAATTTGTCACCTTTCGGGAGGCGCGGAAAAAACCGGCGCCCCATCCGGTGCCGAAAGAACCTTTGAAGAAAAATGCCTGATATGGCGCGCGGCTCTTTCTCTTATCAGAAAGAGCCTTCTCTTCATGCGTGAGGATGCAATGAAGGCGGTGTTTTGATAAAGTGATGGTAGACACAAGCAGCAGAAGGTGGAACGAAGATGAAGAAGTATTTTAAATTTCAAAAACTGAATGGGATTTCTCCTTATATATGGATGATTTTTTTCATCTTGCCTTTTTATTTTATTTTTAAAAGCTCTTCTACCTTTGTCATCGTTGCCGGCATCATTTTCACACTTGTTTTCTTTGGCGCATACCGCTTCGCATTTGTTGCAAAAGGCTGGCCGCTTTACTTATGGGCGCTTCTTCTGATCGGCATTTCGACCGGCTCTGTCATGCTGTTCAGCTATATTTATTTCGCCTTTTTTATCGCCTACTTCATCGGCCATATCCGAGACAAAGTTCCTTTTTACATCTTATATTACATTCATATCATCAGTGCGGCGGTTGCCGTCAACTTCAGCCTTGTTCTGAAAAAAGGGTGGTTTTTGACACAAATTCCGTTTATCGTCATCACTCTGATCAGTGCCATCCTGCTCCCGCTCAGCATTCGAAGCAGAAAGGCACGGGAGCGCCTTGAGGAGAAATTAGAATATGCAAATGAGCGAATCGCCGATCTTGTGAAGCTGGAAGAAAGGCAGCGCATTGCCCGGGACCTTCACGATACACTTGGACAAAAGCTCTCCTTAATCGGACTGAAAAGCGACCTTGCCCGAAAGCTGATTTACAAGGACCCTGAACAGGCCCGCACTGAGCTGAAAAGCGTGCAGCAGACGGCCCGCACCTCCTTAAATGAGGTCAGAAAAATCGTCTCATCGATGAAAGGCATCCGATTGAAGGATGAGCTCGGCAATGTTCGGCAAATTCTTGAAGCGGCAGGAATTGAATTTGTGTATGAAGAAAAAGAAGCGCCAAAACATATCTCTCTGTTGAACGAAAACATCGTCAGCATGTGCATAAAAGAAGCCGTCACCAATGTCGTGAAACACAGCGGCGCCAAAGTATGCCGCATCACCATTCAGCAGCTTTGGAAAGAGGTTGTCATTACGGTGGAAGATGACGGCAGCTTTCAATGCAAAGAAGACCGCTTTTTTTCAAAGGGGCACGGCCTGCTTGGAATGAGGGAACGTCTTGAATTCGCAAACGGCAGTTTAGCCATCGATACAGCCGCCGGAACAAAGCTGACCATGAGAATCCCGAATGATTCAAAATCAAAAGAAAAGGATGGTAGCAGATGATCAACATCTTCATTGCCGAGGATCAGCAAATGCTGCTCGGCGCACTCGGTTCCCTGTTGAATTTAGAAGAGGATATGACGGTTGTCGGCAAAGGCACAAGCGGCCAGGATGCCATCGATTTCGTGGAAAAACATGCGCCCGACATCTGTCTGATGGATATCGAAATGCCCGGGAAATCAGGTCTTGAAGCGGCAGAAGAACTCAAGGACAGCGGTGTGAAAATCATCATTTTGACGACCTTTGCCCGCTCCGGCTATTTTCAGCGGGCGCTAAAAGCAGGCGTCAGCGGGTACATGCTCAAGGACAGCCCGAGCGATGAGCTCGTCAGCGCCATCCGCAGCGTCATGAAAGGAAGACGCGTCTATGCCCCTGAATTAATGGAGGACATCTATAGTGAAGAAAACCCGCTGACCGAACGGGAAAAAGAGGTGCTCGAGCTTGTCGCAGACGGGAAAAACACGAAAGAAATCGCAAACGCCCTCAGCATCAAAAGCGGCACAGTCCGCAATTACGTTTCGATGATCCTGGATAAATTAGAAGTGAAAAATCGAATTGAAGCCATTACCCGATCAAAGGAAAAGGGCTGGTTTAAGTAACCCGCCCTCAGCTTGTTCAGCCAGTGTTTTTGCACTGGCTTGTTTCTTTTTCGCCGTCACTCCGTCTCTTCCTTCCACTTCTTATCAATCAGCATTTTTCCCGGCCAAGTGTATGCCATGATGCCGCCGTCTGCGGTGATGTCTTCTCCCGTGACGTAAGAACTGTCGTCTGAAGCGAGGAAGAGCGCGACGGCTGCCATTTCTTCCGGTTTTCCGAGCCGGCCGAGCGGCGTGATCCATTTGTTGGCTTCACGGAACGCTTCGCCCATTTCGTCTTCTGTCGTGCCTGCCAATTTATCAATGAGCGGCGTTTCAATCGTGCCCGGCGATAAGGAATTGACGCGGATTCCGCTTCTGGCGTAATCAATGGCCATCGCTCTCGTCAGGTTCGTGATTCCGCCTTTTGCGGCGTTATAGCCTGAGCGGTCAAGGTCTGCGGCCCGGCCGGACATGGAGGAGGTGTTGATGATGGAGCCTCCTTTTTCGAGCATGAGCGGAATCAGGTATTTGCTGCAAAGAAATGTGCCGCGCAGATCGACGGCGATGATCCGGTCAAACAGGTCGACCGGGTATTCATGGACTTTTCCGCCCTCTTGGTCAACACCAGCATTGTTAAACAGAATATCAATTGTTCCGTACTTTTGCTGAATGCCATCCGCAAAAGACTTTACGTTTTCTTCGTCTGATACATCAAGGTGAAAGGCTTCTGCTTCTCCGCCGTTTTTTCTGATGGCGCTGACGGTTTCATTCAGTTCGCTTTCATTGATGTCACCGCAGATCACGCGGGCGCCTTCATCGGCGAAAACCCGTGCCGTCGCTTGTCCGATGCCTGTCGCGGCCCCTGTGATGATTGCGGTTTTGTCTGTTAATCTTCCCATATTGCGATTCCTCCTTTTTTATATCTGTTCCCGCTGAATAGGGGGATAAACATACGGAGGTCTGTTTCTAAATACCTATTAAATATGTTAATATTATGTATATACATCATTGGGAGGTTTACATATTTTGAAGATACAGCATAAGAAGGAGATAGCGTTTTATTGTTATGCCATTGTTCCTATGGGATTTGTGATTTACACCGTTATCTCTATTCTATTTCAGGACATCATATTTCCTCTCACTGTAAGAAATGTTCTTCATGAGTCTTTGCGAAACTTGGGATCTCTTATCTTATTTAGTTTGTTTTTCTATCCGTCATACATATGGATGAAGAAGGAATTCGGCCGCCGGAAAGAAGCAGAGAGGAGAGGATGATCAACATTCTCTCTTTTTTATTGATAAAATGGGTGAAATGAATCCATTAACATGTTAAATTTACAATATATGCATCTGCTAATCCTAGTTGACAATTGTCACTGTATATGATAAATAGATGCTGAAAAGATTTTACATAACATCAAAGCATAATTAAAGGAGAGATCTGAAGTGCGGAAAAAAAAGTTTAAAGCAGAATCCAAGCGATTGCTGGACATGATGATTAACTCCATTTACACGCAGAAGGAAATTTTTCTCCGCGAGTTAATTTCCAACGCGAGCGATGCGATTGACAAAATCTATTACAAGGCGTTAACCGATGATTCATTAACGTTTGATCAAGACAATTACTACATAAAAGTGACGGCGGACAAAGAAGCGAGAACGCTCACCGTCACAGACACCGGTATCGGGATGACAAAAGACGAGCTTGAACAGCATCTCGGCACAATTGCGAAAAGCGGTTCACTCGCTTTCAAGCAAGAAAATGACTCGAAAGACGGCCATGACATTATCGGCCAGTTCGGCGTCGGATTTTATGCGGCGTTTATGGTGGCTGATAAAGTCACGGTGAAAAGTAAGGCGCTCGGCAGTGACGAGGCGTATGTATGGGAGTCGGAAGGGGCTGCCGGCTACACGATCGCGCCGTGTGACAAAGAAACCGTCGGTACGGAAATCACCCTACAAATAAAAGAAAACACGGAAGATGAAAGCTATGATGAGTTTTTAGAAAACTACCGCATCAAAGCGATCGTGAAAAAGTACTCTGATTTTATCCGCTACCCGATCAAAATGGAAGAGACGGTCAACAAGCCGAAAGAGGGCAGCGCGAACGAATTTGAAGAAGTTCAGGAAGAACAGACGGTCAACAGCATGGTGCCGATCTGGAGAAAAAACAAAAGCGAGCTGACGGATGAGGATTACGAGGCTTTTTACGCCGAGAAGCATTACGGTTTTGATAAACCGCTGACCCATGTGCATATCAGCGTCGATGGAGCGGTGCGCTACAATTCGATTTTGTTTATTCCGGAAAACATGCCGTTTGACTATTATACGAAGGAATTCGAAAAAGGATTGGAGCTGTATTCCAACGGCGTGCTGATCATGAACAAATGCGCCGACCTGCTTCCGGACCATTTCAGCTTTGTAAAAGGCATGGTGGATTCTGAGGATCTGTCGCTGAACATTTCCAGAGAGATGCTGCAGCACGACCGCCAGCTGAAGCTGATTGCGAAAAACATCAATAAAAAAATCAAAGCCGAACTGAAGAGCCTGCTGAAGAACAAAAGGGAAAAATACGAATCTTTCTATGAATCTTTCGGCAGACAGCTGAAATTCGGCGTCTATAATGATTTCGGCGCGAATAAAGACGTATTAAAAGATCTGCTTCTCTTCTATTCATCTAAGGAGAAAAAGCTCGTCACTCTGGACGAATATGTGTCCAGAATGCCTGAGGATCAAAAATATATCTATTACGCGTCCGGCGATTCATATGAGCGGATTGAAAAGCTGCCGCAAACTGAAATGGTGGCGGACAAAGGCTACGAAATTTTATATTTCACGGAAGATATTGATGAATTCGCGATCAAAATGCTGACAAGCTATGAGGAAAAAGAGTTCAAATCCGTATCCAGCGCTGACTTAGGCATCGACAGTGATGAGGATGAAAAGCAGACTGAAGCCGAAGAAAACGAATATAAAGACCTGTTCGAGAGCATGAAAGAGATTCTTGCGGATAAAGTAAAGAACGTCAGAGCGTCGAAACGTTTAAAATCTCATCCGGTCTGTTTTGCGACAGACGGCGAAGTGACGATCGAAATGGAAAAAGTGTTGAATGCTATGCCTGACAGCCAGCAGGTCAAAGCGGAAAAAGTGCTGGAAATCAACCCGAATCACGAAGTGTTTGAGACGTTAAAGAACGCGCACGGACAAGATCGGGAAAAGCTTGCATTATACACAAATCTTCTCTACAATCAGGCGCTTCTGATTGAAGGGCTGCCGATCCATGATCCGGTCGAGTTTACGAATGACATCTGCAAAGTTATGGTATGACGCCAAAAAGGAATCGCCCAGCGGGGGCGATTCCTTTTTTTATTACAGTGTGCGCTGTTTAAGAATTTGATTTTGTTTGCTGCGCTTCTTTAAGGAGAACCGTTTTTTCAAGTGCGTTTCGATTTCTTCTAAACTTCTGCCCTTCGTTTCAGGAACGATGTAAGCGGCGAAGAAGAAAGATGAGAGGCAAATGACTGAGAATATTCCGAATACCCAGCCGATGCCCATAGCGCTCAGCATAAGCGGGAATACCAGTGAAACGATCAGGTTGGTTGCCGACAGGATCAATGTCGTAAATCCGGTTGCGGCTCCGCGTGCGTTTGACGGGAACAGCTCCGGCATCAGAACCCATACGACGGGACCCCATGTCGCCTGGTAGAAGACGATATAGATGCCGAGAAACAGCACGGTCAGCCATGCTGTTGAAGCTGACAGGCCGGCCAGAAGGAGAATGGCTGATAGTGACGCCAGGCTCAAGGTAATGCCGACACTTCCCCACATCAGCAGTTTTTTCCGGCCGATCCGGTCAATTAAGATCATGGCGGTGATACACATGATGACGTTTAAGACACCGATGCCCATCGTGCCGAGAACGGACGCCGAAGTGCCGAGTCCGGCCTTTGTAAAGATGGTCGGCGCATAGTAAATCACCGTGTTGATACCGACCGCCTGCTGGAAGATGGCAAGGCCGATCCCGATCAGCAGCATAGGACGGATCCATTTGGCTTTCAGCAAGCCGAGCGTAGATTCTTTTTTCTCGGCTTCACCTTGTTTCATTTCCGCTAATTCAACAGCGATATCCTCTTTGTCGTGGGTCATTTCCATGACTTGTCTGGCTTCCTGCTCACGGCCGCGTTTGACGAGCCATCTCGGAGATTCCGGCATAAACGCGATTCCGATTAATAAAAGCGCCGCCGGTACTGCGGCGAGACCGACCATCCAGCGCCAAGCTTCAAACGGGGTGAATATGTAATTCACGATATATGCGAGTAAAATTCCGGTTACAATCATTAAGTTATTCAATGTGCCGAGCGTTCCGCGTATTTTCGTCGGCGCCATCTCAGATAGATAAACGGGAACCAGCGCCGTTGAGCCGCCGACGGCTAACCCGAGAATGACACGGGAGATAATCAGCATAGTGACGGTTTGCGAAGCTGCACAGGCAAGCGCGCCGATAATAAAAATGAGTGAAAGGACGAAAACCACTTTTCTCCGGCCCCATCGGTCAGAGCATGTCCCGCTTAAGGCGGACCCGAAAATCGCACCGAGCAGCAGCATGCTGACGACCAATCCCTCGGTCAGCGTGTTTAAAGGAATATCATTGTTAATAAATAACAAAGCCCCTGAAATCACACCGGTGTCATAGCCGTAAAGCAGCCCGCCTAATGCTCCGAAAAAGTAAATCAGGTATTTTTTGGTGTTTTTCTTCACAGATGATCCTCCTCATCTTTTGGAACGCATAATAGTTTATTTAGATAACTATTTCATTCCCCGAAGAGAAAAATATAAACATAAAAAAAACACGCCCCTTTTAAAAGGCGTGTTTTTTTTCTTAGGAAAACAGCTTGTCGATAAACGCGATTTCTTCAGCAGATAGCGTAATGGAGGCTGCTTTCATGTTGTCTTTTAATTGATCCGCGCGTTTGGCGCCCGGAATCAGGATATCGATTTCAGGTCTCGCCAAGTACCAGGCAAGCACGATATGCGCCGTATCGGCATTGTGCTTTTCGGCAATCGGTTTGAGCTGCTTGACTTTTTTGATGTTTTCTTTAAACTGCTCCCCTTGGAAATGCGCCTGATCATTGCGCAGGTCGCCTTCAGGGAAGGTGGTGTTCTCGTCGTATTTGCCGGCCAGCAGTCCGGATACGAGCGGGAAGTACGGAATGAATGAGATGCCGTGTTCTGTCGTATAAGGGAAGAAAGTCTTTTCCGCCTCACGGTTCAGCAGGTTGTATTCTCCTTGAATCACGTCGACTAAGCCGTCTTTATTGGCTTCTTTCAGCTGTTCCAAAGAGAAATTGGATACGCCGATGGAACGGATTTTTCCTTCTTTTTTCAGCTCATTCAACGCTTGAACGGCTTCGTCCTTCGGCGTGTGCTCATCCGGGAAATGGATGTAGAATAAATCGATGTAATCAGTCTGCAGGCGTTTCAGGCTGTCTTCGACCGATTGTTTCAGAAAAGCCGGTGAGTTGTCGAAAACAAAGTCATCGCCTTCTTTTCTGTGAGCGGCTTTTGTGGCGATGAAGACGTCCTCGCGGTTGCATTCTTTCAGCACCTCGCCGATTAATTCTTCAGAACGGCCCACACCGTAAATATAGGCGGTATCTAACATGGTAACGCCGCTTTTAATCGCTTCCCGAACCAATTCTTTTCCCGTTTCTTCATTCAGATTCGGATAGAGATTGTGTCCGCCGACCGCATTTGTTCCCAAACCGATCGGAAATACCTTTAGGTCAGTTTTGCCGATTGTTACTTTGCTCATGTTTTCGCCCCCTGAAAAAATTGGATATCATAGCGGCTGCCGGAAAAATACGGCAGCGTTCTCTATTAACTATAACGCTATGCCAAGTGAATGTCGATTTGATGCTCTTGGCAATACTTCGTATATTCCTCATCGAGCTGCTGAGAAGTGACAATGCTGTGAAGCCGGTCGAAAGGCGCGTATGTCAAAAGCGTGGATTTGCCGAATTTGGAATGATCCGCGAGCAGATACACTTCGTTCGCCTTTTCGGAAATTCTCTTTTTCACCTCGTATTCCAGTAAGTCGGAATTCGTCAGGCCGTGGGTGATCGTTGTCCCGGTAGCGGACATGAACGCCTTGTTAATGTTGTATTTATTGAGTGTGCTCGGATCATCAATGCCGACAAACGACCTTGTCTTCCGTTTGTAGTTATTGCCGATGATGATCAGGTCGATATTTTTCATGGATGAAGCGGCGTTAATAATATCAAGGCTGTTCGTCAAAACCGTTACATTCTTATCTGGATCAAGCGTCTCCAGCATCGATTTGGTCGTCGTGCCGGAATCAATAAATACAAGATCGTGATCCTCGATAAACCGTGACGCATAGCGGGCGATTTTGATTTTTTCATCCTGATGTTGAATGGTGCGGTTTTCAAAAGGGACGAGCACAGATTTTTCGGCTGACGTCACGCCGCCGTATACCTTTTTGATAACCCCTTTTTCCGCAAGCTTATTAATATCGCGTCTGACCGTGTTTTTAGAGACGTTGAATACCTCGCACAGCTCATCCAGCGAAGTGGCTCCGTGTTTGAGAATGTATTCTTCCATCTCCTGAATCCGCATCAGTTTCATAAAAAAACTCCTTCTAGAATTCTTAAAGTAATTAAAATATATAATAAACACCAGAAGTTAATCAATAGTTACTTAACAAATGATAAAAAAGAGGGATCATCCCCTCCGATTCGACACGGTTCTCCAAGTTCCTGTTTTCCCGATCAAAAAAAGTATGATAAAAATAATGAAAAAGTTTTGATTTTTTAGATTGACTTGAAGATGTGTTGGGCTTACAATGTAACCAAGAAATGACCAAAACATAACCTGTAAAATCAAAAGTGAAAGATGTAACCGTTTGCTATTTCCGGTACATGACCAACTTTTACATGGAAAGATTGGGAGTCACCATCATTTTAGCATTTGTAAGCGTTTAATTCATGTCTTTTATATGTAAAAGATGAATATATTCATCCGTTATTATCCAGCTGAACAGGATGTTTACTATTTAAGGAGGCAATGAGAATGGCAGAGATCAGAAAACTGAAAAACTACATCAATGGTGAATGGGTTGAAAGTAAGACAGATCAATATGAAGACGTTATCAATCCGGCTACAAAAGAAGTGATGTGCCAGGTTCCGATTTCTACGCGGGAGGATGTGGAATACGCCGTCCGCTCAGCGTCAGAGGCGTTTCAAACATGGTCAAAGACGGCAGTGCCGCGCCGTGCGAGAATACTATTTAACTATCAGCAGCTTCTCCAGCAGAACAAAGAAGAGCTTGCCCGTCTGATTACATTGGAAAACGGTAAAAACACGACGGAGGCACTCGGTGAAGTGGGACGCGGAATTGAAAACGTCGAATTCGCAGCGGGCGCGCCGTCACTCATGATGGGCGATTCACTCGCCTCCATCGCGACGGATGTAGAGGCGGCGAATTACCGCTATCCGATCGGGGTGGTCGGCGGTATCGCACCGTTCAACTTCCCGATGATGGTCCCGTGCTGGATGTTCCCGATGGCGATTTCGTTAGGAAACACGTTCATTCTGAAGCCGTCTGAGCGCACGCCGCTGTTAACGGAAAAACTGGCAGAGCTGTTTGAACAGGCCGGTCTGCCGAAGGGCGTCTTCAATGTCGTGCACGGCGCGCATGACGTCGTAAACGGCGTTCTTGAACATCCGGATATTAAAGCGATCTCATTCGTCGGTTCAAAACCTGTCGGCGAGTATGTTTTCAAAAAAGGCAGCGAACATTTGAAACGCGTGCAAGCGTTAACGGGCGCGAAAAACCATACGATCGTGCTGAATGACGCCCACCTTGAAGATACGGTGACAAACATTATCGGCGCGGCATTCGGTTCGGCAGGAGAGCGCTGCATGGCATGCGCGGTTGTGACGGTTGAAGAGGGAATCGCCGATGAGTTTATGGCGAAATTACAGGAAAAAGCAGCGGACATCAAGATCGGAAACGGACTGGATGACGGCGTATTCTTGGGCCCGGTCATCCGCGAGGACAACAAAAAACGCACGCACAGCTATATTGAAAAAGGCATCGAAGAAGGAGCGAGACTTCTTTGTGACGGGCGTGAAAACGCAACGGAAGACGGCTATTTCGTCGGACCGACGATTTTTGACAACGTGACGACGGATATGACGATCTGGAAAGATGAAATCTTTGCGCCCGTTCTGTCGGTCATCCGCGTGAAAAACTTAAAAGAAGCGGTGGACATCGCCAACCAGTCTGAATTTGCGAACGGCGCGTGTCTGTTCACTTCAAATGCGAACGCGATCCGCTACTTCCGTGAGAATATTGACGCGGGAATGCTCGGCATCAACCTTGGCGTCCCGGCGCCGATGGCATTCTTCCCGTTCTCTGGCTGGAAGTCTTCTTTCTTCGGCACATTGCACGCAAACGGAAAAGACAGCGTCGACTTCTATACACGTAAAAAAGTCGTGACGGCACGATACCCGTCTCCTGACTTCAATTGATCTGACAGCCGGCCCGGACGGCTTTGTGATTCCGTCCGGGTTTTCTTTTACCATCCATTAAGGAGGAATAAACATGAGTCATTTGCTGCGCAAACCGCAGGCCGATGAGATTTCTCAAGGCGTGAACATCATACATGACGTCACTTCAGCCAATTCAGACCTCAAATACGTCGGATTTAAAGTCGTTGACCTCACTCCCGGTTCCACATATACAGAGGATTTGAAAAAGACGGAGTGCTGCATCGTTGCGGTAACGGGAAAAATCACCGTCACTGATTATGATCAGACATTTGAAAGCATCGGCACCCGTGAAAGCGTATTTGAAAGAAAACCGACGGACAGCGTTTATGTGTCCAATGACCGCTCTTTTGAAATCACAGCGGTCAGCGGGGCGAGGGTCGCGCTGTGCTATTCTCCGTCCGAACACCAGCTTCCGACAAAGCTGATTAAAGCGGAAGACAACGGTGTGGAACATCGCGGCAAGCTGGCAAACAAACGAACCGTTCATAATATTCTCCCCGATTCAGATCCATCGGCAAACAGCCTTCTCGTTGTTGAAGTTTACACGGGCAGCGGCAACTGGTCGAGCTACCCGCCTCATAAACATGACCAAGACAATCTGCCGGCTGAATCCTTTTTAGAAGAAACCTATTACCATGAAACGGACCCGCCGCAGGGGTTTGTCTTCCAGCGTGTGTACACGGACGACCGCTCGATTGACGAGACGATGACCGCAGAAAATGAAAACGTTGTCATCGTACCGGCGGGCTATCACCCGGTTGGTGTTCCGGACGGGTATACCTCTTACTACCTGAATGTAATGGCGGGACCGACACGAAAATGGAAGTTTCATAATGATCCGGCCCATGAATGGATCCTGGAACGCTAACAAGTGAGGAGTGGCAGATAACGATGAAATATACGTTTAATGAAGAAAAAGAGTTTGATATTGTCGCGATCGGACGCGCGTGTATTGATTTGAACGCGGCGGAATACAACCGGCCGATGGAAGAAACGATGACGTTTTCTAAATATGTCGGCGGCTCCCCGGCAAATATTGCGATCGGCAGCGCCAAGCTCGGATTAAAAGCCGGTTTTATCGGCAAAATCCCGGACGATCAGCACGGCAGATTCATCGTTTCTTATATGCAGGGAAAGGGCGTTGATACGTCACAAATGACCGTTGACAGAGAAGGGCGCAAAGCCGGGCTCGCTTTTACGGAAATTCTCAGTCCCGAAGAGTGCAGCATTCTGATGTACCGGGATGACGTGGCGGATTTGTATCTTGAGCCGTCCGAAGTCAATGAAGGCTACATCGCAAACGCGAAAATGCTGCTCGTATCAGGTACGGCGCTTGCGAAAAGCCCGTCGCGCGAAGCCGTCTTAAAAGCGGTGCATATCGCAAAAAAACATGACGTAAAAGTCGTGTTTGAGCTCGACTACCGTCCGTATACATGGCAATCGGCAGAAGAAACAGCCGTGTACTACACGCTGGTGGCGGAACAATCCGATATCGTCATCGGTACGCGTGACGAATTTGACGTAATGGAAAACCGCAGCGGCGGAGATAACGATGAAACCGTCCGCCATTTGTTTGCGCACTCCGCTGATCTTGTCGTCATTAAGCACGGCGTTGACGGATCATACGCATACAGCAGATCGGGAGAAGTTTTCCGGGCGCATGCCTATAAAACAAAGGTGCTGAAGACCTTCGGAGCGGGTGATTCCTATGCGTCAGCCTTCATCTACGGACTTGTCAGCGGCCGGGATATTGAAACGGCTTTAAAATACGGGAGCGCTTCCGCTTCCATCGTCGTCAGCAAACACAGCTCCTCAGAAGCAATGCCGGCTGCCGGTGAAATCATCGAACTGATTGAAGCGCAGCACAGTCTTAACGGTAAATAGAACGTATAAAAGGTGGGATCGTTTGTGGGTAAGACAATTCGCTTAACGACAGCACAAGCGCTGATTCAATTCTTGAACCGGCAGTACATTCATGTTGACGGAAAAGAAGAGCCGTTCGTTGAGGGCATCTTCACGATTTTCGGTCACGGAAATGTGTTGGGGATCGGGCAGGCGCTTGAGCAGGACGCCGGGCACCTGAAAGTCTATCAAGGCAAAAACGAACAAGGCATGGCGCATGCCGCGATGGCATACAGCAAGCAGATGCTGAGAAGAAAAATTTACGCGGTATCGACATCGGTCGGTCCGGGTGCCGCTAACTTGACGGCTGCCGCGGGTACGGCGCTGGCCAATCATATCCCGGTGCTGCTGCTTCCGGCCGATACCTTTGCGACGAGGCAGCCTGACCCGGTGCTTCAGCAGGTGGAGCAGGAATACAGTGCCGCCGTCACGACAAACGATGCGTTAAAGCCCGTGTCCCGCTATTGGGACCGCATTACCCGACCCGAGCAGCTGATGAGCAGCTTAATCCGGGCATTTGAAGTGATGACAGATCCGGCAAAAGCGGGTCCGGCGACCATCTGCATTTCTCAGGATGTAGAGGGAGAAGCATTTGATTTTGATGAAAGCTTCTTTGAAAAACGCGTTCATTACATTGACCGGATGCAGCCGAGCGAGCGTGAACTGAAAGGCGCCGCGGAAAGAATTAAGGAGAGCAGCCGTCCCGTCATTTTAGTGGGCGGCGGCGCAAAGTACTCCGGCGCGCGTGAGGAATTAATCGCGCTTTCTGAAACATACGGCATTCCGCTTGTCGAAACGCAGGCCGGCAAGTCAACGGTTGAAGCCGATTTTGCCAACAATCTGGGCGGCATGGGCATCACGGGCACCCTCGCCGCAAACAAAGCCGCCCGCCAGGCTGATCTGATCATCGGTGTCGGCACACGGTACACGGACTTTGCGACATCCTCGAAAACGGCGTTTGATTTTGACAAAGCAAAATTTTTGAATATCAACGTCAGCCGCATGCAGGCTTACAAGCTTGACGCGTTTCAGGTCGTAGCCGATGCGAAAGTGACGCTCGGCAGGCTGCACGGCTTATTAGACGGATATAAAAGTGCATTCGGCACGGCGATTAAAGACTGGAAAGATGAATGGCTTGCTGAACGGGACCGGCTCGGCAAGGTCACTTTTACACGTGACGCGTTCAAACCGGAAATAAAAAACCATTTCTCACAGGACGTGTTAAACGAGTATGCCGACGCGCTCGAGACTGAGCTGCCGCAGACAACGGCGCTGTTGACCATCAATGACACGATTCCTGAAGACAGCGTCGTCATCAGTTCGGCGGGATCTCTTCCGGGGGATCTGCAGCGGCTGTGGCATTCCAATGTCCCGAATACGTACCACCTCGAGTACGGCTATTCCTGCATGGGGTATGAAGTATCAGGCACGCTCGGCCTCAAGCTGGCCCATCCCGACAAAGAAGTCTATTCACTCGTCGGCGACGGAAGCTTTCTGATGCTGCACTCAGAGCTGATTACCGCGCTTCAATATAACAAAAAAATCAATGTCCTGCTTTTTGACAACTCCGGATTCGGCTGTATTAACAATCTGCAGATGGATCACGGGAGCGGCAGTTATTTCTGCGAGTTCCGCACAGAGGACAATCAGATTTTAAACGTTGATTACGCGAAGGTGGCAGAGGGCTACGGCGCTAAAACATACAGAGCCAATACGGTTGAAGAACTGAAAGCGGCGCTTGAAGATGCGAAAACGCAAGACGTATCCACTTTAATTGAAATGAAGGTTCTGCCGAAAACGATGACGGACGGCTATGACAGCTGGTGGCATGTCGGCGTGGCGGAAGTGTCGGAGCAGGAAAGCGTTCAGCGGGCATACGAAGCGAAAGAGATGAAGCTGAAGTCTGCGAAGCAGTACTAGAGGGGAGGCATCACGATGGGCAAACAAGATATTCTGTGGGGCATCGCTCCCATTGGGTGGCGCAATGACGATATGCCGGAAATCGGAGCCGGGAATACGCTGCAGCATTTGTTAAGCGATATTGTTGTCGCCGGCTTTCAAGGTACGGAAGTGGGAGGGTTTTTCCCTGAACCCTCCGTCCTCAATAAAGAGCTGGCTCTCCGAAACTTGCGGATTGCGGGGAAATGGTTCAGCAGCTTTATCATACAAGACGGTATTGAAAAAATGGCTGAACAATTTACAGAACACTGTGATTATTTGCAGAAAGTCGGAGCGGATGTCGCCATCGTTTCTGAACAGACGTACAGTGTTCAAGGCTTGGACATTGATGTATTTAAGGAAAAACCGCACTTCTCAGATGAAGAATGGGATACGCTGTGCCAAGGCTTGAACCGTCTCGGGAAAATCGCTGGCGAATACGGGCTGGACCTCACGTTTCATCATCATCTCGGCACAGGCGTCCAGACGGCGGAAGAAGTTGACCGGCTGATGGATGGAACTGACCCGCGGTATGTCCATTTACTATATGATACCGGCCATGCCTATATCTCGGACGGAGACTATATGAGGATTCTCAACAAGCATATGGATCGGATCAGACACGTTCATTTCAAGGACGCGCGGTTTGACATTATGGAGCGGTGCAGACAGGAAGGCAAGTCATTCAGGCAGTCGTTTTTACAAGGCATTTTTACGGTTCCCGGAGACGGATGCATCGATTTTACCGAAGTGTACCGAGCGCTCGTCCGTCATGATTATTCAGGCTGGATCGTCATCGAAGCCGAACAAGACCCGGCAGTCGCCAATCCGCTTGAGTACGCGCTGATTGCAAGAAAGTACATCGACAGTGAACTGCTTGATCCTGCAAATTAGAGGGGGACTTATATGAATAGTGCCAAGGCGGAATCAGCTTTCAGCAAAAGGACCATCGCCGCAGCATTAGCAAATTACATTGATGCGGGTTCCATCGTGGCAGGATCAGCGGGTTTATCTATGTGGGTCAGCTACTTGAAGCTGTCCGACAGCCAGATCGGATTGCTCGGCGCCTTCAGCGCAAACGCGATATCAGCGGCCATCGGAGCGCTGCTCGGCGGGTATTTTGCTGATAAGGTCGGCCGAAAAGCTGTATACACAAACAGTATGCTCGTCTACGCCTTAGGAATTTGTTTGGTTTTGTTTGGATTCAACTTTCCCATGCTGTTATGCGGATACATGATTATCGGGATTTCTGTAGGCGCGGATATTACGGCTTCCTGGACCATTATCGCGGAAAACGCCCCCGAGAAAAACCGGGCGAGGCATTGCGGAGTGGCGCAGGTGGCGTGGGCCGCAGGAGCCGTTGTGGTTCTGCTGTTATCCGTTTTGGTCGGTGACCTCGGGCTTTTAGGAAATAAAATTGTCTTTGCGCATCTATTGGTGATCGCCCTGATCACATATGTGATAAGAAAGCGTTTACCTGAGTCGGATGCCTGGAAAAACAGTGAAGAGCGGCCTGCCGCCGTGAAAAAAACATCTTATTTTGACCTGCTTCAGCCGAAATTTTTCAAGAACATTTTGTTTTTAATGGGTGTGTTTCTCGTATGGAATCTCGCCGCGGGCGTCATGGGATTCTTCATGCCGTACATCTACCAGCAGGTCGGCGGCGTATCCGCAAATACGGCCAACATTCTGCAGATGGCCCTGTTTATCTTCACCGGGCTCGGCGTCGCCTGTATCTTCATGCCTTTTGCAGATAAATATCGGAAAACGGTGTTCGGAATCTGCGCATGTATGGCCGTTGTCGGCTGGTCGCTGTTTTTACTGCCGTTTCAGGGGCTCCCGATGCTGCTTTTGTTTGTCTTAGCGATCGGCATCAATAACGGAGCCGGCCAGCAGGCGAACTACCAGCTGTGGGCAAGCGAGCTGTTCCCGACAGAACACAGAGCGTCAGCACAAGGGCTCATGTTCTTTCTCGTCCGTATTTCAATCGGAATTTGGAGTTTATTTGTGCCGGTCATCATGTCACAATTCGGCATCGGTTTTATGGCCGGTATTCTGCTCATATGTGTGACGGCCAGTATGATCATCGGACTTGTCTTCGCGCCGAATACGTCCGGCAAGTCGCTTGAACAAATACAGGAGGAACTGTACGGTGCTCCTCAGGACGGCAGCGAGAAAAGAAAGACGAGAACCATTATTTGATTATCAGAAGGAGTGGCGATCAATGAATTTACGTATAGGTGTTATCGGAACCGGTGCTATCGGAAAAGAGCACATCAACCGCATCACAAATAAGCTGTCCGGAGCGGAAATTACCGCTGTCACAGATGTGAATCAGGAGGCCGCGCAGCAGACCGTTCAGGATTTCAATTTGAACGCCTCCGTTTATCCTGATGACGACAGCCTCCTCGCTGCTGAAAACGTGGATGCCGTCTTAGTGACAAGCTGGGGCCCGGCTCACGAGTCCAGCGTTTTGAAAGCGATTCAGCACGGCAAGCACGTGTTTTGTGAAAAGCCGCTTGCGACAACGGCAGAAGGCTGTATGCGCATTGTCGAGGAAGAAATGAAGACGGGAAAACGATTGGTGCAGGTAGGTTTCATGCGCAGGTATGACAGCGGTTACGTTCAGCTGAAAGAAGCGATTGACAACCGCGTGGTCGGCGAGCCGCTGATGATTCACTGTGCGCACCGCAACCCGACAGTCGCATCCAATTATTCAACGGACATGGCAGTCGTCGATACGCTCGTTCATGAAATTGATGTCCTCCACTGGCTCGTCAATGACGACTATGAATCCGTACAGGTGATCTATCCGAAGAAATCAAAAAATTCGCTGCCGCATCTGAAAGATCCGCAGATGGTCATCATCGAAACAAAAGGCGGCATCGTCATCAATGCCGAAATCTACGTGAACTGTAAATACGGCTACGACATTCAATGTGAAATCGTCGGGGAAGACGGCATTATCAAGCTTCCGGAACCGTCAAGCATCAGCTTGAGAAAAGAAGGGAAATTCAGCACCGATATTCTGATGGACTGGCAGCGCCGATTTGTGGCTGCGTATGATGTGGAAATTCAAGACTTCATTGATTCGATCCGGAATAAAGGCGAAGTCAGCGGTCCGACGGCATGGGACGGTTATATTGCCGCGGTAACAACTGACGCGTGCGTAAAAGCTCAGGAATCCGGACAGAAAGAGCCTGTGGCGCTGCAAGAGAAACCGGCATTCTACCAATCATTTACGACTGTGAACAAATAATAGATCGGGAGTGAAAGAAATGAAACTGGCCTTAGATCCATCCATGTACCGCGATGATTTAACGTTAGAAGAAATGGTCTATAAAACGGCGGAACTCGGATACGAATATATCGAACTGTCTCCGCGCGAGGATTTTTGTCCTTTCTATAAATATCCGAAAGTCGATTCAGCAAAAATCAAACAATTGAAGCGCCTTTTAAAAGATACAGGTGTGAAGCTGTCCTCTCTTCTTCCGCTTTACCACTGGGCGGGTCCTGATGAAGACCGTCGTCAGGCCGCCGTGCGCAACTGGAAACGGGCGATCGAAATTGCGGTTGAACTTGAAGTGGATTTGATGAACAGTGAATTCAGCGGTTCAAAATATGATCCGTTGACAAGTGAAGAAAAATTTATCAAATCCATGGATGAACTGCTGCCCGTCTTTGAAAAAGAAGGCGTTAAACTCAATCTGCAGGCTCACCCGTACGATTTTATCGAAACGCACAAAGGGGCGATGGATATGATCCGCGCGCTTGACAAGGATTGGATCAATCTTGTCTACTCGACTGCGCATACGTTCTTCTATGATGACGGAAAAGGCGATATTGCGACCATGTTTGATGAAGCCGGCGACCGCCTCACACATGTTTTATTTGCAGATACTTTTAATCATAAAGCGGCGCATGGCCTGCGCTACATCGTCAACCCGCCTGACGCGAAAGTAACGGTTCACCAGCATTTGGACATCGGGCAAGGCGAGGTTGATTTTGAAACGATTTTCAGAAAGATGAGAGAGATGAAATTCGACGGAATTGCGACGAACGCCGTTTTTGCTTGGGTCGGCGAAAGAGCGGATGAATCAAGCCGGACCACGCTTAAGAAATTAAAGGAAGAATTAGGTATGGCATAAGCTGAGTACGGAGTTCGGCGGAGCGGGGCAAACAAGCCCTCCAGCCGGACTCCCTTCATATCGAAAACGCGGATGGGAGAGGCTGACATGAAACTTTGCTTTAATGAAGCGACTACGCTGGAGAATTCAAACCTGAAACAGGATTTAGAACTGTGCGAAAAGCACGGCTATGATTATATTGAAATCCGCACAATGGATAAGCTGCCGGAATACTTAAAAGACCATTCACTGGCCGATCTGGCGGAATATTTTCGAACCCATCACATTAAACCGCTTGCCCTGAACGCACTGGTTTTCTTCAACAACCGTGATGAGAAGGGCTATAGGGAGATCATTTCGGAATTCAAAAGCATGATGGAAACCTGCAGGACGCTCGGCGTGAAATATGTGGTGGCCGTGCCGCTTGTGACAGAGCGGAAAATCTTGAAAGAAGAGATCAAAAAGAGCAGCATAGAGGTGCTGACTGAGCTTTCGGACATCGCGGAGCCGTACGGCGTAAACATTGCCCTTGAATTTGTCGGCCACCCGCAATGTACGGTCAATACATTTGAACAGGCGTATGACATCGTGAACGCTGTCGGCCGCGATAATGTCGGACTGGTGTTTGACAGCTTCCATTTCCACGCGATGGGCTCCAATATTGAGAGCTTGAAGCAGGCGGACGGAAAGAAAATTTTCATCTATCATATCGACGATACAGAAGACTTTCCGATCGGCTTTTTAACAGATGAAGACCGCGTCTGGCCTGGACAGGGTGCGATTGACTTAGACGCCCATCTGTCAGCGTTAAAAGAAATCGGATTCAATGATGTTGTCTCCGTAGAGCTGTTCAGACCTGAATATTATAAGCTGACTGCGGAGGAAACGATCAAAACGGCAAAGGAAACAACGGAAGCCGTCGTATCAAAATACTTCATGAAGGAGGCGTGAACATGGCTTTTGTCACCATGAAACATCTTCTTGCAGAAGCGAAACGGGAGCATTATGCAGTCGGCCAATTTAATATCAACGGCCTCCAATGGACAAAGGCGATTCTGCAAGCGGCACAAAAGGAGCAATCGCCGGTCATCGCCGCGGCTTCCGATCGTCTGGTCGACTATTTAGGCGGCTTTAAAACGATTTCCGCCATGGTCGGCGCGTTAATGGAAGAAATGGCGATTACCGTTCCCGTCGTGCTCCATCTTGATCACGGAAGCAGTGCGGAACGCTGCAGACAGGCCATTGACGCCGGATTCAGCTCAGTGATGATTGACGGCTCCCATCATCCGATTGATGAGAACATCGCGATGACAAAAGAAGTCGCCGATTATGCGGCTAAGCACGGCGCCTCAGTAGAAGCAGAAGTCGGCACGGTCGGCGGTATGGAAGACGGGCTGGTCGGCGGGGTCCGCTATGCCGATGTCGCCGAATGTGAGCGGATCGTCAAAGAAACCAATATCGACGCGCTGGCCGCCGCCCTCGGCTCCGTCCACGGCAAATATCAAGGTGAACCGAATCTCGGATTTAAAGAAATGGAGGCTATCTCCCGCATGACTGATATTCCCCTCGTTCTCCACGGAGCATCCGGGATTCCGCAGGATCAGATCAAAAAAGCCATCACGCTCGGCCACGCGAAAATCAATATCAACACGGAATGTATGGTCGCCTGGACAGACGAAACACGCCGCATGTTTCAGGAAAACGGAGATCTGTACGAACCGCGCGGCTACATGACACCCGGCATTGAGGCCGTGGAAGAGACGGTGCGAAGCAAAATGAGAGAGTTCGGATCAGCCGGTAAAGCCGTAAAACAGCAGGTCGGCTGATGAAAAGCACTCACAACATCGTGAGTGCTTTCGTCTTTCCGTTTATGTCCTTCTCGCGTTTCACCAAAGTATCACAATCAAATCAACCTGTTGCTGACTGAGAGCGGATTTGTAAAGATAGATGGTGTCAAAGTCATTGATAAACACATGATTATGTTCGACAGCGGCAAGATTTTTTCTAAATGGGGGATTGCTCTGGCTTGTTTTGTTTCAGTCTTTCAAATTATAATCTGCGGACATGGAGATAAAGGGTATAGCACGCGTTATTGAAATAAAATAAAGTCAGCGGCCTCAAGTTTTGCCAGTTGGCTCATTGAGGAAAAAGGGCTTTTGCAGCGTAGCTTTCTGTCTATCCCCTACTTGTTTTATCCATAAGTCATAATAATATCCCTTTTTCTCTAATAACTCTTGATGTTTTCCTTTTTCGACTATTTTTCCTTGATCTAATACCACTATTAAATCAGAGTCTTGGCTGCTTAAAAGACGATGAGTTATTACAATACGGGTAATATTTGATTTTGCAAAGTATTCGTCAATTTTATGCTCTGTCAATGTATCCAAGTTACTTGTTATTTCATCTAAAATGACTATAGAAGGGTTATCGACGATAGCTCTTGCTATTGCTATGCGCTGACGCTGCCCTCCTGATAACATACTGCCATTTTCCCCGATAATTGTGTTATATCCCATTGGCATTCTTATTATATCTTCATGTAACTGCACTCTCTTTGCTGCTTGTTCAATTTTATCTTGAGATAAGCTTTTAAATCCAGCTATATTGTTTGCAATAGTATCATTGAAAAGAAAGCTTTCTTGTAATACGACACCCATTTGTTTTCGGAGCTCGTAAAGGTTTAAATTCTTCAAGTCGTGTTCACCATAAAATACTTTTCCCTTAGTGGGTTTGTATAACCCCAGTATAATTCTTGATAAAGTTGTCTTTCCACTACCTGTACGGCCTACGAGAGCTAATTTAGTACCTGACTTAATGTTTAATGAAACTTCTTTAAGAATATGTAAGCTATGATGTGTAAATGTGACATTTTCAAGTTTTATATCTTGTTTTGATAGTTCAGTTTCAATTATTGAAGTTTGGTTGATTTGTTCGGGCTCAGTTTCCATAACATCTTGCATTCGTTCAAAAGTGTCACCGACCAATTGAAATTGTTGCATGCTTGTTATTAAAGAAGCAATCGGCAACAAGAAAGATGTTCCTAAGCTGCTAAACCCTAATAAGCTTCCGAGTGTTAAATTTCCGGTGATAACTTCTTTTGATCCAAACCATAATAAGAGAAGGGGTGCACAATATCGGATGCTTACACTTATGCTATCCATTATAGCGTCTAAGTGGTATCGCTTTGAAAATGCTTCGATTTGTTTATCATAGTAATTTGACCACTTTGTTAGGATAGAATGATCTAAACCATTTGATTTAATAAAAGTGATAGCTCTTAGAGCTTCCACCAAAAAACTTTGTGTAGTTGTTTGAATTGATAAGTCATTATGGATTAAAATTTTTATTCTTGGAATCAAAATCATCATTAGTAAGAATTGAATAATTGCCAATCCAATAGCAAAAAATGCAAGTTTAAATGATTGAGTTAACATAGCAATAAAAAATGAAATCAAAGTAATAATATCTAGTACTATTGTTGCTCCATTCTTAGCTATAATCTCCCTTATCATGGAAATGTTACTTACTCTCATTGCAATATCACCGGTTGTTCGATTTTCATAAAAATTGAGAGGTAATTTTAATAAATGTTCCACAAAATCGTTTGAGATGCTTTTACTTATAATAGCTTGAAGTTTAATTGTGAAATAATTGCGGATAAACATAACAAGTCCCAATATAAAAACTGCTATGATGACTACAATTCCTAAAAATAGAAAAGAATTTGTTGATTTACTTATTAAAGAATGATCCACTAAATATTTAATTAAAAAAGGAACGGCTAAGAAGACTACTTGTGTGATCAGTGAAAAGAGAGTGATAAGTGAAACAATAGTACGGCTTTTAACTATATAACGTAAATAATACTTTGCTGCGGGTGATGGCATCGTCTCTTTAAATTTATCTGACTTCTTAAAAGTCAAGATTACCTTGCTATAATGTCTTTTAAATTCTGCTTCGGATAATTTCAATTTTCCTCTGTTGGGGTCAATTATATGAAAAAGACCCTTTTTAATCTGTTCTAAAACCACAAAGTGCCGTTCATCCCAAAATATGATGCAGGGAAGATATGAATTGATATGTTTTTTTAAATCTTTAAATGAAACTTGGTATACTTTGCAGTTAAGCCCATAATATTCTGATACTGATTTTAAAATGGATACAGATACGCCATTTCTTTGGGCATCACATTGTTCACTTATTTTATTTAGAGATATAGTACTCCCATAATAACTTAAAATCATGGTGAGGCAGGCGGGCCCACACTCATATTGTCCCATTTGTCTTACTAGAGGAACTCTTCTTCTCATTGGATCACTCCTAAGAAATAGAGCCTTAACAAAGTAAGGCTCATTTTAATTTTACAATTTTAGCTCTAAAGGTGATTGGAGTCTCAAAACTGATGGTACTTCAGTCGGTGCAAAAATCTTAAGCAATCCAAGTCCTATACCTGCATACCCCATCATTAAGGATGGGGATTCGTTATTTTTTTCAAATCCACTTAACCATCCTCTGAGCTTTATATCATTTAAAATTTTATGGCTTAGTTCTGTTACATTTACGCTTAACTTAAAGTTTTCCGCTGCGTACATAAGGATGTCCAGATTACCTAAATCACCATGGCATAAAGAATGATCATGTTCAAAACCATATTTTAGGGTTGTATTAATTGCGACATGTGCTTCATCTTTTATCAATTCATTTTGATTGTGTGGCAGGATCAATATCCTACTTAATCCTATGCCTGCTGCGCCATTACACCAAGCAACAAAATTATCATTTCGAAACTGTCCGTTTTCAAGTTTAATATCTGCCCAATTGTTTTTTTCTGGGATAAACAAAGTTCTTTCAAATTCTAACGCTTTTTCCGCTACCTCTTTAAATACAGTTTGCTCAGTAATTGCGTAAATCTCATAAAGAGCCCATATAATTCCTGAGGCACCATGAGCAAATCCGGAGGCTGGCGTTGGGTTTGCCGGGACTTTCCATCCAACCCCCTTTTCCATAACGTTTATATTTTGAATAAGACGATTTCCGCATTTTGTAATCAAGTTTAAGATTTGTTCTTCTTTATACCGTTTAAACAAATTTATTAAAATAACTGCTGTCCCAGCCACCCCTGTTAAAATATCGTTGTTTTCATCCCTTTCGATCAGAGAATCTAATTTGTTGAGGGCAGAATGAAGTTCGTTTTTCAATAGTTGTTCATCATTCCATAACTTTGATAAATGATCCAACAAATAAAGGTAAGAAGCAATTCCCCCAAAGGCACCTAAATCACTAGATGCAGACATATTTTTGTGTACTGCCACTAAAGCTTTTTTAGATAGTTTGGTGTATTTTTCATTGTTAGAGAGGCGACCTAAATAAGCAAGGAAGAGAGAAATACCTCCTACACCCTCGTATAATGAACTATTTGCAGCCGAAATCTTGAATTGATCCTCTCGTTGATTGTCAACAAACGATCCGATCCAAGATACATCCTCTTGTCCATCTAACTGTTCACCTTCAATCGCCCTACTAGCAAGAAAGTCTCCGATTTTAATAGCTTCTTGAAAAAAATCTTTTGGGTTAAAAACGTGTAATCGAGGATTTATATCAAATACTTTATGTTTACGATAAGAATCCTTAATTACTAAAATAGCTGTTTTTATAAAGCTTACTTGTTCATGACAGTCACTTTCATTCATTTCATTTATTTTTTCCTTTGTCTCATTTAAGGCAGATGTTTTAAAAAAATTGTTGATTTTTCGACCGTTGGAATCCCACATATTTGTAGATTCAGGCTTGCTTGTGAAATATGGGATATCCCCAAGGAATAAGTCTTCCTTTTCACTATTTACAACTTGGTTCAATCGTGGATTCAATTTTGTATCTAGCCACAATTTATCTAAAATCATTTCACGATCTAAGCCGTCTCTCATGAAATCTGGATGTAAACTTATTTTCAGAAGGTTTGCATAGCGAGATGTACCACGCAATATTTGTCTTACAGTAACCCCTTTAAAAGAATCTATTTGTTCGAGCATGTCTTGTTTATATTTCATGAAAAGGAAGTAGGTTTCTTCAAATCCTTTTATAATATCTCCTTCGTAAGCAACAGTATTAATGATTTGTCCATGCAGCATAGGTCTATGCTGACTAACTGGAATTGGAAAGTTTTTTTCTTCTATCCTGACTGTATCTTTATCTCGATCAACTATTGTACTGGTTTTATGCGGAGATACTTGTCCTTCTTGTGCACCTAATGCACTAAGGTCAATTCCTTCAAATCCAGCTTTACTATTTATTTTTCTCGGTAATAACCCAATTCGCAAAACTGACCGTTCAATATGTTCTTGTGCGCGACTAAAAGCACTGGTATCTGTATACGTAGAATTATTATGAAATAAAGATTCTAAATCAACTAAAATAGGATATTCTCCATCAGCAATTAAATTTTGCATATGAAAATCTACCGCATTCATTGCATATAAGATAGCCAAATAACTTCCAATACGCCAATAAAACTTTCCAATTTGCAGCTCTTCCTGACATTCTTTATAAGAGATAAACTGCGTCCATCCATAAGATTTTTTGTTAAGTGTGTGTACAGTTTTCAAGTCAAAACTTAAATTTTTACCATTTAGATAATTTACAAACTTATTAAATTTTACGTCTATTTCTAATGAACGAGGCTTATACACAATTTTAATTCCAGTTTCAAAGTTTAAAATGGCGACTGTTTTTCCTTTGTTATGAGTGTCTGAGACGCCACTTCCTGTATCGATGGAAATAATTTTCCCTAATTTTTGACCATTACTAAACTCAGACTCTAATATCCCTTTATCCTGATGAAATCTTACAAGGAGATCAGAAGTATTTTGAATCCAATACATTGTTTTTGTTGCTAACAGCCTTGTTAAAACTATGTATTCTTCTCGAATTGATCGAACATATGTCGGGTCATTTAAAAGGGCTTGATTGAAATAAGAGGCTCGTTCTTCAGAAGTTTCACCCCTCAGCTTTCCTGATACCCTTGCTACATTTAACTCCAATATTAATATCCGACTACTTATAGCTGATAAAGTTTCACCAAGATTATTAAGTAAATCATCAATTACCGACGGACTAAGTTCTTCCTTTATCAGAGATTTATTAGAGTGAGAATATAATACTTCCTCTAATTTGCCTCTTGCTATTTTCAAAAATGGTTTTATAAAACTAAAGAAGAGAATATCTTTTCTAACTTCTATATTTACATCTTTATAGGATTGTTCATCAACTAGCTGAATAATTTCAAGCCATCCTTGATGATCACCTTCATTAATAAATTCCACTTCTTTTGCATTGATAGTATGCCTTAGAGTTTCTTCGTCAATATTTTGAGTGGCTAATACATCCTCAATTCGAATCCCCTCATCACTTTCAACAAGGCTTTTCCATCTTTCGAAGCGTCTGTTTGTTAGTTCATCCCAATTAGTATTAAGTGAACGCCTTACTTTTCTTTCACTTAACGAAGAAGACCTATTCCATACCGAATTCCGTTTGAATTTTGTATGCATATTGAACACCTCATTTTTAATAAATTTGAACAATTAATATTCCTTAATTATCCATAAATATAGCAGGACCATTTAAAAGTTAAAAGAATTTTAAAAGAAGTTTAGGTTTATTTTATATGTGTTTATTAAGAATTTTTAATATTTGGAATAAACACCACAAAAAGAATAATTATGTAGTATGATTGTTTAAAATTTACAGGGGGATAAAAAAATGAGTATTTCAATATTAAAAGATAAAAAGTTATTGATCGGGATTTGCGGATCAATCTCATCTGTCGGCATCTCCTCGTATCTCTTATATTTTAAAAGCTTCTTTAAGGAAATAAGGGTTGTTATGACAAAAACAGCGGAAGACCTTATTCCAGCTCATACTGTTTCTTATTTTTGTGACCATGTATACTCAGAACATGGGGAAAACGGAAAAAGACATAGCCACGTAGAAATTGGCCGCTGGGCGGACATATATTGCATTATTCCAGCTACGGCGAACATCTTAGGACAAACTGCTAATGGTGTAGCAATGAATTTAGTTGCAACTACTGTATTAGCTCATCCACATAACACTATTTTCTTTCCTAATATGAACGATTTAATGTGGAATAAAACAGTTGTTTCCAGGAATATTGAACAATTAAGAAAAGATGGGCATATTGTTATTGACCCAGTTGAAATTATGGCGTTTGAGATTGCGACGGGTACAAGAAAACCTAATCGTGGTCTAATTACACCCGACAAAGCTTTATTAGCATTAGAAAAAGGGTTTAAAGAAAGAACAAAACACCCCTCACTAACATAAATGGGATGACTCAAAAGTCATTTTAAAATGATTTTTGGGTCATCCTTTTTACACGACATTTTTTGAGTCTGCTTTTTTTTCAAGACAAATATATGTACTGTCTGATAAGAGGTACCCTTTTCCAAACTTTGTTTGAAGAATCTTTGGATCTCCAGGGTTATCCTCTACTTTTTCTCTAAGAGAACTAATGTGTACATAAAGACTTGACCTACCAGTAAGGTCAGCATATTCAATAAGTTCTTCAGAACATACTATTTTATTTGAATTTAAATAAAGCAAATATAAAATTTTAAATTCTTGTATTGCTAGAGGGATATATTCATTCTTTTTCCAAATACAATGCTTTCCAACGTCGAAAAAAGTTGTGAAAGACAATTGAAAAACATTATGTTTTAGGGTTGAAACATTATTTATTTGATTTAATATTGGACCAGGGTTATAATCGGAAACGTTAGTTTCTAAGGAGTTAAGTATTATGACTGGGCAAGATATCGATTTTATCAGTTGCAACACTAGATCATTAGGGTGGCAAGTATCGATGATTACAGAGGAAAAATTTTCTTTGGATATTATTTGTTTTAATTCATCCAATGTGTTAACATTTATTATTTCATTACTATCTGGCGTTAATAAATGATTCATATATGCTTGGAAATAGCTATTTTCTGAACAAACGAGAGTTTTCCCCAATGATTTACCCTCCTGTTTTTTTAAGAATTTTCTAATAGTTCATATTATAATAAAATATAGGCTGTTCCTTCTGAAGGGAAACAGCCTATATAAATCAAATTAGCAAATACATTCAGAAGTTAGAGTACAAACACCGCCGCCACCAGGCAATGTAAAAGTACATGCTGCTTCCATGTCTCCCGCACCTACTAACTTATCCATTTGTGCTTCTTTCAGCTCACTGAATGGGTTACCAGCTGGATTTTGTGTAGAATTTTCACGGGAAAAAGGATCTTTCCATGAACGAATGATAGCTTCTTGACTCATTGTATTCACCCCCTTACTAAGTATAGTATTATATTAACTCATAATCAAAAAAATGGAAGAGATATTATTAAATGTAAAAGATGTTTAAATAAAGAGTCTTAAGATATCTTTATATTTCTTATGTCTTATGCTTTGAAACATCACCTTTCCCATTAGTCGTTTAGTTTCAAAGAATACAACCAAAAAGATTTAGTCTTACCTTCATATAAATTTCTGTTTTACATAGCGCTAGTCAAATTAGTTTACCTTGTCTCGAATTCTCATAAGTACCGCATATACCCTACGTAAGGTCTCGTTTAGTAAAATTTCTTATTCCGTAAACCAGGAGACCGAGACATGTTATTACCATAATTGAGTAAAATAGGAAGTTTGATTGAATCGGTGATTCATCTTCGGGTGACATTGCTAACATAGGCTGTGTCCATGGATATACTTGACCTAATGGTGTACTGGCAATAATAATGGCCGGTAATGTAAAAACAATGCTAACAGCGAGTGGTATGCCAAATGTTTTAGACCTGATTGAAACAATAAGCTGCAATAAAATTAATGGTAAACAAGCTAAGATCCCTCTAATTCCATAACCTAGAATTGTAAGTAAAGGAAGACTCCCGCTTATGCCTAACATATAACCAAATCCAATAAATAAGAGGATTAAAATGAACATACTAATGAATATCATGCGGACCACTGTCAGAAACTTTCCCAGAAAGATATCTGAGTGTTTGACTGGTAAGGCTAGAAGCTGTTTCCAACCGCCTCCTACATGTTCCCCCCTGCAAACGAGGGCGGCGAAAATTCCCACTACGATAGGCAATACAAAAGGGCCCATAAATAAGGCAACTTGTGTCCAAGCCTCTACCCAGGGATTGTCTCCAGGATTCATAAAAAGGTTATAGTTTTTAATAAAGTTCGTGTATGCCAGGGATACACCTAACAAAGGCCCTAATAAATAGATGATCCATAACTTTGATCGCTTAAGCTTTAAACGTTCTACAAATAAAATGTTTTTCAAGTATTTCGCCTCCTTTTTTACAAAGCATCCCGTTTAGCAAAATGAATAGAGCCTAGAAATAATATAATTATCCCTAAGAAAAGGCTAATGCAAAGGTAAGATGAAAGATCTGGGTTATATCCTATACCTTCATACTGCAGAATGACTGTCGAAGATTGACTAGGATAAGCCAGCGGAAACCATCTCGTTGATTGAGCAGCTGCCAAAAACAAACCCATTATAGATGATATTGATCCTACAAGAATCGAGAATGCTTGGTTGCTAAACACCATAGATAACCATATCTGGAATGCCATTATAGGCAGTACTGTAACTAACATGCTGTAACTATCTCCAAACAAAAGTCCCCAAGGTACACTACCTTCGAATCCTACCAGTTTGCCCAGCAGTACCATGCCGAGCAAGAAGATTGTTGACGAAATAAATAAACTGACTACTAAGCAAATAAATTTACTTACATAAATTCGCATTCTAGATACGGGAAAAGAAAGGGTTTGCTTCCATCCGTTTGCTTGATGTTCTATATTTGCTATTATTGACGCAGAAAGTGTTGCGGCTAATGGAAAACCCAGACCAAATAACAAACTGTTATCATACAGTAAATACATCCACATTGATCCAGCATGGAACATTTCAGCTTGTTTTTCCACGTATTCAGATCGATAAGTAAGATTTACCAACTCATATGCTATAATGAGTAAGGGAACCAATAAGACTACAATCAATAACGACGAACGTTTCAGTTTTAATTGATCTGCCCACAATAACTTTTTCATAGACTTCCCTCTGTACCAGTTAATTCTAAAAAAATATCCTCAAGCGATCGTGTCTTTTCTTCAAGTCGAAATACAGACAGCCCTGAATGAAGAAGTATGGAATTGATTTCTGAAACAAATTCCGGTTCTGTTTGAGACAGCCACAAATAATTTTTTTGTAAATCAACCTTTAATCCTTTCCTGTTTAGTATTGTTTTTGCTTCGATTACGTCACTAACACCGACTTTTAATAGTGGTTTTCGTTTTTGATGTAAACTTGCAATCGAGTCCTGAAAAATCATCCTTCCATTGTTGATAATTCCCACTTGAGTAGCCATTTGGTCTATTTCACTCAATAAGTGGCTGGATACAATAACACTCATTCCCGATTTAGGCAATTCTTTAATTAGCTCTCTTATTTCTTGGATACCGGATGGATCTAAACCGTTTGTCGGTTCATCCAGAATTAATAAATCAGGACTGCTTAACAGGGCAACTGCAATTCCCAAACGTTGTTTCATTCCAAGGGAATACTCCTTAGTCAGTCGATTTGCTACTTTAGATAACCTTACAGTTTCCAATACTTCATTGACCCGTTGTTCCGGAAGTCCTCGTAACCTCCTAACAGCTTCTAAGTTTTCGTAACCTGTTAAATTACCATAATAAGTTGGAGATTCTACCAGTGACCCGATTCTTTGCAATATCTGCAAACGATTCTTGTTTAGGTTTTGGCCAAAGATTTCGATGTTTCCTTTTGTTGGTTTAATTAAACCTAATAACATTCGGATGGTTGTTGTTTTACCAGCACCATTCGGTCCAAGAAAACCATAAATTTCGCCGCGCCTAATCCTTAAGTTTAATCCATCAACTGAAGTATGCTTTTTATACTTTTTAGTTAGATCGTGTGTTACCACTATTTGATCATTCATTTGTCTCTCACCTCACTTTTATCATAAGCGATGTTCTTTAAACACAAACGAAACTCTTCCTAAACATTCACTTAACGACATCCCTGGTTTATTTTCTGTATGTAGTTATATTGATACCTGAATATCAAGGTCGAAAATTTAAAGGAATATTCTGAACCCTTAACGAAAGTTAAATTTTTTCCTTTTCTGACCTTTATGTCATTGATCTCATATAAAATAAGAAATAAAAAGGAGGGTAACTTATGACGTTAGAAGAGAACAAAATCCTCATGGTGGATGATGACGAACATATCTTAAACTTATTAATAACTTGCTTTGAAAAGGAAGGTTTCAGCAATATTTCCACAGCTATGACAGGGAGCGAAACCCTTCTGAAAATCGATCAGGAACTTCCAAATATTATTTTATTAGATGTCATGCTTCCGGACACGGATGGCTTCACCTTATGCAGCAAAATACGCTCCCATACAAATGTGCCGATACTCTTCTTAACAGCAAAAACAACAGATTTAGATAAATTGCAAGGGTTTAGTTTTGGAGGAGATGACTATATTACTAAACCATTTAATCCACTAGAAATTGTAGCTCGTGTAAAAGCCCAATTAAAGAGAATGACTCAACTCTCTACTTCTTACCCTCTAAAACAGGTATACGATTATGAATATTTTAAAATAGATCCCAATACCGGCAGACTTGTTGTTAACGGGACAAGAATCGATTGCCCTGCTCAGGAAATGAAACTTCTGATTTATTTCTGTGAACATCCCAATCAAATTTTAAGTAAACACCAAATTTATAAAGATGTGTGGGGGGAGTTTTACGGCGGAGATAGTACTGTAATGGTACATGTAAGACGATTACGTGAAAAATTAGAGGAAGACCCGAGCAGACCAAGATGGATTAAAACGGTTCGAGGACAGGGCTATATATTTGAAGCAGAGCCTATAGATGAGGATTTATTGTGAAGCTGAGAAATAGGATAGCATTTTACTTCGTATCGAGACTTTTTTTACTCATGTTTATTTGGGGTCTGCTCATTGTGGGCAGTATCATATTTTTCAGCCTCGTCTTAGGTCAGAATAAAATGGAAACGCCGCACTTATCCTTAAAAAAAATTGTTGACCAAACAGTTGTTGCAGATAAACAATTTTCAATAAATACGAAAGCAAAAGAAGATTTATTAGAGAACCGAATGTGGATTCAAATTTTAGATGAACAAGGAGATGAGGTTTTTTCTTTTAATAAACCTAAAAATATACCTAAGCATTATATTCTTGGAGAGTTAATATCAGATTACATGTATCCTGCCAAAAAAGGTTATCAATTATCTACGTGGTACGAAACGAAAAACAATCAGGATTTAACATGGGTATGGGGAAAACCGATGGAAAAAAATAACCCTTTTTTCTATTGGGTGAATAACTTGTGGATAGTTTCTATTATTATGGCAGGGATTGTAATTGCAATATTTTACGGAAAAAAACTAGGTGCTCCCCTGCTGTTTATTGTATCTTGGATTGAGAATTTGTCTAAAGAAAAATATGAAGAACCTTATGATTGGAAGTTTCATTCAAGCAAATATAGACATAATAAATCTGGATATAAGACCTATCAAGAATTAATGCAAGCTCTGTCTGAACTTACCTCAACGCTTCAAAGGAATAAGGCTGAGAGAGAGTTGTTGGAAAAAACAAGAGAAGAGTGGATGGCCGGTGTCTCACATGATTTAAAAACCCCTCTTTCGGTTATTAAGGGATATACGGTTCTTTTATCTTCAAATGAATATGAGTGGGAAAATCAGCAAGTGCGTGATTTTTCCTTAATAATGGAAGAACGTGTCGAATATATGGAAAAGCTGATTGAAGATTTCAACTTAACTTTTCAATTGAAAAATGAGTCGCTTCCAATCCATCTTGAAGAAAAAAACGTAGTGAAAGTAATTCATGACACTTTAGAAAAAATGAAGTTGCTACCGGAGTCAGAAAATAAGAGATTCGCTATAGAATCCAGTCACAATAAGATACTTTTTAATATGGATGAAAGGTACCTAAAGCGCGCAGTTGAAAACTTGATTGCTAATTGTATTAAACATAATCCTCCGGGCACTAAAATAAAGGTCATATTATATCATGACGTGTTACATGACAATGAAATACAAATTATAATAGAAGACGATGGAATAGGAATGGACGAAGAGACGGTTGAATGTTTATTTGATCGGTATTTCAGAGGGACAAGCGCTTCGTCAAATAACTCAGGGACTGGATTAGGAATGGCTATTGCTCAACAAATTATCAAGGCACATGGGGGAAATATTGATATATATAGTCAGCCGGGAATTGGCACAAGATTTAAAATTACCTTTCCGAGTCCGCCATCTAAGTATAACAATGTCAATTAGAAATAATCGATCTTACATTGAGAAAGGGAGAAGCGGGTCTTTTATAAAGGCCCGCTTTCTCATGTTGCAGAGAACCGATGAAAGCATTATGATGGGGGCATCAAATAATGAGGGCTCCGAAAAGCCGTATCCTTTTGGAGGATGGTTGCATGAATAAAATCATGATTGTGGAAGACAGTGAAGACATTCGCGGACTATTGCAGAATTACCTTGAAAAATACGGATATCAAACAGTGGCCGCTGCGGATTTCACGGCTGTTCTTGATGTTTTTTTGCGGGAAAAGCCTGATGTGGTGCTGCTTGATATCAATCTGCCGTCTTATGACGGCTATTATTGGTGCCGCCAGATCCGCCAGCATTCTACAAGCCCGATCATTTTCATCTCTGCCAGAAGCGGGGAAATGGATCAAGTGATGGCGATTGAAAACGGCGGAGATGATTATATCGAAAAACCGTTTTCCTACGATATTGTGCTGGCGAAAATCAAAAGCCAGATCCGCAGGGCATACGGAGAGTACGCCGCCAAGCAGGGAGAGAAAGTGGTTGAATATGCCGGTGTGCAGCTCTTTGTGGAACGGTTTGAACTGCGCTTTCAGGACGAAAAAAGCGAGCTTTCTAAAAAAGAAAGCAAGCTTTTGGAAGTGCTGCTGGAGCGGGGAGAAAAGGTGACGGGAAGAGACCGGCTCATGGAAAAAACGTGGGACACCGACATTTTCGTCGATGATAATACACTTAACGTGTATATCACGCGGCTCAGAAAAAAACTGCGGGAGCTGGATGCGCCTGTTTCCATTGAATCGGTGCGGGGCGAAGGCTACCAGCTGAGGGCTCAGTCATGAAGCTGTTTCTCCGGTCTCATGCCGTGCTGATTCTGCTTTTTCTCCTTCAAGGACTGTTTGTCTTCTTTTATTACTGGTTTGCGGGTCTTCATTCTTTTTCCCACCTGTTTTACATATTGGGCGTGCAGCTTCTTATTTTGGCGGGATATCTTGCCTATCGCTGGTACAAAGACCGCGGCGTGTATCATTGGCTCAGCTCGGAGCAGGAAGGGACGGACATCCCGTATCTCGGTTCTTCAGTGTTTTGTTCAGAGCTGTATGAAAAGCAGATGGAGCTGACCCGGATGCAGCACCAGAAGCTCCATGAGACCGAAGCCAAGCTTGACGCGCGGGTGACGTATATGAACCAATGGGTGCACCAAGTAAAAACGCCGCTGTCGGTCATTAATTTAATCATTCAAGAAGAGGATGAGCCCGTCTTTGAACAAATCAAAAAAGAGGTCCGGCAGATTGAATTCGGGCTGGAGACGCTTCTTTATTCTTCAAGGCTTGACCTGTTTGAGCGGGATTTTAAAATTGAAGCGGTTTCCTTATCAGAGCTTCTCCAATCGGTCATTCAAAGCTATAAACGATTCTTTATTCAATACCGCGTCTATCCGAAAATGGACATTCGCGATGATCATCAGATTTACACCGATGCAAAATGGCTCAAATTTGCGATCGGCCAAGTGGTCACAAATGCGGTCAAGTATTCAGCGGGCAAGAGTGACAGACTTGAGCTGAATGTCTTCCGCGATGAAGACAGGACGGTGCTTGAAGTCAAAGATTACGGTGTCGGGATTCCCTCGCAAGATATCAAGCGGGTGTTTGACCCTTATTACACCGGCGAAAACGGGCGGCGTTTCCAAGAATCTACGGGAATCGGCCTCCATCTCGTCAAAGAAATTACGGGCAAGCTCAATCATACGGTGGACATCAGCTCGTCCCCGGGTGAAGGGACATCGGTCCGATTTTCATTTCTTACAAAAATGTAAGACTGCGTTAAGAAAACAACATAGCTCATTCTGTTTCCCCTTGATAACATGGATTTATGTCAAGGGGATTTTTTATGCTGAACGCCCCGGCACTACATGAAAGCAGTCCAGATCAACAAGAATAAAACCATAAGGAGGATTTTCATGGCGAATATGCTTGAAGTCAAACATATAAATAAAACCTATAAAGGACAAGTGTCCTATCAAGCTTTGAAGCAAATTTCATTTTCAATAGAAGAAGGCGGGTTTACGGCGGTGATGGGGCCGTCCGGGTCCGGAAAAACAACGCTTTTGAATATCATTTCAACGATCGACCGTCCGGATTCAGGCGATATCCTGATTCACGGAGAAAACCCGCATCGCCTGAAGCGGACAAAGCTCGCTCATTTCCGCCGCAAGCAGCTCGGATTTGTGTTTCAGGATTTCAACCTTCTGGACACACTGACAATCGGTGAAAATATCATGCTGCCGTTAACGCTTGAAAAAGAAGCGCCGTCTGTCATGGAAGAAAAACTGCACGGCATCGCGGCAAAGCTCGGAATCGAAGACCTGCTCAACAAACGGACGTTTGAAGTATCCGGCGGACAGCGCCAGCGGGCCGCCATCGCAAGAGCGGTCATTCATAAGCCGTCACTCATTCTGGCCGATGAACCGACGGGCAACCTTGATTCCAAAGCGTCAAAAGACGTCATGGAAACGATGCAGAGCCTGAACCAGGATGATCATATCACGGCTTTGATGGTGACCCACGATCCGGTTGCGGCAAGCTACTGCCGCCGCGTCATCTTTATAAAAGACGGCGAACTGTTTAATGAGATTTACCGCGGGGAAAACCGCCAAGTCTTTTATGAGCAGATTCTCGATGTGCTGTCTATGCTGGGGGGAAACGCAAATGACCTTTCTTCAGTTCGCTTATAAAAACGTCACGAGAAACAAAAGGGCCTATCTTGCCTTCTTTTTAAGCAGCGCTTTTTCCGTTTTGATTTTCTTTACCTTTGCGATGTTCCTGTTTCATCCGGCTTTAAAGGAAGGCTACCTGAATAACATCGCCAGAAAAGGCTTAACCGCCGCGGAATGGATGATCTTTGTTTTTTCTTTCTTATTTGTTCTGTATTCGGTTAATGCATTTTTGAAATCGAGAAATAAAGAATTCGGCATCCTGCTGATGCAGGGAATTACGCCGGGGCAGCTGAGAAAGCTCATTACGGCGGAAAACATGATCATCGGCGTTATGTCGATCGCAGCCGGGATTATCGGAGGCTTCATTTTTTCGAAAACGTTCTTTACGGTCGGCGCTTATATTTTAGAAATGGACGCGCTGCCTCTGTACATGCCTTGGAAAGCGCTCGGCATTACGGCCGGCGGATTCCTGCTCTTATTTTTCCTTTTATCGCAGTTCACGATCCTTTTTGTCAGATCAAATACGGTGATCAAATTAATAAAGGGCACTGACAAGATCAAGCCGGAGCCGAAGCCGTCCGTGCTTCTGTCTATATTCGGCATCGCCTGCCTGTGCGGCGGGTACGGCATGGTTTTAAAAGGCAATGTCCACGGGACTCAACCGTTTATCATTTTACTGCTTACCGTCATCGGCACGTATTTCTTTTTCAGCCAAAGCAGCATCTGGATTCTGCGCGCGCTGAAGAAGTGGAAAACCTTTTATCTGCGCGGGAAAAATGTCATTTGGGTTTCTGATCTTGTTTATCGTTTAAAAGACAACGCCCGCCTGTTCTTTATCGTCAGCATTATTTCTGCGGTTGCGTTTACTGCGACAGGCGTGCTCGCAATGTACAAATCGACTGTCGGGGCGGAAGAGTCCGCCTATGAGATGGAGTATGTATCTTACAGCAATAATCCAAAAGAAAAGACTCATTTGAAAGATATTGACCATGAACTGAAAACACACGGCTTTACGTATAAGAAAGACAAAATAAATGTTTCCTATGTCCGCTATCAGGAAGGAGATACTGTTCCGCCTGTTTACATGATCAGCGAATCGGATGTGTCAACATACTTCCATGTTAAGCTGAGCGGCCTGAAACATGATGAGGCTGTCTATTTCCCGGGCACGTATGACCGCAATTTCAAAAACGAAGCGCCGGATCAGCTGAAGCTGCTGAACCAAAAAGGCAAGCCGTCTGAACAAAAACTGACGGTAAAAGAAGTCGAAAAACCGCTGATTTCATTAAATGCCGTCATCGCGGTGAACGATCAAACCTTTGATCAGCTTAAATCACTCGGTGAAAAAGCGTCATTATACGGCTACAGCTATGATCATTGGAAAGACAGTCTTGGGATCAGCCAATCCTTGAAAAATGAGATTTACGGCAACTATATCGACGTGCATTCTGATTTTATGGCAAAAGCCGGGACGTACTATGATACGGTGCAGCTGCCGAGCCTGAGTTTATTTATCGGCCTGTTTATCGCAATTGTATTCTTTGTCGCGGCAGCAAGTTTCTTATATTTCAGGCTGTTCACTGATTTAGATGAGGACCGGGAGCGCTATCGTTCACTGGCTAAAATCGGCCTGAGTGAGCGTGAAATGGCACAAAGCGTGACGATACAATTGGCGATTCTCTTTTTCTTTCCTTTCGTCATTGCCGTCATGCATACGCTGTTTGCCTTGAGAACATTGGCCGTGGAAGGCTATTCCGATGTAGCGGGGCCGCTCAGTCTGACCATCGGAGGGTTTTTCATCTTTCAGCTTCTGTTCTTCCTCACAGTGCGGTCAAGCTATTTGAAAAAAATGAACAAGTAAGGGGAGTGCACAGATGAAAAAAGCATTGGCAATCCTGGCCGTCTTGGCGGCCGCTGCCGTCATATACGGACTTCTCTTTTTTCATAATGATGTTACAGACAGATTTAATCCGTTTATTCACCAGCAAGATGTTTATGTACAGATTGATCGAGATGGCAAACATCTTAGCCCGGGCGGTACTGAGTATACATTAGACGGATATAATGCATCCGGGAAAAAAGAAGAAGTGACCTTTTTCGCCGGGAAAGATCTTCGGAAGAACGCGTATTTGAAAGTGAAGGCGAAAGGAAAATATGTCGAGACCTGGGAAGAAATCAGATTTGAAGATATGCCGGGCTCCGTACAGTCAAAATTAAAGTGAACAGGAAAAACGGCACAGTGTCATGACTGTGCCGCTTTTTTTATTTTTTATTTTCTTCAGCCCGTTTGATCAGCATGTCGGTGATGATATCCATCTGTTTGCTGACGGCAATCGGGTCATAAGGATAGAAAGTGTTGAAATCGTTGATAAAGACACGATTGTTTTTTACGGCATCGAGATTTTTCCAAACGGATGAATCTTTCAGACGCTCAAATGTTTTGCTTTCTCCATTCGGATTGTAATCGGTAATGAACATATAATCAGCCGCATATTGAGGGATGACCTCTTGGGAAACCTGTTTCATGGCGCCCGTTTTCATGATGTCTTTTTCAATTTTGGCCGGCGCTTTCAATCCGAGCGCGTTATAAACGGCTTGGCCGCCGCGGCCGGAATTGTCATTGAAAATCCAGATTTCGCCTTTATCCGTCGTTTCATAAAGGCCGACTGTCTCGTCTTTGCCGATCACGTTTTTGAGGCGCTTTTGATTGGCTTCGGCTTTTTTGTTGAAGTCTGCCATAAAGCTTTTGGCTTTATCCTTCGCCCCGGCAATGTCGCCGAATAGGCTGACCGTATCTTTCGTATTCTTTGCGGTGTTAAAAGGAATGACAATCGTCGGCGCGATTTTTGATAGTTTCTCGTATTGGTCATCCTTCATCAGCACGATTAAATCAGGCTTCAGCTGCATCACTTTCTCCACATTGACGGGATTGCCGATGTCAGTAATGTTTTTCAGCTGTTTTTTGATAAACGGATTTTTGAAAGTCCATGAGCCCGCCCCCACGACATTTGCGTCAACGGACAGCAGCTCACCTGCATAAAAGTCAGTGACGATCCGCTTCGGATGTGCGGGTATGTCAATATTCCCTTTTGTTGATTCATATGTACGCATGTCTGTCTTTCCTTTGCCTGATGCCGATCCGTTGTTTTCCTTCGCGCCGCTGCAAGCGCTTAATGCGAAAACAAGCAGAAGTGCCAGGCCGATCAGCCATGATTGTTTCTTCATAATGATCCCCCTATTTCAGTGATAATGATTATCATTATTAATATAGCAGGAAGACGTCATTCCGTCTATGTTTTTTATAGAAAACCTTCCTTGATTATCCATGTTATAGTAGTAAAGGAGGAGGAATGAATGTTGATTACGAAAAGAGGAACTTGGTGGGAAGTGCTGCACAGCTGGTGGCTGCTGCTGACTTTCGCGCCGTTTGCGCTGACCGCTTTCTTGGCCTTTTTCTATATCGGCTACCGGGCTAAGAACAAAAAATGGCTGAAATACGGACTTATCTATTTTATTATTTTAGCAATTGCTTTTGTGCTGCCGAGCACGCCGGGCGTGTATATCGTGCTGCCTTTATGGGTCATCTCCATCATCCACGGGCTGAAAGTGCGGGCGGCTTATTTGATACAGCTTGATGTGTTTAAACAAAACGTCGAAGCAAGAGCGTTTGAAGCGGTAAGGCATGAGGCTGAAGCAAAATTCGGCGGAAAACCCGCTCATCGCATTGATCTGACAAAACAGAGATAAAAACAAATGACAAAGCCGGTATCTCGCGCTTTGTCATTTGCATGACCGGCCTATTGCTGGTATGAATGCTGCTGAAACGGTGTGTGATGCTGTGTTTGCGGGAATGAAGAAACATTAGCGTTTGCCATCGGTGTAGGCATGTGTCCGCTTACTTCCTGCTGAAGCTGATTGCACACATTCACGATTTGCTGGCATTTCTGAATGGCCGCTTCATGCCCCTGCAGCGCTTGCTGAATGGTATGAACGGCATGCTGTTCATGGTTAAGCATCTGCTGAAGCATTTGAATGTTTTGCTGTTCCTGCTGAAGCATTTGCTTGTACTGCTGACTGCTTTGCTGTGTCTGCTGAATAAGCTGCTGTGCTGTTTGGCGGCATTGCTGCAGCTGATTTCCGCTGTATTGGTTTTGATACATCATGAAGACCTCCTGGAGTGATTGATTTTACACATTTATCATGTGAAAGAATAGGAGAGGCATTCATGGAAGAAGAGGATTCAAATATTTACCTGTTATGTACAGAGCGGAATACAAGGCTCGGGATGGCCTGTTGAGCTTTGTATTCCGGCCCTTTTTCTCAGAAGCCGCCTTCTGTAGCGTGAAAAGGAATATTGAGTCTGTTTTCGACTGCGCGCAGGCGCTGATTCAAACGGTTTAAGCGGCGGGTATGGATTTCAATGGACTGGCTCAGCCGTCTGATCTGCTCATTCATACGCGTGATTTCCCGGTTTTGGCGCTGGTCTTCTTGTGAGAGGCGGGTGAGCTCTCTCGTTTGCTCGGCGTTTTGTCTTTCAAGCTGGGCGACTCTCCGTTCTAAACCTGTCGGCTGCCGCTCTTCGGACTGAGGGGGCGCATAATAATAGCTTTCCTGCTGCTGATACGGCTCATACTCAACGCGGTTCACTTCGTATTCCTGCTGCTGAGGGAAATAGGCAGGCGGGGTGTAGTACTGATATGGGTTCATTCATCATTCTCCTTATCTAGTGAAGTCTTTATACACTATGTAGTCAATTGCACAGTGCCACGGCATCCGCCTAAGTTACAGGCGTAAAAAAGCTTCAAAGGAAGGTGATCATGTTGCGGAACATACGGATTTTCATCATGACGGTTCTTGTTTTCGGATGCGTCATGATAACAGGCTGCTCGCAAAAGAAAGCAGACGATACCCCTTTTTATTACGGGACATGGGATGCAGGGCTGAAACCGGGCCCGATGGACGGGGTCAGATCTGAAACCGTCACGTTTACGAAAGACAGCGTGCTGACAAAGCAGGTCATTCAAGGCCGCGGCGAGGTTGCCATGCCCTCAGATGTGTACAAGGTGATCTCTCAGAACACGGACGGGACGATCGAGATTGAATACCTCGGCCATCCGCACCCCGTCAAAAGCACGTTGAAAAGAGGAAAAAACGGTACGCTCATTTGGAAGATATACGGAGAAACAAAAACAATGACAAGAATAAAAACCGGCGGGGAGGATGCACATGAGAAATAAGGCTGCCGACAGACTCGTTTTGACGGGTGTCATCGTACATATCATTCAATGGTTTTCACTGTTATGGTTATTTTTTATGCTTTTTGATCAGTTCGGGCGTTTTACCATTTACAATCCCAATGTCGTCAACGGAAGCATGCAGTCTTTTTCATTCTTTGATATGATGCGCGCTCTTCTGTTTTCCGGCACGCTGCGGAATACGCTCCTGCTGTTTCTGTTTGCGGCAATGCTCATTTACTTGTGGGTGAACGCTCTGTTTATCCTGCTGGAAATCGTTTCTTATATCATGATCAGGTGGAACAGCCGTTCATTATGGGCATACTTTCCCGCAGCGATGGGAATAAAGCTTGCCCTTCTGGACATAGCGGCCGTCCCTTTCTTTGCGGCGGGGCTGATGCTCTTGAAGCAGAAAACAGATGACGGCGGCGAACAAGCTGACAAGGGGAAAAGACGGCCCCGCATCCGGAGGCAGGTCCGGTATACGAAGAGAAGGCGGAGAAACTTGTCCGTTTGATTTTTCATTGAAACGAAAAAACGATATGATGAAAGCATAAGAAGAAAAGGATACAAAGGAGATGCAGGATGTACAAGTTAATCGCAATAGATATGGACGGAACACTACTAAACGATCATCATGAAGTGACGGCTGAAGTCCGCGGGGCGCTTGATGCCGCCAAAGCGGAAGGGGTCAATATCGTCCTGTGCACGGGCCGGCCGATCGGCGGCGTGCGTCGGTATTTGGAAGAGCTGAACTTACAGGAAGAAGGCGACTTTGTGATTGCCTATAACGGCGCACTCGTCCAAAATACGTATACAAACGGTGTCGTGGCCGAGCAGTCATTAGGCTTTGAAGATTTGAAGTCGCTTTACGAGCTGAGCTTACAGCTGGATACTCCGATGCATTACTTTGACACAGCCAATCTGTACACGCCGAACCGGGATATCAGTGAATACACGGTATACGAATCATACATTACGAAAGTGCCGCTTCATTTCCGCACGATCGATGAAGTGCCGAAGGATATTCTGATTCCGAAAGTCATGTTCATTGACGATCCGGACAAGCTGGAGAAAGCGGTCGCTTCCATTCCGGAATCATTCAGGGAAACATACACAATGGTCAAAAGCGCGCCATTCTTCCATGAGATTCTTCACCCGAAAGTCAGTAAAGGAAACGCGGTCAAGCTGCTGGCCGAAAAACTCGGCATTGAACAGAAAGACGTCATGGCAATCGGCGATAACGGCAACGACATGTCCATGATTCAGTGGGCCGGCTGCGGTGTGGCAATGGCCAATGCCATCCCGGAAGTAAGGGAGATTGCTGATTTTGAAACGAAATCAAATAACGAACACGGCGTGGCGCATGCGATTCAGGAGCTTGTGCTGAAAAAATAGGCACCCCATCAGAGGGTGCTTTTTTACCGCGTGTTTTGGTGATATGATAAGCGGAGAGGGGAGGCGCGACATGGATCGTGAAAAACAGCAGCTCAGCATAGAAGCGGCAAAACTATATTATCAATCAGATTACAGCCAGCAGCAGATCGCCGAACGGCTTGATCTGTCACGCCCCACCGTTTCAAGGCTGCTGCAGTACGCAAAGGAAAAAGGGTATGTTCAAATTCGCGTCATGGACCCGTTTGAGGATCTGGACGAACTCGGCGCGAAGCTGGAAGAAAAATACGGGCTGCTTGAGGCGCACGTCGTCTTTTCTCCAAGCGACGATTACCAGGCCATTACACATTACTTAAGCCGCTATGGCGCAGACTATATGCATAAAACCGTAAAGGACGGCGATATACTCGGCGTAAGCTGGGGGACGACGATGTACCAGATCGCAAGCCGCATGGAGCCGAAGCAGGTAAAGAGCGTTGAAGTCGTGCAGCTGAAAGGCGGCATCAGTCATTCCAATGTTAATACGTACTCGTCAGAAACGATTCAGCTGTTCGCCGAAGCATTTCAGACCATGCCGAGGTATTTGCCGCTGCCGGTTATATTTGACAGCGCCGATGTGAAACAGATGGTCGAACGGGACAGACATATTAAGCGGATCATTGAAATGGGCAGACAAGCCAATATCGCCCTGTTTACGGTCGGAACCGTCCGGGATGAGGCGCTGCTTTTCAGACTCGGCTATTTCCGGGAAGAAGAGAAACAATTGCTGAAAGCACGCGGAGTCGGCGATATTTGTTCGCGCTTTTTTGACGAGGAAGGCAGGATTTGCAGCAGCAGCATTAACGGCAGGACGATCGGAGTCGAGCTCAGCGACTTGAAAATGAAAGAGCGTTCGATTCTGGTGGCGGGCGGCAGCAGAAAATGCAAGGCCATTCACGGTGCCCTGAAAGGAAAGTACGCCAACGTTTTGATTACCGATCAGCATACGGCCAAAAAACTCATTCAAGAATTGTGACAATTCATGAACATAATTTCAATTACCAATTTACATATGTTCAAAATTCGGTTATTCTAAACGTATCCTAGGAAAAAGGAAGTGCATACAATGTCAATTGCAAGTCAAATAGACCATACTGCTTTGAAACCGCATACACAAAAAGCGGATATTTTACAACTGATAAAAGAAGCAAAAGAATATAAATTCGCTTCCGTTTGTGTAAACCCGACTTGGGTCAAACTCGCAGCGGAGGAACTGAAAGGCACTGGAGTTGACGTTTGCACCGTTATCGGATTTCCTCTCGGCGCAACGACATCGGAAACAAAAGCATTTGAAACGAAGGATGCCATCTCAAAAGGAGCCACTGAGGTTGACATGGTCATCAATATCGGCGCATTAAAAGACGGCGATGATGAAGCGGTTGAAGCTGATATCCGCGCGGTAGTTGAAGCAGCTGATAAAAAAGCGCTCGTCAAAGTGATCATCGAAACATGCCTTTTGACAGATGAAGAAAAAGAGCGCGCGTGCCGCTTGGCGGTATCCGCAGGCGCAGATTTCGTCAAAACGTCTACCGGTTTTTCTACAGGCGGGGCAACGGCTGAAGATATCGCTCTCATGAGAAAAACAGTCGGACCGGACATCGGGGTCAAAGCATCAGGCGGCATCAGAACAAAAGCTGATGTTGACAGCATGATCGCTGCGGGCGCGAGCCGGATCGGCGCAAGTGCGGGCGTCTCTATCGTGAGCGGCGGAGACAGCGGCAGCAGCGACTATTAATCAGCAGTGCGGAAGCTGAAAGCTTCCGCCATCCTCTTTCTTTGTTGATGCATAAAAAATTGTAAGCGAATACAAATAAAAGGAGAACACATATGAAGTATCTCATCGGAATTATCGGAATCATTGTGTTTTTAGGTCTTGCCTGGCTTGCCAGCAACGGCAAAAAAAGAATCAGAATCCGGCCGATCGCCGTCATGCTCGTGCTGCAGCTGATTCTCGGTTATATTCTCCTCAACACCGGTATCGGGAATTTTCTTGTCGGCGGTTTTGCAAAAGGATTTAACTACTTGCTGGAATATGCATCAGAAGGGATTAACTTTGTATTCGGCGGGCTTGTGAATGCGAAACAGACGACGTTCTTCATGAGCGTGCTTCTGCCGATCGTCTTTATATCCGCTTTAATCGGAATTCTGCAGCATTGGAAGGTCCTCCCCTTCATCACGAAGTATATCGGTCTTGCGTTAAGCAAGGTGAACGGAATGGGGAAAATCGAATCTTACAACGCTGTCGCATCCGCGATTTTAGGGCAATCAGAAGTCTTTATCAGTTTGAAAAAACAGCTCGGTTATCTTACTGAACAGCGCTTATATACGCTTTGCGCATCCGCAATGTCGACGGTCTCAATGTCGATCGTCGGTTCTTACATGATGATGCTGAAGCCCGAATACGTCGTGACGGCGCTTGTGCTGAACTTATTCGGCGGATTTATCATCGCTTCTATCATCAACCCGTACACCGTCAGCAAAGAAGAGGATTTGATCGTCGTTCCTGAAGAAGAAAAGCAATCCTTTTTTGAAGTGCTCGGTGAGTATATAATGGATGGATTCAGAGTCGCCGTCGTTGTAGCGGCGATGCTGATCGGATTTGTCGCACTCATTGCTCTGGTCAACGGCGTTTTTAATGCGGTCTTCGGCATTACATTCCAGGCGCTGCTCGGATATGTATTCGCGCCGTTTGCGTTTTTAACCGGTATTCCGTGGAATGAAGCGGTGAGCGCCGGAAGCATTATGGCGACGAAAATGGTATCGAATGAATTTGTGGCGATGCAGACACTCTCATCCGGCGATTTCCATTTCAGTGCGCATACACAGGCAGTGGTATCTGTATTCCTTGTCTCATTCGCGAATTTCTCCTCTATCGGAATTATTACCGGTGCGGTGAAAGGGCTGCATGAAAAACAAGGAAACGTCGTCGCGCGGTTCGGGCTGAAGCTGCTGTACGGCGCAACGCTCGTCAGCTTCCTGACAGCGGCGATCGTCGGATTGATTCACTGAACATAAATAAAGGACAGGTGATAGATCATGAGAATGGTAGATCTTATTGTAAAAAAACAAAATGGAAAAGAACTGACAACAGAAGAAATTCAATTTTTCGTAAAAGGATATACGGACGGAAGTATCCCTGATTATCAGGCAAGCGCGCTGGCTATGGCGATTTACTTTCAGGATATGACAGATCAGGAGCGCGCCGATCTGACAATGGCGATGGTGAATTCAGGGGAAACGATTGATCTTTCCGCCATTGAAGGCATTAAGGTCGACAAGCACTCTACGGGCGGGGTCGGCGACACGACAACTCTCGTACTCGCACCGCTCGTCGCGGCGCTCGGCGTTCCCGTCGCTAAAATGTCCGGCCGCGGTCTTGGCCATACGGGGGGAACCATTGATAAGCTGGAAGCGATCGAAGGCTTCCACGTGGAATTGTCAAAAGATGAATTCATCAAGCTTGTGAACCGCGACAAGGTAGCCGTCATCGGACAAAGCGGCAACTTGACGCCTGCCGATAAAAAGCTTTATGCGCTGCGTGATGTAACGGGTACGGTGAACTCCATCCCGCTGATCGCAAGCTCAATTATGAGTAAAAAAATCGCCGCCGGAGCAGATGCCATCGTGCTTGACGTCAAAACGGGAGCCGGCGCGTTTATGAAAACGGATGAAGACGCCGTGAACCTCGCCAAAGCAATGGTCCGCATCGGAAACAACGTCGGCCGCCAGACGATGGCCGTGATTTCTGACATGTCGCAGCCGCTCGGTTTTGCGATCGGGAATGCTCTGGAAGTACAAGAAGCCATTGATACATTAAGAGGGGAAGGGCCTGAAGACTTAAACGAACTCGTCCTCACGCTCGGCAGCCAAATGGTCGTATTGGCGAAAAAAGCTGAGACATTGGAAGAAGCGAGAACAAAGCTTCAGGAAGTCATGAAAAACGGCAAAGCGCTTGAAAAGTTCAAAGAGTTCCTGAGCAATCAGGGAGGAGACGCTTCTGTCGTTGACGATCCGTCCAAACTTCCGCAGGCGGCGTACAAAATTGACGTTCCGGCAAAAGAAGCGGGTGTCGTTTCAGAAATCGTCGCTGACGAAATCGGCGTCGCAGCGATGCTGTTGGGCGCGGGACGTGCGACAAAAGAGGACGAAATCGATCTTGCCGTCGGCATTATGCTCCGCAAAAAAGTCGGTGACAACGTCGAAAAAGGCGAACCGCTCGTCACCCTTTACGCCAACCGCGAAAACGTTGAAGACGTGACCGCCAAAGTCTATGACAACATCCGCATCTCAGAAAAAGCGGAAGCGCCGAAACTGATTCATACGCTGATTACGGAATAAGAGAAGAAAGGCACATACCTCATCAGTATGTGCCTTTTTTTATGGCATGGTTTTATCCAAATGAATGACACGGACGGATTGTTTCGGCTGTTTCTTTCTCAAAAAACGAATGAGATAGCACAGGATCATACAAGGAATTCCGCAGAAGAGGGCGATTCTTTGATTAGGATCAAATGCAAGGCCTACGCATGAAGCGAAACATAAGATCACAGCGGCGATCGGAACGAGAGGGTATAACGGTGTGCGGAAGGTCAGATCCGAGACGCGTCCGCCGTTTTTCACATAATGTTTTCGAAATAACAGCTGAGACAGGGCGATGCTCATCCACACCACGACGCCGGCAAATCCGGCTATTGCCACGAGCACCACGTAGACCGTGCCCGGGGCGGCGATGCTTGAGATCAAGGATATGCAGGAAACGGCCATGCTGGCGAGCAGAGCATTCAGCGGAATGCCTTTTGGTGTGACTTTTTTGAACCGGGCGCTGATCATGTTTTCATTCGCAAGAGACCACAGCATCCGGGTGGAAGCATACAGTCCGGAGTTGGCGACCGAAAGCAAAGCCGTTAAAATCACGAAGTTCATGATATCTGCGGCGTATGGGATACCGATTTGGGAAAAGACCGCGACAAACGGGCTTTCAATCACACCAGCTTCCTTCCAGGAGATCAGTCCGGACAGCACAAAAATGGCGCCGATAAAAAAGATGACCGTTCTCCAGGCGACATTTCGGATCGAACGCGGAATATCTTTTGCCGGATTGGCGGTTTCACCCGCTGTAATTCCGATCAGCTCCGTCCCTGAAAAGGCAAAGCTTACGGAAATCATTGCAATGAAAACCGCAAGAAAGCCGTTCGGAAACAGTCCGCCGTGCGAGGTGAAATTCGACAGCATCGGAGCTTCACCCGAACCGTGCAATGAAATCAAACCGAACATCGCGGCGCCGCCTAAGATGATAAATAAAAGGATGGTAACGATTTTGACGCTGGAAAACCAAAACTCTGTTTCTGCAAACAATTTAACGGAGAATGCATTGGCGGCAAAAAGGAGAGCCGCGAAAATCGCGCTCCACATCCAGACGCTACTGTGGGGAAACCAGCGCTGCATGAGGATACCGGAAGCTGTAAACTCCGATCCTACCGTCACCACCCAATTCACCCAATACATGATACCGACCATAAAGCCCGTGGACGGCCCGATAAACGTTGTCGCATACGTTTGAAATGAACCGGTCACAGGCATGGCTACTGACAATTCTCCGAGACACTGCATGACAAGATACATCATCAAGCCGCCGATCAGGTAAGCGGCGATCGTCCCGCCCGGCCCGGCCTGGCTCAATGTATACCCTGTGCTCAAAAACAGCCCCGTGCCGATGACCCCTCCCAATGAAATCATAAATAAGTGCCTGCTTTTCATCGTGCGCTTTAGTTGATTGCCGCCTTGATCAACATCCATCGTGATCTCCCCCTTTTTGCGTGGCGTGAGAATCTTCCGGCAGCCGAGAGCACGCGTGCCGGATTTGACTTTAACGTGACAATTTAAATCCCTTTAATGCATGTAAAATGACGTGTGCGGCTGCCCGGCTTGTCATATCGCGAAAATCAAGTGTCGGATCAACCTCAACGATCTCAATACCCGAGATGTCAGCCTCCTGGGCTAAAAACCTGACCGCCTGAAGCAGTTCCTCGGTATACAGACCTCCGGGGCCGATCGCGGGGCAGCCGGGCGCATGAGCTTGATCCAGCACATCCATATCAACCGAAATAAAAATGGCGTCAGCTCTTTTTTGAACGGCCGGCAAGACCTCTTGTATCGTTCGGAGGAGCCCTTTCTCACGGATCATCTCCATTGTATGCACGTCTGCCTGACGTTCTTTTACATATTGTTCATATGCCAAGCTGTTGCTGAACTCCCTGATTCCAAGCTGAATCAGATTTTGTCCGCTTATGATATTTTCATCTAACAGCCGGCGGAATGGCGTGCCGTTTGTCGGTCCTCCGTCTTCTGTGTTGCGGACGTCGTGGTGGGCGTCGAATTGAAAGACGGCCGTTGTTCCTTTCGTTTCCGCAATGGCTTTAATGGTGGAATAACTGATGGAGTTGTCGCCGCCGAGAATGACGGGCACCCAGTCAGGCTGGTCCGTCAGAATGTCATGAATGGTCCGATAAATGTGTTCGTGAGATGTGACGACATCCGTGACGTGAATTTGAATATCACCGATATCGTAAAGATGGTCAATGACATGCTCCCGCAGCTCCGCGGAATAAGCGGAAATCCCGCCAAGCGCCCGGCGGATCGCACCGGGTGCAAAGCAGGCGCCGGAATGGCTGATTGACGACTTAGAAAGCGGAACGCCGATCAAAGCCGGCCCCTTGATCGTTTGTCCCGCCCACGCTTCCGTCACATCGCCGATCCTTGTCACATGGCGGTCGTTGAAGAGGGAGCCGGCTTTTTGCAGAAACGGATACTTATCCAAGAGCGGCTCCCTCCCTTGAGACAACCGTCTTTCCATTCTTGATGACACGGCGGACATGATTGACGCCGTAATGATACGGGATATACATGTAATTCGGCGCTTCCCAAATGACAATGTCAGCCGCCCGTCCGGCTTTAATTTGTCCGGCCTCTTCGCCTTTTCCGATCGCATACGCGGCATTAACGGTGACAGCGTGCCAGATTTCTTCCGCGGTCATTTTTAAATGAAGCGCGGCAATCGACATAATGAGCTGGAGATTTTCCGTCGGTGAGCTGCCCGGGTTGAAGTCAGTCGCCAAACTGACCCGTACGCCCGCATCAATCATCTCCCGGGCTCTCGCATAAGTGTGTTTGCCGAGATAGAAAGTCGTGCCCGGCAGCAGGACGGCGATCGTTCCGGACGCCGCTAGCTTTTCGATGCCTTCGTCAGACGCCCCCACCAAATGATCGGCAGAAACAGCATGCAGCTCTGCCGCCAATTCCGCGCCGCCGAGCGGGTCAATCTCATCAGCATGGATTTTCAGGCCGAAACCAGCTTCAGACGCCTTTTTCAGGTAGTCCCGTGACTGGCTGACGGTAAAGACGCCTGTTTCTGTGAATATATCGGCAAATTGCGCGAGGCCTTTTTCTTTTATTTCAGGCAAAAGCTGCAGCATGCGATTCAGAAATTCGTCAGGGCTGTTCCGGTACTCAGGCGGAATGGCGTGTGCCCCCATAAAAGTTGTGACAAGGTCGACCGGCTGGCGTTCGCCCAGTTTCTTCGCCGCGGTCAGCTGTTTCAGTTCCGTGTCTTTGTCGAGTCCGTACCCGCTTTTTACTTCTGCCGTCGTGATGCCGTATAACAGCATGCGTCCGAGGTGAAAAAGCCCTTTTTCAATCAGTTCTTCTTCGGAAGCGGCTTTCGTGTCTTTGACCGTTGACAAAATACCGCCGCCTTGCGCCAAAATATCCAAATAGGACATGCCCTGAATTTTTAAATTCAGTTCTTTTTCCCGGGACCCTCCGAATACAAGATGGGTATGGGGATCGACGAGGCCGGGGGTGACGAGCCGTCCCCCGCAGTCGATGATGTCTCTTGCCTCGTATCCTTCCTCCGCTCCTTGATGTCCGGCAAAAACAATGCGCCCGTCGTGAATGCCGATGACGGCATCTTCCGTGACATGAAGATCCTGCATGCTTCCGCCTGATCGGGGGCCGCCGGATTCCATCGTCAGCAGCTGGCCGATGTTGGTGAGTATGGTATCTATTTGTTTCGGCATGTTACCGCTCCTTTTTCATCGGTATCATAATGTCTTGTTCCTCGGCGACTTGAGCCGCTTTTTCATAACCTGCGTCCGCATGGCGGATGATGCCCATTCCCGGATCGCTTGTCAGAACGCGGGAAAGCCGCTGTTCCGCAAGGATGCTGCCGTCAGCGACCGCGACCATTCCCGCGTGAAGGGAATACCCCATGCCGACGCCCCCGCCGTGGTGAAAAGAAACCCAGCTTGCGCCTGAGGCCGTGTTGATCAGCGCGTTCAGCACCGCCCAATCGCCGACCGCGTCGCTTCCGTCTTTCATCGCTTCTGTTTCCCGATTCGGAGAGGCGACAGATCCGCAGTCTAAATGGTCTCTTCCGATGACGATCGGGGCTTTCAGCTCGCCGTTTCTGACCAATTCATTGATGGCGAGCCCCATCTTTTCCCGTTCACCGTAGCCGAGCCAGCAAATACGGGACGGCAGGCCTTGGAATGTGACTTTTTTCTGTGCCATGTCAATCCAGCGGTGAAGGGCTTGATTTTCTGGAAACAGCTCTTTTAATAAAGCGTCCGTGCGGTATATATCTTCAGGGTCTCCCGACAGCGCGGCCCAGCGGAACGGCCCTTTTCCTTCACAAAATAAAGGCCGGATGTAGGCGGGAACGAATCCCGGAAAATCAAAAGCATCGGCGAGACCCTCATCTTTGGCAGCCTGGCGGATATTGTTGCCGTAATCAAAGACGACGGCACCTTTTTTCTTGAAGGCGAGCATGGCTTCCACATGCTTTTTCATACTCTGCTTGGAAAGCCTTACGTATAATTCAGGCTGATCCCGGCGCAGGCGGTCGGCCTCTTCAAGTGAGTATCCTGCCGGAATATAGCCGATCAGCGGGTCGTGAGCGGAAGTCTGATCGGTCACGATGTCAATATGGACCCCGCGGTTCAAAAGCTCATGATGCACCTCAGCCGCATTGCCGAGAAGGCCGATCGATAAAGGCTCTCCGGCTTGTCTGGCTGCTTCGGCCCAGCGCAGCGCTTCGTCAATTGATGCTGTTTTACGGTCGCAATAGTTTGTTTCAATGCGTTTATCAATCCGTGTTTCATCCGCTTCAACGGCGATGACGACGCCATCATTCATTGTGACGGACAGCGGCTGGGCGCCTCCCATTCCGCCAAGTCCGGCCGTCAGCGTAAGGGTTCCTTTCAGACTGCCGCCGAAATGCTGTCTCGCAAGCTCCGCAAAGGTTTCATAGGTGCCTTGCAAAATACCTTGTGAGCCGATATAAATCCAGCTGCCAGCCGTCATCTGCCCGTACATCATCAGCCCTTTTTTCTCAAGGTCATGGAAATGCTCCCAATCCGCCCATTTCGGCACGAGAACCGAATTAGCCAGCAGGACGCGGGGCGCGCGGCTGTGCGTGCGGAACAATCCGACAGGTTTTCCGGATTGGATCAGCAGTGTTTCATCATCTTTTAACATTTTGAGGGAACGCTCAATCGCGTGAAAAGCATCCCAGTTTCGTGCGGCCTTGCCTATGCCGCCGTATACGATCAAATCCTCCGGCTTTTCGGCAACCTCCGGGTCAAGGTTGTTTCGGAGCATGCGGAGCACGGCTTCCTGCTCCCATCCTAAGCATTCAAGTTCGGTGCCGCGGCCGGCGCGGATTGATTTCTTTACATCAGTCATCTTGTAAGTCCCCCTTCATTGGTCATCAGTTTTTGGTGATGCTCATTCGGCAGAAAAGACTCCTTCTTCAGCCAGTCACTCAGATGCTCGATGTCATAAGAAAACACGCGGTCTTCTTGTATGGACGGCACGATGTTTCTCATTTCGTGATAGAGCTGTTTTGTGTACGAGGCGCAATGTTCCGCACCCCGGTACTCCACGGCCTGCAGCGCGCAAATGGCTTCAACGGCAAGCACCCGTCTCGTATTCGCAATGATCTGGTAGGCGTGCCTTGAGGCGATGGTTCCCATGCTGACGTGATCCTCCTGGTTTGCCGATGAAGGAATGGAATCGACACTGGCGGGATGGGCCAGGGTTTTATTTTCTGACACGAGGGAGGCCGCCGCATATTGCATGATCATCGCTCCGGATTGTAAGCCGGGCTGCGGGCTCAGAAAGGGCGGCAGGTCATTCAGCTGCGGATTCACAAGCCGTTCGATCCGGCGTTCAGAAATATTCGCAAGCTCGGCCGCCGCCACTTTGAGAAAATCCATGGCAAAGGCGATCGGCTGTCCGTGAAAGTTTCCGCCTGAGATGATTTTGGCGCCGTCTTCGAAAATGAGCGGGTTATCTGTCGCGGCATTCATCTCAATTTCTAATTTTTCTTTTACATAGGCTAATGTCTGCCATGATGCGCCGTGGACTTGAGGAATACAGCGGATCGAATAGGCGTCCTGGACACGCAGCTCCCCTTGGACGGTCGTCAGCTTGCTGTCTGACAAGTAATAGCGGATTCGCTCTGCGACATCCATCTGTTCCTGATAACCGCGGGCGGCATGAATGTCCTCGTCAAACGCATCGATAATGCCCTGAAGGCCTTCGATCGTTAAGCTCGCAATCCGTTCCGACTGATAGGCCAGCTTTTCGGCTTCGAGGTAAGCGATCAGCCCCATCGCGGTCATGGCCTGCGTTCCGTTGATCAGCGCGAGTCCTTCCTTAGAGGTCAGGACGGCCGGCTGAAGGGTTGTCTGTTCTAAAGCATGAGCTGTCGGCATCCGGGCCCCTTCGTAAAAGACTTCGCCTTGACCGATAAGCGCCAGTGCGAGATGAGAAAGCGGCGCCAAATCCCCGCTCGCCCCCAGTGACCCTTGCTGCGGGATGACCGGGTGAATGCGATGATTGAGATACGCGAGCAGTTGATCAATCAGCTCAGTCCGCACGCCGGAAAAGCCTTTCAGCAGGGCATTGGCGCGCAAAAGCAGCATGGCCCGCGATACAGATTCCGGAAACGGATCACCGACGCCGCACGCGTGAGAAAGAATCAGATTCAGCTGCAGATCCGCGGCGTCTTCTTTTTGAATCAGCACATCGCTGAACTTGCCGAATCCCGTCGTAATCCCGTAAATGGTCTTCTCCTCTTGAACGATCCGTTCAACCGCCGCCCTGCTTTTTTTCACACGTTCCATGCTTTCGGCAGATGCTTGAACCTCTTCAAAATCAAACAGCACACGCTGGGCATCTGCGGTTGTCAGTGAGGAACCGTCTAACGTCACCATCATTTCAACCCCTTTTCCTTTACTTTGATAAAGCGCCCATACAAAAAGGAGCTATGCCATGAAAATGATATTTCACGCATAGCCCCCTATCATCTGAAATCTATGGGCTGATTCATATGTGATTAATTCCGACTCCGAATGTTTCGTGCTCAAGCCCCTTAATCGGAGCTCCGATCGTGCCGTAAAGTGAAACGGCGATCCAATCGCCTTCCGCCTCGCTTTCATACGGATTTCCCCGCAAGACGGCAAACTTCAGGCCCACGGTACGAAGCAGCGAGCCAAGCAGCATTTCGCCCCTCGTCACTCCGTGCAAAGCTTCCATTGTAGCGTGATACAGCGCATGTGATTCGCGATAACCCTCAGATTGAATGACGCCGCTCTTTTTGGAAGCGGTTTCAATTGCAGCTACCACCTTATGCGCATCCATTGAACCCACCCTGCCGAGACAGACTTTCCAGCCGTCCCGTTCCAGCCGTCTGATCTGCTGGTTTTCTTCAGTCTCATGAAGCAGAAGAAGGACGGATAAGCGCCCGATGCGGCGGTCTTTGTGTAAGGTCATATATGCTTCACTCAATTCTTAAATATTCTGATAACTAGTAACTGTTTTTTATATTAAGTGTTTGCGAATCAGAAGTCAAAACTTTTTTTCCAGTCTTTCACAAATCAGATTGTTATCGAAGTAAAGCGGTACATCGCGAAGCCGGCGCTGTTGATCACATATTTCCGCCATCCGCATCATAAAATGGAGCGTTGTCTTGAAAGCGTTTTAAGAAAAGAAGAGAGCGAGGAGATTTCAGAAAATGAAAACCAGTTTCTTTCGTGTGTGCCTGGTCTCAGCAGCGGTCATCGGATTCACTCTGCCGCAGGCAAAAGCCCAGCATCCGGTTTTTTCAGAGGTCAGCGTGCATGATCCGTCCGTCATTAAAACAGGCGATACATATTATGTATTCGGCTCACATTTGGCTTCCGCCAAGTCGAAAAACCTGATGCAGTGGCAGCAGATGTCTTCAAGCGTCAATCCCAATAATCCCCTGATCCCGAACGTCTACACCGAATTAAAAGAGACATTCGACTGGGCCCAGTCTGATACGCTGTGGGCGCCGGACGTCGCCCAGCTGTCTGACGGGAAATATTACATGTACTATAACGCCTGTAAAGGAGACTCGCCGCGATCCGCTCTCGGTGTCGCCGTGAGTGACAAAATCGAAGGACCCTACAAAAACAAAGGTATCTTTTTGAAATCGGGCATGGAAGGAAAAAGCGAAGACGGCACGACGTATAATGCAAACGTTCACCCGAACGTCGTAGACCCGCAAACGTTTTTTGACCATAAAGGCAAGCTCTGGATGGTGTACGGCTCTTACTCCGGCGGGATTTTCATACTGGAAATGAATCCGAAAACCGGTTTCCCGCTCCCGAACCAAGGCTACGGAAAAAAACTGCTCGGCGGAAATCACAGCAGAATCGAAGGCCCGTACATCAGCTACAATCCGGAAACGAAATATTACTATCTGTATCTGTCATTCGGCGGACTTGACGCAGCCGGCGGTTATCATATGCGTGTGGCGCGCTCTAAAAATCCGGACGGTCCGTACTATGACGCCGCAGGCCATAACATGCTTGATGCCAAAGGAAAAGACGGCAGTTTCTTCGACGACAAAGCAATTGAACCGTACGGGGTCAAACTCATGGGCGGCTACAGCTTCGCCTCACAATCTGAAAAAGGCACGGGCTACGTATCGCCGGGACACAACTCCGTGTTTTACGACGGGAAAACGAAACGATCATACCTCATTTTCCACACCCGTTTCCCGAACAGAGGCGAAGAGCACGAAGTCAGAGTACATCGGCTGTACATGAACAAAGACGGATGGCCCGTTGCAGCGCCATACCGCTACGCGGGAGAACCGGATACACACATATCGGCATCCGCCGCATCCGGAACCTACAAACTCATCCAGCACGGAAAAGACATCACAGCTACGATCAAAAACCCAAAAAACATCCAGCTTAACAACGACGGCACCATTTCCGGGGAAATGACCGGAACCTGGACAAAAACGGACAGCAGCAAAGCCCGAATCAACCTGAACGGCACAAATTATGACGGCGTCTTCCTGAAAGAATGGGACTCAGCGAGAGAGAAAGAAGTTGTGACGTTTAGTGTGCTGAGCGGTGATGGGGAGGCTGTTTGGGGAGTGAAGTAAATTAGCACCTACTCCATTTTGGAGGGTGCTTTTTTCTTGCTAATTAGGAGAATGACCTTCTATTGCTTTTAATAAACCATTTGAATTATGATGGATTCAACCTCTATCGTTTACAGTGAACAGTATAAAATTGAAAAATTTGAATACATACCTAAGAAAAAACGAAAGGAAGTTTAATTTTGAAAGAAACAATAAAAGTAGCCGCCGCAGTCATACAAAATGAAAACAATGAAATTCTATGTGCTCTACGTTCTCCAACAATGTCTCTGCCTAATCTGTGGGAGTTTCCTGGTGGAAAGCTTGAAGAAGGGGAGAATGCACGAGAAGCACTTGTAAGAGAAATTGAAGAGGAACTTGACTGTAAAATTGTTGCGGGCGATGTAATAGCCGATATTCATCATGAATATGAGAAGGTCATCGTCAATTTAATTTCAATAAAAGCGAAGATTGTATCAGGGGAGCCGGTAGCAAAAGAGCATGCGGAATTCAGATGGGTGCCTATACGTGAGCTAGAATCACTAGAGTGGGCACCCGCTGATCTTCCGACCGTATCTGCCTTAATTCGTTAAATCCACATACAAGTTTTCTGGGACAGGCTGATGGAGCTTCCATTTGACATTCATTGGCTTGTCTCCGTGGCTTGATACGTAATCCGCTTCTCCTACATAAATAAATGGTAAAGTGATGTTGTGCATTTCAGTGAATTTCCTCACAAATAAATGAATATGGTATCCTTTTTCCTTATGGTGAATAAAGTTTTGCCCTACGCTTGATGTATGTGAGGTTTGGTTTTGACTTTGCCAGTGAAAATGGCTAGGATCAATAAAATAATCTTTATATAGCAAATGATCTTCTACTTTTTCTGACTTATTCAAATTGATAAAGATTAAATAGTGATTTTTAACTCTACGTACACCCTCTCGCCAAGTCCCTTCCTGATCAGTTGACTGAAAAAGATAAATGAGTTCATTTCTTGTATAGGTTTGATACATTGTAAGCTTAATCTCTTTTGAAGCAAGAGCTTCTATATTGTTCATACGTCTAAATTCAATCAGTCCATAGTGGACGCGTTCTTTAATATACGGTCCGAATAATGGATCGTTTAATATCTCGCTCACTTCTGGATCTAACTTGAATGTATCACCTTGTAATGTACCAAAGCGCCAATTCTGTTTTTGATCTGATTTCGTTAAACGCTCCATTGCTCGCTGAATGAGGTCATCATGTGTATCTGTTGTGATTTGAATATGAAACTGTTTTTCTAACGATTCTTTTACATCTTCTATTGTGATGATATTTTTGTGAAAACCGCTCTGTAAAATTAACCATTCATAAGGCCATTTAATAGGTAATTGCTGTTCTAATTTTGCTACTATCCCTACAACCAAGGGGTTATTGAGAATTCCTTCATCTGTAACATTCAAATCGTCCATTTTCTTTTTGGTCTGTACCCACGATTTGTATTTCTTTATAAAAAAGGTAAGCCCAGGTGCCTGTTCAGAGTATAGAAAATCAATTAATTCTGGAGAGCGTCCTAGCTCTTGTTTAAATTGCTTGTATAACGTTTTCAGCATGGCATCTGAATTTAGTTTAATATGATCGATCTTATTTAAAATTTCTTTCTTCGTTACGGCTGAAAGGTCAACATAAGATCCCCCAGGTAAATCTGAAAACTCATGCGTCACGGCCACTCGGAGGGAATCTTTATCAAACGATTTTTGGCTTGTTTGTCCAGATAGTGCGAGTGGAATAACGAATGACTTTTGGTAGTTTCCGATAAAATCCAGTATCGTTACAAACTCTTTGTCGTCAGTTTTTCTAAGTCCCCGTCCTAATTGCTGAATGAAAATCGTTGGTGATTCTGTTGGTCTAAGGAACAATAGTAGATTGAGTTTTGGAATATCTATTCCTTCGTTGAAAATATCTACTGTAAATATAAGTTCTAAACTGTGGTGCGGGTCCTCCAAATGACGAATGATCTCTTGTCTTTTTGCAGGAGAATCATTTCCTGTTAAGTAAGTTGTATAAAATCCCAATTTATTAAATTCATCACTCATGTATATTGCGTGTTCGACGTTTGTACAGAAACCTAAGCCAACCATTTTCTCGCCGTGGAATCCATACATGTTGATCATCTTAATGATATATTCTACTCGTTTATGAGTTTTTAAATGATCTACTAGCGATTTCTCTTCGTACAGTCCATTTTTCACTTTTACTTTTTCGTAATCTACAGTATGATCTGAAATTCCAAAATAGTGAAATGGTGCAAGTAGCTCTGCCTTTAGAGCATCGCGGAGTCTAATTTCATAAACAACATTATGATCACAAATCTGAAGCACATCTTTACCGTCAAGACGCTCTGGTGTTGCAGTTAAACCTAATAAAAACTTTGGTGTAAAGTAGTTTAATACAGCTTGATAGGTAGATGCTTCTGCATGGTGGAATTCATCAATCACAATGTAGTCAAATTCATCTGTTGAAAAGGATTCCAATGTTTCTTTTTTATGTAGCGTTTGTACAGTGCTAAATAAAAAACGCTTATCTCTTTCTTTTTTCGTTCCAGTCAATAAACCAAAATCTTCATGATTATTGGTGACTTTCTGGAATGTTTCGATTGCTTTTGTAAGTAACTCTTCCCGGTGGGCAAGAAAAAGATATTTATTTGGTTTAAATTGCTCAAAATCAAATGCTGCTAAAAATGTTTTTCCGGTTCCAGTGGCGGCGATGATGACTGCTTTTGTCTCCCCTTCGTTTCTTGTTTTTTTAAGGTTTCGTAACGCTTCCTTTTGCATGGCATTCGGGGACATTTTCGTTTTGTAAAGAGAGTTTTGAGCAGCAAAGGAAGCACTTACCTTTTGGCTTCCTGCTTGGAATTCCTCATAGGCTTGTAAAAATTGTTCGTCAACAGGCTGTGTCTTTTCATTCCAAACAGTGTCAAACAAATCTTTTGTTTGTTGATAAACGGGGAGATATCTGGTTTCAGGTAGTCTAACATTTAACTCATACCCGGTCGTAAGTGCAGCTTGTGATAGATTTGAAGATCCTACAATGACACTATGCTGTCCAGAACAGCGTTCAAATAAGTATGCTTTCGTATGGAAAGATTTTTTATATTCATTTACAATTTTCAACTCAACATTTTCAAATTGAAGAAGATGTCTTAACGCTTTCGGTTCTGTAATACCCATATAGGTAGATGTAATGATGCGTACAGGGACATGTCTTTTAGCAAGCTCCTGAAGCGGAGGGATCAAAAGCTGAACACCAGACCATCTTGTAAAACTAACCATAAAGTCTACCCGATCCGCCGTTAACATCTCGTGTTTTAATGCTTTGAAAAAGTTATCATGAGTTTGATGATTTCCTAGCAGTTTCAGACGATGTAGAGAAAATTCCTCTGAAATAGGAAGTTCCATTTCGTTTAAACTATAAAGCACTGTGGAAAGTGGTAATGAAAAATTCGTATGTTGTCCAAGCTGAGAGGCAACTTTCTCGCTCAGTTGAATCGCTTGTTCATATTGATCTTGATCCACAAGTGTTTGAAATGTCTCGCTCAGTTGTTTTGCCGTATGTAAAGTCAAAACCTCTGCATATTCTTTAGGGCTAACCGGTTGAATGCGATGTGATGTTGGATAAAGTTTTTGTTGTTGCTGAATTTCCTCATGGAAGCCTCTATGATTTCTCATCATAATCTCCTTTTTTATATCAATAATTCCATTTTATCACTACTCTTACCAATAGGTAATACTAAAAAAGAAGAGAATAAAGTCCTATTTATTAAGCGTTTAAAAAATAACGCTGAGGTAGTTTGGTGGAGTATGGAGTATTCTTACATTGAAAATGGGGTTACTGTTGAGGTAATGGGCTTGAATTGACTGCATGATCTAGTATTTGCTCTTATCAACTGGAAGCAGGTACTACTTTAACCGTTGTGGACAAACTAGAGAAGTGTGAAATTAAAGTAGAGAAGAGGAATTAGGGCGCAATTTAACTTAAAACTACTTTATCAGAGGTACTTAACATGAGGGTTCTTTTAGTTAATATAGTAGTTTATATATTTAATTAGTACATCTTTTGAAATGTAAGCGTTGACACCCAATAAATCCAGTGCTAAAGTATACATATCAACCCAATATCATTCACCTAGGATTGTTACTGCAAACCGCAGGCAAAACCTAAATTGCGTCAGACAGGGGAAGACCCCCGTGTGCTGTGCAGTTTAGGTTTTTTTTATACCCTTTTTTCGGAGGTGATGCTGATTTCATAACAAAAAAAGCCGGAGAAAGGCGGGCACCTTTCGTCCGGCGGTTCCCCCATTTTTAAGGAGGTATACTCATGGACTATCATAAAATATCAAAAGAGATTTTACAACTTGTCGGCGGGGAGGAGAATGTTCAGAGTGTCATTCATTGCATGACGCGGCTTCGTTTTAATCTGTATGACAATGCGAAAGCAGATCGGAGCGGGCTGGAACAGACGGAAGGCGTGATGGGGACAAATATCAGTGGCGGGCAATTTCAGATCATTATCGGCAATCATGTGCCGAAGGTGTATCAGGCTTTAATGGAGAACAGCGGGCTCAACGATGAAAGCGCAAACAAAACTTCAAAGCAGAAGAAAAATGTGCTGAGCGCCGTGTTTGATGTGATTTCCGGCGTGTTTACACCGATTCTGCCGGCCATTGCCGGAGCCGGCATGATAAAAGGGCTTGTCGCGCTAGCGGTGACATTCGGCTGGATGTCGGAGAAGAGCGAGACTCACAGCATTCTCACGGCTGTCGGTGACGGTGCGTTTTATTTTCTGCCGCTTTTGCTTGCGGTAAGCGCGGCGAGAAAATTCAGATGTAATCCGTACGTGGCGGCCGCTGTGGCGGGTGCGATTCTGCATCCGGATTTAACGGCCCTGCTTGGAGCAGGGAAAAGCATCTCCTTTATCGGTCTTCCTGTAACCGCTGCCACGTATTCATCGACAGTTATCCCAATTTTGCTGGCGATATGGCTGATGTCCTATGTAGAGAAAGGAATTGACCGAATCACGCCTTCATCTTTGAAATTGATTGCCGTTCCGATGCTTACGCTTGTGATCGTCGTGCCTGTCACCTTGATCACAGTCGGCCCGCTCGGCGCGATTCTCGGGAATTACCTGTCTGTCGGCGTTAATGATTTGTTCAATCATGCGGGCATTGCCGCGATGATTCTGCTTGCAGGCACATTTTCGCTCATCATTATGACGGGGATGCATTATGCGCTTGTGCCGATCATGATCAATAACATCGCCCAAAACGGACATGATTACATTCTGCCTGCGATGTTTTTGGCGAATATGGGGCAGGCCGGCGCGTCATTTGCGGTTTTCTTAAAATCCAAAAACAAAACCTTCAAATCGCTGGCGTTTACGACGGGCATTACGGCATTGATGGGCATTACCGAACCCGCGATGTACGGCGTTAACATGAGATTGAAAAAACCGTTCGCGGCAGCATTAATCGGCGGCGCGGCAGGCGGAGCTTTTTACGGTGTAACGGGCGTCGCTTCTTACATTGTCGGCGGAAACGCCGGTCTGCCGAGCATTCCGGTCTTTATCGGGCCGACATTTCTTTACGCGCTGATCGGGCTTTTTATCTCATTTGCGGCGGGTATGGCGGCGGCACTGCTGATCGGGTTTGAGGATGTACAGTCCGAACGGGACAAAGCGTCTGAAGCGCCGGGGGTGACGGCAGGCGGAGAAATCATTCACAGCCCGATTAAAGGCGAAGTGAAAGCATTAAGCGAAGTGAACGACAGCGTCTTTTCCGGCGGAATGATGGGAAAAGGTTTTGCGATTCTGCCTGAAGAGGGCGCGGCGGTTTCTCCCGTAGAAGGGAGGGTGACAGCCGTATTTAAAACCAAGCACGCCATCGGCATTACGAGCACCCGGGGAGCCGAGGTTCTCATTCATATCGGGATTGATACCGTCCGGCTGGATGGCAGGCATTTTGAGATGCACGTCAAAGAAGGCGATGCCGTCGCACCGGGAGATCTGCTGATTACTTTTGATATCGACGAGATAAAGGCTGCCGGTTTTGACGTGATCACGCCGGTCATCATTACGAATACGGATCAATATTCATTTACAGACGTGAAAAAAAGCGGAATGGTCAAACCGAACGAAGCGCTTCTGGCGTTATCCTGAAAAAGAGGTGGAGAAAACATGAAGAGATTTCCGGAAGGTTTTTTATGGGGCGGCGCAACGGCTGCCAATCAGATTGAAGGAGCTTATAAAGAAGGCGGCAAAGGACTTTCTACGGCGGATGTCTCCCCGGACGGCATTATGTCTCCGTTTCATGAGACGGACGATGCGCTGAATTTGTATCACGACGCGATTGATTTTTATCACCGCTATCAAGAGGATATCGCCCTGTTTGCGGAGATGGGCTTTAAAGCGTTCCGCACCTCCATTGCGTGGACGAGAATCTTTCCGAACGGCGATGAAACAGGACCGAATGAAGAAGGGCTGCAATTTTACGATCGTTTGTTTGACGAATTGAGAAAACATCAGATCGAACCGGTCGTCACGATTTCTCACTATGAGATGCCGCTCGGTCTTGTGAAAAACTACGGCGGCTGGAGAAACCGCCGTACGGTCGATTTCTATGAGCGGTACGCCCGCACGGTTTTCACCCGTTATAAAGACAAGGTGAAATATTGGATGACCTTCAATGAGATCAACGTCGTTCTTCACGCTCCGTTTACAGGCGGCGGTCTTATATTCCGGGAAGGCGAAAATAAACAAAACACGATGTACCAAGCGGCCCACCATCAATTTGTGGCGAGCGCGCTGGCGGTAAAAGCCGGTCATGAGATCATTCCGGATTCACAGATCGGCTGCATGATCGCCGCGACGACGACGTATCCGATGACGCCGAAGCCGGAGGATGTATATGCGGCTTTGCAAAAAGAGCGGAGCACGCTGTTCTTTTCTGATGTGCAGGCAAGGGGCAGCTACCCGGGCTACATGAAGCGCTTCTTTAAAGAAAACGGAATTACGATCGAGATGAATGAAGGGGACGAGGCGCTCCTGAAAGAACATACGGTGGATTACATCGGCTTCAGCTACTACATGTCGATGACGGCCAGCACGGCGCCTGAGGATCTGGCGCAATCTAAGGGAAATCTTCTCGGCGGCGTGAAAAACCCGTACCTGAAATCTTCCGAATGGGGCTGGCAGATTGATCCGAAGGGCTTGCGCATCACCTTAAACACGCTGTACGACCGTTATCAGAAACCGCTCTTCATCGTCGAAAACGGACTCGGCGCGGTTGATCAGCCGGAGGAGGACGGAACCATTCAGGATGACTACCGCATCAATTATCTGCGTGATCATTTAATAGAGGCAAGAGAGGCGATTGAAGACGGCGTCGACCTGATCGGCTACACGTCGTGGGGGCCGATTGACCTCGTCAGCGCCTCAACGGCAGAAATGAAAAAACGCTACGGCTATATCTATGTCGACCGCGGCAATGACGGAAAAGGCACGTTTGAAAGAAAGAAAAAGAAAAGTTTTTATTGGTATAAAGACGTCATCGCCACAAACGGAGAAAGTCTGTAAGCGCAATGTTCCGGAGAAAGCCGGCAAAATTGACATTCAGCAAAGAGAGGAGGACAATAAAAGCAGAAAGGCGGGATTCATATGTTTAAAAAAATTCTTGCAGCAGTAGACGGTTCAGACATGAGCAATAAAGCCCTGGACGCAGCGATCCATCTGGCGAAAGAACAGCAGGCTGAACTCACCATTCTCTATGCGGGACGTGAAGCCGTTGTCTCCACATCAGCTTTAACCGGGATTGTCTATGTTCCGGAAAACTTCATTGAAGACATCAAACATGAAGTCGAGCAAAAAGGAGCAGCCATTCTGGAAGATGCCAAGCAGAAAGCGGCAGAAAGCGGAGTAAACGCGGAAAGCCTGTACGTCCAAGGCGAACCTGCGCATCAAATTTTAAACATAGCGAAAGAACAGCATTTCAATCTGATTGTCGTCGGAAGCCGCGGAATCAGCGGATTTAAAGAAATGATGCTCGGAAGCGTGAGCCATAAGGTCTCACAATTGTCTCCTTGTCCTGTACTGATCGTTCATTAAACAGAAGGCCCTGCTGATGCAGGGCTTTTTTCATGAGAAAAGACCGCCGGCTTTTAAAAAACAGGGTGAAATCTTCCTCTGAATCAAGTAAAATGGCTGTTAGTATTTGTCTGAATAAACAGTCAATGATATGGGGGAAGCAAATCAATGCAAGCTGAACAAACATCAAATGCCGTCATCAAAATGGTCATTTCCATGGTCATTTTCGGATCAATCGGCTTTTTCTCAGAACATACGAATGTGCCTTCAATTGAACTGGTCTTTGTGAGATGTCTGTGCGCCTCATTGTTTCTGGGCGTTTGCTGGTTTGGTTCCGGACGGTACCGCACCGAACAATGGAACCGGCGGGAGGTGCTGCAGACAATGGCCTGCGGATTTTTTCTCGTGCTGAACTGGGTGTTTTTATTTAAATCGTTTGAGGAGACATCAGTGACGATAGCGATTTCCGTTTATCATCTGGCTCCGGTTCTCGTCCTTCTTCTGGGGAGCCTTATATACCGGGAGAAACTGCATATTGTGTCGGTCAGTTCCATCGTGATTTGTTTTCTGGGCACCGCCCTGATTTCCGGCATCAACGGAAATACATCATTTTCTCAGCTGATGGGATCGGGTATTATTTGGGCCGTGCTGGCCGCCCTTTTTTATGCTTTTACGACACTGGCCGGGAAAGGCATCAACAGCCTCAGCCCATACGCCGTCACCTGTTTGCAGACCGGATTGGGCGTTATCATTCTTCTTCCGTTCGTCCGTTTCGGCGCTTTTTCTGATTTGTCGCATGTGAACTGGATCATGATTGTGTCGACCGGTATCATTCATACGGGAATTGTGTATTTGCTTTTTTTTGACAGCTTGCGGTTTTTATCCACCCGGTTTATTTCAATCATCGTATTTCTTGATCCGGCGGTGGCGATTGTGCTTGACACCGTATTTACGGGATTTCGCCCTGACCTTTATCAATCTTTGGGGATTGTATTGATTTTTGCGGGAATGGGGCTGTCCCTGATTCGAAAGCAAAAAGCCGTGCCTTCGGAAGCTCAGGCAGACAGCACCCGTATATAGGCGGCCGTATCGGCTGCTTTTTTTGTTTTGGGGCTTTTCAGCCATAACGAAAAAGCAGACAAACAGATCATGGAAAAAGAGGATAGTAATTGTATAATACTTCTTGTGTTTACAATTTAAGAAATTAAAGGAGTGAAGGGCATGATAAAAAAGACGCGTCATCTCGCTTTCTTGGCTGCATTCGGATTTGCGCTTTGTCTGGCCATCGTATGTTCCGCATCAAAGCAGGCAGAAGCGGCAGCGGCTTATCCGGATGTGATGCAGGGACTTACCGGATTCGCGGGCAATGCGAAGGATCATAACGGTAAAGCAAAATCCGCCGTATCGGGAGGCCAGGGCGGCCCCGTCGTCTACGTCAGCAATCTCAATGATTTGAAAAACAATGCGGGCGGAACGGATCGCAAAACCATCGTCATCACAAGTGATATTTCTTCCCCGGGTAAAGCCGTCGTGACAGTCGGCGCCAATAAAACCATCGTCGGCTCTTATACCAGCCACAGGCTGACCAACATCTATCTGACCACCGGCTCCGGCTCAAACAATGTGATTTTCAAAAATCTCATTATCAGCCATAGTGCCGCCATTACAGGCAACAACGACATTCCGATGTACATAGCGAACGGACAGAATTACTGGATTGACCACGTGTGGTTTGAAGGACACAGCTACAATCCGAACAGCCACAGTGATTTGGGAAAGCTTCTGTATGTCGGCGCCAAAGCGGATTTTGTGACGCTGTCTAACTCTAAATTCACAGACCATCTGTACGGCCTGATTCTCGGTTATCCGAATGATGATAACGAAGGACGCAATTATATCGGCTATCCGCATATGACGATCACCAACAACTATTTTAATAACGTCTATGTGCGTTCACCGGGCCTGATGAGATACGGCTATTTTCACGCGAAAAACAACTATGTGACCAATTTCAATTTAGGATTCACCATTCATACAAACGCGACTGTTTTCTCAGAAGCCAACTACTTCGGTAACGGAAATGAAAAAGGCGGAATGATAGACGACTACGGGACGGCCCAATTCACCGACACCGGTTCATTCCCGTCGCTCAAAGCCCCGAAATCACCGCGCACCGGCTGGAATCCGAGATCAAATTACAGCTATGGCACCCTTTCAGCCCAGGACGCCAAAAACTTCGCCCAATCCTACGCGGGAGCGCAAAATACAAATCTCCGCTATCCATAATACGAAAAACCGCCGGCAGCCGGCGGTTTTTTTATATGAATAAAAGGTTCAAAATCCCTATAATCCTTAAAATAACCTTAAATACCTAGGAAAATATTGATAAACAATTTCAATAATATTACTATTGTTAAGCCTATATTACAAAAGAAGGAGGAGAACCTATGAAAATAGGAAAAAAGAACAAGTGGAAAAAATGGCTGGCCGGCACTCTTGCGGCAACGCTTATGATTTCCATTGCGCCTGCCGATGTATTTGCGGCAGAAACGCGTGAAAAACAAGATCAAGCGAAAACCGCCGCCATTCCGGCCGCAGACCCGGAAAAAGATCTTCCGGCGGAAAAAGCACCCGAGCAGATGCCGTTTAATCAAAAAGATATCAATCAAGACGGTGAGATCACGTCTGAAAGAACTGAGAATTCAAAGCTTTATTATGAAGGCGAGGGTGTGTACAAACAGGAAATCTACACAGACCCCATTCATACGAAAGAAACCGCCAATGCGGACTGGGAAGACGTTTCCCCTGAATTGAAAACCGGATCAAAGGAAGTCGGAACGGAGAATACAGTGCTGAACTCCGATTTTCTGAAGCAAATAAAAAACGGATTATACGCTACATTTGAACACGATGATCATAAGCTCACATACTCATTAACCGGCGCAAAAGGCCCCGATCAGGCTGCAATCACTCCGACAGATGCCTCAGCAAAAGTCAAGGGAGACAGCAACGAGCTTACGTATCAGCAAGTGTTTCCTGCTATTGATTTACAAACCTACACATTTAACGAAAACATAAAAGAAGACCTTGTGCTTCACAAATATGAAGGCTACAATTCCTTCACCTTTCAAATCAAAACCGACCTTCAGGCTAAAGAACAGGAAGACGGCTCGATCGCGTTTTCTGATGATAAAGACAATGTCGTCTACACCGTGCCGAAGCCCTTTATGACCGACTCAGATCTCGACGAAAAGTCAGGTGAAGTCAACAGGTCAGAAGATGTCAGCTTCAAGCTTGAAAAAAACAGCGAAGGCTACTTGCTCCATGTAACGGCCGATGAAAAATGGCTGAAAGATCCCAAGCGGGTTTATCCGGTATCTATTGACCCTTCAACATCAGTATCTGTGTCATCCGATACCTTTGTCATGAGCGCGTACCCGACGACAAACTACTCTGCCGCATCGCAGAAATGGGATGCCGGATTGAAAGCGTACGTGCTGAAAACTGGATATTATGACGGCACAACCGGAACGAACTACGCTTTTATGAAGTTTGATAATCTAAAGCCGATCAAAAACATGACGGTGACGAAAGCGACGCTCAAAGCGTACACAGCCCACTCCTATTACGGATCAAAAGCGACGGGGCTTTGGCTCGACACCGTTAACAGCAATTACGATAATGCCAAGATTACGTGGAAGAACAAGCCGGGCTCCAAAAACATCGGCAAAGCCGAGGTCTATAAAGGCCAATGGGCAAGCTTCGATGTCACCTCCGCAGTCAAGTCGTGGAACAGCGGCGGCGCCAATTACGGCTTTAAGCTTCACGCAAACGGCAACGGAAAAGAATATTGGAAGAAGCTGATGTCATCAGCAAACTCTGCTAAAAAACCATACATTGAAGTGACATACACGATTCCGAAGGCGGACACGCCGTCTGTCAAAGCGTATCATAACGGAGATTCGACAGGATTTTTCAATATCAGCTGGAAAAAAGCTGAAGGCGCCAAAAGCTATAAAGTCTGGCTCTATAACGGGAAAGAATACCAGGCCATTCCGGTCGGCAATGCAACCTCTTGGAGCACAAAAGGAAAAAACATCTGGCCGACAAAAGCGGAAATCGACTCCGGCAAATATAAGCTGCATACAGACGGAAAAGGCGGAAGTGAATTAGCGCTTAATCCTTCGCCGGTCTATAAAAACGCCGGCGGCAGCTATCCGGCAAGTAAAAATTACTGGGTCGCGGTCAGCGCGGTGTTTGACCAGGGAGAAGGCGCCATGTCTGCGGCCGCCAAGCCCGTCATTCCGAATATTGGAAGAGTTCAGAAACCGAGCACGAAAGGCTTTAATAACAACAACGCCACAGGCTGGTTTGATCTTTCCTGGAAAGCCGTATCAGGCGCAGCCGGGTATAAAATGCAAGTCTTTAACGGCAAAGGCTTTGAAACGCTTGACCTCGGAAATAAAACATCCTGGTCCACAAAAGATCAAAACATCTGGCCGACAAAGGCGGAAATCAGCGCCGGAAAATATGCGCTTCACCTGAAAGACAAAAAAGGCGCGGAATTGCCGATTAACCCGGGCCCCGTTTATAAAAACGCCGGCGGAGATGCAAATCGGAAAACTTACGGATTTAAAGTTATCGCCTATAACAAAGACGGAGAAGCGATCGCCTCACCGGAAGCGAGTCCGGCGCTGCCTGATATCGCAAAGCCGAAAAACCTGACAGGCTATGTCTATACGAACACGAAATCGAGCCAAACGGGTTATGTCAATCTCATATGGGATAAGGTCAAAAACGCCAAAGGCTACAAAATCAACATTTACAACGGAAAAGACTATCAATCATTCGATGTCGGGGATACCGATCATTGGACGACCCAAAACAAACGCATCTGGCCGTCAGCCGAAGAAGTGAAAGCGGGAAGATTCCAGCTTCACACGGACGGAAAGGGCGGCGAACTGGCGCTTGACCCTTCACCTGTTTACGAAAACGCAAACGGCAATTACAAAGGGAAGAAGAACTATTCCTTCACGCTGACCGCCTATGACGCAAACGGTGACAGCATACCGACGGCACCTTTTAACCCTGTTTTCCATGAAGGGGCGGAATTCCTCGGAACGGAAGAATTCTGGTCTATTATCGACATTCCGGACGGACAGCTGAACGGCGCGACGGGAAATGTCATCGTCAATGAGGAAGATATGTCAATCGACGGACGCGGGCCGGGGCTCGGGCTCTCCCGGACCTTTAACAGCCTTGACAGCTCTGACCATATGTTCGGCCAAGGCTGGTATGCCGATGCGGAAACGTCGATCCTTTCTGAAGACGGCAGAGCCGTTTATATTGATGAGGACGCGACAACACATGTCTTCACGAAAAAATCTGACGGCACGTATCAGCCGCCGACGGGCGTTTATCTCGAACTGACGGAAACAAGCGATCAATTTGTATTAAAAACAAAAGATCAGACGAACGCTTATTTCAGCAAAAAAGGCGGAAAGCTCCAAAAAATCGTTGACGGACACAACAATACAACCGTATACGAATATAACGACAGCAATCAGCTGACCGCCATAACAGACGCATCAGGGCGCAAGCTGACATTTACCTATGATGAAAACGGCCATGTCACATCTCTTACAGGGCCGAAAAACAAAAAGATTTCATATTCATATGACAAAGACCTTCTCAAAAAGGTGACGGATACTGACGGCAGCGTCACAAGCTACGACTATGATGCCGAAGGGCGCCTCGTCAAGCAGTATTCCGCAAACAGCACGGATGACAAACCGCTGTTCACTGAATACCAATACAGCGGCCACCGTCTGGCCAAAGCCGTCAATGCGAAAAAAGAAACGTACGACTACAGCTATGACGCGGACAAAAAAACGCTGCTCATGACGCAGCCGAACGGCCGCAAAGTGCAGTACGGCTATAACGAAGCGGGCAACCCGATTCAGATGATCGATGATGCCGAAGGGCTGAAAATCACGACCAACACCGTATACGAAGGCAACAACGTCATTCAGGACACCGATCCGAACGACGCGGATGCGGGCAAAGCGACAGAAAGCTATCAATATGATAAAGACGGCAACGTCACAGCCGTAAAAGACAACTACGGCACCGAAACGTATCAGTACAACAAAAACAATGACGTAACGAAAATGAAGGATACCGAGGGGAACGTCACTGATATTGCGTACGACGGACTTGATGCCGTTTCTGAAACGGATCAAAGCGGAAAATCCTCATCCGCCGCCGTGTACGACAAATACGGTAATCTCATTCAATCAAGCAAAGAGCTGGCAGCTTCGGCAAGCCTGCTGAAAGACGGCAGCTTTGAAGGAACAAAGCTTGGCTGGAATCTCACTGCTACGAGAGACAGCGGAAGCATCGCATCTGTAAAAGCAAGAAGCGGCGCGCTGTCCGGACAAAAAGCATTGGAGATCTCGTCACAATCCGCTTCAGCCGGAACAGAGCACGGCCATGCGTCCGCAACGCAGGAAGTGCAGCTAGAGCCGAATACGACGTATACACTCAGCGGCCAGATCAAAACGGATCTGACGAAGGCAAGAGCGTATTTCAACATTGATCTGCGTGACAAAGACCAAAAACGCATTCAATGGATTCACAATGAATCAGGCGCATTAGCCGGAAAGAATGACTGGACGAAACGGCAGATCACCTTTACAACACCGGCCAATGCAGGAAAAGCCATCGTCTATATGGAAGTGGATCATAACGACAAGGACGGCAAAGGAAAAGCGTGGTTTGATCAGGTTCAGCTGGAAAAAGGCGAAGTCTCTTCAAGCTATAACCCGGTGCAAAACAGCAGTTTCACGGCCAAAACAGATGGCTGGAGCACAAGCGGATCCGCCGCTGACCTTGATGAAGGCTTCGATGATGACAGCTCATTAAAAGCGTCCCGCACAAATGCATCACAAGCCAATGCGGCCGCAAAACAAACCGTTACGCTAGGCCAAAGCGCGGACGATAAGCCGGTATATATCACGCTGACAGGGATGTCCAAGGCTGACGGCGTAAAATTAACGAACGACAATGATTACGCTCTTCAGGCTGACGTCACTTATGCGGACGGCACGACGGGCGTATACACCGCCAAATTCCCGCAGGGGACACAGGAATGGAACCGGGCGGCGGCAGTCATTCCGAAAACAAAGCCGATCAATAGAATCGAAATCAGCATTCTGTTCCAAAAAAGCGCAACAGGAACGGCGTGGTTTGACGACATCCGTTTAATCGAAGGAAGCATCCTGACGAAAAACACCTATGACGAAAAAGGAAACTACGTCACAAAAGAAGAAGACGAACTAGGTTATGCAAGCACTGCTTCATATGACGAGACTGGAAAGAAAATGTCTGAAACCGACGCGAAAGGCGAAACAACCGCCTACGAATACGATCAGGCCGACCAGCTGACAAAGCTGACCTTGTCAAACGGCACATCCATCCTTCACAGCTATGACAAGGAAGGAAATGAGCTGACAAAAACGATTCGGGCCGGCGCAGACCAGACCTATCAATATGAATATGACGTCATGGGCAAGCTCGTCAAAACAACCGACCCGCTCGGCAATGTGCTGAAGAGTGAATATGACGCCAACAGCAACTTGACGAAAACCGTTTCCGCCAACGGCAATGAAGTGTCGCTGACCTATGACGGCACCGACCGGGTTAAGTCAAAAGCGTATAACGGCACTGAAAAATACAACTTTACCTATGACAAAAACGGCAATGAAACGTCGGTCACAAACAAAGAACAAAATACAACGAAAAAACGCACCTTTGACAACAAAAACCGCCTGACCGAATTAACCGACCGCGGCGGCAGCCAAAGCTGGACGTATCCGGCTGATTCGGATAAGCTGAAAACTTTCTCATGGAGCCACGGCGGCCAAAAAGGAACAAACAGCTTTACGTACAACAAACTTGATCAAATGATTGAAATGAAAGACGGCACTTCAGCCTATACATTTGATTATGATGAGAACGGCAATGTCCAGACATTCATCAGCGGAAATGAAGTCGGCACGAGCTTCTCATATGATGAGCGGAATCTCGTCAGCTCTCTTCATATCGGAGCGAAAAACGGCGGCAGCATCTTCCGGGAAAGCTATGAATACGACGCCAACGGCAACCGCACGGTCATCGACAGCTCAGCGGGCGGAAAGGTGCAGTACGAATACGGCAAGCTCAACCAGCTCGTCAAAGAAACTCATGAAGACGGCACCGTCATTCAATATACGTACGACGGCTTCGGCAACCGGACAAACGTCACCACCACAAAGGACGGCGCAAGCAAATCAGTCAACGCATCCTTCAACATCATGAATCAGCTGACGAAGGTGAATGACGAAGACCTGTCCTATGATAAAAACGGCAACCGCACATCCGACGGCAAATTCACATATACGTGGGACGCGGAAGACAACCTGACCGCCGTAACGAAAAAAGGCGAAGACAAGCCGTTCGCAACATACAAATATGATGAAAAAGGAAACAGAATCCAAAAAACCGTCAACGGAAACGTCACAAACTACTTCTACGACGGAGACAGCTTGAATGTCCTGTATGAAACAGACGCAGACAACAACGTCACAAAATCATACACGTACGGTGACAGCGGCCAGCTGTTATCCTATACAAAGAACGGCAAGAAATATTTCTATCACTACAACGCACACGGCGACGTCATCGCCATCACAGACAGCACCGGAAAAACCGTTGCCAAATATCAATACGATGCATGGGGAAATCCGACAAAAACCGAAGCGAGCGACGAAGTAAAAGACAACCGCTACCGCTACGCAGGCTACCAATACGACGAAGAAACCGGCCTGTACTATCTCATGGCCCGCTACTACGAGCCAAGAAACGGCGTATTCTTATCACTAGACCCAGACCCGGGCAGCGACGGCGATTCTTTAGATCAGAATGGATATGCATACGGAAACAACAACCCAGTCATGAACGTCGATCCTGACGGGCATTGGGTGTGGCTTGTGGTAAATGCCGGATTTGCAGCCTATGATGGATATAAGGCATATAAATCAGGTAAAGGATGGAGAGGTGCAGCCTGGGCAGCCGCTTCGAACTTTGGTCCTGGGAAGTTATTTAAGGGTGCTAGTCGGGTTTATAAAGCGGTTAAAAGTTACAAATTTGTTCGAAAAGCAAAAGGTGGTACGTATAAGGGAAGGCTTAAAAGTAAATATTCAAAGAAGCGTTTTGTACCCGATAGTTATTGGAGTAGAAAAGCTTCCCATTTTGGTACACCGAATAGCCGTATTACCCATTATAGATTATATAAAGGCAGGAAGGAGAGATCGACTGTAATATATGATAAATATGGGCGTCAAAAGTATCGCATAGATCACTCGAATCATGGTATGCCTAGAGCGCATTCTAAACCACACCTTCACGAATATCATTTTGGAAGAGGTTATGGGCCAAAAGGAAAAAATAAAACTCATAATTTTTGGAGATGAAAAAATGGATTGGTATTTAGATGAAAAAATAGAAAAGAAAATAAAGGATTTTCAAATAACTAACTTAAAACAAGTTACTAATTTTAATTATTATAGAGAATATAATGACTTTTATGACGTAATTAGTTCAATAGAGTTAACTCTATTGTACGAATATTTAAAGGAAGAATATCAAATAAAGTTAAAATTTGAGAATGTATCATCTGTAGAGTTAACTAACTTGGATTATGGTCATCAAGATTCTTATTTAAGTATTAACATAGAAAGAATTAACAATAGTTGGGAAAAAATAAAATATATAGTAGAAGATTATGAAGAACAATCTTTTAGATTTTATTGTGAGAATTATAAAGTAATTGGTGTTGAAAATACGAATAATTAATAATATAAAAGTCTTGTCAAATTTGGCTGGGCAAGACTTTTTATTTTAAAAATGATAATAATAACAAAGGTAGCCTATTTACTTTATACTTACTTGTTATTTAGGTTGTAAAAATAAAGAAATACATAAAATGTTTCACTTTAATTAAGCTCTATACGTATTCATTTCAAACTCTAGCTTTGGGCACTACCAACTGAGATATGTTAGAGATTTTAGAGTTCAGTTAAATTCTAATTTCTCATTGGCATAAACAGAAACAGAAGATTAATAGCTGTAGAGGCTGAGACTGTTTCTTTTGATTCAAAACAATTTTATGTGTATAAGGTTAACGAGTAAGAGAATCTCTAACCCTTGGGAGCATAACCAATGAAAAAAATAAAAATGAATAAAATCATAAACATGGACACCCAAGATTGTTTTTTTCATGCTGATCCACAGGGATGTGCCTACATTGGAAAAGAGTGAGAAAGGTGATATCACTGTTTCAATCTATGATCCTTCCGATGATGTTTTGAATTTTAAAGTGAAAGAGCAGATTTCATGCAGCGATATTCTGCTCTTTCAACAATGTGCAGATGGCTATGTCTTCGTTTATTACGAATCGTATGAGCCGAAGGTAAAGGTTTTTTCAGAAGAGGGAAGTGTGGAAAGTGCTTTTCACTTGCCTTCAGGGACTTCATGCAGTCTTCTGGATGAGAAACAAAACCTATGGATCGGTTTAAGTGATGAAGGCATTTATGATGATGAAAACTCAAATGGTCAAAGTGTGCTGTGCTTCACTTTAGACGGGCAATTAAAGGAAACGCATATTGATCAACAGCTTTCAGAAATATATGCGCCCGTTGTAGATGACTGCTATGCGCTTGCAGAAAAAAACGGACTGATCTACATGCTGTATTACTCATATAAAGTCATTGCTGCGTTTGATGAAACCGACGTGAAACGAGTGTGGATTATTTCTGATCAAGCATGTTCAGGGATATATGACCAGCTTGCGATTTCAGATGACGGGTTTTGGATATGCAAAGATGATCATTCACTGTCCCTCATTCCGGCTGATGTCAGTCTGCCGGTGCAAGAGGTAACGTGCTGTGATCCGGATGGCCGTGAGCTTTCGATACAACAGCTGAAACTAACAAGTAATGCTATTTATGCACTATCAGACTCGGGGATCTATAAGAGGGATATCAGAGGGGGAAAAACCAAATGAATGAAACATCTTTTTGGCAGCTTATTGACCAAGCTGGCAGTCATGAAGAACCTAATGAGTGGCTGCGTGATGCATTATTGAAAGAAGAAATCAATGAGATCGTTGATTTTGAATTTATGCTTCAGACATTCATGCAAAAAAGCTATCTTTCCTCGCTATGGGCCGCAGCATACATCCTAATGGACGGCTGCTCGGACGATACATTTGATTATTTCCGCGGATGGCTGATTGCCCAGGGCAAAGAGACATTCGAAAAAGTGCTGGATGATCACGAGTATTTGGCAGCGTACATCACGGAGGAAACGCTTGACGAGGAAGGCTATCCGCAAAATGAAGACTTGCTGTCAGTGTCAATCGAGGCGTTGACATATATGAAGACTGGTGACGATGAATGGGATGATAAAGTACACGACGAGCTTTTAGATGCGCTTGAACAAAAGGGACTTGCCGAAACGGACGGTATTGAATTGGATTGGGAAGAAGAAGATTTGCCTGAAAGGTTTCCAAAACTGTGGGAGCGTTTCGGGGATAATCCGCTGGGTGATTTTTAAATAGTAGAATATGAAGCTTGTATCAATAAGCGATACAAGCTTTTTTTAGAACAAATCTGAATGATAAATGACAAAAAAACAAGAGAATGGTTAATCAATTTAAAAGAACTTAAAAAAATGCCGGCGGAGGGAATGCGGTCGGTCTGTGCAAAAAAGATTAATTAGGTTTAACCTGTATTTTATCTACAATATCAGCTTTGTATTCTTATTAGTTATTCTTAATAATGCTGTTTTCATATTCCGATTCATCTTTAAATAGTTCTTCTTTAAATTAAAACTCTATGTAGCTTTTAAAATGTTTTAAGGCTGGGCTATATATCCCTTTTTTCTTTGTTATTCGTCTTTGGAACTCATGATTATTTTAGAATAGTATCAAGTGCTTTAGAGTATCTTCCAATGGAGATGATTTTAAATTAGCATGAGTTTCTAACCATTTAGCAAAGGTGTCAATATTTACCAATACCTACTTTAGTCACCCTCTTTTTCAGCCTATTATTTTTCATCTAGCAATAAGGGAGCTAGAATACAGCCCCCTTTCTTGAAATATTACACTACTTTCTACCTCTCCAGTCTTTTTTAGTCAACAGCTTATCTGCAGTCAACTGAATAACTTTTTTATCCTGTAAGATATCCTGAGTTTCTTGGTTAAACATATCAATCATATCAATAGCAATAAATATTTGTTTAGACATTGAATTGTAATGTTCTATAAGCTGCTCAACTGCCTCCTTTTCAATATTTTTGAATAGGAAAGAGTCATGCATAATAAAAGGGATTTCTGTTAGTGATAAGATAGCAAGGTCGAAGATTATCAGGTTAGTGTATGCTTTCCCTGTCCCAGTATTATCAAAAACTTTGTAATCATACTTACTATAAGTTAAAGATATTTCAGGGGCTGTCCTTTTATCTTCATGTATAAAGTCATTTATTTCTTTGAGTTTTGCATTCAAAGAATTGTTAAGCTCTTTAACAATTATTTCCTTTACTTCATCAAGTTCTTTTTGCTTTGATTTAGCTTCTTCCCTTGCAATTAAAAGCTTTTTATAATACTCATTCTCTAGTTTGAGGTTTTTTATCTTAGATGAATATTCAATTAGTGTATCAATAAATACAGTATACTCTTCATCCGGGCTTAATAAGTGGTCTTGCTTTTTAGTTACAACATTAATCTCTTTCTCTAATTCATCTATTCTCAATGATAATTCTTGTTGTGCAGTTTTTAACTCATCACTTAATATGGAGCTGATACCTTTATGGAAAGTTTCTATATTTTGCAATTTTTCAAGATTGACATTTGGAAAGAAATCTAAAAGATTTTCAAATGCTGCATCTGCTGATTTTTTTATAGTTCTAGTTGTCCTATTTAGCCTAGAAACATAATATTCTCTTTCCTCTATGAGTTGTTTTTTTCTTTCCCTTAGTTCAATCATTTCATCAGATATTAGTTCTTGAATATCTCCTGATGGAGTGTATGCATTTTTACCTAACCTCTTAATTTCTTTATCAAGTGATTGTATCTCTTTTATATTTTTCTCAAAATCTTTTTTGTTTATCTTTGGAATTAATTTGTATCTGCCAGCTTTATTTAATACTTGTTTTTTATCTTCTTTTTCTTTTAGCTCTTTATCCTGTAATTCAATAGCATTATACTTGTTAAACAATTTAATTAAGATTGTTATTGCTTGACTAAAAGTTTGTTTATGGTAGCTGTGTAAAGGTTTCTTAACATCATTATTTTCTTTACCCCATACCCTTGAGTAGTTACTAACAATACTTCTAAAGGATAATTTATCTGCATTTAATTCATATAATCTCTTTAAATTCTCTGTATAATCATTCACATCTATGCTGTGTAGCTTTTCATATTTTTCATTACTTTCATATACTATTTTTGGATTTTCAGTACCTCTAACAAAATGGTATTCACTTTTATTAAATATAAAGGTGTATCCAAAATCATGATGTCCTAAGTTTGCTATCATATCACTATTGTGAGAAATATATGTATTACCACCAAAAATAAAATCCAAAATCATAAGTAAAGTTGATTTACCAATAGAATTAGAACCTTTATTATCACCTAATATAACATTTAAGCCCTCATGGAAATAAATACACTCTTCATTAAAAATTGCACTTTTAATCCTTACTAACATATGTAACTACTCCTTTATCAAAATCTACTTTAATTGCATCAAGTATGTATAAAACATCAAGTGAATATACAAACTCATCAATTTCATTAAAGTGATTTTGTGTAGTAAAGAATAATTCTTTTATTGTCATTTCTTTTTCAGATATTTTTTCAAGGATAATTGGCATTTTACCAATTACTGAGTCACTAAACCTAATTACTTTGTTAGGCACTATCATGAGAACACCTCGCAATTCTGAACAAAAAAAGAAACAATAATAGCACAAGCACCTAAATTGCTAGTCCCAGTCTTTTTTGAGAGCCACTCAGTAAGTTGCCCATATATTACTTCTTGAGATGGCTCAATTCTGCTTAGACTGTTATAAAATGCACTTACTTGTGAGGCAATTGCATTAAATGACCTAGGGTATTGGCTATCTAGTTGAGCAAATTGATCTTTAATATAATAATAGTATTCAGTTATTTCATTTCTTATCCTCATTTTTGTTATTCTTGCCAATGTCTCATTTGCTTTTTCATCCAACTTTAAAGCATTCATTTCTAAAGGTTTAAGCTCAGCCTCATTAAATTCTTCTACTAGCATAGAAATTACTTCTTTTATTTCTGATTCAATCTGATAATCAATATATTTTGCTCTTGTCTCACTCTTAGACAATATGTTTTTCTTGATGCTTAATAACAATCTATACTCCATAACAGTTCTAGGATTATCAAATTTTGTATGGCAATCAGTACATAGTGCAATGTAATTTGCTAGGTTGTTTACATCTTCATGTATTTTTTCCTCATTTTTCAATAACTCTATTTCTGCTTTTGAGGGATTGAGTGGATAAATATGTGCACCTTCAAACAATTTATGTTTTTTTCCGCCTTTTTCATACATTAGAGGCTTTGTGCATAATGGACACATATTTTCAACTTCCGCAAGTAGTATTGCATTCTCATTAGGAGTAAGCTTTTTTCTATCAGGCATTTGTTACACCACCTTTATATCTACAGTACAACTTACTTACTATTCTACAAATAAAGATAAATCCCTCCTTTTTTCTACAAGATAAAAAAAACCTAAGGGTATCGGCGCACTGGCGCGGCTAGTTGGTCGAGAGAGATCTTACTACGTCATTTTTCGACAAAACACATATGCCTTCACCAATTAGAGTATAATGAGAATACTTGCAAGAGACAGGAGTTTATACATGAGTCATTTTAAAAACTATCAAATCAGTCATGACATTTTACGAGCACTGGAAGGACTGGGATATACAGAACCGACCGAGGTGCAGCAGAGCGTAATCCCCTCTGCCCTTGAACGAAAAGACCTCGTCGTCAAATCACAGACGGGCAGCGGCAAAACCGCGGCTTTCGGCATTCCGATCTGCGAGCTTGCGGAATGGGAGGAAAACAAACCGCAGGCGCTGATTTTAACGCCGACCCGCGAGCTTGCGGCGCAGATTAAAGAAGATATCACGAATATCGGCCGTTTCAAACGGATAAAAGCCACGGCGGTTTTCGGAAAAGCTTCTTTTGATAAACAGAAAACCGAACTGAAGCAAAAAAGCCACGTCGTTGCCGGAACGCCGGGGCGTGTGCTTGATCATATAGAGAAAGGGACGCTGCCGCTTGAACGGCTGGCGTATGTAGTGATTGACGAAGCGGATGAAATGCTGAATATGGGATTTATTGAACAGGTGGAAGCCATCATTCAGCATCTGCCGAAAAACAGAGTCACCATGCTGTTTTCAGCGACGCTGCCGGATGACGTCGAGAAGCTGAGCCGCACATATATGAAAGACCCTGAATTGATTGAAGTAAAAGCGGAAGGCCTGACGACAAAAGACATTGAGCATTTTGTCACCAGAACAGAAGAAGAGGACAAAACATCTTTGCTGCGTGATGTCCTGATCACCGAAAACCCGGACAGCTGCATCATATTCTGCCGGACAAAAGAAAGAGTCATCCAGTTAACCGATGAGCTGGACAGGCTGGGCTACCCTTGCGATAAAATTCACGGCGGCATGGTGCAGGAAGACCGCTTTGACGTCATGAATGAATTCAAGCGCGGCGAGTTCCGCTATCTCATTGCGACCGATGTTGCCGCCAGAGGAATTGATATTGAAAACATCAGCCTCGTCATCAATTATGATATTCCGCTTGAAAAAGAAAGCTATGTGCACCGCACCGGCAGAACGGGCCGCGCCGGACACCGCGGACGGGCCGTTACGTTTGTGACGCCGTCTGAATCGCGGTTTCTGAATGACATTGAGACATATATCGGTTTCCGCATCCAGAAGCGGGAGGCGCCGTCTGAGAAAGAAACAGCGGAACGGAAAGCGGCTTTTGCGGAAAAATTGAACGCCCGCCCCGATGTCAAAACAGACAAAAGCGAACAGTTAAACAAAGACATCATGAAGCTATACTTTAACGGCGGGAAAAAGAAAAAACTCAGAGCGGTCGATTTTGTCGGAACGATTGCGAAAATCGACGGCGTTTCAGCCGATGATATCGGGATTATCACGATTTTGGACAACGCATCGTACGTCGAGATTCTGAACGGCAAAGGCCCGCACGTTCTTGACATCATGAAAAATACAACGGTCAAAGGCAAAAAACTGAAAGTCCATAAAGCCAAGAAATAAAAAAAGAAAGCCTGCCGCGCGCAGGCTTTTGTTACGCCGTCTCCTCGGGGACGAACGCAAGAATGCCAATCCCGATTACAAACAAAATGATCAGGCTGAACACGGCGGCTGACGAATTTCCGGTCAGCTGGGCGGTCACGGCAATCAAAAGCGGGCCGATAATCGAAGCGAACTTGCCGAAGATATTATAAAAGCCGAAAAACTCATTGGCGTTCTGTTTGGGGACAAGCTTTGCAAAGTAAGAGCGGCTCAGCGCCTGAATACCTCCTTGGGAAGTGGCGACAAGCATAGCCAAAATCCAGAAGTCAAAAGCGGAATCCATAAAATAAGCATACGTGCAGACAATCATATACACGCCGATTCCGGCATAAAGCATCGTTTTTCCCTTAAACCGTTCGGCCAGCCGTCCGTACAAAATCGAAAAAGGCGCGGCGACGACCTGAGTGACAAATAAAACAATCAGCAGATTTGCCGCGCTGATGCCGAGGTCAGCCCCGTATGACGTGGACATTGTAATGATGGTGCCGACCCCGTCGATATAGAAGAAATAGGCGAGCAGAAAAAAAAACAGCGCCCGGTGCTTCCTGATCTGCTTCAGCGTGCCGGCCAGCCGTTTAAAACTGCTGAGTACAAGCCGCGGCTCCCTCTCGATATAATAGCGCTGGCGGACGCGGAGAAGGAGCGGGATCGAAAACAGCCCCCACCATGCCGCCGTAATCAAAAAGGCAATGCGGCCGGCAGCCTGGGCGGACAGCGGAATCACCTCCGCTTGTGCTGAAAGAATCACGGCAATGCTGAGGAGAAAAGGGATCGTACTGCCGATATAGCCCAGCCCAAACCCTCTGGCGGACACCATATTCATCCGCTCCTTTGCGGCCACATCAACGAGAAACGCATCATAAAACACATTAGACCCGGCAAAGCCGATCGTGGAAATCGTATAACAAATTAATAACAGCATCCAAGATTCGCCGGGAATCAAAGCCAGCGCGGCGGTGCCCGCCACACCGATCAGAAAAAAGAAGGCAAAAAACCGTTTCTTGCATCCTTTGTAGTCGGCAATCGTTCCTAAGACGGGGCCGAGGATCGCCAAAATAAAAGTCGCGGCGGCAATCGTATAGCCCAAATAAGCGGTAGAATCAGCCGCGCTGACACCGTTTTCCGCCGCCGCGGCTTTAAAAAACAAGGGGAAAACAGCCGTCATAATAATGACCGAATAAGCTGAATTGGCCCAATCATACAGCATCCAGCTGCTTTCTTCTTTCGAAAACCGTTTCATCACACACGCTCCTTCCCAAAAACCGGTTCTCTGCATTATATGCGCCTCATCCGCATCGTTGGACAAAGATTTCTGAACGGCGTTTTCTGATTGACCTGGAGATATTGAACTAGTTCAAAGGTGTAGCAGGTAAATGGTCAGGCGGGAGGGAGACAGAATTGAAGATTGCGAAAGTCATTAATAATAATGTCGTCAGTGTGCTCAAAGAAGGCAATCAGGAATTGGTCATCATGGGCCAGGGCATTGCTTTTCAAAAGAAAACGGGAGACCCGGTAGATGAAGCCCGCATTGAGAAAGTGTTCACGCTCGATAACAAAGATGTATCCGAAAAGTTCAAAACCCTTTTGTATGATATCCCGATCGAATGTATGGAAGTATCCGAAGAGATTATCAGCTATGCGAAATTACAGCTCGGCAAAAAGCTCAATGACAGCATCTATGTGTCGCTGACCGACCATATTAACTTTGCGATCCAGCGCAATAAGAAAGGGCTGGATATCAAAAACGCCTTACTGTGGGAAACGAAACGGCTGTACAAAGACGAATTTGCAATCGGCAAACAAGCGTTGGCCATGGTAAAAAACAAGACTGGCGTGTCTCTGCCGGAGGATGAAGCAGGCTTTATTGCGCTGCATATTGTCAATGCCGAGCTGAATGAAGAGATGCCCAATATCATCAACATTACAAAAGTCATGCAAGAGATTTTGAGTATCGTAAAATACCATTTTAAGATTGACTTCAACGAGGAATCACTTCACTATTATCGGTTTGTCACCCACTTAAAGTTTTTCGCACAGCGTCTTTTTAACGGCACACATATGGAAAGCCAGGACGATTTTTTGCTGGAGACTGTGAAAGAAAAGTACCATCGGGCGTATGAATGCACGAAGAAAATCCAAACATGCATTGAGAGGGCGTATAAGCACAAGCTCACCAGTGACGAGCTGCTGTATTTAACGATTCACATAGAAAGGGTAGTCAAATAAGCATAATGAAAGCGTTGGCATTTTTTTCTTCATTCACATATGATCTTGTTAGGATTGTTACTGATAAGCAGGCAAAACCTAAATTACAATGAGCGCTGATCATTTCTGTTTGTGCTGATGGTAATTTAGGTTTTTTTAAGATTCATTATTATCATTATTCTGACCGATGTCCCCTTTTAACAGAATCATGTATGATCGATAAAGAAATCGTTTTCAAAGAAAGGGGAATGCCGACATGTTTTATCGTATGAAACGAGTGCTGCTGCTTCTTGTCACTGGATTGTTTTTGAGTTTGTGTGCGATCACTTCTACTGCATCAGCTCAAACAGGCGGATCGTTTTTTGAACCTTTTAACAGCTATAACTCCGGATTATGGCAAAAAGCAAATGGTTATTCCAATGGAGATATGTTCAACTGCACGTGGCGTGCAAATAATGTATCAATGACGTCATCAGGTGAAATGCGTTTGGCGCTGACAAGCCCGTCTTATAACAAGTTTGACTGCGGGGAGAACCGCTCCGTTCAAACCTATGGCTATGGACTTTATGAAGTCAGAATGAAACCGGCTAAAAACACAGGGATCGTTTCATCGTTCTTCACTTATACAGGTCCAACGGATGGCACTCCTTGGGATGAGATTGATATCGAATTTTTAGGAAAAGACACGACAAAGGTTCAATTTAACTATTATACAAATGGCGCGGGAAACCATGAGAAGGTTGCGGATCTCGGATTTGACGCGGCCAATGCCTATCATACGTATGCGTTCGATTGGCAGCCAAACTCTATTAAATGGTATGTCGATGGGCAATTAAAACATACTGCGACAAGCCAAATCCCGACAAACCCGGGAAAGATCATGATGAACTTGTGGAATGGGATAGGTGTCGATGACTGGCTCGGTTCCTACAATGGTGTAAATCCGCTATACGCTCATTATGACTGGGTGCGCTATACAAAAAAATAATGTACAGAAAAGGATTTCCGCTGGCGGAAATCCTTTTTTAATTAAAACGAAATAATCCCAATCAAAAGCGCCGCAATCGTCATCACAATCGTTGTTCCCACGGCCCATTTGATGGTGAATTTTTGATGATCGCCAAAGCTGACGCCCGCCATTCCGACCAATAGATAGGTGGATGGCACAAGCGGGCTGAGCAGATGCACCGGCTGGCCCAGCAAGGAGGCTCTTCCGATTTCAGCGGCGTCTATTCCGTAAGCGGAAGCGGCTTCGGCGATGATGGGAAGCACACCGAAGTAAAAGGCGTCATTTGACATGAAAAAAGTGAAAGGCATGCTGGCAATCGCAGTGATCAACGGCAGATGCGGGCCCATGGCATCAGGGATGAGGGAAACGAGAGAATGCGCCATCGCATCCACCATTTTTGTGCCGGAGAGAATGCCTGTGAATATGCCTGCCGCAAACACCATTGAGACAACGTTTAACGCATTACCCGCATGCGCTGAAATCCGTTTCTGCTGCTCTTTGACATTTGGATAGTTGATCATCAAGGCGATGGCGAACGCGATCATAAAAAGAACAGGGATGGGAAGCAGGCTGGTGATCAGCGCGGCCATCAGGGCGACAGTGAGCATCAGGTTGAACCATTGGAGAGCGGGACGCTTCAGCGGCGCCGCCTCCGGATCAGAAGACGGCGCGTGTTCAATTGAAATGACACCGAGCCGCTTCCGTTCTTTTTTTCCGAGGAGATAAGCAACGGCGATCACCCAGAGAACGCCGGCAATCATAGCGGGAATCAGCGGCGTAAAGACTTCCGGCGTGTCCAATTTCAAGGAAGCTAAAACCCTCGCCGTCGGCCCGCCCCACGGAATAATATTCATGACCCCTGAGCCGAGCATCGCAATTCCCGCCAGCACCAAACGGTTCATGCCGAGCCGTTTGTAAAGGGGCAGCATTGCCGCAATCGTAATCATATACGTTGTTGTCCCATCTCCGTCCAGCGAAATGGTCATCGTCAGAACCGCTGTGCCGATGGCGATTTTTAACGGATCCCCTTTGACAAGCGATAGAATTTTGGCAATGAGGGGATCAAACAGACCTGAGTCAATCATAATGCCGAAATACAGGATGGCGAATAACAGCATAATCCCGGTAGGAGCGAGGTCTGTAACGCCTTGAATCATCATCTCGCCGAGATCTTTGCCAAATCCGCTGATCAGGGCAAACACAACAGGAACGACAATCAAAGCAATAAGAGCGGAAAGCCGATTAGACATAATAAGGTACATAAAGACAATCATCATCACAAAACCGAGTATGGCAAGCACGATATGACCTCCCCTGTTCAACAGCTGTATTGGTAAGCGCTTTCACAATTTATTTCTGTGAAAATGGCTTATTTCAAAATGTGTATGACCGCATATGTAAATACAGACCTAAAATCCTAATGAGCGGATCAGCAGTTTATATGAAGAACGCCGCGGGTAAATGTGCTGTAGAATGTTTCGTTTTAAAAGGGGGAACTGACATGAGTGATGATCAAAACAAACGAGTAAATGAACACTCAAAGGACGAACAGCTGGAGCAGTACCGGTCTGATAACAGCGGCAAAAAAATGACGACCAATCAGGGGCTTCGCGTGTCTGAGGATGAACATTCTTTAAAAGCGGGCGTCCGCGGCCCCACGCTGATGGAGGATTTTCATTTTCGTGAAAAAATGACGCACTTTGACCACGAGCGGATTCCGGAACGGGTCGTTCATGCGCGCGGGTACGGCGTTCATGGGCATTTTCAGGTGTACGAACCGATGACGGAATATACACGGGCGAAATTTTTGCAAGACCCGTCCGTCAAAACGCCTGTTTTCGTCCGTTTCTCAACAGTGGCGGGTTCCAAGGGGTCAGCCGACACCGTCCGTGACGCCAGGGGATTTGCGACGAAGTTTTATACTGAAGAAGGGAACTATGACCTCGTCGGAAACAATATTCCGGTGTTCTTCATTCAGGACGCGATCAAATTCCCGGATCTCGTTCACGCCATAAAACCGGAACCGCACAATGAAATGCCGCAGGCTGCGACGGCTCATGATACGTTCTGGGATTTTGTCGCTAATAACCCTGAGTCGGCTCACATGGTCATGTGGACGATGTCTGACCGCGGCATCCCGCGAAGCTATCGGATGATGGAGGGCTTCGGCGTGCATACGTTCCGTTTCATCAACGAGAAAGGAAAAGCGCGCTTTGTAAAATTCCACTGGAAACCCGTGCTCGGCGTTCATTCCCTCGTATGGGATGAAGCGCAGAAAATTGCCGGGAAAGATGCCGATTTCAACCGCCGCGACCTGTGGGAAACGATTGAAAACGGCGGCAAAGTCGAGTATGAGCTCGGTGTTCAGATGATTGACGAAGAAGATGAATTTAAGTTTGATTTCGATATCCTTGATCCGACGAAGCTGTGGCCGGAGGAGTTGGTTCCCGTCAAGCTGATCGGAAAAATGACCCTTGACCGCAATCAGGACAATGTCTTTGCGGAAACGGAACAGGTCGCCTTTCACCCGGGAAATGTCGTGCCGGGCATTGATTTCACCAATGATCCGCTTCTGCAGGGCCGGCTTTTCTCTTATACGGATACACAGCTCATCCGTCTTGGCGGGCCGAATTTTCACGAGATTCCGATCAACCGGCCGGTCTGCCCGTTCCATAACAACCAATACGACGGCTACCACCGGATGACGATTAATAAGGGTCCCGTCGCCTATCATAAAAATTCCCTGCAGAACAATGATCCGTCGCCGGCTTCAGAAGAAGAAGGCGGATACGTTCATTACCAGGAAAAAGTAGAAGGCAGAAAAATCCGCCAGCGCAGCGAGAGCTTCAATGACTATTTTTCTCAGGCCAAGATGTTCTGGAACAGCATGTCTCCCGCCGAGAAAGAACATATCATCTCCGCTTTCTGTTTTGAAGTCGGAAAAGTGAACAGCAAGGACGTGCAGCAGCAGGTGGTTGATGTCTTCAGTCACGTCGACGCCGGGCTTGCCGAGCGTGTTGCGAAAGGAATCGGCGTGAACCCGCCGCCGAAGGACCGTGAATCTGATGAAACGTTCACTTCCCCGGCCTTAAGCCAGGAAAACACGGTGAAGACGGCAGCGACAAGGCAGGTCGCGGTTTTAACCGACCACGGGTTTTCTGATGAGAAAGTCAAACAAGTGCTTGACGCATGCAAACAGGCGGGAGTCAGAGCCGATATCATCAGCCCCGCGCTGGGAACCGTCAAGGGGGAAAACGGCACGGAGCTCGAAGCGTCAGCCACTTTCCTGACAGCGGATTCCGTCCTGTACGACGCTGTTTTCATTCCGGGCGGAAAACAAAGCACAGACAGCCTCAAAGCCCAAAAATCGGCCAGAGACTTCGTCAGCGAAGCTTTCAGCCATTACAAAGCGATCGGCGCCTCCGGTGAAGGAAAAGAACTTCTCGCCCTCGCCGCCGGAACCGAAAGCGGCCCCGGCCTTGTTCCGGACGGAAACCATGAACAATTTCTGAACGCCGTGGCTGAGCATCGGCATTGGGACAGAAACATATAAGAATGAAAAAGCGCCTTTTATGAGAGGGGCGCTTTTTCCTTGTGAAAGTGAAATATCTGAACGAAGCATTAATATTGGGAGAAAACGAAAATGGCTTCCGTGCAAATCCGTATCTTCCGCTGTCCGGGACATTCAGACAACAGTTTTAGAGAGTCAGGGCATTGCATTATTTAAAGGGTTCTGACTGATGGTGAAATGATCTTTGGTTTACTTCCGCTCTGTGTTTGTGTATCTTAGGGGTAGATTTTCTGGAGGAGCGAATGATAGTGAAGCCGTTTACCGAAAAACAACTTGAAGAATATTACCGGCGTGACGAAAACATGATGATTTTGGTGTTTGCCCAGTGGTGCGTCAATCATGACCTTGATCCGATGGCCATTTACAGCAAGGCTTATCCCGGACAGCCTTTAAACGAAGAGCTGCGAAAAACGGCTGAAGAGCTTGTCGTGCCGAAGGAGGAATCAGAACCGATTCCTGATCAAACCGTTATCGGCGTTTTGGAGATGTTCGGCAACTCCGATTTGGCGGAAGCCGTTTATGAAGCCATTGCGCAAAGACCTTCACGGTAAAAGAGGCGTGGATTTTCCATGTCTCTTTTTTTCATGGAGAAAATGTGAAAGAAGGCCCAGAAACAATTTGCTGATCCGCGCTGTCTATAGAGTGTAACCCGTTTTCAAAAAGGGAACGGTAATGAAAAGGAGGAGTTGTGATGAAAAAGGCATTCAAAATGATGGCGGCTGTGCTCTTAACCGTGCTGACAGCCGCGCCGTTCGGAGGTTTCGCGCCTTCAGCCGAGGCCGCGCAAACTGCAAAGCCCGTTGTCAAAAGCCATACGTATAAGCATGTAAAACAGCTGACATACCCCGAGGTCACAAATACGGGAAACGCATCTTTTGAAAAGAAAGTCAATCAGGACTTCAAGCGCTATATTGAACAATCGTACAAAGAATATGTGAAAAACAAAAAAGACGGTGAAAAACAAGGCTACAAAGCGGAATACCAAACAGATTTTAAGGTGAAGTATAATCAAGACGGCAAGCTCAGCATTCAGACGGAAGACTACAGTTACACAGGCGGCGCACACGGGCTGACATCCGTTCAGACCTTTAATTACGACCTGGCCGCGAAAAAACGGGTCACACTCGATAATGTGCTGAATACAAAAACGAAAGCTAACAAAACGAGAGACTATCTTTACGGCTACATCAAGAAACATGACGATCTGTTCGATCAGGACGTCAAAAAACAAGAGATCATCCTGAATAATGAAAGACCTTTTTTCTTTACGAAAAACGGCATTGCCGTTGTGTTCGGACAATATGATCTCGGGCCGTACGCGGCAGGAATCCGGGACGTTTTCGTACCTGCATCCGTCTATCAATAAAAAAAAGCGATATCACTCCAAAACGGAGCGGTATCGCTTTTTCTATTACCAGACAAACAATCCGACAATCGCCGCGCTCAATAAGGAAACGGCAATTCCGCTGACAAGCAGCTTCCAGACGTTTTTTCCGATGATGGCTGATTTTTCACCATCAAGCAGAGATTGATAAGATCCGTAGATCATACCGATGGTGCTGAAGTTTGCGAATGATGTCAGGAATGTCGTAGCCACGGCAATCGTGTGCGGCGGAAGTGAATTCAGCTGCCCTTTCAGATCGGCCATTGCCACAAATTCATTCGTCGCGAGCTTGATGCCCATCAGCTGTGCGACATACATCGCGTCATGTACGCCTAATCCGAGAAGGAAGGCAAACGGACTGAAGATGTATGAGAAAATCTTTTGAATGGTCAACCCGTGCATGAACAGCCCGAGTACGCCGTTTAACGCGGCCGTTAACGCCACATAGCCGATTACCATCGCTAAAATGACAATGACCATGTTCATGCCGACAAGCATACTGTTAGAAATCGTGGAGAAGAAGTCTTTTTTCTCCGCTTTTGAAGGAACGTAAATAATATCATCCTCTTTAGAAACGTCCACGGGATTCAGCATATTGGCGATTAAAAGCGCGTTTAAGCAATTCAGCGGGATGGCTGTAAACACATAAGTGGACGGAACCATCGTCAAGTATGATCCGATGATCGAGCCGCTGATGCTGCTCATGCTCATCAGCCCGAATGTCAAAAGCCGATTGTTGCTGACGGCGGCAAGCTGCTGGCGGATGACGGCTAAAGCTTCCGTATTTCCTAAAAACATCATCTGGATGGAGAAAAAGCTCTCCAGCTTCGGCAGACGGGATATTTTGGAAATCAGCCAGCCGATTTTATCAATGAGCCACGGCAGAATACCGAAATACGACAGCATATCAAAGAAGGTCACGACGAAGATAATCGGCAGCAATGCGCTGAAGAAAAAATCAACCGTCGGGTTCGCCATGACAGACGGAAAAGCGAACGCAATCCCTTGACTGGCGCAGGAAATCAGCCATGTAAAGAACGCGCCGATCTTCCCGATGACAAAGCCGCCGACTTTTGTCCCTAACATAAACCAAGTAATCAGAAACTCAAAGACGAGGAGCATGACAATCGGACGCCATTTAATCTTCTTCTTGTTGGGAGAGCATAAGAAAACAACAGCCATGACAACAATGAGACCGACAATGTTCAATAAAAAGTACATGTGAGCAACTCCTATAAGGGTATTATGGAAATAAAAAAAGCTCTTATTCGTCACAAATTCCTGAAAGCCAGAAAGTGTGATAAATAAGAGCCAAAAGAAAAGAATAGACAGCGTCATATGCTTTTCACTCGTTCAAATTTATGCAAACTTTCTTGTAGTCTAGTCTTTTACGGCACTAGGTAGAAACAATCAGACCATATTACTGATCATATACAAGAATAACGATATTACATGAGATAGCAGTATTTTATCGTTTCAATTTTTGAAAATCAACCTTTTTAGATATTTTCAAAATAATAAATTTATATTATAAATAAAGAAAATAAAGGATGTGCATAAGTAATTGGATAATAAAGGTATAAAAAACCCCTGAAAACCGTTCCGATTCATTGTAAAGACGGGATGCAGCTGATAAAATGGATCTGAGGGCACAGCCTTCAAAAGACGGCAGAAAAGGGGTCATTTTCGTGATCATCCAGTTCATTCGTTACAGATAATGAGAGGTATAGATGAATAGGTTAAACCTTCCAATTTGGCGAGGTTTATTTGTCTATGCCTTTTTCATTTCATCGGAATAACGAATGAATGAGGTGTTTTTTTGACGTCTATAAAAAGAAAACGCGCGGAATTACTGCAATCATGCCAGTCCGTGTTCAGGTGTCCGCTATGCCGGTCGGCCATGGCGGTCTCACAATACCGAAGCTTGATTTGCGGACAGGGGCATACATTTGATATATCAAAACAAGGATATGTGAATTTCCTCAATAAATCGGTCAAAACCCGCTATGACAGGCAGCTGTTCGAAGCGAGACGCGAGCTTTTTGACAGCCGGGAATTTTTTGCGCCGGTTCAAAAGGAGATTGCCGCCATCATCACCCATATTCAATCTCCGCAAACATCAGCGGCGATATTGGATGCGGGGTGCGGAGAAGGGTCTCATTTAGCCGCCGTATGCAAATGGCTTCAGCCTGCTTTTTCCGTGACGGGAATCGGCATTGATCTCTCGAAAGAAGGTGTGATGCATGCCGCAAAGGCCTTCGGGAATCATATGGTTTTTGCCGTCGCTGATGTGGCGGATGCGCCGTTTGCCGACAGCTGTTTTGATGTCGTGATGTCTGTTTTATCACCTTGGAATTACAAGGAATGCAGCAGGCTTTTACGAAAGGGCGGCACAGTCATTAAAGCGGTGCCGCGGCGTGATTATTTGAAGGAAGTAAGGGAATTCTTCTTCGGAGACAGTCCTCGGCTGAATGACACCGCCGATTCTGCGGCCGGACGATTCCAAGCGGGCTTTCAAACCTTTGAGCGCAAACGGCTGTGTTACACAAAGACTTTAGCGCAGCCTGACCTCGAGCGGCTTGTGAAAATGACGCCCTTAACATGGAAATGTACTGATGACAGCATCCGGCGGTTTATCAGCCGGAAAGAGGCTGCTGTCACGATAGATATCGATATTTTAATCGGAACCGATCCGCTGTAAAACGGAAAAGACACGCTGATCGCGTGTCTTTTTTTATTTCCAGACTTCACCGGCAATGTTGACGACATGGCGCAGTTTTGCCCATTGCTGTTCTTCTGTGATCAGGTTTCCTTCCTCAGTGGAGGCGAATCCGCATTGCGGGCTGAGGCAAAGCTGATCCAGGCTGACATATTGTGAAGCTTCTTCAATCCGGCGTTTAATCGCGTCCTTGTCTTCAAGTTCGCCATGTTTCGACGTAATCAATCCAAGCACAAGCTGAAGATCAGAGCGTTTGACATAACGGAGCGGTTTGAAGCCGCCGGAGCGGGAATCATCATATTCCAGGAACAATCCGTCAAGGTCAAGCCCGTCAAAAATCGTTTCAGCCGCTGCATCATAGCCGCCTTCAGCCGTCCATGTGGATTGGAAGTTGCCGCGGCAGATATGCATCGTAACCTTCAGATCGTCAGGGCGGTCCTTGATGGCGTCATTAATGGAAGCGGCAAACAGCTTGCGCAGCTCATCCGGCGTCGTGCCGAAAGCTTCAATCTGACGAAGCCCCGCTTCTGATAAGAAAACGGCCCATGCGGTGTCATCGAGCTGAAGGTAGCGGCACCCGGCGTCATAGAAAGCTTGAATCGCTTTTTTATACGCTTTTGACACATCGTGCTGAAATTGTTTGTAATCATTCTGGTAGGACGCTTTTTCCAATTTTCCGCGGAAAAACAGCATATTCGGACTTGGGATGGTCATTTTCGGAACAGCATCGCCGGCAATGCTGTGCAGGAATTTATAATCTTCGAGCATCGGATGCTGAGAAAAATCAATGTCTCCCGTTACTTTAATGCCGCGCGCTTTCGTCTGTACGTTGTGAAACTGAATGCCGCTTTCAGGCGTAAACGCTTCGACGCCGTCTAAATTTTCGAGAAAATCAAAATGCCACCAGGCACGGCGGAATTCGCCGTCAGTCACGACATTGAGGCCGGTTTCTTTCTGCTTTTTCACACTGCGGATGATTTCTTTGTTTTCGATTTCGCGCAGCTGTTCTGCCGAAATCTCACCCGCCGCTCTTTGCAGGCGGGCTTGCTTCACAGCCGCCGGCCGCAGCAGGCTTCCGACTTGATCCGCGCGAAACGGCGGGTTTTTTCTTAGAAGCGTATGCAATGGTTGTTCTGTGTTTTGCTGTGACATGAACGATTCCTTCTTTCCTGATGAAATATAAAAAAACTCTTCCCTCGGATAGGGAAGAGCTTGCGTCCGCAAATCTCAACCTTATCTTCAGGATTTAGCACCATTCTGCTGAACAGCGGTTGCCGGGTATCATAGGGCCAGTCCCTCCACCTCTCTTGATAAGGAAATATGCTATTTTTCAGAATAAACTGTAATACTATTAATCTTAGTATGTTTTCTCATATTGTCAATATATTTCGATAAATATTTTTATTTGTCACCCTCAAATAGAATCATATCTATCACAATGGCGATCGCGAGACAAAGAACGATATCCTCTTCCTTTTCAATCTGCAAATGATAGGAATCGCCCCAGCTCATCCATGATTTGGTGACAGTCATCCGGTTTGATTTTCCGTCTGTCACTTGAAAATTCCGGCCCCACACATCGCCGGTAAGATCCCAGCCGAGTCCGGAAATTTCAAATTTCGGTTTGAAAAGCGTGACTTTCTTGATGACTTGGCAGACGGGTTTGCCGCTGACGGAAATCTCGTAACGGGGAACGAACGACATCAGTTTCTGATTGACGCTGGCGAGCGTGCGGCCGTCCAAATCAGTCAGCTTCAGTTCATCACCGAATGAAAACAGCTTTCCTTCAACATTGTAGACTTCTTTTCCGCTTTCAAGAAACACTTGAAAACGATTCTTAAACGTCAACATTCGCTCTTTGATGTAAAAATGGTACATAAAAAAACTCCTTTTTTATGTTGTACGAAAAAAGGAGGCGGTTGGTTTCATATCGGCCGGGTGCATAAAAAAAGGCTGCCGATTTTGCGGCAGCTGTCGTTTTTATGATAGCGGCATCCGGCGTTTTTGACGGATCGCATTTAAATCAATGATGTTATTCGTGTCGGCAGCTGTCACCAGCGGGCTTGTCTTTGGCGTTTTCCGGCGGTTGTCCTTACTGAAAGAGAAAACAAGATACCCTGTCAAAGCAGCAAAAATAAGTAGCATCATTTTACATACCTCCCAAAAAAAGTTTTGGTATTATTATTGTACGAAAAAACAAACGAAAAGTATTCAAACAATTGTCACTTTTTTAAAAAATAACGTCATTTTCCGTAAAAATGACTATGGGTTGAAGAAGTTTTGCTCTTGTTGTGGTTCTATAGATTGTATCGGCTGATGAATGATGATCGTTTATATAACTTTTTTACTATTTTTTGTAAGCATCAAATTAACTACTTCAGTGTTTTCGTTTGCCTTGTGTTATTCAGTACCCTAAAAAATCTTATAATATGCAAAATAACTGCTTCTAACAGATGACTGCAGGATGACAGCGCTTTCTTTATTTTTTTAAAGAAAACGAGATGTTATCTTAAAAAAATCGTTTGAACATTTTCCGCAGTTTTTTAAAAGGGTTTGATTTCGTCTCCAGAATACGCGGGTCTTTTAAGGTTTTTTTCAATTCTTTCGCTACAGTCCCTCTTGCCATAGTCTTCACTCCTTCTTTCCATTTCATACCTTATATACGGAAAGAAAGAAGGAAAGGTTTCATGTGAAAGAAAAAAACCAAAGCAGGGGGCTTTGGTTTTAAGCGCGCTCTTCAAAGAGCCTGGCGATTTCAACAATGACGTTTACCGCCTTTTCCATATGATCGACGGAAATGTATTCATATTTTCCGTGGAAGTTTTGGCCGCCCGTAAAAATGTTCGGTGTCGGCAGCCCCATGTAAGAGAGCTGTGATCCGTCGGTTCCGCCCCGGATCGGTTCGATAATCGGTTCGATGTCGAGGTTTTTCATGGCTTGATAGGCGACATCGACTATCTCTTTGACCGGTTCGATTTTTTCTCTCATGTTGTAATATTGATCACGCAGTTCAAGCTTGATGCTTTCCTTGCCGTATTTGGCCGCCAGCGCATCGGCGGTTTTCTGCATATATTCTTTTCGTTCTGCAAAGCGGTCTCTGTCAAAGTCTCTGATGATGTACGACAGGGCGGCTTCAGAAACGTCTCCGTTCATGGAAAGTAAATGATAGAAGCCTTCATACCCTTCCGTATATTCCGGCGCTTCTTCTTTCGGCAGCGCGTGATGAAATTCCATCGCGATTTTTGAAGCGTTGACCATTTTGTTTTTCGCCGTTCCCGGGTGGACGCTTTTTCCGTAACAAGTAAGCTTTGCGGCTGCTGCGTTAAAGCTTTCATATTGCAGTTCGCCGAGTGGGCCTCCGTCTATCGTGTAGGCGAATGCGGCGTTGAAGCGGCCGACATCGAATTTGTGAGGGCCTCTGCCGATTTCTTCATCGGGCGTGAACGCGACCCGGATCGTTCCGTGTTTGATGTCCGGATGTTTGATCAAGTACGCCATTGCCGTCATGATTTCGGCAATTCCCGCTTTGTTGTCGGCTCCGAGCAGCGTCGTGCCGTCTGTTGTGATCAGCGTCTGGCCTTTATAGCGGGAGAGCTCCGGGAATTGCTCAGGCGACAGGACGACATTGAGTTTGTCATTTAAAACGATATCATGTCCGTCGTAGCTCTCAATAATCTGAGGATTCACATTTTTTCCGGTAAAATCGGTCGCGGTGTCCACGTGAGCCAGAAAACCGACAGTCGGCACGTCTTTATCCGTATTCGCCGGCAGAGTCGCCATGACGTACCCATTGTCATCGACTGTGATTTCTGTCATGCCGATCGACTTTAATTCATCTGCCAGCATGTTGGCCAATGTCAGCTGGCCGGGGGTTGAAGGGCAGTTTTCATTGTTTTCGTCAGACTGTGTATCGACTTTTACATAAGAGGTAAAGCGTTCAATGATTTCATTTTTCATACCGTCATCTCCTTTGTCTTATCTTACCATGCGCGGGGGAGGGATTTCTATTTCACAACCCGTTTGAATCGAGGGCTCTGTGTTTTACACGAATGAAAATAAATTATGAAGAAACGATGACTAAACGATTAAACTTTTTGGAAATGGATGATTGAGGAAGAAAAAACCGATATAATATGGTCAATTCATTCAATAGAGGAGGCTTTCTTCATGGCGATTTTAGTGACAGGCGGAGCGGGTTATATCGGAAGCCACACATGTGTCGAGCTGTTAAACGGCGGCTATGACATCGTGGTTCTGGATAATCTGTCAAATAGTTCACCGGAAGCATTGGAGCGTGTGAAAGACATTACCGGAAAAGGGCTTGTGTTTTATGAGGCGGATCTCCTTGACCGTGATGCCGTTCACCGGGTGTTTGCTGAAAATGAGATTGAAGCCGTCATTCATTTTGCGGGATTAAAAGCCGTCGGTGAGTCTGTGGCTGTTCCGCTCCGTTATTATCATAATAATCTGACGGGAACGTTTATTTTATGTGAAGCCATGCAGGCACACGGTGTGAAAAAAATCGTCTTCAGTTCTTCAGCGACGGTTTACGGCGTTCCGGAAACAACGCCGATCACTGAGGATTTTCCATTAAGCGCGACCAATCCTTACGGGCAGACAAAGCTGATGCTGGAACAGATTTTACGCGATCTGCATAAAGCGGACTCTGAATGGAGCATTGCGCTGCTCCGCTACTTTAATCCGTTCGGCGCGCACCCGAGCGGGCGGATCGGAGAAGACCCGAACGGCATCCCGAATAATTTAATGCCGTACGTCGCACAAGTCGCTGTCGGCAAGCTTGAGCAATTGCAGGTGTTCGGCAATGATTATCCGACAAAGGACGGCACCGGCGTGCGGGATTACATCCATGTCGTTGACCTTGCCGAGGGCCACGTCAGAGCGCTTGAGAAGGTGCTGAACACAACAGGCGCGGATGCCTATAATCTCGGCACGGGAAAAGGCTACAGCGTTCTTGAGATGGTCAAGGCGTTTGAAAAAGTATCAGGAAAAGAAGTGCCGTACCGTTTTGCCGACCGGCGCCCGGGAGACATCGCCGCATGCTTCGCAGACCCGGCAAAAGCGAAGGCTGAATTAGGCTGGGAAGCAAAGCGCGGGCTTGAAGACATGTGCGCCGACTCTTGGAAGTGGCAGTCCTCCAATGTGAACGGGTACCAAAAGGTATAAAAAGAAAGAGACCTTCAAATGGTGAAGGTCTCTTTTATTACGGTCATTATTTAATTTTCACTTCAACATCGTTGCTGAACTTTAATTTCCAAGTGCCTTTAGAGTATGCGTTTTTATCAACTTCAAAAGCTTTTACGTCCGTAACTTTAATGTTCGGGTTCAAGTCACTTAAAATTTTACTGTTGTCTACTTTTGTTTCTGTTGCATAGCTTGAAGAAGCATCAATATCTGAATCATAGGATGTTCCTTTAGAATCTACTAATTTCGCTCTTGGAATGGAGAAAGAGCTTAACGGCTTGTTTGAAACATTTTTAACTGTGTATTGAACAGCTACGATAACGCCGCCGTCAGATGCTTTTTTCTCGACAAATTGAGAGCCTACTGAATCTCTTTTTTCCACTTTGGTAACAGTAACTTCTGTTTTTTCAGTCTTAACAGTGTCACCGATGTTATACAGTTTTTCCTTGGATTCCGCAGCTTTTGAAGACGCGGTTTTAGATGATGAAGATCCGCCTCCGCCGCCGATGTTTACGAGAATGATAATAACCACTACTGCCAGAAGCAATGTGATAATTTTATGTCTCATAAAAAAGTTTCTCTGATCTTTACCGCAGTTTGGGCATTTTTTAACGCCTTTAGCGATTTCTTTGCCGCATGCCTTACAAGACACCAGGTTGCCTGCCATAATATTTCCTCCTATGTAAACTATTTCTTGAAAACTACATACTATAATGCCTGTAAAATAACCTATAGTCAATAATATTTTGAGAAAAAAAGTATTTTAATGATTTTTTAGTCATGTATTTTAAGGGCCTTTTTTAGTATCGGCAGATCGCTCATATTTTTTATACGTTTATTGAAAAAAGAGTGGTTGAACATGTTCGTGATTTCCCGTATAATCTTGAAAGATATACAAAAACTGAACATAAAAAACAGTGGTTTTCTAGGGTTCCGCAATGCTGAATTGGTCTGGACCGAGAGAAAACACACAGCAGGTTCCTGCTGTGACACGTTGGGATAAAAGCCCGGGAGTTTCTGCTCTTTTAATGAAGAGTGCTCTCCCGGGCTTTTTTGATTTTATATAAAGGGAGTGTCTGGGATGAAAAAGAGATTGCTGGATGTGCTGATGCTGATTATTGGGGCTTTTATCTTTGCTTTGGCCGTTAATTTATTCGCCATTCCGAATGATCTTGGAGAGGGCGGGGTAACGGGAATCACCCTGATCTTGTACTATGTGTTTGAATGGTCGCCCGGGGTGACGAATATCATTTTGAACGGGATCTTATTGATTATCGGATATAAATTTTTAGACGGAAAAACAACGCTTTATACGATCATTACCGTTGTCGCCAACTCACTGTTTCTGCATCTGACGCATGATTGGCACTCGCCTTCACATGAACTCATTATTAATACTATTTTTGCGGGTGTGTTTGCCGGTGTCGGAATCGGGATCATTATTCGAGTCGGAGGCACGACTGCGGGTTCTGCCATTTTGGCGAGGATTGCGAACAAATATCTCGATTGGAATATCAGCTATGCGCTTTTGTTCTTTGATCTGATTGTCGTCTTCAGTTCTTATTTCATCATCGGTGCAGAAAAAATGATGTTTACCATTGTCATGCTGTACATCGGAACGAAGGTGATGGACTTTATCATTGAAGGCCTGAATACGAAAAAAGCGGTGACGATTATATCTGAGCATAAGCACGAAATCGCTGAACAGGTCAACACGCTTATGGACAGAGGGGTCACGCTGCTGTCGGGTAAAGGAAATTACACGGGGCAGTCGAAGGAAATTTTATATATCGTCATCCAGAAACAAGAGCTTTCCATGCTCAAAAAAATTATTAAAAGCTGTGATACAAAAGCGTTTGTCATTGTTCATGATGTGCGTGACGTCTTTGGTGAAGGCTTCGTCGATATCTCTAAATAAAAAGGATCCCTCTGCCTGCGCGGAGGGTTTTTTTCTTATGCCGGCAGAAGCTGTTATGATCCGTTTCCCGGGAAATAGCCTGAAAGCTGTTTCTTAAAACGAAGTGGATACAATCGGCCGGACGTTTTATACTGAAAATATGATAGAGCGATAGAGAGGAGCGCATATGAATCCGTTATTGGCAATTTATCCGAGGGCTGTGGTGTCTGATACGTGCTGTACGGCGGAAGATGTCTTTTGTTTTTATGATGAGAAAAGGCGGGTCTATGTCGCCATTCCGAAGGAGGATATTACCCCGAAGGAGAAACTGCTTCTGGAATCACTTTTGACGCCCGCTGAAGAAAAAGGCGATTTTTTTCCGGAGACGGCGGCAGCAAAGAGGTGGCGGCGTTTTCTGCTGGAAGAAGGCCCGGTGCCTGATGTCAAGGAGCCGCGTGTCCGTTTTATCCATTATGACTTATTGGGAGAACGGGACTGGGGGGCATTTACGGAAGCGCTGCGCCATTTCTGGCCGGTTTCATATACAGTTGTCCGGACGGGAAGGGATCAGGGCGTGATTGTGGAGGAAGAAAAGCTGGAAGCGCCAGATTCGGATGACATCGCATCTTTTGTGAAGATTCTCGAAGGCGATTTTTATTTCAGTGTCCGTTTTTTCATCGGAAGGTATTACGGCGCGGGAGAACGTCTGCGCCTTCATTATCGGAGAGAACAGCAATATTGTCAGATTGGCCGGCGTTATCTCCCGCAGCTGAGCACGCTGACCGCGGAAACGGTATTTCCGGCCATGCTCACGGAAGAAAGCAGAGAAAAGCTCTCAGCCTTGCTTCACGAAGAAGCGGTGCTGCTGTTTCAGAAAGAACCGGAGCTGAAGCATACGATTCAGACTTTTATTGAACATAACTCGAACATGTCGCTCACATCGAAAAGACTGCATTTGCACCGCAACAGTCTTCAATATCGGATTGATAAATTTGCGGAACGCTCGGGTATTGATATTAAGACATATCGGGGCGCCCTGCTGGCTTATTTCATTTGTCTGCAGTATGAAAAATCACATTAAATGGGAAATGTGCACGAAGGCAGCGGACTTTTTTTATGAACATTGCCTATATCCGCCGCCGTCTGACGCTGTTACAATCCTATTAAAGAAAGCGTTTACAAAAAGGGGGAGATGACATGGCGGAACTTCGGCTGGAGCATATTTATAAGTATTACGATCAAAAAGAAGCGGCTGTCGATGATTTTAACCTTCATATTAAAGATAAAGAGTTTATCGTGTTTGTCGGTCCGTCGGGGTGCGGCAAGTCGACAACTTTGCGGATGGTTGCCGGGCTGGAAGACATTACGAAGGGCGATTTCTATATCGGTGACACGAGAGTGAATGACATCGCTCCTAAAGACAGGGATATCGCCATGGTGTTTCAAAACTATGCGTTATATCCGCACATGACGGTCTATGATAATATCGCTTTCGGTCTGAAGCTGAGGAAGATGCCGAAACCTGAGATAAAAAAACGGGTCGAAGAAGCGGCGAAAATGCTGGGGCTCACAGAGTATCTGCACCGCAAACCGAAGGCGCTCTCCGGCGGGCAGCGGCAGCGGGTTGCATTAGGCCGGGCGATTGTCAGGGACGCCAAAGTGTTTTTAATGGATGAGCCGCTGTCAAATCTGGACGCAAAGCTTCGGGTGCAGATGCGGGCAGAAATTATTAAGCTGCATCAAAGGCTGCAAACAACCACAATCTATGTGACGCACGACCAAACAGAAGCACTGACGATGGCGACACGCATCGTAGTCATGAAGGACGGAAAAATTCAGCAGATCGGCACACCGAAAGACGTGTATGAACATCCCGAAAACGTATTTGTCGGCGGGTTTATCGGCTCCCCAGCGATGAACTTTTTCAAAGGAAAGCTGACGGACGGCGCCATTCAGATCGGTTCAGCCGCTCTCAGCGTGCCGGAAGGGAAAATGAAAATGCTCCGGGAAAAAGGGTATGCCGGCAAAGATGTTATCTTCGGCATCCGTCCGGAAGACATACATGATGAGCTGATTGTGGTAGAATCCTATAAGAATTCATCCATCACAGCTAAAATCAATGTCGCGGAATTGCTCGGGTCAGAAATTATGGTTTATTCCCGGATCGGGGATCAGGATTTTATCGCCCGGATTGACGCCCGCCATGACATTCATGCCGGTGAAGAATTGACCGTCGCTTTCGACATGAATAAAGCTCACTTTTTTGACAGTGAAACAGAAATCAGAATCCGCTCATAACGCAAAGCCGGACAGCTGGATGTCCGGCTTTTTTTATGTAACAATTTATGACGCATAACCGATATAAAAAGTAAATAGAAGACAGAAAGCAGGAAAACGATGAAACGCATGATCATGTGCATGTGCCTTTTGGCTGCCGTGTTTACGCTTGCCGCCTGCTCGGGCCATGAGGCAAGCGCCGAACAAAGCATTCCGAAGGCAGAAGCGCACCACGATAAAAAGTCTGTAAAGCGCCAAATCAAAAAAGAGCCGGATACGTCCGCCTGGGTTCAAACGAAAGGAACGGCAAGACTGCCGATTCTGATGTACCACAGCATTTCTGAGGGAAACAGCCTGCGTGTGCCGAAGGAAGAGTTCCGGCAGCATATGAAGTGGCTTCATGATCACGGCTATTATACGATGACTCCTGAAGAGGCCTATCTGATGCTGACGGAGGATAAGGAGCCGCGTGAAAAATGTGTTCTGATCACATTTGATGACGGCTATACCGACAATGTGAAAGCGGCCTATCCCATTTTAAAGAAATACAAGATGAAAGCGACAATCTTTATGATCGGAAACTTTATCGGGCATAAGAATCATCTGACTGAGAAGCAGATGAAGGAGATGGCCGCCCACGGCATTTCCATTCAGAGCCATACGATGAACCATCTCGAATTGAACGGGCTCACACCGCAGCAGCAGCGACGTGAAATGAAGGACTCTAAGCGTTTATTTGATCAAATGTTCGGGCAGCGGACGTCTATGATCAGCTACCCAGTCGGACGATATAATAAGGAAACATTAAAAGCCGCCGCCGCGTCAGGCTACCGTATGGCGGTTACGACGGAGCCGGGAGCGGCGTCAAGAGATCAGGGGCTTTACGGGCTTCACCGCGTCCGTGTGTCGCCGGGCATGTCCGGCGCGGCATTCGGCTCTTATATTCAAAATGTGATGAAATAACAGAGCCTCCGCATATGCGGAGGCTTTTTTCAGTTTAATAGAATTGATGAAGCAGCAGAAGGGTGAGACTCACGGTAATCGCTCCGCCGATTCTGGTCGACACTTGGGCGAACGGCATAAGCTCAAGCCGTTCAGCGGCGCTCAAGATCGCGACGTCGCCGGTGCCGCCCTGGCCGGAATGGCAGGCATTAATAATCGCCGTCTCAATCGGGTACAGATTCAGCCATTTTCCGGTCAGAAAACCGACGGCCATCATCGTGACGACGATTGATAAAATGGTAATGATGTTGCTGATCGTAAACGCCGCAATCAGCTTGTCCCACGGTGTCATTGAAACGCCGATCGCAAATAAGAGCGGATAGGTCACGGCTGTCGAGAAAAAGCGCGAGACGCCGAAGGCTCCGTTTTCAATCGAAGCCGGCGCCAGCCTGAACAGCTTAATGAGAACGGCAAGGACGAGCATCACGACAGGAGCCGGAAGCTGAAAGAAATCATGCGCCAGCATGCCGACTAAATAGAGAGAAACCGCTAAAATACCGCCTGAAGCGAAAAAGGACAAATCAAACGTTTTATCATTGGCCGGCTGTTCCAATGCGGGAGCGGAATGATCAGACTTATCAACCTTCCCGTTGCCCGTCCATTCCGGTTTGCGTTTCCCGATGACATTCAGCAAACCCGATAACATAATGGCGCACAGGCTGCCGAGCATGATGGACGGCAGCACAAGCGCAAAGGCGTCTCCCTGGGACATCGGCATAATATCGGAGTAGCCGATGGATAAAGGAATCGCGCCTTCACCGACACCCCCCGCCATAATCGGAACGACAATATAAAGCAATGTGTGCTGAAAGCCGAGCCCGAGCAGCGTCCCGACGCATAAGCCGACGATGGCGGCCGCGATCGAGCCGGCGATCAGCGGAATAAAAATCTTGACGAAAGCTTTGACGAGCGTCTCTCTTTTCATCCCGAGAATACTGCCGACGACGATACCGGCAATAAATAGATAGAGAAAGTTGGAGCTTTCCGTGAATTCTGTTGTTGAAGTAATAATGTCTTTCGGAAGCAGGTGGTAGTAGACGACAGCGGATGGAATAAAGGTTGCGAGAATCGCAGGGCCGCCGATGGAACGCACGATCGGAATGGATTTTCCGATCTGGCCGAAGGTAAATCCGAAAAAACTCATGACGGCAATTGATGTCAGAATGTCGCTTTTTACATCACGGCTCATGACAAACACCGTAATAAGCAAGAAAAGCAGGATATAGATAGGAAGAGGAATAATGCCGATTCTTATATTCATTGCTCTGGCAAACCAGTTATCAGTCCGTTCCTGTTTTTGGATTGAATCCGTTTGCAATTTTGGTTGAAGTTCTCCCATGCTTGTTCCCCCAGTCGTTATGTAGTGAAAAAATATCCCCATTTAAAGTATACTAAAAAATTTAAATTGTTCATATATTATGAATTTACTAGAGGGCATGCTTTCTTCACATTTTCTTTCTCAAAATGGCGATTTGGCGGGCTTTTTCACCGAGAAAAGCATTTTGTTCGCCACACGAATAAAAAAGAGGTACGATATCAAAGGGACAAATATCCTAGGTGCTGACATAAAATCTCTACAAATCCGACAATAATCGGTCACAATTTCAGCCTTATTTTAGGTATATTGATCTTTTTTTTTAGGCTGAATCGTTGTAAAGTAATGATATTGAATCATTTCTATGACAGCCGCTGTCCCCCAGGGTGTACAGGCTGATATTTCAATAGTTTTGACGAATTTGTGAAACATTGAGCAAATATATCATTTTTGTGAAATACCGAGCAATGATTTCGCTATGTTTGTGAAATGTTGAGCAATTTACCAGATTGGAGGAAAAACATCATGAGTGAGTTGGTATTAGCCCGCATTCAATTTGCATCTACAACATTGTTTCACTTCTTGTTTGTGCCTTTGTCTATCGGGCTTGTGTTTATGGTTGCTTTGATGGAGACGCTTTATGTTGTCAAAAAACAAGAGACCTATCTCAAAATGGCTAAATTTTGGGGGCATCTCTTTTTAATTAACTTCGCTGTCGGCGTCGTCACAGGGATTCTTCAGGAATTCCAGTTCGGATTGAACTGGTCTGATTATTCCCGTTTTGTCGGAGACGTATTTGGGGCTCCGCTTGCGATTGAAGCGCTTTTGGCGTTTTTTATGGAGTCTATTTTTATCGGATTATGGATTTTCGGCTGGGACCGTTTATCTAAAAAAGTGCATTTGCTTTGCATTTGGCTTGTATCTTTCGGAACGATTATGTCATCTTTCTGGATTTTGACGGCAAACTCATTCATGCAGGAGCCGGTCGGCTTTACGATTAAAAACGGCCGAGCGGAAATGAATGATTTCGGGGCGCTTTTGACAAACCCTCAGCTTTGGGTTGAATTCCCTCACGTCATTTTCGGGGCGCTTGCGACGGGTGCTTTCTTTATCGCCGGTGTCAGCGCATTTAAATTATTGAAGAAAAAAGAAGTGCCTTTCTTCCATAAATCTTTCAAGCTTTCGATGATTGTCGGTCTGATCGCCGGTATCGGCGTTGCGTTCAGCGGACATATGCAGGCTGAGCATTTAATGGAATCGCAGCCGATGAAAATGGCTGCCAGTGAAGCGCTTTGGGATGACAGCGGTGATCCTGCCGCGTGGACGGCTTTTGCGAACATTGATACGAATAAAGAAAAAAACACATCAGAAATTTCAATTCCTTACGCACTCAGCTACTTGGCTTACCAGAAGTTCAGCGGCAGTGTGAAAGGGATGAAAACACTTCAAAAAGAATACGAAAAAACGTACGGAAAAGGCGACTATATCCCGCCTGTTAAAACGACGTTCTGGAGTTTCCGCATTATGGCGGGAGCGGGCGCGCTTATGATTTTTGCCGCGATTGCCGGCTTTATTCTGAACCGCCGCAAAAAGCTTCATACGAGCAAGTGGTATTTACGGGGCATGATCGCGCTGATCGCATTCCCGTTCATTGCGAACTCTGCCGGTTGGATTATGACTGAAATCGGCCGCCAGCCGTGGACGGTCATGGGACAAATGACGACCGCACAATCCGTTTCGCCTAACGTAACGACGGGATCTCTGCTGTTTTCAATTATCGGCTTCGGCGTCATGTACTTGATTTTAGGCGCGCTGCTTGTCTTCCTATTCGTTCGTGAAATTAAAAAAGGTGCGGACCATGATGATCACAAGGATGTTCCTGTATCAACGGATCCGTTCAGTCAGGAGGTCTACCATGGGGTCACTTCATGATCTTTGGTTTGTACTCGTTTCAGTTTTGTTTGTCGGATTTTTCTTTTTAGAAGGTTTTGATTTCGGTGTCGGCATTTCGACCCGATTTCTTGGCCATAATGAATTAGAACGCAGAGTGCTGATTAACACCATCGGCCCGTTCTGGGATGCGAATGAGGTATGGCTGCTGACAGGTACGGGAGCGATCTTCGCGGCATTCCCGAACTGGTATGCGACGATGCTGAGCGGATATTATATTCCGTTTATCATCATCCTTCTTGCTTTAATGGGACGCGGCGTGGCGTTTGAATTCCGCGGAAAAGTGAATCATTTAAAATGGGTCAAAACATGGGACTGGGTGATTTTCTTCGGCAGCCTTATCCCGCCATTTGTATTCGGACTTATTTTCACAAGCTTGTTCCGCGGCATGCCGATTGACGGCCATATGAACATTCACGCAGGTTTTTCAGATATTGTGAACGTGTATTCCGTTCTTGGCGGAGCAGCCGTCACCCTTCTTTCATTCCTGCACGGTTTAATGTTTGTCACACTGCGCACGATCGGTGATTTACAAGAGCGTGCGAGAAAAATGGCAAAACGTGTAATCGGTGTTATCTTTCTTGTTGTACTTGCTTTCTTTGCGATGTCTGCATACGATACGGATATGTTTACACGCCGGGCAAACATCACGATTCCGGTATTCGTGCTAATTGTCATCTGCAACGTTCTTGCCGTTGTGTTCATGAGCAAGAAAAAAGACGGCTGGGCATTCGGTATGACCGGCGCGGGTCTTGCTTTGACAGTTGCGATGATTTTTATCTCTCTGTTCCCGCGCGTCATGGTCAGCTCGCTGAAAAGCGCGTATGACTTAACAGTAGCTAACGCGTCTTCCGGTGATTATTCACTTAAGGTCATGACAATTGCCGCACTGACTCTGCTGCCGTTTGTCATCGGCAGTCAGATCTGGAGCTATTATGTCTTCCGGAAACGCGTCAGCCATAAGGAGCCTATGACTTATTAATGGGAAAAGACCTGTTTCTTTATAAAGGAATGAAGCGGATTCTTGCGATCATTACGGGATTAACGATTATACAAACGGCCGCCATCATCTTGCAGGCGGAATGGCTGAGCCAGGCGGTAACCGGATTATTTAACGGGAAGCGGATTGCTTCTCTTTATCCGGTTATCGGCTTTTTCCTGCTTGCGTTTTTGGTCCGGCATGCGGTGACAGCGGTCCGGCAGAAAATCGTGTACCAATATGCCGCGCAAACCGGCGCGGACTTAAGAAAAAGATTTCTTGAGCAATTGTTCCGTCTCGGCCCCCGCTTTGCGAAAAAAGAGGGGACAGGCCGGATGGTGACGCTGGCGATGGAAGGCATCAGCCAGTTCCGCCGTTATTTAGAGCTGTTTCTGCCGAAAATGGTCAGCATGGCGATTGTGCCGGCTGCCGTTGTCATTTACGTGTTTTTTCAGGATAAAACATCGGCATTGATTCTGATTCTTGCGCTTCCGATTTTGATTGTATTTATGATTCTGCTCGGACTTGTCGCACAGAAAAAAGCCGATCGCCAATGGAAGTCCTATCAGACGCTTTCCAATCATTTCGTGGATTCGCTCCGCGGACTGGAGACATTGCGGTTTTTAGGATTAAGCAAATCACACAGTAAAAACATCTTTCATGTCAGTGAGAGATACCGCAAGGCGACGATGAGCACGCTCCGGGTCGCGTTTTTATCATCATTCGCCCTGGATTTTTTTACGATGCTGTCGGTGGCGACAGTGGCGGTGTTTCTCGGCTTGCGGCTGATAGACGGACAAATTCTGCTCGGACCGGCACTGACCGCGCTCATTCTCGCGCCTGAATATTTTCTCCCGGTCCGCGAAGTGGGAAATGATTACCACGCAACGTTAAACGGGCAGGAGGCGGGGAAAACCATTCAAGCGATTTTGGAGCAGCCCGGTTTTAAAGAAGAAAAGCCGCTCGAACTTGATACGTGGACTGACGGGGATGAATTACAGCTTGCACGTTTGTCCGTCCGAGAATCGATGTCTGAATTTCATCTGTCCTTCAAAGGGAAGAAGAAAATCGGGATTATCGGGGAAAGCGGTGCGGGAAAATCGACACTCATTGATGTGCTGGGTGGCTTTTTAGAGCCTGCGTCCGGTGAGATCAAGGTAAACGGTGAATCCCGCTCGCATCTGCAGTCGGACGGCTGGCAGAAGCAGCTGCTTTATATTCCGCAGCACCCGTATATTTTTGATGACACGCTTTTGAATAATATCCGGTTTTATCATCCTGATGCTTCGCGTGAGGAAACGGCGCGCGCCGCTAGATCGGCGGGTCTTTCCGAACTGATCCGTGATCTGCCCGGCGGTCTTGACGGCCGGATCGGCGAGGGCGGACGGGCGCTCAGCGGAGGGCAGGCTCAGCGTGTCGCGCTGGCCAGAGCCTTCTTAGGAAACCGGCCGATTCTCCTGTTGGATGAGCCGACCGCTCACCTTGATATTGAAACAGAATATGAAATAAAAGAAACGATGAAAGACCTGTTTGAAAACAAACTTGTTTTTCTGGCCACTCACCGTCTTCACTGGATGCTTGAGATGGACGAAATTATCGTGCTTGATGACGGCGCGGTGGCGGAAATCGGCACCCACGACGAATTGATGGCGAAACAAGGCGTATACGCCAAACTTGTAAAGGCGCAACTGGGGGAAAGAACATGAGAAAAGAAGAATGGATTCTGCCGTATATGAAGCAAAATGCCCGTTTGTTTGTTCTTGTGATTTTTTTAGGCGCGGTGACGATTTTTTCGGCGGCCTTTCTCATGTTCACTTCCGGTTTTTTGATCTCTAAGTCGGCGGCTAGGCCTGAGAATATCCTGCTGGTGTACGTTCCGATTGTAGCCGTGCGGACCTTCGGGATTGCCCGTTCAGTCTCACGGTACGCCGAGCGTCTGACGGGGCACCATATCATTTTGAAAATCGTGTCCGACATGAGGGTGCGGCTTTACAATATGCTGGAGCCGGCCTCGCTCATGCTTTCATCTCGTTTTCGGACGGGCGACATGCTCGGCATTTTGGCTGAGGATATTGAGCATTTGCAGGATGCGTTTTTAAAAACGATTTTCCCTGCGGTTTCCGCTTTGCTGCTGTATGCGGCATCCGTTATCGGACTCGGCTTTTTTTCCTGGCCGTTTGCCGCTTTTGCGGCGATTTATCTGTTTATATTGGTTGTATTGTTTCCGGTTGTGTCGCTTCTTGTGACGAGAGCGAAAAACATGAGGCTGAAAAGCGGCCGGAATACGCTCTACAGCCGGCTTACAGATGCCGTGCTCGGCGTGAGCGACTGGATGTTCTCGGGACGCCAGGCGGCCTTTATTTCCTCTTATGAAGAGAAAGAGAAGGCATGGTTTGATCTTGAAAGCAAACGTCAGCGGTTTACGAGATGGCGTGATCTCGCCGCGCAATGCCTTGTCGGCGGCTTCATATTGATCATGCTGTTCTGGACGGCGGGTCAGTATGCGGACGGCAGCATTGCCAACACGATGATCGCGGCCTTTGTGCTTGTCGTATTTCCATTGACGGAGGCGTTTCTGCCCCTTTCGGATGCGCTGACGGAAGTGCCTTCTTATCAGGATTCCATCAAAAGAATGAGTCAGGCGGCTCCGGAGCTGCGAAGTCGTGAGGTGAAGCAGACGGATGAGAAACTGGATGTATCGGATGTGACACTTACATTTGATAACGTGACGTTTTCTTATGATCAGCACAGTCATGTGCTTGACCGTTTTTCCTTCACTCTCCGCCAAGGTGAAAAAATGGCGCTGCTCGGCAGGAGCGGCTCCGGTAAGTCGACCTCTCTCGCTTTAATTGAAGGCGCCTTAGTTCCCGATTCGGGCAAAGTGATGCTGAACGGGATAGAAACTGCGGCCGTGCAGGAGCAGATTTCCTCAGCGGTGGCCGTTTTGAATCAGAAACCTCATCTCTTTAACACGAGCATTATGAACAATATCCGGCTCGGAAACGGCAAGGCGAGTGATGAAGATGTTAAGCGTGCGGCTCGGCAAGTGAAGCTGCATGATTATATTGAATCACTGCCTGACGGATATGAAACGTCCGTGCAGGAGACGGGGATTCGTTTCTCAGGCGGGGAACGGCAGCGGATCGCGCTTGCCCGTATTCTGCTCCAAGACACGCCGGTCATTATCCTTGATGAACCGACGGTCGGCCTTGATGCGGTCACGGAACGCGAATTGCTTGATACGATTTTTGATGTCTTTAAAGAGAAAACGATCCTCTGGATTACACACCATTTAGCGGGTGTGGAAACAGCTGATAAAATCGTCTTTTTAGAAAATGGAAAAGCAGAAATGGAAGGAACCCATCAAGAGCTTCTTGCAGAAAACGAACGGTACCGGAAGCTTTACCGTCTTGATGTTCCGGTCAGAACATAAACAGCCGCAAACGAGCGGCTGTTTTTTTGTGCGGTTTAAAATCTCTTCTTGTTTGGAATATAAATAGGAGACAGAAGAGGAGGTACAGAGATGAATATAATGGATTGGACGGAACAGGATGTGAAAGATACGCTGCCGAAGCGGGAGGCAGACAGCCATAAGGGGACGTTCGGGACGGCGTTATTGCTGGCCGGCAGCGAAGACATGCCGGGAGCCGCCCTTCTGGCCGGATTGGGCGCGATGAGAAGCGGTGTCGGCAAGCTCGTCATCGGTACATCGGCAGGCGTCATCCCGCTTATCGTCCCGGTGCTGCCGGAAGCGACGTACTGGCGTGACGGCTGGAAAAAAGCCGCGGCGGGCCAGCCCGGGGAAACCATCCGGGCCGCTGCCATCGGGCCGGGCCTTCCTCAAACAGACGAAGTGCAGCAGGCGGCTGATCAGCTGCTTTCTGCCGATTATCCCGTCATACTGGACGCGGGCGCCATTACGAAAAGAACCTATCCAAAGAGGAAAGCCCCCGTGATCTTGACGCCTCATCCCGGCGAATTTTCCAGAATGACAGGCCTTCCGATTCAAGAGATTCAGCAGAACAGAGCGGGATATGCCGCAGAATGGGCGGAGCGGCTTCACGTCACGATTGTCTTGAAAGGAAACGAAACCATTATCGCTTTTCCCGACGGGGAATGCCGCAGGAATACAACCGGAAACGGCGCGCTTGCAAAAGGCGGGACCGGCGACACGCTGACGGGAATGATTCTCGGCATGCTGTGCTGTCATCAAGACCCGAAGCATGCCGTATTGAACGCCGTCCGCCTTCACGGTGAATGTGCGGAGGTATGGACGAAAGAGCGCTCCGCCCATACCTTATTGGCGCACGAACTTTCTGAACTGCTGCCGCGTGTATGGAAGGAATATGAATAAAGAAAAGGCGTCTTCATAGAGAAGGCGCCTCTTGTTGTTTTACCCTTGATTTCATCAGGACATAATACAGCAGCGACGGAACGGCCAGGCCGATGACCCAGGCAATGTCGCCTCCGCCGAATATTTCAGCGAGCGGCCCGATGTAAAAGGATGTATTGATGAATGGGATTTCTAATATAATCGACAAAACGAAGGCGGCCGCTGTAATCCAATTGACCCTGCCGTATTGCCCGTTGACATCAAACATCGATTTGACGTGGTATTTTCCGCGTCGGATAAAATAGTAATCCACGAGGTTGATCGCCGTCCATGGAATTAAGAAATAACTGATGAAAAAGATGAAATTTAAAAACAGTTCCATGAAATTGCTTTGGCCCAAGAGACTTAATACAGTACCTGCTGCCGTCACACAAAGAATCATTACCACTCTCGTTTTCGGCGTCACCTTCAGTTTTAAAAACGGCTCTAAGGTAGTCGTCGTTGACATAAAGGCTCCGTATAAATTAAAGACGTTGATCGCCATTTGCCCGAACAGGACGATGATCAGCATAATAAAGGAAAACGGACCGAACAATCGGACAATCTCATTTCCCGCATTAGCGGTAAATTCCGGGAGCGCCGTCGTCAAAATGGCGCCGAGAAGCATCATCCAGATGGAACTGACTGACGTACCTGCGTAGCTGTACCAAAAGGTATGCGATGCCGGTGTTTTGACCGGCAGATAACGGGAATAATCTGCGACATATGGCGCGTATGCCAGCTGCCATGTGGCCACCGCGCTGACCGCCACTAGAAAAACAGGCAGATCTAATGAGCCGGGCACCCAGCTTCCTGAAGGAATCGGCAGTTGAAAAATAAGAATCGTTGCAGCAAAAAAAACGGCAAAGGAGGTCCAAGAGAGGATTTTCTGCATTTTGTGAATCAGATCATGACCGTAGATCGTGAGTAAAAAACAGATGGCGCTTAAGCCGATAATACACCATGAAGCCGGAATCGGTACAAAGCTGCTCAGTGTACCGGCTGCGAGAATCGTACTGCTCGCAAAGAAGCCCAGGTAGATAAACATGACCAAAAAGAGGGGCAGAATCGCTCCGATCACGCCGAATTGCGCGCGGCTTTGAATCATTTGCGGAATTCCGAGCTGAGGTCCTTGTGCGGAATGAGACGCCATAAAGATTGCGCCGATAAAGGTCCCGATAATAATGGCGGCGATACTCCAAAAGAGATCGAGTCCCATTGTAACGGGCAGTGTGCCTGTGACTAACGTCGTAATATGCATATTAGCCCCGAACCAGACGGGGAATAAATCTTTAGCCTTTCCGTGTCTTTCGTCATGCGGAATATGTTCAATCGTTCGCCTTTCTACTTTCAATAGATAATCTCCTCCGTATGTTCTTCTTTAACATAAAGACATAGCTTAACAGATTGACCTGTCGTTTACAAATTCCAGCATGCAGGAAAAACATTGTAAAGCCTCGCTGACAGCCGTCAAAGGGTTTTTTGAAAAACGGAACAAACACTGCCGCCAAAACGATTTGCCAGGGTTTAAAAGGCATGGATATGCTTACGGACTAATATGTATTAAGGAGAAATGTGTCAATCTTTTGACGAATGGAGCCATTATTCGTTAAGCTGAAAGAATAGTTTACTTTGTGTAAATTTCATTAATGAAAAGGGGATTGATGATATGTGTACAAGTCTTACATTGAAAACGACAGACGGTAATCACCTATTGGCGCGAACGATGGATTTTGCATTTCAGCTCGGTACGGACATCGTGCTTTATCCTCGTCAGTACAGCTGGAAAAGCGAAGCTGACGGCAGGATGCATAAGACGAAATACGCATTTATCGGCATGGGGAGAAATCTCGGCAATGTTCTGTTTGCCGACGGCGTAAATGAAAAAGGGCTGTCGTGTGCGACGTTGTATTTTCCGGGCTTTGCGGGATACGAGAAAGCGGAACGGGAGGGCACCTGTCACATTGCTCCTCATGAGTTTGTCACCTGGGCCTTATCAAACTGTGAATCTCTTGAAGACATAAAGGAAAAGCTCTCAATGCTGACGATTGTAGAGAAGAAGTTAATGTTATTGGATACGGTGCTGCCTCTTCATTGGATTTTATCAGACCGCACGGGCGGCTGCATTGTCATCGAGCCGACACCGGAGGGAATGAAAGTATATGACAACAAACCCGGAGTGATGACCAACAGTCCGGAATTTCCTTGGCATGTGACCAATCTGCGCCATTATATCGGAATCAGGCCGCAGCAGTCAGAAAGCAAAACATTGGGCGGAATGACATTAACCGCTTTCGGCCAAGGATCTGGAACGATCGGGCTTCCCGGTGATTACACGCCGCCATCCCGATTCATCAGAGCCGCTTATCTGAAAGAGCATTTAGAGCCTGCTGCTCATGAAACGGATGGCGTTACGGCCGCTTTTCACGTGCTGTCCAATGTGAATATTCCAAAAGGCGCGGTGATCACAGAGGAGAATGAAATTGATTATACGCAGTATACGTCGGTCATGTGCTGTGACACCGGGAACTACTACTTTCATCTGTACGACAACCGGCAGATTCACAAAGTAAGTTTATTCCATGAAGATCTTGACCGTCCGGAGCCGAAAGTATTTGCGGCCGCGGCGGAGCAGAATATACAGGAGCTGAATTAGCTCAAAAAAAACAGGACGCGATTGTCCTGTTTTTTTATTTAATACGGATCAGACGGATGGCTTTCCTGTTCAGCCTGTTTTGCGGCTTGTGCTGTATCAGTAGTGCCGATCGGCCCGCCGCTGTTGCTTTCGGCGGCTTTTTTCAGCCCTTCCGCCACACGTTTTCCGTAGTCCGGATCTGCTTTTGTGAAATTCTCAATCATTTGATCCTGAATGTCTTTGCGACATGCAGAAAGCGTATTGACCAAGTTTGTGATCAATTCGTTCCGTTCAAATTCCGAAAATCTGCGGTATGTTTCTCCGGCCTGGCCGAAGTTATTCGACCGGTCGATCGCTTCCCGCTTCACATCGCCTTCGACATGAGGTGTATGGTCTTTCCCATCCTGCTTTGCTTCGTTGAGTCCTCCCATAATGGACGGCTCATAGTTGACGTGCGGGTTTTGTCCTTCTGCCCGATCGACCCGATACTGCATTTGCCCGCCTTCCTGGTTGGTGGCGACATGCTTTTTCGGCGAGTTGATCGGAAGCTGCAGGTAGTTTGCGCCGACGCGGTACCGCTGGGTATCTGAATAGGAGAATGTCCGCCCCTGAAGTAATTTGTCATCCGAAAAATCAAGGCCGTCCACAAGCACGCCTGTTCCGAATGACGCTTGTTCCACCTCGGCATGGTAGTTTTCCGGGTTTTTGTTCAGAACCAATTTACCGATCGGCTTCCAAGGGAAATCGTCTTTATACCACAGCTTGGTCGGATCAAGCGGATCAAAATCCAGCTCGGGGTGTTCGTCATCAGTCATGATTTGCGCATACACTTCCCATTCAGGGTAATCGCCTTTTTCAATCGCTTCATACAAATCCTGTGTCGCATGGTTAAAGTTTTTCCCCTGAATCTCTTCCGCTTCCTTCTGTGTCAGGTTGCGGATGCCCTGTTTCGGTTCAAAGTGATATTTGACGAGCACGGCTTTTCCTTCTTCATTGACCCATTTGTAGGCATGGACGCCTGAGCCCTGCATCTGCCGGTAGTTGGCCGGGATGCCCCACGGCGAAAACAAGAATGTGATCATATGAGTCGCTTCCGGTGATTGGGAAATGAAGTCGAAAATACGCTCGCCGTCCTGAATGTTCGTAACGGGATCAGGCTGAAATGCGTGCACAAGATCCGGGAACTTCAGCGGATCACGGATAAAAAAGATTTTCAAGTTGTTGCCGACCAGATCCCAGTTGCCGTCTTCGGTATAAAGCTTAACGGCAAACCCCCGGGGATCACGCAATGTTTCCGGGGAATGCTTTCCGTGGTTGACGGTAGAAAACCGTACAAACGCCGGAGTTTTCATTCCTTTCTTTTGAAACACTTTCGCTCTTGTGTATGTAGAAATCTCCTCGTCTCCAAAACTTCCGTACGCCTCAAAGTATCCGTGTGCGCCGGCGCCGCGCGCGTGAACGACGCGCTCGGGAATCCGTTCGCGGTCAAAGTGGCTGATTTTCTCCAAAAAATCATAATTCTCCAATGTCGTCGGTCCTCTATTGCCGACTGTCCTGACATTCTGGTTGTCAGTGACCGGATGGCCCTGCCGGTTTGTCAGCGTGTCTTCTGACTCGCCTTTACCGGTCGTCTTACTGGAAAGCGTTTCTTCGCTGTTTTTGTTATTTTCCATTGTTGAACCCTCCTTTTTGAACGGTAACAATATGCCCAGCAGAGCCGTAATTTAAAACCGATTTTCAAAAGAAGCGGTTATTCCGCGATCGGCGTCAAGGACCCGCCGTTCCATATTTCGCCCTTGTTCAGCGTCCAGCTGTTTTGATAAAGGCTTTGCGCGCCTTGATTGGCCGCCGGACTTAATTGTTCATCCCATGTCAAAAAGTACGTGGTCTCGGGGTATTTTTGCCTGATCGCCTTGATAAAAGCAGCATAATCAAAGCTTCCGATATTACCGGACGGACCGGTTTCGGCAAAGGCAAACGGTTTTTTCAGAGACAGCATTTCATCATAGCCTGATATCTCATACGGATCAGTGAAGTAAGCGTCCAGACCGGTAATATCCACATAAGATGAGCCTGGGTAAAAGTCTGTCTTAAAGTCTCTGTTGGCATCCGGCGAATACACCCACAAAAGGTTATCCAACCCTCTTGTCTCTGTCATATAGCGGTATATCTTCTTGTAAAGCTCTTTGTACAGCGAGATTCTTTCCGTGTCTTTTTGGTTGTAGCCTGTCAGCCCCCACCAGAACCACTCGCCGTTCATTTCATGCAGCGGTCTGAACAGAACGGTGACGCCTTGATTTTTCAGCTGAGTAAGGCCGTCGGCGATTTTGCTGAGCAGCGCCTCAAGCCGTTTTCCTTCAACAGTTGAAGGGTCCAGGATGTTTTTGTACTGGCTGTTTGAGATGGCTGTTTTATAGTTTCCGGATGGAAAAGCCGGATTTGCGAGATGCAGGCTGACCTGAGGGAGGCCGCCGCTTTTCCAGTATGAGATTAAGCTGCTGTTGCAGCTGTAATCGATAGAATCGGTGATATCCGCTGTTTCAAGCCATCCTCTCCCATAGTCACAGCCGTAGATGGCGGGAGACTGTCCCGTCGCGTTTTTCAAGCGGTTTTCCTCTGTCATTGAAAAAGTGACATCGCTGTACCCGCCGAACGCCCCGGACATGACCCTGTTTTCTGAACGGTTGGGCAGGTGCGCCAGCCAGTTCATGATATCTTTTGTCGTCTGCTGGGCATTTGGGTTGACGGGATAAACGGTGTGAGCCGATATCGGACTGGCGGCTCCTAAGAGTAATAAAACGATAGACAGGCAGACTGCTAACTTTTTGAGCATATAAAAGACCTCCTGATTTTTAAGATGATGAAGGATGTGAAACGATAACCTCACAATCTCCTTCTATAACAAAATCTCCGGAATCCGCCGGCACGATAAAGTGATCGCCTTTGTGAATGGGACATCCATCCAGTTCTCCGCGTCCTTTCATGACGCTTGCGAGTAAATACCGGCCGGGTGCGGGGAATGATGCTTTCCCGCTCACATCCCATTGATAAACTGAAAAGAAAGGTGTTTCGGCGAGTATCGTAATAAGAGCATCTCCGATCCGATGCTTTGTGCTTTTTACATTTTCATCGGTATGGGGAATGTCTGTTACGTCAATTGCTTTCTGAAGATGAAGCTCGCGTTTATTCCCGTTCCCATCCGTCCGGTCATAGTCGTAAAGCCGGTAGGTGGCATCAGAGCTTTGCTGGATTTCAAGAACGAGCGTACCTTCACATAAAGCGTGCAGTGTGCCGCTCGGGACATAGAAAAAGTCGCCGGGCTTAATGGGGATACGGCGGAGCAGGTGATCCCACTCGTTTTGTTCAATGAGCCGAACGAAGCCTTCTCTCGTTTGGGCGCGATGCCCTAAAATGAGCTCCGCGTCTTTTTTGCAGTCCAACACGTACCAGCATTCCGTTTTTCCGAGTTCTCCGTTTTCATGCCGATGTGCATATGCGTCATCCGGATGAACCTGTACGGATAAGTCCATATTTGCGTCAAGAATTTTTGTGAGCAGGGGAAAAGCCTCTTCTTTCGGATGTCCGAACAGGTCAGGGTGTTCACTCCAGAGACGCTGTAATGATGTTCCGGAAAAAGGCCCGTTCCGCACAATGGATGTGCCGTGCGGATGAGCTGAAATCGCCCAGCACTCTCCCGTCCGCTCAGAAGGAATCTCATACCCGAATGTATCGCGCAGCTTCGTCCCGCCCCATAATCTTTCTTTAAAAACCGGTTCCAAAAATAAGAGTTTCGTCATTTTTCCGCCTCCCGGTTTGCCGCCTTTAATGCGCGCTCCGCCAATACGAGCGAACCGGCCGCGCCGGAGTGAATCCCTAATTGAGGGGGAACGATGAAGTGTTCAATGTCGGGCAGATCAATATATTGATTCAGCCGCTTTTTCACGTGCTGACGGATAGAAGAGAACAGCTGCCGCTGCTTCATGACGCCTCCGCCGAGAATGATCTTTTCCGGCGAAAGAATGAGTATATACTGCACAAGCGCTTCGGCAATATAATAGCCCTCAAGCTCCCACACTTCCTGCTGATCCGTGAGCAAAAATGCTTTTTTCCCCCAGCGTTTCTCAATGGCGGGGCCTGCCGCGAGACCTTCCAGACAATCTGTATGGTATGGGCAATTGCCTTTGTAGCCGTCGTCCGGATGTCTTCTGACATAAATGTGGCCCATTTCAGGATGAGACAGCCCTTGAACAAATCTGCCGTTCATGATGGCGCCCGCGCCGATGCCTGTGCCGACCGTCAAATAGAGGCAGCTGTCCGCGTTTTTGGCCGCGCCGAAAGAAGCTTCTCCGAGCGCCGCCGCATTAACGTCGGTGGTGAAGCCTGCGGGAATATCCAGAGCGCTTTTGATCGTTTGAAGAATAGGGCAGTTCCGCCAGGCTGTCTTCGGCGTCGCGGTGATGCACCCGTATGTTTGACTGTCAGGACGGATATCAATCGGTCCGAACGACCCGATGCCGATGGCTTCTATCGGGAAATCTTTAAAGTAACGGATGACCTGTCTGAGTGTGTCATCCGGTTCTCCCGTCGGAAACTCTACTCTGTCCAGAATGGTGCCGTCTCTTTGTCCGGCGGCACAGACAAATTTCGTGCCGCCGGCTTCAATACCTCCAAGCATGGCCGTCCCTCCTCATCTGTTAAAATCCGTTTTGATCGGAAACGGCTTTGAACCAGCGGCCGCTTTTTTTGACGGTCCGTTCGCCCCCGTTTTCCAGATTGACAGATACAAAGCCGTAGCGGTTTTTATAAGCATTTGTCCAAGACCAGTTGTCCATGAAAGTCCACAGGTGATAGCCTTTTACATTTGAACCTTCTCCGATGGCCCGATGCACCCATTTGAGATGTTCCTGGATAAATTCAATCCTGTAATCATCCTGAATGATGCCGTTTTCATCGCGGAAGCGTTCCTCGCCTTCAACTCCCATGCCGTTCTCGGAAATAAAACACTCGATATTTCCGTAATGTTCTCTGAGATTGGTGAGAATGTCGTAGATTCCTTTTTCGTAAATTTCCCACCCGCGGTGAGGGTTCATTTTCCGGCCGGGCATGACATACGGGTCGAAGAAACGCTCAGGCAGGAAAGGGGCATGCGGATTCGGAACATGTTCTTTTGCCTTGACGCGCCTCGGCTGGTAGTAGTTCACGCCTAAGAGGTCGACCGTATGCTCCTGAATGAGGCGGAGATCTTCTTTCTCATAATGCGGCAGAAAGCCTTCCGCCTTGAGAATCTCGACAAGCTCCTCAGGAAATTCGCCCTTTACGGCGGGATCTAAAAATGAGCGGTTGAAAAAGGCGTCGGCAATCCGGGACGCTTTGACATCTTCAGGGTGTGAGCTTCTCGGATAAGAAGGCGTCAGATTCAGAATGATTCCGATTTGTCCATCCTGTTTCAATTCTCTGTAGGCTTTGACAGCCCTTGCATTCGACAGCAGGGTATGGAAGCCGGCCTGCACCGCTTCTTGAAAATTAACGTGATTCGGGTAATGAAAATCATATAAATAGCCGCCTTCAATCGGCACAATCGGCTCGTTGTGAGTGAACCATTTTTTCACCTTGTCACCGAATAGCGAAAAGCAGGTTTTGGCGTAATGTTCAAACGCGTCAACGGTGTTCCGGCTGACCCAGCCCCCCTTACGCTGAAGGGCGAGCGGCATGTCAAAGTGAAACAAATTGACAAACGGCTCAATGCGATGGGCAAGCATTTCATCGATGACGTCCTGATAAAACGCGACCGCTTTCTGATTGACCTCGCCAGTTCCGTCCGGAATCAATCTTGACCAGGAAATAGACAGCCGGAAGGAGTTATGGCCGATTTCTTTCATCAGCCGGATATCCTCCTTGTATTGATCGTAAAAACGTGACGTGTCGCCGGGGCCGACGCCGTTAAAAAAACGGCTCGGCTCTTTTTCATACCAGTAATCCCATATGTTTTGGCTTTTTCCGTCTTTGTCAGCGGCGCCTTCTGTTTGGGTGGCGGAGGCGGAAGACCCCCACCAGAATCCTTCCGGAAAACGATATTGAATATTTGATTCAGTCAATTGATTTCTCTCCCTTACTGCGATTTTGATTACATACTCATGCTGTCATCCCGGGCATGCTGCTCGGTCTCAGCTTCTTTTTCCTTTGCCATGTTTAATTTGTCCAGTGCTTTAAGAAACGGGAACCAGATGACAAACACAATACAGAGGTTGACCAGCTGCATAATGCCGCCCATGACGGAATTGGTCGCCATAATCCCGTTAATGAAAAGGGGGACGGTCCAAGGCACGGTCACGCCGGTAGGAGGGGGCACGATCCCCGCCGACATGGCCAGGTAGGTGACAAGGGTGACAACCATCGGCGCGATGACCCACGGAATGATAATGATCGGGTTCATCACGATCGGCAAACCGAAAATAACCGGCTCATTGACGTTGAAGATGCCCGGCGCGAGACCGAGTTTGGATATCTGTTTCATCTGTTTGCTTTTCATAAAAAGCAAGATGGCGATCACTATGGCCAATGTCATTCCGGTTCCGCCCATTCCGACGGTGTAAATCTCCATAAACGGCTTAGAAATAATATGGGGAATCTCTTTTCCCGCTGTATACGCAGCTAAATTTTCGACCTGTAATGTATTCCAAATCGGGTCCATCACGGAATTGATAATGATTTGTCCGTGAAGTCCGAAAAACCATAAAATCTGAATAAAGAAAACAGCGATTAATGTAGGAATGATGCCGTTTCCAAGTCCGACAAGCGGGGCTTGAACCGTATGATAAATGACATCATGCAGATTGGTGTGAAAGATCTGGGTGACAGCCGCATTGATCAAGAGGAAGACGGTAAGCGTGATAAAAGCCGGAATCAATGCGGCGAACGATTTAGCAACAGCCGGAGGAACACCGGCAGGCATCTTAATCGTTAAGTTTCTCTGAACGATTCTTCTGTAGATTTCACCTGACAAAAATGCGGTCATCATGCCGAGAAACATCCCTTTTGCTCCAAGCCGGTCAACCGGAATGACGCCTGCGACCGCTTTGCCCGTTTCCGGCTCTGAAACGAACGGGGTGAGCAGCAGAAAAGAAACCAATGCGATCGCTCCGCCGAATACGGCCTCCACTTCGTAGCTTTTGGAAAGGTAATAGCCAATCCCGAAGACGACAAAAATGGACATAATCCCCATCGTCGCCGTCGAAGCGCCGCCAAATCCGGATTGAAAGACAGACAGGGCGGAGCTGCTCATGATTTTGTTTAAAAACGGCAGGTTCGTCAGCACGACGAACACCGAACCGAAAATGGTCAGCGGAAACGCCAGCATAAAAGCATCCCGTAAGACTTGCAAGTAGCGGTTATTGTTTAATTTGCCCGCGATCGGAACAAGGAATTGGCTGATTTTCTCAAACACGTCTTCACCCCCGGCTTTTTATAAATTCTTTGATTGAAATAAGTCGAGCATTTCTTTGACGAGCTCTTTCATTGAAAGCGCTGACATTAAGTGATCTTCAGCATGCATAAAAAGCAGAGAGACATCCGTTTTGGCGCCGCCGGCTTCTTTTTGAATCATCTGAAAATGGATGTCGTGCGCTTTCCCCAGTTCTTCTTCAGCCTTTGTCAGAAAGGTGTCTGACTCATCTGTCCGGCCGTCTTTATATGCGCGTATCGATTGAATAATATTGCTGCGGGCATTGCCGCTGTGAAGAATCAGCTGAAAACTGATCTGTTCATCCGTGTACGTTTCCATGCTTATCGCCTCCTTTATTTGTTCTCAATCAAGGCAACGGCCTGTTCGTATGCTTTTTTGCCGTCTCCCATGCCGTATGCCATCATATCAATCACATCAACGGTGATGTGAAGCGGGTCCGCCTCTTTTTGAAGCTCACCTTTTAAAAAACTCATCTGCGGGCCGATCAGTACGACGTCTGCATCTTTCATCGCTTCTTTTGCTTTATCCTGTCCGACTGCCCAAATCTCGGCTTCCTCACCGATGGAGCGGGCGTAATTCTGCATTTTCGTAACAAGAAGGCTGGTGGACATGCCTGAGCTGCAGGCTAATAAAATTCTTTTCATGAGGAATCCCTTCTTTCATAAAGTTAAAACGTTTTCATGAATATTATAATCTTTTGAAATTAAATGTCTATACTTTTAAAATATAAAGTTTTACTTTTCGGATTTTTGACACAAAAAAACCTTTTAAGATTCAACTTAAAAGGTTTTTCATCTCAAGCGAGCCATAACAGCCATAAATAAAGTCCGATCAAGGTGATGAATAACGTCGGAATGGTTAATATCAGACCTGTCTTGAAATACATTCCCCAGGAAATTTTCACGTTTTTCCGGCTCAGCACGTGGAGCCATAACAACGTCGCCAGCGACCCGATCGGCGTGATCTTCGGCCCGAGGTCAGAACCGATAACATTCGCGTAAATCAATGCTTCTCTCATCAGCCCGTGAGTGTCCGTTCCGCTGATGGCTATGGCGTCAATCATCACCGTCGGCAGGTTATTCATAACGGAGGAGAGGATCGCAGCGATAAAACCCATTCCGAGTGTGCCCGCAAACAATCCGTGATCCGCCGCTTTCTGAATAAGCTGAGAAAGAAGATCCGTCAGTCCGGCATTCCGCAAGCCGTACACGACAACATACATGCCGACAGAAAAAAACACGATGGCCCACGGGGCGTCCTTGATGACTTGTTTCGCAGGGACGGCGGGGCTTCGCTGCGCCAGAATGAGAAAAATGACCGCGATGGAGCCGGCAACGAAGGAAACGGGTATCGACAGCAGTTCGCTGACGAAATATCCGATCAATAAAACGGCCAGCACAGCCCACGATAACCGGAAAAGGCGTTCATCCTTAATCGCGGATGCCGGATGTTTCACAAGACCGGTGTCATACCGTTTCGGAATGTTTTTTCTGAAATAGAGATACAGCACCAAAATGCTTGCCGCCAGAGAAAAAAGGTTGGGCACCAGCATGCGTGATGCATATTCAATGTATCCGATATGAAAGTAATCGGCGGATACAATATTGACCAAATTGCTTACAACGAGCGGAAGCGAGGTGGTGTCGGCGATGAATCCTCCGGCGATAATAAAAGGAAAAACCAGCTTTTCAGGTAAATTCAAAGCCCGCACCATCGCCAGTACGATCGGGGTCAAAATGAGCGCCGCTCCGTCATTGGCAAACAGGGCGGAGACAACAGCCCCTAAGACCGACACATAGAGAAACATCCGCAGCCCGCTGCCTTTGGCCGCCATGGCCATATGCAGCGCGGCCCACTCAAAAAAACCGATACTGTCAAGAATTAATGAAATGATAATAATGGCGATAAAGGCAAGTGTCGCATTCCAGACGATTCCCGTCACTTCCGCGATATCGTGCAGGCTGACTGCTCCGGCGATCAAAGCGAGGACCGCCCCGCCGCAGGCAGACCAGCCGATTGATACATGTTTCGGCTGCCATATGACAAACACAAGTGTCAGCACAAAAATCAGCGCTGATAAAACCGCAACTCCCAAGAATATATCCCCCTTACCGGCATGTAACAGTGACTTCTTTTTGCCGCAATGTCTGTAAAACTTCGTCCTTTTCATCTATCTGCTGCAGAATCGAGCAAACCAGCGCGTATTCCGGACCGGACGGATGAATGGCATAGTACCGCCACTGACCCTCGCGTCTTTCCCGCACAAGGCCGGCGTTCTTTAATTTCTGCAAGTGCTGGCTGATGCCGGGCTGACTTATATGAAAAATAGCTGTCAGCTCGCAGACACAATATTCCTTATCCTTTAGAAGCTTCAGCATCAAAAGCCTCGTCGGGTCGCTTAGAAGTTTGAGGCACTGGCTGATCCCTTCGGAACTTAAAGCATGATGCCTCCGTTCCATGCGCTCACTCCTTTTTTACACTATTATATAAGCAGATGTTTATATAAGTAAACGACAATATAAAAAAGCCGGCCTTGCACTTTTTGCAAAACCGGCTCATGTTTATTTTTGGAACAGTTTTTTCGCTTCATCCATTGCTAATTTATTTCCCAGTGCTGAATAATCAAGCCAAGGCTGATCGGCAATTTTATAGACGTGGTTTGCTTTCACGGCCTTCAGCCCTTTCCATACAGCGCTTTTTTGCAATTCTTTATAGGCTTGCTGTGACTTGTCGTCTCTGTTAACGACGACGAAAATCGCATCTGCGTTGTAATCAGGCAGCACTTCTTGAGAAATGACTTCATAAGGGCGGGAGGTGTTCATTTCTTTAATGCCGTCAGCCGGTTTCAGCTTCAGATCGTCAAACAGAATCGGTCCCATCGGACGGCGTGTGCTGAAGACGCGAAGCTCTTTTGCGTTCACGCGGATCGCCATGACTTTGGCGTTTTTCCCTAATTCCTTATTCATCATGGATCTGACTTGTTTTGTTTCATCTTCGTAATCTTGAATAAATGTTTTCGCTTCTTTTTCACGGTTGACGATTTTTCCGATGTCTTTTAAATGATCGCGCCATGTGCCTTTATCAAGGTCGAAAACGTGTGTGTTTCCGATTTTCTTGTATTTTGACACATCTTTTCCCGCAAATTCTTTATCAAGATAAATGTTGTCTGGATTCAGCTCAAGTAAAGCTTCCATATCCGGGTCTGAGGCAGGTCCGAGTTTTTTCGTGTCTTTCAGCTGATTTTTCACATGAGGGAGAAAATCTTTTAATTCTCCGCCCACGACGGAACCGGCCGGTGTAACGCCGAGAGCCAGCAGATCATTTGTCAGGTGAATGGACATCGAAGCGATTTTATGATCGCCGGATTTCTTTTTTGACTCCGGCTGTGTTGAATCAGATTGGCAGGCAGCCAATAAGAAAATACACATGAAACTGACGAGCGCAATTATTTTTTTCATGGGAATACTCCTTGTTTTATGATTTGATTTTCATGACGAGATAGAGAAAATACGGCGCGCCGATGGCTGCCGCAACCACGCCGGCCGGAATGGCGTTCGGCTGAAACAAAGACCGGCCGATGGTGTCTGCCGCGACAAGAATGACGAGTCCGATTAATCCCGCAATCGGGATAATATGCTGATGCATGGTGCCGACGAGCCGTCTTGCCAAGTGAGGGGCGGCAAAGCCGATAAAGCCGATTCCCCCGGCCATCGCGACGCTCGCGCAGGACAAGCCGACCGCTATGGCGATCAGCATGATCCTTTTTCTCTGCACGTGTGCGCCGAGCCCCGCGGCTGCCTGGTCACCGAGCATTAAAATATTCAAAGAGCGGGCGTTAAGCCATGCAAGCGGTGCGAGAATGCCGATCCAGGGCAATAGCGACCACACGTGAATCCAATCCCTGCCCCAGACGTTTCCCACCAGCCAGCGGGAAGCGAATGTATAAGTTTCTTCATTCAGTCGCAGCGACATAAACAATGTAACGGCGCTGAAGCCCGCGGAAACGGCGATCCCGACTAACAGCATGCGGATCGTTAAAAAACCGTTCAGCCTGTCGTACGTAAGCACTACGATCAGCAGGGCGGCGAGTGTTCCGCCCGCAAACGTAAACAGCGGGATGAACATCGACGCTTGCGCCTCCAGGGAATGAAAGAATGTGATATACATCATCAAACCGAAGGAAGCGCCGGCATGCAGTCCGAGAATGCCCGGATCGGCAAGCGGATTTCGGGATACACCCTGCAAAATAGCGCCCGACACTCCTAAACCGATGCCGGCCAGCATCGTCACCAGAATCCGGGGAAGCCGGTAATCGAATAAAACGGTTGTGCTTTGAAACGTGCCGTATCCGAACAGCGTTTTTCCCACCGTGAGAGGAGAAAGCCGGAATGAGCCCGTATGCAGCCCGATCAGAATAATGCAAACGGCGATGACCAGCAGAATGAGTCCTGCCGCCGCCGCTTTTTTTGTTTCTTTCTGCACTTTCATTTATAAGTCTCTCCCTTCCTTGCGGGCAATATAAAGAAAGAAAGGGACACCGACAAGTGCGACCATGATGCCTATCGCCAATTCTCTCGGGGGACTGACCGTGCGTGAGGCCAAGTCGGCCAAAATCAAAAGAATCGCGCCGAGTAACGCGGACATCGGAATAATCAGCCTGTACGTAACGCCGACGATCTTTCGCGCGATATGGGGGATGACCAGCCCGACGAAGCCGATCGCGCCGGCAGCAGAAACAGACACACCGGCAAGAACGACGGCTATCATTAATCCGGCGGCACGCGTCAGAGCCGTGTTCACCCCTAAATTCGCCGCCACGTCATTTCCCATTGAGAGGAGGGTGACGGACCGGCCCATGAATGTCGCGAGAATGATGAAGACCGCAATCACGGGAACAAGGACTTGTAAATGAGCCCACTTGATCCCTGACACCCCGCCGGCGTACCAGAAGGCCAAATCCTGGCTTAAATCGTAATAAATCGCCACACCGGTACTGAGTGAATGTAAAAGAGCGGCCACGACCGCCCCGGCAAGCGTTACTTTTAAAGGTGTCATGCTGCCTTTTCCCGCCGCACTGATAAAGAAAATCAAGCCGGTGCTTGCCAGTGCTCCCAAAAATGACATCACCATCAGCAGGGCGTATGATAAATGAGGGAAAAAAGCAAAACTGAGCGCAACAACAAACATGGCGCCCGCGTTTACGCCTAAGACACCCGAATCGGCAAGCGGGTTTCTCGTGATTCCCTGCATGAGGGCGCCGGCTGCGGCAAAAGCGGCTCCTGTAACGGCCGCCCCGAGCACCCTCGGAAGACGCAATTCATGAATGATCTGCTGGCCCGTTATATTCGGATTGTAATCAGCAACAGCCGACCAAACCGTATGTAAAGTAATGTCTTTCGCGCCGAATGAGACGGCGAAAAAAATAGATACAAGCAGCCCGATCACCGCGATCAGGAAGAAAACCCCGTTTTTTAAGATGCTGATCAGACGGTTTGCGGACCTGACAGAATCGCTCAAAAATCAATTCACCTACTTTTATGATCATTGTCGGGTATTTATTGAACATGAGAATCATTTTCATTTGAACCATCATATTATACCGAGCCGATTTTCAAAACGCAATAGAGCGTTCAACAATAATGTCCTTTTTTTCTCTCATGTTTATATTTTAAAAAAGAAGTGAAAAACGTGAAAGAGGAAATCGCTATATTCAGAAAGGAGGGAGGCAAATGGCGGGAGAACGAAAGCCTTTGCCGATTGAATTTTACCAGAGACCGTCAGTGGAGCTTGCCCCTTTATTGCTCGGCTGTCTTTTGGTGAAAGAGACGGATGAGGGAACGGCTTCAGGTTTTATCGTGGAAACGGAAGCTTATATGGGAGCGGAAGACCGGGCGGCGCACAGCTTCGGCAACCGGCGCACGAAACGGACGGAAATTATGTTCCATGAGGCGGGCCGCATTTATACATACGTCATGCACACTCATACATTAATGAACGTCGTCGCCGCGGACATCGGCATTCCGCAGGCCGTGTTAATCAGGGCGGCGGAGCCTCATGAAGGACAGTTCCTGATGGAGAGCAGGAGACCGGGCAGACCCCCGAGAGAGTGGACAAACGGCCCGGGAAAACTGACGAAGGCGATGGGCATTTCAATGAACGACTACGGCGGCATGATCACGGAACCGCCGCTGTATATTACGGAGGGCTTTACGCCTGAGCATATATCAACAGGCCCGAGAATCGGGATTGACAACAGCGGAGAAGCCCGGGATTATCCGTGGCGCTATTGGGTGACAGGGAACCGGTATGTCTCACGCTGACCATGTTTATAAACGCTGATAACAGGGGAAAGACAAGGTAAAAGAAAGGGGATTCAGACATTGAAAAAATTTTTCAAAACGATTATCAAATGGGCGCCCGTCATCTATCCGATCATCAGAAAAATCATAAAAGAACGGAAGGCATCTAAGCGGAACCGCATGTCCGCATCCCGAACAGCCGGCTGATCCGGCTGTTTTTTTACGGGCTTGGCATCGGATTGCCGCATTGACTTGAAATCCTCCCCATTATAGAATTTACATACATTTACCCCTTCCTCATTCTTTTTGCCCATTTTTCACGTCTGCATCTGATCTGATAGGAGGTTTTTCTCATGCTTCATGGGCGGCTTCGTGAACTTTTGCGCTTGCTTTTAGCTGCTGAAACACCGGTTACAAGCTCAGTCATCGCTGCAAATGTAAAGGTAACGACGCGGACGGTCCGCAATGACATAAAGGAACTGCAAACCATTGTAGAAAAACACGGCGCATCCATTCAATCTGTCAGAGGGAGCGGCTATAAGCTGCTGATCCGGAATGAGCAGCCGTTTAAAAACTGGCTTCAGGACAATTTCCAGCAGAACAGCACCGTGCCGATTTTTCCCGATGAACGGATAGATTACCTTATGAAAAGAATGCTTCTGGCCGACGGCTACCTCAAGCTGGATGACTTGGCGGAAGAACTGTTCATCAGTAAATCCACACTTCAATCTGATTTAAAAGAAGTCAAAAAACGGCTCCGCCCCTATGACATCATTTTGGAAACAAGGCCGAACTACGGCTTTAAGCTGCGCGGCGAAGAGCTCCGCCTCCGTTATTGTATGGCGGAATACTTAGTGGACGACCGCGAGCCTGAGCCTGATCTCCTGAGTGAAAAGGCCGGTATTCTGCCGAAAGACGACATTCATGTGATCCGCACAGCCATTATGAAGCAGGTTCGAAACCATAAGATCCCGCTTTCTTTCTTCGGCCTGAACAATCTCATCATCCATATCGCCATTGCCTGCAAACGAATCCGGACAGAAAACTATGTATCTCTCATTCCGGAAGATCTTCATGATATTAAGCTTGAAACAGAATATCAGTCAGCGGAAGCCATCGTAAAAGAGCTTGAATCGGCGCTTTCGGTCACCTTTCCCGAACAGGAAACCGCCTATATCGCCATTCACCTGCTCGGGACAAAGCGCATGACCCAGTCACAACTGGAAGGAAAAGAGCTTACAAGGCTGATAGACGGGGAAACCAGCCGTTTGACGGAGGCCATGATTGAAGCCATTGAGCGGGAGCTGAAGCTCGGAATCACGGACGACAATGAGCTGAAAGCGGGTCTTGCGCTCCACATCAAGCCGGCGATTAACCGAAACCGGTACGGAATGAACCTGAGAAACCCGATGCTCTCCGCCATAAAGGAAAATTATCCGCTCGCATTTGAAGCGGGAGTGATTGCGGGAATCGTGATCAAGGAGCAAACCGGCATTGATATTCATGAGAATGAGATCGGATATTTGGCGCTTCATTTCGGAGCCGCCATTGAAAGGAGAAAGACGGAACGGCCGCCTAAACGCTGCTTGATTGTCTGTGCGTCCGGCGCCGGCAGCGCACAGCTTTTAAGAGAAAAGCTCCGTTCCCGGTTCGCAAAGCGTCTTGAAATCGTCGGAACGGCTGATTACTGCAGCCTTGACCAGCTTTCCTTTGAGTCGATTGATTTTGTGGTCAGCACAGTTCCGATCAAAAAAGACCTGCCCGTTCCCGTATTAAAGGTTCATACGCTGTTGGGCGGCGGGGATTTTACAAAAATCGACGCCATGCTGGAAGAAAAGCGGGAACAATTGAACTTTCTGAAACCGGAGCTGGTATTTTTGCAGCAGGATCTGGAGACGAAGGAGGATGTCATCCGTTTTCTCGGACAGCAGGTTGCAGAAGCCGGCCTCGCTTCTGATTCTCTGACCGATTCTATTTTTGAAAGGGAAACGATTTCTCCTACGAGTTTCGGCAATCTTACGGCGATTCCGCACCCGCTCGTTCCGCAGACAGACACGACGTTTTGGGCGGTATGCACGCTGAAGAAGCCGATTGACTGGGCGGATAAGCGTGTCCAATTTGTCTGCCTGCTCTGCGTCGAGAAAGAAAGCAAAGCCGACCTCCAGCATATGTACAAATGGCTCGGCGGCATGTTAGATGATCCGGCCGCGGTAAGCCGTCTCTTAAAATGCACAACCTATCAGGAGGTTTTACGAGTATTCAGAGACAAACGATCAGAGAAAGACCGGGATACACCTTTTTTCCGTTAACAGCGGAAAAAGCCTGAGTAGTTATGAAAGCGATTTCATAATATGATGGTACTAACATCGAGACATACAAAATATCAAACTTTCAGGAGGTCTTTTACATGAATATATTACTCGTTTGTGCAGCAGGGATGTCAACAAGCTTACTCGTCACCAAGATGGAAAAAAGCGCGCAGGAACAAGGAAAAGAATATAAAATCTGGGCGGTGTCAGGCGATTCAGTCAACCAGCATATTGATAAAGCGGACGTATTGCTGCTTGGGCCTCAAGTCCGTTATTTGCTTCCGCAGCTGAAAAAATTGGGTGAATCAAAAGGAGTGCCGGTTGAAGTCATCAATACCGTCCATTACGGCACATGCAACGGAGCGGAGGTTCTGAAATCAGCGGAACAGCTCGGAAACGCATCGTAGAAAGGGGCGGGCCGTGTGAATAAGGTGAACCAGTTTTTAGAAGAGAAAGTCATGCCCATTGCCGGAAAAATTGCCTCCCAGCGGCATCTGCAAGCATTGCGTGACGGGATCATCCTCACCATGCCGCTTATTATCATCGGTTCATTTTTTCTGATCATCGGCAACCTGCCGATTCCGGGATATGCGGATTTCATGGCAAAGACGTTCGGAAGCGCCTGGTCTCAAAAACTGCAATATCCGGTTGATGCGACCTTTGAAATCATGGGTCTTGTCGCCGCTTTCGGAATCGCCTACCGCCTGGCCGAAAAATACGGGGTGGATGCATTATCGGCCGGTGCGATATCTTTGGCGGCGTTTCTCTTGGCAACGCCGTACAAAGTTCCGTTTCTGCCTTCCGGCGCCAAAGAGGAAATCATGGTCGGCGGCGGCATCCCGCTGTCTCTCATGGGAAGCAAAGGGCTGTTTGTCGCGATGATCATCGCCATGCTGTCGACGGAAATTTACCGCCTGATCATCCAGCGGAATTTCGTCTTCAAAATGCCGGACGGCGTGCCTCCTGCGGTCAGCAAATCGTTTATCGCTTTAATTCCCGGCTTTGCCGTCATCTTTCTGATCTGGGGCGCGCGTTTAATTGTCGAAGCGACACCGTTTGAAAGCCTTCATAACATTGTAAGCGTTGTACTGGGTACACCGCTCTCGATTCTTGGGGGAAGTCTCGGCGGAAGCCTGATAGCCGAAGCGGTTCAAATGCTCTTGTGGGCGTGCGGATTACACGGGGCGAACATAGTCGGCGGCGTCATGGCGCCGATCTGGTTCGGAGCGATGGATGCCAACCGGATTGCGTTTCAGGCGGGCGATGCGCTTCCGAATATTTTCACCCAGCAGTTTTTTGAAATCTGGATCAACATCGGCGGAAGCGGCGCGACACTGGCGCTCGTGGTCACCATGTTTCTCCGTTCGCGAAGCAAGCAGATGAAGCAGCTTGGGAAACTCGCCATCGGGCCGGCCGTCTTTAATATTAATGAGCCGATTATTTTCGGAATGCCGATCGTCATGAACCCGATGCTTCTCATTCCGTTCATTATCACACCGCTTGTCACACTGGTCCTTACCTATATCGGCATGAGCACTGGCCTCGTCGCCAAACCTGCCGGCATTGCCGTCCCATGGACGATGCCGCCGATTTTCTCCGGCTATCTTGCCACGGGCGGAAAAATATCAGGGGCTGTCATGCAGGCGATTAACATCATCACAGCCTTTATCGTGTACTATCCGTTCTTCAGAATGTGGGATTCGCAAAAGCTGAAAGAAGAAAACGAACTTGAACAATCGCAGGCGCCAGCCGTACAGGGAGACGAAAAAGCCGTGCTGTAGAGAAAGGGAGTGAAACACATGAATGAAAAAATGGAACAGACCATTTTTCAGATCATCCTGCATGGCGGCAACGGCAGAAGCGCATCAATGGAAGCCATTGCCGCCGCAAAGCGGGGGGACAGAGCCATGGCGGAAGAAAAGCTTCAGGAAGCCGCAAAGGAACTGACCGAAGCCCATCATTATCAGACAGAACTGATCCAAAATGAAGCCGGCGGAGAAAAAACAGACATGACGCTTTTAATGGTGCACGCGCAAGATCATTTAATGAATGCCATGACCGTGAAAGACTTGGCCGCTGAGTTAGTTGAGATTTACGAAAAAGTGAGTCTGCAAGGGGGAGCGAAAATATGACAAAAGGAATTAAAATTGTAACGATCGGCGGAGGCTCAAGCTATACACCGGAGCTTGTGGAAGGCATCATTAAACGCTATGAGGAACTGCCTGTCAGAGAATTATGGCTCGTCGACATTCCCGAAGGCGAGAAAAAACTCAATATCGTCGGCACGCTTGCAAAACGCATGGTCGAAAAAGCGGGTGTTCCGATAGAGATTCACCTGACGCTTGACCGGAGAGAAGCCTTGAAGGATGCGGATTTCGTAACGACTCAATTCCGCGTCGGCCTTCTTGAGGCCCGCGCCAAAGATGAACGGATTCCGTTAAAATACGGCGTAATCGGCCAGGAGACAAACGGTCCGGGCGGTTTATTCAAAGGGCTGCGCACCATCCCGGTTATTCTGGAAATCGCGAAAGACATCGAAGAGCTTTGTCCGAATGCATGGCTCGTGAATTTCACAAACCCTGCCGGCATGGTTACCGAGGCCTTGCTCCGCTACTCGAATCTCACAAAAGTCGTCGGCCTCTGCAATGTGCCGATCGGCATTAAAATGGGCGTCGCAAAAGCATTGGACGTGGATGTCAGCCGGATCGAAGTGCAATTTGCCGGGCTGAATCATATGGTCTTCGGATTAGATGTTTTCTTAGACGGCGTCAGCGTGAAAGATCAAGTCATTGAAGCCATGGGAGACCCGGAAAACGCCATGACGATGAAAAATATTTCAGGGGCGGAATGGGAGCCTGAATTCCTGAAGGCGCTCGATCTGATTCCTTGCGGCTACCACCGCTATTATTTCAAAACGAAAGAAATGCTCGAGCATGAAATAGAAGCGTCACAGACGGAGGGCACACGCGCCGAGGTCGTACAGAAGGTTGAGAAAGAACTGTTCGAACTGTACAAAGATCCGAATCTCGCCATTAAACCGCCGCAGCTTGAAAAACGGGGCGGAGCGTACTACAGTGACGCGGCCTGCAACCTGATCAGCTCCATCTATAACGACAAACATGATATCCAGCCCGTCAATACGATAAACAACGGCGCGATCGCCAGCATTCCGAATGACTCAGCGGTCGAAGTAAACTGTGTTATGACGAAAGACGGTCCGAAACCGATCGCCGTCGGTGATCTGCCGGTGTCTGTCCGCGGACTCGTCCAGCAAATCAAATCATTTGAGCGCGTCGCCGCTGAAGCAGCCGTCACGGGAGATTATCAAACGGCGCTACTTGCGATGACGATCAACCCTCTCGTCCCGTCAGACTCCGTGGCAAAGGCCATTCTGGATGAAATGCTTGAGGCCCACAAAGAACATCTGCCTCATTTCTTTAAGTCGATTGAAGCATAAGAGCAGTAAAAAAACCCGGATTCGATTCCGGGTTTTTTGCTTATTTTGATTCGCTTAGTGAGGCGACTTCCGTCGTCCAGCCGAACACGTCGGCTTCCGCGCCTTTTTGAATGCCTGTAATGGTATCATACAATTTCTTCGAGATCTCTCCGGTTTCACCGCTGCCGATGACAAGACTTTCATCATTCCAGATCAGTTCGCCGACCGGAGAAATGACCGCAGCCGTACCGGTTCCGAATGTTTCTTCCAATCGGCCGTCACGATGCGCCTGGATGATTTCATCGATCGAAATCTTCCGCTCAGACACAGTCAGTCCCCAATGTTTGAGAAGGGTGATGACGGAATTTCTCGTAATTCCTTCAAGAATGCTTCCGTTCAGCTCCGGCGTCACGATTTCGCCGCTGATTTTGAAGAAGATGTTCATGCTGCCGACTTCTTCGATGTATTTTTTCTCAATGCCGTCAAGCCATAAAACCTGGGAAAATCCCTTCTCTTCCGCAACCTGCTGCGCCTTCAGGCTTGATGCATAGTTGCCGGCGGTTTTCGCGTTTCCGGTGCCGCCTTTGACGGCGCGCACGAATTCGTTTTCCACGGCGATTTTTACCGGTTTAATGCCTTCTTTGTAATAAGAGCCGACCGGGGAAAGAATGATAAACAGCTTGTACGTATGGGATGCCGCTACACCGAGGAAAGGCTCAGTCGCAATGATAAACGGACGGATATAAAGGGAAGTGCCTTCCGCTTTCGGAATCCAGTCTTTGTCGATGGCTACGAGCTGTTTCAGGCCTTCAAGAACAAGCTCTTCATCAATGAGCGGGATGCAAAGGCGGTCATTTGACTGGTTCAGGCGGTCCATATTTTTCTCCGGTCTGAACAGAAGCACTTCCTGATCCTTCGTTACATACGCTTTAAGCCCTTCAAAAACGGTTTGGCCGTAATGATAAACCATGGCCGCAGGATCCATTGAGATGGACTGATAAGGGATAATTCTCGGATCATACCAGCCTTGATCGGCGTCGTAATCCATAACAAACATATGGTCGGTGAAAATTCTGCCGAACGCAAGGTCATGGGGGTCCGGTTTCGGTTTTTTGGCTGAAGTCAATTCAACACGAATGTCTTGTTTCATATTGTTCTGTCTCCCTATTGGTGTTATTGTCAAACTTATTTGAAAATAATTTATATTCTATTGTATACCTTCAACAAATATTCGCAATAGTTTTCCTCAAATTTGTGAAAAAATCAAATCACATAAAAAGCAGGGGAGAGAATGCCCCCTGCGTGTTCGTTTTTACGTATTCTGTCATCACCGTGCTCAGTGAACCGTCACCTTGCCGGTTTTGTAAAACTGCTCCATTGCTTTATCGACGTACACCCAGCCCTTCCAGGCGATATGGATGGTGTCTTTCATAAAGTACGGATCATATTCGTGCCCGGATAAGTCGGCAACCTGAAAGCCCTTCGCTTTAATTTGCTTAGTGACTTTTTTGTAGTAATCAGTCCGGCCTTTTTTCGGGAAGCCGGTGTAGTCATACCATTTTCCGTTGACCGGAATAACCACGAACATCGGTTCAGCGCCGGCATCTTTCAGAATGTCCAGCATATCCTCAAAGTCGTGATATTCGACTGATTTGGCGTATGTTCTTCCTTTGTTGATTCCTTTCACTCTCTTTACTTTCTTCTTAATCTTTTTATAAGAAGCGTCATCGATATAGAAAGGATTGGACTTGGAGCTCCGTTCTCCTAATTGAGCGGCGGCTGTTTTTAACTCTGACCACGATTTTCCTTTCAGGTTTTCAGAGATCGTCCGTTCAGGGCCCTTGTTTTCTCCCATTGAATAATAAAGATCTTTTTTCTCAAGCAGAGAATAATAAGCTTTGGCGGCCGGCATGACCGCTTTCACTTTCCATGATTGTCCGTTGACCATTCCCTTGTACAATTCAGAAAGGACGGCATCATGCTGAACGACTTTAAAACGGAGCATGCGCTTCATCATGTTCTTTTTGACCGCGGGATCAATCTGGTTATTAAATGCTAAATCCAATGCCTGAAGTGATGAAAAATTCGGCGCAAAGTGCTGTTCATCAGAACCTTTTTTGATAAACCATTGCGGAGAAACAATGAATACCAGCTTTTTGCCTTTCAGCTGCTGATAATGCGCCGCAAAGTTCACGGCGTGTATCAAGGATTGGTCCCCGCCTTTTCCGACAAGATAAGGCGTAAAGCCTTGGTTGTTCACTTGGAAATAGTTGGACGGGTGAAACTCATCCAGTCTTGAAAGCTCGGAAGAACCGAAAATCGGCAGATACTTCGAGTCTTCGAACATTTTGTTTTGAAGATAGAGCCCCTGGAACATATTCGGATTTAAGGCTGCCGCCGACTCTTCGACACGTTTTTCAGGAATGAAGCGCGTAAGCCATGAAGCCGGAACTGCGATAGCTCCGACAAACAGGACGAACGCTAAAATAATTGGTCCAAAGAAACGCTTTTTCATTTACTTCAACTCAGTCAGTTTGTTTACAATGTTGTTTGGCGTATTCCACTCGTCACGGTCAAATTCAGTGATCGGCACTGTAATGCCGAAGCGGTTTTCGATGGCGACCAGCAGTTCTACAGTTCCGAAAGAATCAAGCAGTCCTTCTTCAAAGATTTCAATATCAGGATTTTCTTTCACAGCGTCCTCCTGACAAACTTCAGCTAATACGTCTAATACTTCCTGTTTAAATTCCATGTGTTTTCAATCTCCTTTAGTGATGAAATGGTTTTCCTGAGAAAATATAAAATCCGAAACATACGAAATGGAATGTGATGACGATGGCTAAAAAGGCCGTAAAACGATTGGCGGGCAGCCACTTGTATTTCTTATTCCATTTCTCAAAAAAGTTATACCCGGTCATTAATACGGCGTGGTACAGGCCGTATACAATATATTGCAGAGCGAGTCCGTGCCAGACGCCCATCAGCATGAACAGCAGGAAATACCCGATGTTCGAGACGGCCATCCGGTTCTTTATCCATTTTTTCTTTGTCATCCAGAAAACAAAGCGCATAAATACGTAGTCTCTGAACCAGAAGGATAAGGACATGTGCCAGCGGTTCCAGAAGTCTTTAATGTTTTTGCTGATAAACGGCTTATTAAAGTTTTCCGGAGATTTGATACCCATGATATAGCTTACACCGACGGCAAACATCGTGTAACCCGCAAAATCAAAAAACAGGTACAAGCTGTATCCGTACATGTACAGCACATTACCCCACAGTTTGCTGTGGGTGATATGAGACAGATTCATAATGAAATACGTGTTAATCGCATATCCGATAATGAATTTGTATAAGAAACCGATAAAAATTTTATGAATGCCGGTATACAGTAAATCAGCGTATTCTCCCTTTGTCCATACTTTCTGTTCGTCCTTGGCAAATCTGCGGTATCTGTCGATCGGACCGGAAGAAATGGTCGGGAAAAACATAATAAAGTACAAAAGGCGGTGAAGCGGCATTTTTTCTTTAATCAGTCCGTCTCTCGTTTCCATGATCAGCTGGACGCCTTTAAATGTCAAATAAGAAATTCCTAAGAAACTGATCAGGTTATGAACCGGGTGATGAGGCGCCGGCGGAAAGAAAAACGGCCATAATTTAGATAAAAACAGGGGTAAAATGGACGCGATCACGGCCATACTGAAGACAAAGCCGCTGTTGGCTTTCAGTCTGTAAGCGAGATAACCCCTGATTAAAAGCACCTGCCACAGTGTAAAGATACATAGTGCGATCACGCCGTGCAGATCATGCGCGAAAATCAAAGCCAATACGATGATGGATATAAACATGTTGTATCCTTGGAATCTCTTGCCGTTCAGCCCTAAAATAATCGTCGGCAAAAGAAGGATTCCAAGTAAGATAAAGAAGAAAAACGAGCTGTAAGGCGTCATACAAGAACCTCTTCGCCAATGCGTTTACGGTCGATTTTTCCGTTCGCAGTCATTTGAATGTGATCCTGATAAATGAATTTTCTCGGAATCATGTAGGCCGGAAGCGAAGCGGCCAGTTCTTTCTTAATGGCGCTTGTCAGCTGGAATTCTTTTTCAAAATCATGTTTTTCAGGCACGATGGCGGCAATTAAATATTCGACAGGTCCGTTAGGCTGATACGGGATGACAACCGCCGTGCGCACATATTGAGACTGCCTTACATGTACTTCGATTTCCTCCAGCTCCATGCGGTAGCCGTGAAGCTTAATCTGGAAATCAAGGCGTCCTTGGCAGAAAATCTGACCATCCTGAACATAACCGGCATCACCCGTGTGATATGCCCACTGGCCGTCGATCGGGAAAAACGCTTTTTCCGTCAGAGAAGGTTCTCCGAGATAGCCTTTGCTTACGCTCGGGCCCGCGATGATGATTTCCCCTTTTTCTCCGTCCGGAAGCTTATTCCCGTTTTCATCCATGATGAAGATATCCATATCGGGTTTTGCAAAACCGACGGGCAGGGATTCATTTTCATCGATGATCTGCTGCGTAATTTCAACGGAGGTGACGGCAACCGTTGTTTCAGTCGGGCCGTATGTATTGAATACGCGGGCCTTCGGAAAACGGTTTAACAGCTCCTGTGCCACGGCAGCCGGAAGCGCTTCTCCGCAAAACATAAATACTTCTGCCTCAGGCAGGAGCTCCTGCGTAAAGCCGGGGTCCATCAGACACATTTGGACGAAAGACGGCGTCGATGTCCAGACGTTCAGTTTGGATTTCTCCAGCTCTTCAAATAGTACTTTCGGTTTATTGATTTTGTCTTTCGTTACGCAGTGCAGCGTACCTCCCGTTTGAAGCGACGGGAAAATGTCCATGACAGATAAATCAAAAGAAAACGGAGCTTGGTTTAAGAAAGTCTTACCCTCGCCCACAGGAAAATCCCTGCAGATCCAGTCAGTAAAGCTTTGCAGGTTATCAGCCGATATCTGCACGCCCTTCGGATTTCCCGTGCTGCCGGACGTGTAAATAATGTAAAACGTGTCCAGCTCTTTTACCCAGTTCTCACGGCTGAGGTCTGCATCTCCGTCAGCTGCAAGCTCTTCGGGCGTAACGGTTTTAATCAGATTGCTTCCCGTATCGACTGCATCGCCCGATACGCTGATAAGCAGCTCTGCGCCTGAGCTTTCAATGATTTTGACGATCCGCTCCGCCGGAATGGAAACATCGACAGGGATGTAAGGGCGGCCCGCTTTGACGCTTCCTAAGAAAGAAACGATCATATTCGGCTCCATATGTCCGTAAACCAGGACAGGCGCTTTCGAACCGTCAGCTGTATGTTTTTGAATGCCGGACGCAACCCGCTCCGACAAATCCCATAATTCCCCGTAAGTGAGGGAATGATCTAAGGAACGAAACGCTTCGGCCTGCGGCTTGGCGTCTGCGTATGTTTTTATAGCATCAAGTAGTTTCATAGTTATCCTCCCCGATTAGAAATCGTTGTAAATATAAGTGCCGGTATTCGCTGTATGAAATCCATACATCCAAAAGAGCAATACTAATATCAGAAAATAAAAGCCCGTATGAAACGTCCATTTGATCAATGTATTTTCATAAGCACGTTTTAATTTTTGCATCATATTCAAAATTCCTTCCCCGCGTATTCAATAATTACACCAGTATATGACGATTAGATTAACAAAAAGTTTCAAAATATGTCTAATATCCTAAGCTTAAAATTTCCTTAAAAATGAATGAGAAACAAAAGGATGGAAAACACGCATGTATAAATTGGCAAATGATCATACTAAAAAGGCGCTGTTCAGGCGGGATTTTTAACTTATCGTAAATATAAACGAGGTAAAAAAATTTTGGCGGCTTTTTCTTAAGCAGGCTTGTGCCGAACCCCAATGGAGAAGGGCGAAAAGCCGTTTCCGGCAGGATAGCCGATAAAGCGCCGCATCTTGTGAAATGAGGAAGAAATTATTATGATAGATAAGGTAGCAGAAAACGTGAAAACCCCAATTCAACACTACTGTTATCGGCTGACTGTGAAAGCCTTTTAATAGAAAGGAAGAGGAAAATGAATCAAAACAATATGGGGGGCGGCCAAAAGACGCCCGAGAAAGAAAGCATGGGCCGCATTTTGTGGCAGCTAACCCGCCCTCATACATTGACGGCATCGTTTGTGCCCGTACTTCTCGGCACCGTATTGGCGATGTTTTACGTAAAGGTTGATTTCCTGCTGTTTTTGGCCATGCTGTTTTCCTGCCTTTGGATCCAGATCGCCACGAACTTATTCAATGAATATTACGATTTTAAACGCGGTTTAGATACGGAGGATTCCGTCGGTATCGGCGGAGCGATCGTCCGTCACGGCATGAAGCCGAAAACAATTCTGCAGCTGGCGCTCGGCTCTTATGCGATTGCCCTCGTGCTCGGTGTTTATATCTGCATGAGCAGCAGCTGGTGGCTTGCGGCTATCGGCCTTGCCGGCATGCTGATCGGCTATCTGTATACGGGCGGCCCGTTGCCGATTGCGTATACACCGTTCGGGGAACTGTTCTCCGGCATTTGCATGGGCTCTGTATTTGTCCTTATTTCTTTCTTCATTCAGACAGGCAGAATTAATGAACAGAGCATTTTGATTTCCATCCCGATCGCCATCTTGGTCGGAGCCATTAATCTGTCCAACAATATCCGTGATATTGAGGAAGATAAAAAGGGCGGACGTAAAACCCTGGCCATTTTGATGGGGCATAGAGGGGCCGTCATGATACTGGCCGCATCTTTTGCCATCGCTTACATCTGGATCATCGGTCTTGTCATCATGGGTTACACAAGCCCGTGGCTGTTCCTGGTCTTCCTGAGCGTGCCGAAACCCGTTCAGGCCGTGAAAGGCTTTGTGAAAAACGAAATGCCGATGAACATGATTATTGCGATGAAATCAACGGCGCAAACCAATACATTTTTCGGATTCCTGCTTTCCATCGGACTCCTGATCAGTTATTTCCGCTGATCAAATGAAAAGGCAAATGCCATAACCGGCATTTGCTTTTTTTTATGACATAATCTTCACGATTTTGTAAAGAACCTGACCGCGGACTGATCCGTCTTATATACGGACAGCAAAGCAAGGAGATGAAAAAAATGGACTTGTCAACAGCCCATATGGATGATTTGAAAACGGTCATGGAAGATTGGAAAAATGAATTATTAGTTTATAAATTCGCTTTAGATGAGCTGGATACGAAGTTTTCTATCATCAGCCAGGAATATAATCTGATTCACGGGCATAACCCGATCGAGCATACAAAATCACGCGTGAAAAGTTTTGAGAGTATCGTCAATAAACTGATGCGCAAAGGCTGCGATGTGACGACGCAGGAAATGAAAGAGCATATTCATGATATTGCGGGTGTCAGGATTATCTGTTCCTTTATTTCCGATATTTATAATGTCGCTGAGGTTTTGAAGCAGCATAAGGACCTGAAGATCGTAAAGGTGAAGGATTATATCAAACATCCGAAGCCGAACGGCTACCGCAGCCTGCATTTGATTATTGAAATTCCCGTTTATTTGACGAATCGTGTGGAATATGTGAAGGCGGAAATTCAAATCCGCACCATCGCCATGGATTTTTGGGCGAGTCTTGAACATAAAATTTATTACAAATTAAATAACGAAGTCCCAAAGCATCTGACCGACGAGTTGAAGGAAGCAGCGGACATCGCCCATTATTTAGACGAAAAGATGCTTGGGATTAAGAAAGAAGTCGATTAAACGATTGACCCATCACAACCAGCCGGACCGCTTTTATGTGCAGTCCGGCTGGTTGTTTTTATGTTTACGTGTTTTCGCTTTCCTGCGCGATATATTCTGACGATGATTCAGGCTGAAATCCTGATTGAATTTGAACAGAGAATGCAAAAGATATCAAATCGCAAACAGCACATTCCCGCAGAAAAAATGTGTAAGATCGAGGTTTACTTTTTTTAAAAAGGGAAAGACATTTGTACAACAAAAAGGGAGATGAATATCAGTGGGAAAGAATGAAACAATGCATATCGTATCATGTGCCGATGATCATTATGCTCGTCATTTGGGTGGGATGTTCGCTTCTTTATTGATGAATATGGATAAAACAAGGGATGCGAAATTATATGTAATCGACGGCGGAATTACTGCCGAAAACAAGGACAAGCTTGAACAGACCGCGATGTCATTCGGGACGCCGCTTGAATTTTTAGAAGTAGACGCTGATCAATACAAGCATGCAGTCGAAAGCAGCCACATTACAAAAGCGGCTTATTACCGCATTTCCATCCCTGATTTAATAAAGGATGAGTCCGTAAAACGGATGATTTACATTGATTGCGATGCAATTGTGATGGAAGATATTTCGGCTTTATGGGATTTGGATATTTCCCCGGCAATAGTTGCGGCGGTAGAAGACGCCGGACAGCATGAAAGGCTGAAAAAAATGAATATCAGCGAAACTGCCAAGTATTTTAATTCCGGCATTATGATTATAGATTTCGAACCTTGGAGAAAACAAAATATTTCCGAAAAGGTGATTGATTTTATCAACGAAAACAGCTCGGAGGATTTTCTCGTGTTTCATGATCAGGACGCGCTTAACGCGATCTTATATGATCAATGGCATGAACTGCATCCGCGCTGGAACGCGCAGACGCATATTATCATGAATGAGAAAACGCCTCCTGAACTGATCGACCGTATACGTTACAGAGAAACACGTGCCGAACCGGCCATCGTCCATTTCTGCGGCAGCGACAAGCCTTGGAATACAGGCACCTCGCACCCGTATCGTGATCATTATTTCCGATATATGTCCTTTACGAAATGGAACACGATCGACCGCCCGGCCATGAACCAATAGGCAGGTGTGATGAAACGCTTGTGAAGCCGTTATCCGGCTCATAAGCGTTTTTTTGCTATTTCACCCGAATCGCACGCACGCGTTTTTGCAGGCTGGTCTTTTCGGCAGACGGCTTCAATCGGCTGACTGCCGTTTGCGCCGCTGATTTTGCTTTTTTTGTCTTGGTTTTTTCAGCCGTTTTTACTTTGTCTCTAGCCTGCTGCCGGTTGAGTTTATCTTTTATCCTCTCAAGCCGTTTTTCCAGAGCGGTTTTTTCTTTTCCCGGCTGGATTTCGCTGACTGCTTTTTGGGCTTTTGCGGTGCTGGCCTCGGAGGTCTTTTTTTCCGCCTGCTTGACGCTGGCCTCAGCTGTTTTCAAAAGGCTTGAGTTGACAGTGTTCAGCCGTTTTTGCAGCCTTTTTTTCTCTGAACCGGCCGGTAATTTGCGGATGGCGCTTTGTGCGGCATTGACGGCGGTTTTTTTCTTTTGCTTTTCGGCAGTCCGGACTTTGTCTCTTGCGTCCGTCACATTTCTTGCCGCCTGAACTTTATTGATCCGCGCCTCGAGAGCGGTTTTTCCCTTTGACTTGGACAGCTTGCTGACCGCCGTTTTTGCTTGATTGATATCTGCCTGTTTTTTCGTCTTTTCCGCTTTTATTACGGCCCGTTCGGCAAAGCTCTTTTGCTTTACGTGATATTGCACCAGGCCGTACCCAAATCGGCTGTCACGTCCGGGAGCGCCCAGATCTTTGACATTTTGCTGCATCTGCTGCCGGAGCTGTGTATTTGTTTCCTCGGGATATTTCTGCCTGAGCAGCGCGAACATGCCGGTGACGTGCGGCGCGGCTTGAGATGTGCCGTCAGCCGTGGCGTACATTTGATTCAGATACGTGCTCGTAATATTGGTGCCGGGTGCGGCAAACTCAATTTGTTTTCCGGTCGTGGAAAAAGCCGCGAGCCCGTTTTTTTCAGTTGACGCTGAGACTGCCGTTACGCTGCTGTAGGCACCCGGATAATTGACGGGTTTTTTGTTGCCGTCGTTTCCTGCGGCGGCTACGATCACGATTCCTTTTTTGTATGCTTTGTCTACGGCGTCGTGAAGAATTTTGCTGTCTGCGTTAGTTCCGAGGCTCATATTGATGATGTCCATTTTATTGGCGATCGACCAGTCGATCGCTTTAAGAAGGCTTTTAAGATCCCCTGCACCCTTTCTGTCTAATGCTTTAACCGCATATAACCGGACATCCGGCGCGATGCCGTCAATGCCGTATCCGTCATGTTTTGCCGCAATGATTCCGGCGACATGCGTCCCGTGTCCGTTGTCATCTTTGTATGAAGAAGTATAGCTGACTGCGGAATAGCCTCCGGCAATGGAAAGGTCATCATGAGGGTAAATGCCGCTGTCAATGACAGCCACTTTCACCTTTTTTCCCGTCAAGCCTTCTTCCCACGCCTGCTTGACCTGAGTCGGTTCTATATCCCATTGCGGCAGCGCGTAACTGCTGCTTTGGGCCGCTGATAACGGGCGGATATCAGAACCGCCTGCTGCCTGAAAGGATACATTGTCTTCTACATATAAGATGTCAGGGTCCTGTTTCAGGTCTTTCACCGTTTGTGAATCGGCTGACACGGCGACTGCCGGGAGATGCTGATAGGTCTGTTCCACATCCGCTCCGCTGTCTATGGCGGATTCCTTGCCGTTTTGATTTTTGTACACCACGATAACGTCCCGGTCGTGCGTCTCGGCGTGCGCGGGCGCCGCGGCGGAGAACAGGCCGGCGCACAAGGCCGCGGCCATTATCGGTTTCAGGGTGTGATACATTGCAATTCCCCCTTTTTCTTTATATATCGGCAGTGCGGAATTCTTTTTTTCCTGAGGGATAAGGAAAATTTCTGTATGCAAATGTAAGCGTTTCCAAAATATGATGGAGAAAATGCTTTAAGACATCTGCGCAATGAACTCAAAAAGGGGGTTTTTGATAAATGAGTACGTTCAATCGGGTCATGGAAGAAAAAATCATGCCTGTCGCCGGAAAAGTCGCCGGCCAAAGGCACTTAAGAGCTTTGCGGGACGGCATTATTTTGACTATGCCGCTTATCATCATCGGATCGGTTTTTCTGATTCTGACGAGTCTTCCGATTCCCGGTTATGCCGATTTTATGGCTGGTCTTTTCGGTGAAAATTGGGTTGAAAAGCTCGGGTATCCCGTGAATGCGTCCTTTGACATTATGGCGCTTGTCGCCGCCTTTGGGATTGCCTACCGGCTTGCGGAAAGCTATGAGGTGGATGCCCTGTCGTCGGGAGCCATTGCCCTTGCCGCCTTTTTATTGGCGACGCCGTATCAGATTCCGTTTATTCCTGACGGCTCGGCAACAGAGATTATGGTGGGAGGCGGCATTCCGATTTCGCTGCTCGGAAGCAAAGGTCTGTTTGTCGCGATGATCATTGCAATGCTGTCTACGGAAGTGTACCGGTTTATCATACAAAGAAATATCGTCATTAAAATGCCTGACGGAGTGCCGCCTGCGGTCAGCAAATCGTTCGTTGCGCTCATCCCCGGTTTCATTATTATTACGCTTGTATGGCTGGCCCGTCTGTTTATTGAAATAACTCCTTTTAAAAGCCTCCACAATGTCGTAGGCGATCTGCTGGGCACCCCGCTGTCTATTCTGGGCGGGAGTCTCGGCGGAAGTCTTATCGCCGAATTCGTGCAAATGCTGCTTTGGTCGTGCGGCATACACGGCGCGTCCATTATCGGCGGCGTCATGTCGCCGATCTGGTACGGGGCGATGGATGCCAACCGTTTGGCTTTTCAGGCGGGAGAAGCGCTGCCGAGCATTTTTACGACACAGTTCTTTCAAATATGGATTAATGTCGGCGGAAGCGGAGCGACGCTTGCCCTTGTGCTGACCATGCTTGTGCGCTCCAGAAGCAAACAGATGAAACAGCTCGGCCGTCTCGGCATCGGGCCCGCGATTTTTAACATTAACGAACCGATTATTTTCGGGATGCCGCTCGTCATGAATCCGCTGTTAATCGTGCCCTTTATCATTGCGCCGCTCTTGACCATTACGGCGACGTACATCGGGATGAGCACGGGGATGGTGGCAAAACCGGCGGGAATCGCCGTGCCGTGGACGATGCCGCCGCTGATTTCCGGTTATTTAGCGACGGGCGGGAAAATCTCCGGTTCGGTCATGCAGCTGATCAATCTCCTGATTACATTTATCATCTATTATCCGTTTTTCCGAATTTGGGATCTTCAAAAATGGAGAGAGGAACGGGCGGCGGAACAAAACGTCACTGAAGAAACATAAAAAAAACGGGCGCTTTCGCCCGTTTTTTTTAACGCTGGAAAAATTCAATCCATTCGCCGTCAGGTCCTTCAATGTAAAAGTAGCGGTACCCGTTCGGAAGCGTCGTGATTTCTTCATCGATAAATACGGCGCCCTGACGCTTCGCATGCGTGAACTCCGCCGCGATATCTTCAGTTAATAAAGCGAAGTGGTGGACTTTTCCTTCTGCGGGAAGCTCGCTGCTGTAGCCCTGGATCAGCTCAATTTCTGTCTCCGGCCCTTCCTGAAAGCCGAGAAAGGCAAGTTCAATAATGCCGTTCGTATGAGTGATACGATCCTTTAACTGCATACCGAGAACGTCTTGATAAAAGGCGATGGATGTTTCAATATCTTTGACCATAATGCCTGTATGGTCGATTCTTTTGGCTGTCATGGTTTTCCCCCTGTTTTGAATTTTTCGGGACAATGCGGTGTTGATCATGTTTTATGGTACGATAAGAGAAAGCAAAACGAAAGAGGAATGCACAATGAAGCTACTTACAGTGAAAGATACATTTGCCGGAAAGCTGAAAAAAGGATTCCCCCTGATTGAAAAAGACGCTCTGTCCGGAAGCTCTGCTCATTTAACAGAGGGCGATCTTTTTGATGTGACATCCGAGAAGGGTGAGTTTATCGGAAAAGGCTATTACGGTTTGCAGAATAAAGGAGTCGGCTGGGTGCTGTCCCGCGAGAGAGATGAACGGATCGACGGACGTTTCTTTCTGGACAAGCTGAAAAAAGCGGCTGAAGCGAGAGCCCATCTGTTTAAGGCGCCCGATACGACGGCGTTCCGGCTGTTCAACGGTGAGGGCGACGGCATCGGCGGCGTCACGATTGACTTTTATGACGGTTATCTGCTGATTCAATGGTACAGTAAAGGCATTTACGCTTATAAGGACAGCATGATTGAGGCGATTGACGGACTGGAGCTTTCTCATAAAGCGATCTACGAAAAGAAACGATTCGATACGGCCGGGCAATACGTGGAAGACGACGATTTTGTCAAAGGCGAAAGAGGAGATTTTCCGGTCATTGTTCAAGAAAACGGCATCCGATACGCGGTGGATCTAAACGACGGGGCGATGACGGGCATTTTCTTAGACCAGCGTCATGTGCGCAAAGCGATTCGGGACAAGTATGCAAACGGCAGACGGGTGCTGAATACGTTCTCTTATACGGGGGCATTTTCCGTTGCGGCGGCGCTTGGCGGAGCTGATAAAACGACCAGCGTCGATGTCGCCAACCGCAGTCTCGCAAAAACGATTGAACAGTTCAGCGCCAACGGAATTGATTATGAGGCGCATGACATTAAAGTCATGGATGTTTTCAAATACTTCGGCTATGCGGCAAAAAAAGGGCTGGAGTTTGACCTCATCATCCTTGATCCGCCTTCTTTCGCCCGCACAAAAAAACGGACGTTCAGCGCGGCGAAAGATTATAAAAATCTGCTGAAGGAAACGATCGCCATCACCGCAAAAAACGGCATCATCGTCGCTTCGACAAACAGCAGCGCCTTCAATATGAAGAAATTTAAAGGCTTTATAGAGACCGCCTTTAAAGAAACAAATGAGCGTTACGACATTTTGGAAGAATACACGCTTCCGGAAGATTTCAAAACGATTCCCGCGTTTAAAGAAGGGAACTATTTGAAGGTTGTTTTCTTGCGGAAAAAATAGAATGACCATTTATAGCGTGGAAAGAGGGGAAAAGAAAACCCTCTTTCATCGCGTTAATACGGGATAAAATAATCTTCATATCTTAAAGAAACAACCCGCTATTACTTAGTATCTCATCTGTGCTAAGTAAAGTGGCCTCACTAATCCCCACATTGTTGGCTTTCATGAAGGATTGCACCGCTTGGTAGCCAACCGCATAACCTGCAAACGGTGATAAGCCGACAGGCTGATAACCTTGTTCGGCTGCAAAGGTGTCGCCAAACATGTAACTGCTGACCTCAGCAAATCCTTTCACATTTAATGAGTCTTTGATGATTTCTTTTGAGTATTCTAAGTCTTCTTTTTCAAAAGAAGTAACCCAGGGACCTAACAGAGCTTCTCCGTAAAGTTCTTTGGCAAACGATTCTGCCAATCCCTCTATAATTAAGTAATCACCAACCGTTACGTTCCCATAATCCCAATTGAAATACGAAAAACGAATATTATGATGGAATTCATGTGCGATTACAGCAGGCAGTCTCGGTATGTTATATGAATTGGGGAATATTGAAACTTGAATAAATCCCGGAATTCCTCCGAATCCACAATACCCTCTATGTAACTCAAGCTTTTTTTGATTGGCCAAATACATCCCAAACCTTATTTCATCAGCATTTATTTTTAAGTGGTTTTGCTGGATAAATTCTACACAATGAGTTAAAGTGCCATATGCAATTTGAAGAGCTTGAATTTCTTTTAGATTCTCTAATGCTTTTCTTCCGGTTTCCGTATCAAATATGCTCAGATAGCCCAGCATATTTGCAGCCATGATTACATCATATCCGTTAGGCTGCTTTGCCTTTAAGAGAACATTAATCTTTTTCCACATATCTTCAAAAGGTTTCATCATTGAATACCGATAATAGTCTTCTCTATTTTCAATCATTGAAAATAACGTTTCGTATTGCCCAATTGTATCCTCGATAATGATTTTAATGGGTACCACTCTTTTTTTGATGATCTATATAAATTGTAATGGCGTCACTCATGAGCTTCGCCAACCCTTCACCATACTGGTCGATGTTCTTAGTGAAGCGTTTATCTTCAATATAGAGTTGACCTAATCCGTAAAAGGCATCAAAAGAATATTCACCAAAATTTTCATTGAGAAAATCAAACCACTCTTTGATAGCTGTTTGTACGTCTGGGGAGTTGGGAGATTGGTTAATAAGGAGTGCAAATTTATTGAACATTGCAGTCCACTTATGAGATAAATCTTTTTGCTCACCATCAGTCATGCTTTTCAATCTAATATTTACCTTATCGACAGGTTGATCACCCCACCGTTTGCGAGCTTCTTGTTCATAAAGATTATGATTGAAGTTCATTCCCTCAAACCGCTCTTTGTTCGTCATGCAAATCTCTCCCATCATATGTTTGATTGATTTATCGATGGTTTCAATCATCTTATCGACTCTATTCCGTTTCTCAATCAACATTTTCTTTTGTAAAATTAATGCCTCCCTTCGGTTAAATGAAGGACTATTAATGATTTCTTTAATCTCTTTTAAGGAGAAATCGAGCTCCTTGAAAAATAGTATCTGCTGCAGCTGTTCAAGATTCTCTTCTGAATAAAGCCGATAACCGGAATCGGTCGTTTCCTGAGGAGTCAATAATCCAATTTGATCGTAATGATGGAGAGTACGTATGCTTACTCCAATCAGTTCAGCTACTTCTTTTACTTTCATACCCATCACGTTTGCCGCCTCCTTAATGGCTACTCTAAAGTATTACGCAACGTAAGAGTCAATAGTTGGTTAAAGATTTTTTGTATATAAAGGGAGAGCATATGAGGATTTCATTGCTAAAATTAAAGAAAAAAAGCCGGGCGTGAAGGGACTGACCCCATAAGATGAGACAAATAAAAACACCTTCAAGTTTGAATACGGATGATTGTTATCCGAAATTAGA
>NZ_JBXARS010000008.1:0-244345 GCF_058808515.1 Bacillus sp. GW821-FHT11D08
TGGAGCTGACAGATACTAATCGATCGAGGACTTAACCAATTTGAATGTATGCTTACTGTTATCTAGTTTTGAGAGAACACTCTCAATGGTTTGGTGGCGATAGCGAAGAGGTCACACCCGTTCCCATGCCGAACACGGAAGTTAAGCTCTTCAGCGCCGATGGTAGTCGGGGGTTTCCCCCTGTGAGAGTAGGACGCCGCCAAGCTTTCTTAACCCAGTTCATGATGAACTGGGTTTTTTATATGAAAGATCACATAGATATATAAAGCTAATGCCTTTCAAAGGCATTAGCTTTTTTTTTTACATTGATTTTGCTTTGCTGTTGTGATGTTGAAGATTGTTTGATTTTATTGTTTCGAGCATTCTTAAACTGAACACAATCAGCAGCATAAGGAGCATCAGTGCAGTAAACAGCCAGAACGCAGTTTGTGCGGGATATTCATCTAAGCTCCAGCCGACGGCGATCGGAAGGAGTGAACCTCCTAATCCGTTTGAAGCGAGCAGAATACTGGTAGTCGTTTCTGTCTTTCCGGGATAAAAATGATTCGTGATGATTAGGGCTATTGCAAACATGCCTGCCATGAACAGCCCTAAAAAGAAGCAAAGGGCAAAACCGAACCATACGTTTTTGCTTAATGCTAATACAGTAAGTGCAGCCAGACCGCCAATGCTTATGAGACGGAGATAACGGTGATATGTCAGCTTTTCTGATACCGGGCCTGTTAATAATCTTCCTATGATCATCCCCGTCCAATACACAGTAACTGTTATCGTTGCCAAAGAGTTGGGGATATCCCATTTCTCAGCGAAGATGGAGGGGATAAAATGTACAATGGAAACTTCACTGCCGCCGTAAAAGAAGAAGTAAGCACCCGCCAAGGCAATAAACAGCAATCCGTGTGACCGATAACCGGTGCTTTGTTTTTTAGTGTCATCGGAAGAGACCTCTTTGCGGATGAGAAGCTGATCAATACTGCCGAAACTCATCTGCTTCCATGCGATTAAGAGTGCAAAACTGGATAACCCTAATACTAAAAAAGCAATTGTCCACATGTGGTTGTTGATAAGAAAGCCTGAGAGCAGAGGCATGAACAGCGCACCTAATCCGTAGGCCACTTCCATCTTGCTCATGGCCACAGCCTGTCTTTCTTTAATAGCGGTGAGGATGATCGTGCCTACACAGGATTCCACCAATCCGGCGCCAAGCCCTGCGATGCTGACGAGAAGAAAGAGCAGCGGCCAGGGCGGCAGGAAGGTGATGAACATTTCACAGCTGATGAGTGCCAGGCCAAAGATAACGACGTTTTTGCGCCCAAGCTTTTTCACCATGTATGGCATTCCGATGACACCGATGAGAAAGCCCATGAACTGAGAGAATACCAATACTCCGCCATTACTGTAGCTTTGTGAATAATGTGTGAGTAACTCAGGCAGTACGGCTCCCAGAATAACAAGTGTAAAAGCAATCGATCCATAAGAAAAACAGCTTATCCACAGCAGACGAGTTTTCATCATTTTATCTCCTTATTGGTAAAATCATATTTCTCTCTACTCGTATGACATGATGTTTTTACAAAAAATCCAAGTATTGTTACTATATCACATAACTTTTTCTCGTACATCCATTATGGTAACGTTAACAAATTGTTAACATTTTTTACAAGAAAGATCGTTGACATTATTTTCAATAATTTATACGATAAAAAGCGAAATTCTAATAATTTCATAGGGGTGGTATTTGTGGGAACGAAGGAAATCACGAATCCAGACAGCTTGTATTACAGTGTTGACGATGTAGTAATGGAGCGCGGAGAAGGGATTTACCTGTACGATCAAGAGGGAAATGAGTACATTGATTGCGCCTCTGCCACGTTTAACTTGAATTTAGGATACGGTAACAAAGAGGTCATTGATACGGTTAAAGAACAAGCCGATAAGCTCATCCATGTAACATCATCTTTTCAAACAGACGCCGTAAATAAACTGGCAGAAAAACTAGTAGAAATCGCCCCCGATAATCTCACAAAAGTACACCCTAAAGTCAGCAGCGGTTCCGGTGCAAATGAAGGAGCTATTAAAATGGCTCAGTATTACTCCGGAAAAACCGATGTCATCTCCTTATTTCGAAGCCACCTCGGACAAACGTATATGACTTCCGCTTTGTCCGGCAACTCATTCAGAAAAGAACCTTTCCCGCCGCAAATTTCTTTTGGCCTGCAAGTCCCCGATCCCTATTGCAGCCGCTGTTTTTATAATCAGAAACCTGATTCATGCGGTATGCTGTGCGTAGAAAGAATTAATGATTTTATTGAGTATGCGAGCAATGGAAAAATTGCCGCCATGATTATTGAACCGATATCCGGAAACGGTGGAAACGTCGTTCCGCCTAAAGAGTATTTTAAACAGCTGAGACAGCTTTGTGATGAACATGATATCGCTCTGATTTTTGATGAAATTCAGACCGGGTTCGGACGGACGGGTAAAATGTTTGCCGCGGACCACTTCGATGTGAAACCTAATATGATGACGGTAGCAAAGGGGCTCGGGGGCACAGGTTTCCAAGTCGCCGCCACTCTGACGGAGGACAAGTATACCGGGCTTCCGGGGTATACGCACTCCTTCACATACGGCTCAAATGTGATGGCCGCCGCTGCCGCTTGTAAAACCATAGATATCATGCAGCGACCGGGATTTTTGGAAAATGTAACGACGGTCGGTCATTATATTATGGATCGCTTAGAAACGATGAAAGAGGATTTCGCTTTTATTTCTGAGGTAAGAGGCGTCGGTCTTATGATCGGTGTGGAGATTGTTAAAGAGAACAATGAACCGGATGTGGAGCTGACCAATTATATTGCAAAACGGGCAATGGATTACGGGCTGATTCTCCGGACATCCCGTTACGGATTCGGAAATGTCTTTAAAATCCGTCCGCCTTTAACCATAACACTTAGTGAAGCCGAAGTGCTCTGCTACAGACTTCGCAAGCTATTGGAGGAAATCAAGTGAGAGACTATATCATTGAGCTTGGACAATTTGTTTATCAAAAGGTGAAAAATCAAAAAGGCACGCTGAAAAACCGGCTCGTAAATGGCTATTCTCCGGGAGGCGACGCCCAATTTAACATAGACGCCGCTGCTGAGGAGGCGGTGCTGGATTATATTCAAGAAAAGGGCCATCCGGTTGCTTTTTACACGGAGGATGGCGGCCTGAAGCTGATTGGAGAAGATCCGCAATATATTTTAATTGTAGATCCGATAGACGGAACGCGCCCGGCCGCCGCAGGACTTGAAATGTCGTGTATTTCGATTGCGCTTGCTTCGTATAAGCCAAACGCAAAGATTAAGGATATCGAGTTTGCTTTTTTACTTGAATTGAAATCAGGCGCTTATATGTACGGTGATATATACAGCGATGCCATTCATTTTGAAGGGTATCATGGAGAATTGCCGAATTTGAGCGGAGTGCGGGATATTAAAAATATGTTTTGGAGCCTTGAATTTAACGGGCATCCGGCGCAGCTGATGACGGACGCATACGGCCATCTGATTGACCAGTCGGCCAATAATGGCGGGGTTTTTGTTTTCAACAGCGCTTCTTATTCGATTTCACGAATTATCACGGGGCAGATGGATGCTTATGTGGATATCGGCAATCGTCTGCTGAAAGATGATCCGAAGCTGCTTTCAGATTTTCAGCAGGTCGGGAACGGAGAGGTGCTGCATTTGTTTCCTTATGATATTGCCGCAAGCGTCTTTTTGGCGAAGAAGGCGGGAGTGGTCATTACGGATGCGTACGGCCGGTCTTTGGACGAAACGCTTCTGACAGATTTAAGTTATCAGAATCAGCAATCATGTATTGCGGCATCAACGAAGGAGCTTCATCAAACATTGTTAGACCAAATCCGCTGGGGCAGAAAGGAAGAGAAATATGAAGGCGTTGGTCTGGACTCCTAATGATAAGCTTGAATATCAAGAGGTGGACGAGCCTCAAATTCGGAAATCCAATGATGTGAAAGTGAAAATTTTCGGCACCGGTATCTGCGGAACGGACTTAAATGTGCTGAAAGGAAAAATGAATGCAACCCATCATATGATTATGGGGCATGAATCGGTGGGAGCGGTCGTGGAAATCGGACCGGACGTGACAAATGTAAAAGTCGGAGACCGCGTCGTGATAGATCCTACGCAGTTTTGCGGGAAATGTCATTATTGCCGGAGAGGGCTGACGTGTTATTGCGAAACCTTCGAGGATTGGCAGCTCGGAATCGGGGCGCACGGAACGTTTGCGGAATATTACGTGGGGGAAGACAGGTTCATGTACAGAATTCCGGATTCAATGGAATGGGAGCGGGCCACATTGGTTGAGCCTCTCTCCTGTGTGCTGAATGTTGTGGACAAGGCTTCGATTCAGCCGGAGGACTCGGTCTTGGTTTTGGGGTCGGGACCGATCGGACTGCTTGTGCAAATGATGGTGAAAAAACTGGCGCGATTGACGGTTGCGACTGAAATAGGCAGTTTCCGAAGCGAGGCGGCGAGCCGGATATCTGATTATGTCTACCACCCTGAAGCATTAACCGTGGATGAAGTGAAACGGATTAATCAAGGAAGAAAATTTGATGTGATTTTTGACGCGATCGGCAATCAGCTTGATTGGGCTTATCCTTTTATTGAAAAGGGAGGCAGAATCGTGCCGATGGGCTTTGATGATACGTATGAGATGACGGTCAGGCCGTACCAGCTGCTGTCAAACGGCGTGACGATTGTAGGCACAGGTGAAGCCCGCCAGATCATGGAAGCCGCGTTAGCATGCGCGTCCGACCTTCCGCAGCTCTATGATCTTATTACGGAAAAGACGGAACTGAAGAATTATGAAGAAGCCATTGATCATCTCATGGGCATCGACCCGGTGACAAAAGAAAGAAAGGATATCAGCGCAATAAAAACGATTCTTGTGTCTGATCCGGAACTTTTATAAAAGCGGAAACGGCTCCAGTGAGAGTCGTTTTCTTTTCTTATTTATACGGTCTTGCACATTTCATTAAAGTTTAATATGATACTCTTTGTTAACAATTCCTTTCCTCAACGACATTATACTCTGAGCGTGTCCTCTTTTTCCCCGTAAGTTTGCCTCATATTCCCCAGATGAAAATCAATGTTTCCAACTGATAGGGTGCGGATTTTTATAGAGAAAAGGAGTCGTTATCATTTGAAAGATTATACGTTACAGCAGCAATGGTTCGGGAATGTCCGTAAAGACATTCTGGCCGGTATTCTGGTTGCCCTCGCTCTGATCCCCGAGGCGATCGGATTTTCAATTATTGCAGGTGTCGATCCGATGGTCGGCCTTTATGCATCATTTTGTATCGCGATTATTATTTCTATCTTCGGCGGCAGACCGGGAATGATATCAGCCGCTACGGGTTCAATGGCGGTTGTCATGGTGACATTGGTGGCTGATTACGGGCTGCAGTATTTGTTTGCGGCAACCATTTTGACAGGTATTATTCAATTTATTCTTGGTGTCAGTAAGATAGCGAAATTGATGAAATTTATTCCGCGTTCGGTCATGATCGGATTTGTGAATGCTTTGGCGATCTTGATTTTTTCTGCGCAGCTGCCCCAGTTCAAAGGAGCCTCATGGGTCATGTACGCCATGCTTGCCGGATCACTGGCTATCATATATCTATTGCCGAAGGTTACGACGGCTGTGCCGTCTCCGCTGGTGGCGATTATTGTCATGACGATCATTGCGGTGGTCTTCCATGCGGATGTCCGCACGGTCGGTGATATGGGCGGGATTACAAGTTCACTTCCGCATTTCTTGATACCGGATGTTCCGTGGACGTTTGAGACATTGCGGATTATTTTCCCGTATTCTCTGGCGCTTGCTTTCGTCGGATTGCTCGAGTCATTGCTGACAGCCCAGATCATTGATGAAATGACGGATACGGATAGTGATAAGAACAAAGAAAGCCGCGGACAAGGCATCGCCAATATTGTGAACGGATTTTTCGGAGGCATGGCCGGGTGCGCCATGATCGGCCAGTCTGTCATTAATACGAAAGCCGGCGGACGCGGCCGATTATCGGCTTTTACCGCCGGCGCGTTTTTAATGTTTTTAATTGCCGTATTAAGCGGTATCGTCGTGAAAATTCCGATGGCTGCGCTGGTGGCCGTGATGGTTATGGTGTCTATCGGCACGTTCGACTGGTCATCGATTAAAGGTTTGCGGAAAGCGCCCCTTACTGATTCGATCGTTATGGTTATTACCGTCATGACGGTCGTCCTGACAAATGATTTATCAAAGGGTGTCTTCGCGGGTGTGCTGCTAAGCGCGATCTTTTTTACGGCGAAAATTTCTAAGCTGAAGATTGTGTCACATTCCGAACAGAAAGATGTCAGAACTTATAAGGTAACGGGACAGATCTTTTTTGCTTCCGTGTTTGAGCTCACGAATGCCATCGTTTATGATGAAGACGTGAAGCGGATTGTCATTGATTTGACCGATGCCCACGTGTGGGATGATTCGGGAGCAGCGGCTCTTGAGAAAATTGTCGCCAAATGTAAAGAATACGGAATTGAGGCTGAATTAAAGGGATTAAATCAGAAAAGCCGAGATTTAATGAAACAAATGGCATAGAATTTGTGAAGTCCGGATGAATATATCCGGGCTTTTTTTCGGTTAAATTTGCCGGGGTGCATTGTTATAATGAATGAGACTTGAAAACCGTATATAGGAGACTTGCATATGATGTGGCTTCAGAAGTTGAACCAAGTGTTGGGGAGAATCATGCCGCTTTTGACTCCGTCAAGTGTGGCGGCGGGTGTGCTGTTATCTCAGCATATCAGCTGGATGGCCGGCGCTGTGCCGTGGATATTTGCATTTATTACATTTACGGGCAGTCTGAGTGCCAATTTTCATTCGCTGAAGCGCAGTATCGAGAAGCCGCTCCCGATGATCATGGCATTGTTTGTTCTGCATATTTTCATGCCTGTTTTTGCATGGGGAAGCGGCCATCTGATTTTCAGCGGTGACCCTTTAACTGTGACGGGGCTGATTATGGGTGTGGTGATTCCGACCGGAATTACGAGTTTGATTTGGGCTGCGATGTATAAGGGGAATGTCGGATTGACGCTGTCTATTATCCTGGTTGATACCGTGCTTTCTCCTTTTATCGTACCGTTAAGCCTGTCTGTCCTGGCCGGGGCGAATGTTCAGATGGATGTGTGGGGAATGATGAAAGGGCTGGCGGAGATGGTGGTAATTCCATCCATCGCAGGGATGATAGTCAACCAGTTTTCCCCGCCGGTAAGGACTCAGGCAATAAGCCGTTCGCTGGCTCCTTTTTCAAAAATCTGTCTGATGATTGTCATTGCCATTAACAGTTCTGAAATCGCGCCGTATGTCACGCACGTGGATATCAAATTTGCGGGCATCGCAGGCATGGTATTTTTTATTGCCATGACGGGTTATGCCGTGGCATGGCTGATCGGAAGGCTGATGAAGCGGAGCCAGGATGAAATTGTGTCTCTGATTTATACGGGGGGCATGCGCAATATCAGCGCCGGAGCCGTTCTCGCCGTTTCTTTTTTTCCGTCTCAAGTGGCGGTTCCGGTCGTCATCGGGATGCTCTTTCAGCAAATCCTTGCCGCTTTGTTCGGCTATTTGCTGAGACGCTTTGAACTTAAGCCGGTCGTGATGAAGTACGAAAAAAACCGCTCAGCTACGTGAGCGGTTTTTTCCGTACAGCCAGCTTAGTGCTGCATTGAATTGTCGTTTGAACGCTTCTTGATGGTGCACGGCGCCCTCTTCGATCGTGAATAAGAGCTGAGCTTGAGAAAAGCCTTTTTGCCTCAGGTTTTCGTACACGTCTTTATTTAGTCGGATCATGGCGTTTTGGATGTTACGTTTTTGTGCTGCTTCACGGCTGCCGACAGACATAAAGATACGCCGCCGTGCCGGACGCAAAGATGCGGAGCGGACATAATCTGCTGATTTTTCATACCAGAAGGAACCGGAAATACAACCGATTCTGCCGAATATTTCAGGCTTTTGGAGCATCGCGTATATCGAAAACAGTCCGCCTAATGACGCGCCGATCAGTCCTCTCGTTTCCGGATGTGCAGAAATGTGATGCATATCTTCTACAGTTGGAATGATGACATTTGTCAGCTCCTCGAGAAAGAGCCTCCCTTTGCCGCCGAAATCATGAAACGCAGGGCTCAGGGAAGGCGCGGGCCACGGCGTGTACTCATCGAGCCTGTCAGCCGGTTTGATGCCGATGAAAATCAATTCGGGAAGTGTACCGTTCGCAAATTGGGATTCAAGGTTATCCATCTGTTCTAAAAACAAAGAACCCCCGTCCAGTACGTACACACAGGGTAAAGCCCCTGTTTGAACCGAATAGGAGGGAGGAAGATACACAGTGCATTCCTTTCCGTTTATCCGGTGTTCTGTAAGGGTGCCTCTCATGCATCCAGCCCCTTCTTTTGCTTAAACAGAAGAAAAAAGAAATAAGGAACGCCGAGAATCGCAAGAATAATTCCCGCCGGCACTTCTGAAGGCTGAAAGAACAATTTGCCCGCAAAGTCGGCGGATATGACGAGGAGCATACCGACCAATCCGCTGACCGGTAATGAGTATCTGTGCTCAATCCCGGCGAGCCTGCGGGAAATATGAGGCGCGATCAGTCCGACAAATGCCATGCTGCCCGCTGCGGTTACACATGCGCTGATCAAAGCGATGCAGGCAATGAGTAAAATCGTTTTTTCTTTATTGGTTGAAACACCGAGGCTTTTCACCGTGTCCTCATCGAAACGAATGGTATCCAGCAATGACGTTTTCGCCATAAGCAGAGGAATGAACACGATCAGCCACGGAAGGATTGCCGTAATGGTCATCCAGTTTGCCGACCAGATGCTGCCGTTTTTCCAAACCATCGCCATCTCATAATCCTGCGGGTCCATTTTTAATGAAAGAAATAAAGACAGCGCGCTGAATCCGGAATTCATGGCGATCCCGACGAGAATAATTCTGCCCGATTCCAGATGCCCCCGGTGCCAGGCGAAAATATAGATCAGCACGGCCGCCATCAATCCTCCGATGAGGCCAAAGACAGGCATACCCATCGCAGAGGCAAGTGCCGTCGCTTCAGATTGTCCCTGAAACAGAAGCATAAACGTGACGATTCCGGCTCCGGCTCCTGCATTAATGCCCAAAATACCGGGATCGGCAAGACCGTTTTTGGTAATGGCCTGAATAACGGCTCCGGCTATCCCCAATCCGAGCCCGATGGCAGCAGCCATGACAATGCGCGGCAGCCTCAGCTGAAACAGCAAAATGTCATATTGCGGATTCGGATGGATGCGGAAAAGCGTACTGAGCAGTTCACCCGGCTTTGCGGAAAAAGAACCGCTTGTCATGCTGAAATAGCTTACGAGCAATATGAGAGCAATCAGAATGATATAAATTTCGGCCATTTTACGCACCACGCTGATCCCCTCCTTTTCTTTTAATCAAATAAAGAAAGAAAGGAACACCGATGATAGAAGTGACAACTTCAATAGGCGTCTCAAACGGATAATTGATGAATCGGCTGGCAAGATCGCAAAGGGTCAGGAAGACGCCGCCGATGATGCACGCGCATGGGATCAGCCTGCTGTAATCCGATCCGACGAGAAAACGTGTGATGTGCGGAACGACCAAACCGACAAAGGCAATTTTTCCGGCGAGTGCCACCGAGCTTCCGGTCAATATGACAACGGCCGCCATCGCCATGAGTTTGATGGTTCTTTTCTGCTGTCCCAGACTTTTTGAAATGTCGTCTCCTAATGATACGGCAGTGACCTTTTTGCTGAGAATCATGGCCGTGATGATTCCGATCGCAAAAAACGGGACGGCCAGTTTCAAAAAATCAGGGTTCATTTGATGCAGTCTCGCACTGTACCAAAAACTGAGATCCTGCGAAATTTGAAAATAAATCGAAAGTGCAGCCGACAGACTGCTGAGAAGCATACTGGTCACCGTTCCAATAATGGCAAGCTGCACCGGGGTAAAACCGCCGGGAAGAATGGAGGCCAGCCCGAAAACAAGAGCGGCGCCGAATGCGGAACCGATAAACGAGTATATGATCATTTCAATGGATGTCGATTGAGGGAGCAATACCATGCAAAGGGTGATGATAAAAGCGGAGCCGTCCGACACACCCATGATCGAAGGCGAGGCCAGATAGTTCCGTGTGATTCCCTGCATGAGCGCTCCGGAAACAGCAAGGGCGGCGCCGATAAACATAGCGCCGGCAGCCCTCGGGATTCTTGAATGCCATATGATCTGATGGTCGGTATTCTCCGGATTAAAGTGCAGCAATGCGGAGAACACGGTATGGAAGTCAAGCTGCTTTGCGCCGTATAAAACGGAAAGCAGCAGTGTCAGAACAATGGCAATCGGTGAAGCAATGATAATCATGTGTGTCCGCCGTTTTGCATACATGTGAAAAACCTACTCTTTATTAGTCTTGAGTCAATTTGTCAGCCGCAACCTGTAAGAAGCTGATTTTACTCCACGCGGTTCCGCCTTGGGCTAATGGATCAATCGTATTGACGTATACATGGTCTTTTTTGACTGCCTTCAGGCTCTTCCAGATCGGATTTTTCTCTAAGTCTTTCAAAGCGTCCGGCTTATCTGCATTTTCGTCATCAGAGAATTGTACGAAGATATGGTCAGGGTTCATTTCGCTTAATTTTTCAAGAGAAATCAGTTCCTGCGCTTTCGCCGCTTTGACTTCGTCCGGCGCCTTCAGGCCTAAATCACCGTAAAGCGTGGAGTTGAAATAAACTTGTTCAGGATAAATATAAATATTGCCTTGTCTGATTCTGATGACCAGCGCGTTTGATTGTTTCGCTTTGCTGTTGATCTTTGTTTTTGTCTTTTTCAGGTCCTGTTCGTAATCTGCGATGATTTTTTTCGCTTTTTTCTCTTTATCTGTAAGCTGGGCGAGCAGCATCATGTTTTCTTTCCAGTTTGATGAGATATGAGAGACAGGGATCGTTTCAGCGGTGCCGCTCAATTTTTTCAACGTTTTTTCCGGGAATTTGGTTGATGCCAGAATGACGTCCGGCTGCAGCTCAAGAATTTTTTCCATATTCGGCTGCATTTTTTCTCCCGTAGATACGGATTTATCTGTAATATCTTTAAACAGTTCCGGGAATTTGCCGGAGAAAGAAATTGCCCCTGCCGGATGAACGTCAAGCAATTTGGCGTCTTCCATTGATTCTACGCTGCCTGTAATGGCGATTTTGTCAGTCGGCGCTTTGACTTCATATGTTTTTCCGAGATATTCGATTTTCTTTTTATCTGAAGAAGCGTCCTTTCCTTTACTTGCTGTATCAGATGTTTCTGAGCTTCCGCAAGCCGCGGCCGTGAAAGCCAAAAGCAAAATCATGAAAGCGAATGCCAATTTCTTCATCTATTGTTCCTCCTGTTCAATTGATAACTATTATCAATTGGAATTATAGAGAATGAACAGGGATAAGACCATGGATAATTTCCGGCATTACCATGGACGATCTTCGGATAAAATGGAAATGCTTTGCTCGATCATCCGCTGATGTCCGCTTGGAGAATATTCAATCCACGGGTCAGATGATATGGGAAACACGCGTTTATTGCTGACGGCTCTAAGGTTCTGCCATATCCCGGTCTGCTGAATCCGCTGAAAATAACGAAGCGTTTCCGGTTCTTTACAAGTGAAAAGCATGATGCAGTCAGCCTGGCAATCCGCCAGCATGTCCAAGGAAATCTTTTCGTCAGGAGCAAAAGATTCCGGTTTTGCGGAGGCAAAGCCTAAATCACCGAAGAAGACATCCTCAATACTGTTGTTATGGGCGATGTACATATTTTCTTTATATACACGGACAAATAAGAACCGCTGATGCCGCACGTGTTTCAGAGCATCTTTCGCTGAATGGGCGAGACTTTGATAAGCTTTAAGCCAGTGCCGCGCTTCCTGCTCTTCATTCAAATATGCGGCTGTGCGAAGAAACTGGTCTCTCCAATTCTTTTGAGCCGGAAGGTAAAAAACGTCAGTGATGTCATTCAGGCGCTGTTTTTCTTCTTCACTGACAGAATCAAGACTGAAAATGATGTCCGGGGCAGCTTGGGAAAGCGTGTGCAGGTTCTCTTCCCAATTTGCATTATAGCGGTAAGCACTCAGGTGAACCGGAATATCGGAAGAGAATTGTTTGTAATAATAGGCCGTCCATTTCGGGTGCAGCGCCGCAGCATAAGGCACGTGATGCAGAGGAATCAGATGCCCCATCGTTTCTTTTCCGTACGCGGCCATTTTTGTGCGCCTTTTTTTCATATAGCTTGTAGGTGAGCTGCCGGTATGTTTTTTAAAGATGCGGCTGAAATAAAATTCATCTTGGTAGCCGATTTGATGAGCGATTTCCCGCAGTTTGCAGTTTGCCTTGGCCATCAGTTTTTTCGCATTGGTTATGCGGATGTCTGTGATATATTCAGTTACGCTCTGCCCGTATAGTTTTTTAAAGGTTTCACTGTAATGCTTGGGACTGATTCCCGCCATATGAGCGAGCTGGGTGAGCGTGATTTTTGTGTCGGACTGAGCATGTATGAATTGTTTTGTCTGTTCGATCGCCGCTTTCGTATTATTTTGATGGCATACTTTTGCGGCATAAAGGTCGTACATCAGCTGCTGAAAGTCGGCTGTATATTTCATTTTCTGCAATGCATCCGCCGATCGCGCATTTTCAGAAAGTGACTGAAGCCGGCTTGTCAAATGATCAACCGTTTGTAAATTCATTTGCTGAAGTCCGTGGAAGATGTCTTCCCCGTTATCCGGAAGCATCGCTTCATCATCTGATGAATAGGAGAAAACACGGAGTCTGACGATATACAAATGGATGCCGCCTGACGGTATAGGGGCAATATTGAATGTCTCATCACAAGGACAGATGTAGAGCGTTTCCTTCTGCAGCGGAAAGCTGTCTGTTCCGATATCAATTTGTCCCTCGCCTTTCACATGAAAGATCAATACGGGGGAATCAGTGAGCTGATGCTCTGACAGAAGGTCGGCTGTTTTTTTTACGGAGATGATATCAATGGGCTGAAAGAATAATGTGTTTTTCATGAGAAACCACCTTTTAGGAAACATTCATTTAAATGATAACTGTTATCATTTAAATTGTACCAAATAAATGAATGTTTTCCTATAAAAAGCGGAAATGTGAAATGCGTCAAAATGTTACACGTGTAACACGAATGTTGTCAGTATATGAGGTATTGTTTTCTTAGAGTTTTGAATTGGTCCAGCCGGCGTTGATATGTGCCGGTGATGTCTTCAATGGAAGTGCCTTTTTCTATTTTTTTGCGTACCCAGCCGTTACCGATCAACTTGTCAAAAGAGCCTGTCGGCAAGAATGAAAAGTCATTCGGATATAAGTCATGCATGGTTTTCAGAATGGAAAGCCCTGTTTTTGCCGCTTCAAATGTGTTTCTGTTTGTTACGTAGACTTGTACGCCGTGGCACAGCTTGCCCTGGTGCTTGGAGAAGCTGGGGATAAATGATGCGGCTCTGAAGGTGACGCCCGGAAGCTTGAGACTGTTCAGGCGTTCTTCGAGCTCGGTGCTTTTCATATAAGGCGCGCCGATCAGTTCAAACGGCTTTGTCGTGCCCCTTCCTTCGGATACGTTTGTACCTTCGATTAGTCCTGTCGCCGAATATGCGAATATGCTGTCCGGAGTCGGGATATTAGGCGAAGGGAGGACGAACGGCAGACCGGTATCTTCAATCGTCATCGTCCGCTTCCAGCGCTTCATTTTTACGACGGTTAGGTCGGCGCCAATATGAAACTCTTTATTGAATAAAAGAGCAAGCTCACCGATCGTCATGCCGTGCCTCAGCGGGATCGGATACAGTCCGACAAATGAAGCGTAATCCGGTTCAAGAACCGGGCCGTCCGGATTTCGTCCGCCTTGCGGATTCGGCCGGTCCAAGACATAAAAAGGAATGCCTTTTTCTTTTGCCGCTTCCATTGCATAGGCCATTGTATAAATGTAGGTGTAGTATCGCGTTCCGACATCCTGAATATCGAAAATCAGTACATCTGTATCTTTCAGCATGTCAGGCGTCGGTTTCCTCGTTTCCCCGTACAGGCTGTAGACGGGAAGCCCTGTTTTTTCGTCTATATACGATGTGACTTTGTCTCCGGCCTGAGCATCGCCGCGGACACCGTGCTCCGGTCCGAATAATGCCGTCAAATGGATGTCTGGTGCCTCATACAGCACGTCAACGCTGCTTTTCAATGAATTGTTCACACCGGTCGGGTTGGTGATCAGCCCGACCCTTTTTCCCTTCAGTTCCTGTTTATAATCTTTCAGCAGGCGGTCGATGCCTGTTTGGATGCTTGGTTTCTTGGCGGTATGAAGGTTTCTGTCAGAAGCCGCCGAGACTGCCGTCATAGCACTGATGACGACTAATCCGGCAAGAAGCGCAGCCGTTTGTGTTTTCATGATCAGTCCTCCTGTTTAAAGCGGTTTTCCGGTCTTCAGATTGATACCGAAACCATAAGGATACAGTGTCGTTCCCGGATGCGTGACGGAAGGAATGTCAGCGGGCAGCCTGCCTTGCGGTGTTGTCTGTCCGAATATCGCTTCAATACCTGCCGGAATGTTTGGCTGGAGAAATTGTCCGTCTGTATATCCTTTAAAGCCGTAGACTGCGATAAGGGCTTCAGCTTCTTCAAAGTTCGCAGCGTCATATGGATTACGCAGGCTCATCAGCACAAAGGGTTTTTGGTTCGATTGTGCGGCTTTCATGACGGCCCGCGGAAATGCAGTCGTCCACTTGCCGGGATCTGTAACGGAATCGTCAATCACGCCGTCGTTTACGACAGGATCATTTTTCACAACATATGAGCCTGTAATCACGTAATCAGCGTCAGATATCTGCTTTTTGTGTTCATAATGAAATGTACGCTCGGCAAAGTTCATTTTACTGATGGTTACCGGCCGGATTTTTTTCTTTTTGATGAGCTGCCGAATGGTTTGTTCCATTGACGCTGTTTGATCTTCATATGGAGCGGCAATGAGAACGCGGCTGTTCTTTTTCGGTTTGAATGGGAGCGTGCGGTTTTTGTTTTGTAAGACGGTGACGGATCTTTCCGCGATTTGTTTTTCAGCTTTTAGGTGATTTTTGCTGCCGACGGTTTTCTTTGCTTTTGCAATCTTCTTTTTCAGATTTGTCTCTTTCGGGGCGGGATATATCCCTCGTTTTATTTTCAGGGAAATGATACGTTCCGCTGATTTGTTAATTTGCTGAAGCGGAATATCCCCTTTTTGTACCGCCTTTTTTAATGCGGAATGAACCCGGGCAAAGCGGTTTTCTGTTTGCAGCGATGTCACTTGGGCCGGCATCAGGGCAATATCGACTCCTGCTTTTACGGCCATGACGACCGCCTCTTCCTGGCCGAAATGATCGGCAATGGCTTTCATATTTAATGCATCCGTGACGATGACGCCGTTAAAGCCCATTTCCTCACGGAGAAGATGAGTCATCACTTTTTTCGAGAGCGTGGCGGGTACGAGGATGTCTGAACCGTCCAGCTTGCTTTTATAGGTTGTATCGTCAAACGCGGGAAATTGCACATGGGCTGTCATGATCATATCAGCTCCGGCCTGAATGGCCTTCCGGAACGGATAAAGTTCAATCTGACGCAGCCTTTCTTGATTGTGGGTGACAAGCGGAAGGCCGTAGTGGCTGTCGACATCCGTGTCGCCGTGTCCCGGGAAATGTTTGACGGCGGCAGCGACATCCTGCTTTTGCTGAGCCTTCATTGAGGCAAGACCGAGTGAAGCTGTCAGATCTCGGTCTGAACTGAAGGACCTGACGCCGATGACAGGATTTCCGGGATTATTATTGATATCGAGAACGGGAGCGAAGTTCGTATTAATGCCCAGTGCTTTCAGTTCTTTCCCGATAATGGCGCCGGTCTGGGACGCGTAGGCTGTTTTTCTAGCGGCTCCGAGCGCCATATTGCCTGGGAAATGAGTGCCCTCACCAAGTCTAGTTACGATGCCGCCCTCCTGATCAATGCTTAATAATAGCGGAATGTCAGGGCTCGCCTTTTGAAAGGCATCTGTCAGGCGTACCGTTTGTTCAGTGTTTTTTACATTTTCTGAAAATAAAATAACGCCGCCGAACCGGTACTTTTGAATAAGCCCTGCGACTTCTTTATTCATTTGGGTAAGAGCCTCAGGTGATGACTGCCCCTTTTTTTGCCAATTGCGAAAATCAGGCATGAGCATCTGCCCTAATTTTTCATCTAATGTCATACGGGATACCGCTTGTTCCGCCTGTGACGGAATGTCCGGTTTTGTCGATACATGATGCGTGCCGAAAACAATGAACAACAGTAATACAGCTGAGATAACAAGTTTCATGATGGTGCCCTCCTGCCGTCATAGTTTGGACAAAAGACATGGGTTGTCATTCAATGGCTTCATAAATCGTTTTTATGATGCTGCCGTAGCTTCCGGTCGGAAAAAGATCCCCTTCAAAAACATTCGGGTTTTCACCGGGACTGACGACGGGGGAATGCTTTTTATTGGTCAAAAGTGCGATCCCCAGCTTATAAGCGGGATCAATAATCGTGACGGTGCCGGTCCATCCCGTATGGCCATATGCCTGCCTGCTTGCATAAGGGCCGAACATCCACTCCATATCCGGGCTGCCGTTTTTCCGCCAGCCGAGAGCGAAAGTCGGATCAGAGGATGCCGCCGTGGTGAACAAATCGGCCGTTCTTTTATTGAAGAGAGAAACGTGTTTATAACTGCCTCCGTTCAGCATGACTTGAAGAAGGACGGCCATGTCATCAGCTCTGGAAAACAGCCCGGCGTGACCGGACACCCCTCCCATTGAGTAAAATGCTTTTTCATCGTGAACTTCCCCCTGCAGCGTATACGTCCTGATGTGAGGGAAACGGATGACTCCGTCACGTGTGTTGCCTAAACGTTCAGTAGCTGCGAATGATTTTTCTTTAAAGCCTTTTTGCAGCGGATTGAACAGTGTGTGCGTCAGTTTCAGCGGTTTGTACAGTTCTTGTTCCGCATAGGCATCAAGGGTTTTTCCGGTTATGTTTTCAATGATGCAGCCGAGAAGCATGTAACCGATATCGCTGTATACGTGTTTTGTTCCCGGTTTGTATGCAAGCGGGATTTGGGTGAGAAAACGGATCGTTTTATCCCGTTCTTGTGAATACAAAGGGCCTGCGGTGTCCGGCTGATAGAAATAAAAGCTTGCCGGCAGACCGGATTGATGCTGGAGCACATCGATGACGCGAATGCGGTCTTTTTCTTGAATCGGATCGCTTTTTCTGTCTTTGAAATCAGGAAGGTAAGCCGAGACTTTTTGATACACATCAAGCTTTCCCTGGCTGACGAGTCGCTGTAATGCAAAATTCGCCGCGTACATTTTTGTATTGGAAGCTAGATCAAACATGGTTGATGTTTTCATTTTTTTCGGACGGGATAAAAGGGTGTTCCCGTCATATTTTTTGCTGTAGCCGTATGCTTTCTTTTTGATCACCCGTCCGTCCTTTACGACGACGAGGACGGCTCCGGGGAATCCTGCTGCAATGTCTTTTTCAATCATTTGATCAACCTTTCTGAGCTTTGCTGCGTCGTATAATTTGGATTGGGCTTCGGCTTTGTGCTGCGGCAGAAAAGAGAGGCTGATGACCATTGTGAGTATGGCGGCTGTCAGTGTTTTCATATTCTGATCCCTCCCGGTTTATTCAAATTCAGCAGCCATGTCATCCTTAAATCCGAACGCATAAGTGAAGACAAAGCCCGCCGCGTAAGAGATGAAGAGACCGATGATATACAAAACGATTTGAGCCGGCTGTACGAGAAACGAGAGCGGAAGGCCGGAGACACCGATTGAAAAAGTAGCCACCTGAAAATGGGCTTGAAAGGCGCCGCCGATTCCCGCCCCTAAACACGCCGTCAAAAACGGCCGGCCGAGCGGGAGCGTGACGCCGAAGATGAGCGGCTCTCCGATTCCGAGCAGACCGGATGGAAGTCCTCCGCCGATCGCTCTTTTCAATGAGGCTTTTTTTGTTTTCATAAAGATGGCGAAGGCCGCCCCTACTTGACCCGCGCCTCCCATCGCGAGAATCGGAAGAAGCGGGTCATCTCCGATTGATCGGATTAATTCCAAATGTACGGGAGTCAAGCCCTGATGCAGGCCGGTGACGACAAGCGGCAGGAAGGCGGCTCCCAGTACAAACCCTGAGAGCACTCCCCCGACATTCAGCAGCGACAATAAACCTGATGTAATCAGATCAGAAATAAAACCGCCTGCAGGGATAAAAACGACATATGTCACCAGCCCGGTGATAAGTAAAGACAATGTAGGCGTGACGATAATGTCGATGGATTGATGGACGTACTTTCTGATAAACCGTTCGGTATAAGCGATAAAAACCGCAGCGAAAAGAACGCCGATTAATCCTCCCCTGCCAGGGAGCAGATTCTCTCCGAACAAACTGATATTGGCGATCTCAGGGTTAAGGATCAATATGCCCGCAAGGCCGCCCATCGCAGGTGTCCCGCCGAATTCCTTCGCCGCATTGATGCCGACAAGGACGCCGAGGTAAGCGAATAAGCCTGAACCGATAACCGTTAAAATAAGTGCGATTTGGGATTCTTTCGGGAGCCAGCCGGCCTGAATGACGGCTTTCGTAATACCGGTGATTAAACCTGATGCAATGAGTGCGGGAATAAGGGGAATGAAGATGCTTGATATTTTTCTCAGAAACAGTGTGATGGGTGTGGTGTTTTTTCTGTTGAGATCGGCTTTTTTCCGTGAGGCGGCTTCTTTTAAATCAATGTTTTTTCCGGATGACATAAGTTTTGCGAAAGCGTCGGCGACATGATTGACGACACCCGTGCCGAGAATGATTTGCAGTGTTTCGGCTTCGACGACGCCTATTACCCCGTCAAGCCGTTTCAGCGCTTCAATATCCGTTTTGTCCCGATCTAAAGGTGTAATCCTCAGGCGTGTCATACAGTGGGTAAAGCCTGAAATATTCGATGAACCGCCGCAATTGTCCAGGATGTCTTTGGCCAGTGACTGATAAAATGCCTCTTTGCTCATGGAGATCCTCCTTTTTCCGTGCGATTTTTCCCGGGGAGCTGTGCCTGAAACGCGTCCTAAAAGCGCCTGCGCCGATCATGAAAACGGCGCGGGCTCATAAAAGCACATTATTTTTCACCAAAGAACGATCAGCGTTCTTTTTCTTTTGAAACGTGCTGTTCAATGGCTTTGTCAATGAAGCCGTCTGCTTCTTTGAGCAGTGCCTTCGCTTGTGTTTCGTCTGAATTCGTCTTCAGCATGACGATTGCCGTTTTGACATGGCTGCCTGCGGCCTCAAGCGTTTCTTTTGCCTTGTCGTACGGAACGCCCGTGATGCTTTGGATAATGCCGATTGCGCGTTCTTTCAATTTTTCGTTGCTGACATGAACGTCCACCATTAAATTTTCGTACACTTTGCCGCTTTTGATCATCACGGCCGTGGAAATCATGTTCAGAATCATTTTATGTGCCGTCGCCGCTTTCATTCGTGTTGACCCTGTAATCACTTCGGGGCCGACGACGACTTCAATGCTGTGATCGGCATAAGTGCTGATCAATGAGTGTTTATTGCATGTGAGCGCGACGGTTTTGGCGCCGATTGTTTTTGCGTATTTCAGCGCACCGGCCGCATACGGCGTGCGCCCGCTTGCCGCGATGGCGATCACGGTGTCTTCTGCGGTAAGCCCGATCGTTTTGAGATCGAGAGCGCCGGTTTCCTCGCTGTCTTCTATACCTTCAGCCGCTTGCAAAAAGGCGTCTGCTCCTCCGGCCATCAGACCGATGACGGTGTCGGGACTTACGCTGTATGTAGGCGGGCATTCAACCGCATCCAGTACACCGAGTCTGCCGCTTGTGCCCGCTCCCGCATAAATCAGCCTGCCGTTTCGCCGTAATGATTGATGGGCGAATTGAACGGCAATCTGAATATCGGGCAGCACCTGCTGAACGGCTTCAGCCACTTTGAAATCCTCTTCGTTAATGATGCGGAGAATTTCCATCGTGTCTGCTTGATGGATTGAAGCGGTCTGCGGATTTCTGGTTTCTGTGGTCAATCTGTGAATGTTAAGCCGGTCTGTCATGATTGTACCCTCCCAAGTCGTTAATACTTGAAGTATATGGGCTTCTGAATAGATGTTTCAAGAAAAATCGGCAGGGATGAGATGGATAATCAAGCGCTTTCACAAAAAATGATGCAGAATGTGCTGTTCACCGATGGGGCCGATCCTGCGACGACCTTTATCAATAAAACCGGAAGACCGGTACAGGTTCTTTGCACGATGATTGCGATGGTTTACAGCAAGCACGATTTCATCACACCAAGGAAAGTAATTTGCGACAAAAGCGGGGAGCTGCAGCATCGCTTGTTTGGCATAACCTTTTCCCTGATGCGGCGCATGTAAGGACAGCGCACTCAGCAAAATGGCAGACACATTATTCGAATACGGGGCAATGGTTTCTTTTGAGGTATGTAAAATAAAAAAACCGACGGGGCGGTCTTCATTTAAAATGACTGTCGGGTAGCGATCCCGGATGACAAGAGCCTGCGGCAGTACATCTATCGGCAGAGCTGTGAACTTTTTATCTTCTTCACTCAGCACAAACCCGTTCAGTCCGTCTGCATGCTCCGGTTTATAAAAGGACAGGGCTACATCCATGATATCTACTCTCCTTTTTTATAATTGATCCAATTCATCTTCTGATAGAACACGGCAGCCTGCCCGTTTTAAAAGAGCGGAAGTGATGCCGTCTCCGATTATTTTTTTCCCTGAGAAAGTGCCGTCATAGATAAAGCTGCTGCCGCAGGACGGACTGTTTTCTTTAAGGATGACCGTGGCGGCGCCTATTTCTTTTGCGTATGCTAATGTTTTTTCCGCGCCGTCCATATATAAAGCCGTAACGTCTTCGCCTGATGCCGTTACGATTCTTGCTGTTCCGTTCAGCACGTCTTCGCCCGTGCCGCCGATGATTTCCGCCGGTTCGCGGGGAGTGGTGAAGCCGCCCAAAAGTTCGGGGCAGACCATAACAGCTTTCTTTTCTTCTACGAGTCTGCGGATTTTTTCCGAAGCGGCGTGAGAGCCGTTATACCTGCATTCGATACCGCCGAGACAAGAGCTGACTAAGATCATCTGTGTCCATTCCCTTCAATATTTTGATACTTTCATCATAAATGAAATAAGAGAGGAGGGATGAGTTTTTCAGTTAAAAAACGGGTAAAAAAGTTTGAAAATAAAAAAAATAATTTTCCTCTTTACAAATGGGGTACAACCTGTATATAATAACTTTTGTCAGCTCGACGCGGACACAACGGCCCGTTGGTCAAGCGGTTAAGACACCGCCCTTTCACGGCGGTAACACGGGTTCGAATCCCGTACGGGTCATATGGAGGATTAGCTCAGCTGGGAGAGCATCTGCCTTACAAGCAGAGGGTCGGCGGTTCGAGCCCGTCATCCTCCACCATATTTGCCGGCCTAGCTCAATTGGTAGAGCAACTGACTTGTAATCAGTAGGTTGGGGGTTCAAGTCCTCTGGCCGGCACTGTTTTTCAAAAAAATACGGAGGGGTAGCGAAGTGGCTAAACGCGGCGGACTGTAAATCCGCTCCCTCAGGGTTCGGCAGTTCGAATCTGCCCCCCTCCACCATTTTTGGGCTATAGCCAAGCGGTAAGGCAACGGACTTTGACTCCGTCATGCGTTGGTTCGAATCCAGCTAGCCCAGTCTCAGACACCTTTTGCATAAAGGTGTCTTTTTTTTATCAGCATTTTGTTTCGATTTCTGATTGTTCATCAGATATACTATTTTTAAGCTGCTGTTAAGGCAGTATATTCTGTATTTTCCATCTACACGCTGCCTGAAATTTGGTAAAATAAATGTAATAAAAAAAATGAAACCTTTTAAAACAATCAACGTATAGATACAGACCGGTGAAGGGCAGAGGTAAGATAAAACATGGAAAACCTGATTAAAAAAAGAATCAAGCAAGTCAAAAAAGGCGATCAAAATGCGTTTGCAGAAATCGTTGACCTTTATAAAGATAAGATTTACCAGCTTTGCTACCGCATGCTCGGCAATGTTCACGAAGCGGAAGATATTGCGCAGGAAGCTTTTATCAGAGCGTATGTCAATATCGACAGTTTCGATATCAACAGAAAGTTTTCAACGTGGCTTTACAGAATTGCGACCAACCTGACCATTGACCGCATCCGCAAGAAAAAGCCTGATTACTATCTGGACGCAGAAGTAGCGGGAGCAGAAGGGCTGACGATGTATTCGCAGATCGCCGCGGACGGGGTTCTCCCTGAAGACGCCGTATTGTCATTGGAGCTGTCGGACACAATTCAGAAAAAGATTTTAAAGCTGCCTGACAAGTACAGAACGGTTATTGTATTAAAGTATATTGACGAACTCTCTTTAATTGAAATCGGGGAGATTCTGAATATCCCTGTCGGCACCGTCAAGACAAGGATACACAGAGGCAGAGAGGCTCTTAGAAAACAATTGAGGGATCTTTAAGTGGGGTGATGAAATGAGCTGTCCTGAACAGATCGTGCAGCTTATGCATAAGCATCTTGATGGAGATATCCTTCCTGAAGATGAAAACGTATTAAAACAACATTTGCAGTCATGCGGGAATTGCAAACGGCATTTTCATGAAATGGAGAAATCCGTAGCACTCGTCCGAAGCACATCGCATGTCACGGCCCCTGCTGATTTTACTGCCAAAGTTATGGCGAATCTTCCAAAAGAGAAAAAACGCGCTTCTGTAAAACGATGGATCAAAACTCATCCGATGATTGCAGCCGCAGCGGTTTTTGTGATTTTAATGGGCGGCGGTTTTTTCAACAGCTGGCATAATGACCACAATTTCAGTGTGTCCAAACAGCCGAACCTTGTCGTGCAGAATCACACGGTCACCGTCCCTGAAGGCGAGACCGTAAAGGGCGATGTCACAGTAAAAAACGGCAAGCTGTTCATTGAAGGAAAAGTCGACGGCAATGTGACCGTCGTCAACGGAGAAAAATACATGGCCTCAGCCGGACAAGTCACCGGGCAGATTGAAGAGATTAACCAATTGTTTGACTGGGTCTGGTACGAACTGAAATCGGCGGGCCAGGGCGTCGTGAGCGCTTTGGACCCGAGTGAAGATGAGTAAAGCGTATAATCGCTTTACTCTTTTTTTGTGCATCGCCGCTCTGGCTCATTTCACTTGAGAAATCAAAATGTGGTATAATGAGCACGCTATATGATGTACATATTGCTCATGCAGCACAATTCATAACAGAAAAACGAAATGACTGAATTCTTGGAGGACGAGGAAATGGCTTTTGAGGACATCCCATTTTTGCAATACCTCGGCAATGCCGTTGATATTCTCCTTGTTTGGTATGTGATATATAAATTAATCATGGTCATACGCGGGACGAAGGCGGTTCAGCTTTTAAAAGGAATCGTCGTCATCGTTTTGGTCCGGATGGCCAGTTCATATTTGGGACTCAGCACGCTTCAGTGGCTGATGGACCAAGCGATAACATGGGGATTTTTAGCGATCATCATTATATTCCAGCCTGAGCTGAGACGGGCGCTTGAACAGCTCGGACGGGGCCGGTTCTTTTCCAGGAGCGGAACCCCCGTGGAGGAAGCGCAGCATAAGACAATTGAAGCGATTACAAAATCGATCAGCTACATGGCGAAACGCCGCATCGGCGCACTCATCGCCATTGAGCGCGATACGGGAATGGGCGATTATATTGAGACGGGCATCCCGCTTAATGCGCAGGTCAGCTCGGAGCTTTTGATTAATATCTTCATCCCGAATACACCGCTGCATGATGGAGCGGTCATTATGAAAAATAACGAGATTGCGGCGGCTGCCTGTTATCTGCCGCTTTCTGAAAGCCCGTTTATTTCAAAGGAGCTGGGGACGCGTCACAGAGCGGCTGTCGGCATCAGTGAAGTGACGGACAGCTTAACCATTATTGTATCTGAAGAGACGGGCGCCATCAGTGTGGCCAAAAACGGAGACCTTCACAGAGAATTGACGGAAGAAGCACTGAAAGAAATGCTTGAAGCCGAGTTTAAGAAAAACGCCAGAGATACTTCTTCTAACCGCTGGTACTGGAGGGGCAAGAAAAATGGATAAATTCTTAAACAACCGCTGGGCTGTAAAGATCATTGCATTGCTCTTTGCGCTGCTGCTTTACGTTGCGGTTAACAACAACCAGGCGCCGACTCCGAAAAAGCCGGGGGAATCCTTTTTTCCGACATCAACGACTGACGAGGCTACGCTTACTGATATTCCTGTAAAAGCATACTATGATGAAGCGAACTATGTCGTCACCGGCGTGCCCCAGACCGTAAATGTCACGATTAAAGGCTCGACAAGCGCGGTGAAAAAGGCGAGACAGACAAAGAATTTTGAGATATACGCCGATATGAATAAGCTGAAGACCGGGACTCATAAGGTCGAATTGAAGGCGAAAAACGTATCGGACGGACTGACGATCTCCATTAACCCGTCAGTCACGACGGTTACGATTCAGGAAAAAACGGCTGAGAGTTTTCCCGTGGAAGTTGAATACTACAATAAAAGCAAAATGAAAAAGGGATACACCCCTCAGCAGCCGATTATCAGCCCGAAAAACGTGCAGATTACAGGTTCGAAAAATGTGATTGATAACATTTCACTTGTCAAAGCATCCGTGAACCTTGAAAATGCAAATGAGACCATTGAAAAGGAAGTGAAGGTGACCGTCTATGACAAAGACGGCAACGCACTTCCTGTTGATGTTGAACCGTCAGTCATTAAAGTGACGGTTCCCGTAGCCAGTCCGAGCAAAAAGCTTCCTTTCAAAATCGAAAGGAAGGGAAGTCTTCCGGACGGAGTGAGCGTTGCGAGCATTGACTCGAATCCGAGTGAGGTGACGGTTTACGGCCCGCAGGATGTGCTGGATTCACTTGAATTTATTGACGGCGTATCTCTTGATTTAGGCAAAATTGATAAAGATACCGATATCAATGCCGATATCCCGCTTCCTAAGGGTGTCACTAAGGTATCACCGGAAAAAATCACGCTTCATGTTAAAGTGGACAGTGAAGACAAAAAGGATTTTGACAATGTCGGAATCAAGACGGTCGGACTGGGAGGCTCACAGCAGATTGAGTTTCTCGATCCTGAATCGCAGGCGATAAATATTACGGCCAAAGGCTCCCCCGCCAACATTAAGGCGCTGAAAAAGTCGGACATTGAACTGTATGCCAATGTCTCGGACTTGGATGACGGAGAGCACTCTGTAAAGCTAGAAGTAAACGGCCCGCAAAACGTCACATGGTCCCTGTCAAAAGACACGGTTAAGATCAAGCTGACTTCTAAGAAAAACTCAAGTTCAAATAAAAATAACGGCGGTTCCGCTGATTCCGGCAATAAGAACGGCACAAGCGGAGACGCAGACAAAGACAAGAACAAGAACCGGGAAGACGACACTGACAGCGATCAGAATAAAAGTCAAAACCAGGATCAAAATCAAGACCAGGATGAAGACGGATCAAGCGCTGATTCTTCTTCAACAGAATGAAAAAGGAGCGATACAAAATGGGCAAGTATTTTGGAACAGATGGTGTAAGAGGTGTTGCCAACAGCGAGCTTACGCCAGAGCTGGCCTTTAAAGTTGGGCGTTTTGGCGGTTATGTCCTGACCAAAGATAAGCAGCGCCCGAAAGTGCTGATCGGCCGCGATACACGTATCTCCGGACATATGCTGGAGGGAGCCCTTGTCGCCGGACTTTTATCGATCGGAGCTGAAGTGATGCGCCTCGGCGTTATTTCTACGCCGGGGGTATCCTATTTAACGAAAGCCATGGATGCTGAGGCGGGCGTCATGATCTCCGCTTCTCACAACCCCGTACAGGATAACGGAATTAAATTTTTCGGAGGGGACGGCTTTAAGCTTTCTGATGAGCAGGAGGCCGAGATTGAACGTCTTATGGATGAACCGGAAGATAAGCTGCCGAGACCGACAGGCGCGGACCTCGGGCTTGTGAACGATTATTTTGAAGGCGTTCAAAAGTATCTGCAATTTTTAAAGCAGACGGCGGACGAAGATTTCACAGGCATTCATGTAGCGCTTGACTGCGCCCATGGTGCGACATCATCCATTGCGACGCACCTTTTTGCCGATCTCGATGCTGACGTGTCTACAATGGGGACGTCTCCGAACGGATTAAACATTAATGATGGCGTCGGGTCTACACACCCGGAAGCGCTGAGTGCTTTCGTCAAAGAAAAAAACGCCGATATCGGCCTTGCGTTTGACGGAGACGGCGACCGCCTCATTGCTGTTGATGAAAAAGGAAACATCGTCGACGGTGATCAGATTATGTACATATGCGCGAAGTATTTGAAATCAGAGGGCCGTCTGAAGGATGATACCGTCGTATCGACTGTGATGAGCAACCTCGGTTTCTACAAAGCGCTTGAAAAAGAAGAAATCAAAAGCGTTCAAACGGCAGTCGGCGACCGCTATGTCGTAGAAGCGATGAAAAAAGACGGCTATAATGTCGGCGGCGAGCAGTCAGGGCACCTTATTTTCCTTGATTACAACACTACCGGCGACGGTCTTTTGTCCGCGATCATGCTTGTGAATACGCTGAAGGCGTCCGGCAAAACCCTTTCAGAACTTGCGGATGAAATGAAAAAATTCCCGCAGCTCTTAGTGAACGTGAAAGTGACGGATAAATATAAGGTAGAAGAAAACGCTAAGGTGAAGGCCGTTATTTCTGAAGTGGAAAAAGAAATGAACGGAGACGGCCGGATTTTAGTGCGCCCGTCAGGCACCGAACCGCTCGTCCGAGTGATGGCCGAAGCGAGAACAAAAGAGCTTTGTGACGAATATGTCACAAAAATCGTGGATGTCGTGCGGACAGAAATGGGAGCGGAGTAGCGAAGTTTATAAGCAGAGAGCGAACAAGACAAGTGCGATCAGCATAATATGATAGTAAACATGATGCCGGGGCGGCAAAAAATAATTGACCGTCCTTGGCACATGCTGTAAAATCAAGCTTGTTCAGCCTTTGTTTTTCACTTGCAGGAAAGGCGGGATTGTTTGCATCTTTTATAATTACAGCGCCCGAACTAAGCGCCCGAAAAACGGCTTAGTTGACGAGGATGGAGGTTATCGAATTTTCGGCGGATGCCTCCCGGCTGATTCATTTAGATCACAGCCGTAAGGATTTCTTCAAACCGGAGGGGCGACTCTCCGAACAAAGAGAAATCACATGATCTTCCAAAAAAACATGTGGGAGGGGACGATTGAAAGTCCCCTTGTAATTTGACTTTCTTCGTCTCCTTTTGCACCTTTAGGAGGAAGAAAATATGTGTGGAATTGTAGGTTACATCGGTCAGCTTGATGCGAAAGAGATTTTGTTAAAAGGATTAGAGAAGCTTGAGTACCGCGGTTATGACTCTGCCGGTATCGCTGTGGCGAATGAGCAGGGCGTGCATGTGTACAAAGAAAAAGGCCGCATCGCCGACCTTCGTGAAGTGGTAGATCACTCGGTTGAATCTCAAGCGGGAATCGGCCATACACGCTGGGCGACTCACGGCGAACCAAGCTTCCTGAACGCTCACCCGCATCAAAGCGCACTCGGCCGCTTTACACTTGTTCACAACGGTGTGATCGAGAACTATGTTCAGCTGAAGCGCGAATATCTTGAAAACGTTGAACTGAAAAGCGACACGGACACTGAAGTAGTCGTTCAAATGATCGAGCAATTTGTGGCGGGAGGACTTAACACAGAAGAAGCGTTCCGCAAAACACTGACTCTGTTAAAAGGCTCTTACGCAATTGCATTATTTGACGGTGAAAACACAGACACCATTTACGTTGCAAAAAACAAAAGCCCTCTGTTAATCGGCCTTGGAGATACGTTTAATGTCGTGGCGTCTGACGCGATGGCTATGCTTCAAGTAACGAATGAATACGTTGAGCTTTTGGACAAAGAAATGGTGATCGTGACAAAAGACGAAGCCGTGATTAAAAACCTTGACGGTGAAGTCATGACACGTGCGTCTTATATCGCTGAGCTTGATGCCAGTGATATCGAAAAAGGCACATACCCTCACTACATGTTAAAAGAAACGGATGAGCAGCCGCTTGTTATGCGCAAAATCATCCAAACGTATCAGGACGAAAATGGCAGACTGGCCGTGGCCGGCGATGTCGCTGACGCTGTGGCGGAAGCGGACCGCATTTATATCGTGGCTTGCGGAACGAGCTACCATGCCGGTCTTGTCGGGAAACAATATATTGAAATGTGGGCAAACGTACCGGTTGAAGTGCATGTAGCGAGTGAATTCTCTTATAACATGCCGCTTCTGTCTAAGAAGCCGCTCTTTATCTTCCTTTCTCAAAGCGGAGAAACAGCGGACAGCCGCGCCGTGCTTGTTCAAGTCAAAGCGCTGGGTCACAAAGCGCTGACGATCACAAACGTTCCGGGATCAACGCTTTCCCGTGAAGCGGATTACACATTGCTTCTGCACGCAGGCCCTGAGATCGCGGTGGCATCAACAAAAGCGTATACGGCTCAGATTGCCGTCCTCGCGATCCTTGCGTCCGTTGCAGCAGAACGCAACGGTGTTGATATCGGTTTTGATTTAGTCAAAGAATTAGGTATCGCGGCAAACGCCATGGAAGCCCTCTGCGACCAGAAGGACGAAATGGAAATGATCGCGCGTGAGTACCTGACTGTTTCAAGAAACGCTTTCTTCATCGGCCGCGGCCTCGACTACTTCGTATGTGTCGAAGGCGCCCTGAAGCTGAAAGAGATTTCTTACATCCAGGCGGAAGGCTTCGCCGGCGGCGAGCTGAAGCATGGAACAATCGCTCTGATTGAAGAAGGAACACCAGTCTTTGCGCTGGCGACACAAGAGCACGTCAACCTGAGCATCCGCGGAAACGTGAAGGAAGTCGCAGCCCGCGGCGCCAACACTTGCATCATCTCGCTGAAAGGCTTAGAAGACGCAGACGACAGATTCATCCTGCCGGAAGTCAACCCTGCGCTTGCTCCGCTGGTATCTGTTGTGCCATTGCAGCTGATCGCTTACTACGCGGCACTGCACCGCGGCTGTGACGTTGATAAACCGCGCAACCTTGCGAAGAGTGTGACTGTGGAATAAGGATTTGACAAGGAAAGAAAACAGTATGTTGTTTTAAATTCAAAGTTTGTATTGTTCCTGGAAAAAGTTGCACCGTTCTACCCCTTTAGATATACTCATCTAAAGGGGTATTTTCATGTCTAAACAGAAAACTAAGTAGAAAAATTGATTGAAAAAGGTATAGGAGCTAAAAAATACATAAACTGGAGCTAAACATTCAAGTATTAACTTCAATAAGGATGCTCATCGTTTATAATAAATTGAATAAGGAAGATAGTAGGAGCCTTCTATCTGATATAAAACAATAATTATAACATTTAACTGAATATTTAGAAAATAAAATTAGCATACAAGATAATCATTAGATTATATTATCAATGAAAGGTTGCAGATGAGTTAGAAATAAACCATCATACAGTTCTTAAAACAAAAGAACACATTGTTATGATAAAGGCTTAGGGAGACGAATAAATATTGGTTAGAAGGTTGTACAAAATCAATATACTGAGAAATATCAGTTAATGTTTTTGAAGTAGTTTTAAACCCATTCGAGATCTAGGTAATATTATCATCTTTACTTAAATCAAGAGAGTTGGAGAATTCGTAAAGGATATTTAAATGAATAATATAGAAGGCTCCTCAAATCTTATAATGCCGAAAATAAAAAGAAATTAATACCCGGGAATTCAGAAAAATACAGGGAAAAAGAGGTTTGATTATTACTATGTCTAATGAAGAGGTTTTATTAAATAAAGTTTTAGATGCGAGTTCTAATACAATTTGGGATGAATTGAAAAAGATAAGAGAGTCTTCAGAAATAGAAAAAAAGACTATTAGGCGTAGATGGATATGGGAACTAATTCAAAATGCATCAGACTGTACACCTAAAGGTAAGAAAATAGATATAAAAATTGATTACTCTAATAATCAAATCATATTTAGTCATAATGGACTGCCATTTTCGTATGAAAATTTATTAGATTTAATCACACAAATCTCATCTAAGCAAAGTTCAGAAGAAAAGAAAACAGGAAAATTTGGAACAGGTTTTATGTCGACTCATTTATTATCAGAGGTTGTACGAATTGAAGGGTCGTTTAGCCAAGAAGATAGTAGGTATACAAAATTTGAGTTCATTGTTGATAGGTCAGGAGATGATTATAGCGATATTAAGAATAAAACAAAAATTATGCTAGAACAATTAGATCTTGTAAGCAGAAATCAAGAGGAATTACAAGAAGAGTATGAGGATACAAAATTCGTTTATTTAATACAGGATGATGACATAAAAGAAGCAGTAGAGGAAGGGATAGAAGATTTAAAAGAGACTATTCCTTATGTATTAACTTTTAATAAGAATATCAACTCTATTACATACAATGGTGATTGTTACAAAAAGGAGAAAGTAGAAACTTCACGTTCAAATAACAAGCTAAAAGCTGTTCAAATTAACGTTTCTGATAGTATTAAAGAGTTGCTAATATTAAATGAAAATAATGTAACTATTGGTTGTGCTATCGAACGTAAAGACAAGAAATTATATTTCTTACCAATTCCTGATGCCATGCCAAGGGTCTTTTGTGAATTTCCTCTATTAGGAACTGAAAAATTTAGTTTTCCTATAGTAGTTAATTCAGGATTATTTGAAGTAGAAAGGGACAGAAATGCTATTAGAGATAGCAATCCAGTAAATAATGAATTAATAAAGGTAGCTGTCTCTTTATACAAGGAATTAATAGATTATTGTTCAGAAAGTAAAAGGACAAGAAATGAATTTAATATTTGCATTTTAAAACCCTCTACTTCATCAAATATTCAGGCTTATAGCTATAAAGAAATTAAAGAGCATATTGAGAAGAGTCCAATTGTTCCTATTCATAATCATTTGGAAGATTTGAAACGATTAGCATTTAAAGATAATAATGGTAACGTAGCAATAGGCATACCAAAAACAAAAAAAAGCACACATAAGGACTTACTTTGGGATGTTTTATCTAATTATAACGGAGTATCGATACCAACTAAAGATACTTACTTAGGCTGGGCGGAGGTTTTTGGAGAGAATGCTGGATTCTCTTGGATAAACGATATTTTTGAAGATTCAAATATTGATAAATTAGTTGCTTGTTTGAATGATAAGACTCTATATGCAGAGTGGTTAAATGCATTTTTTTCTCTTTGGATTAAGGATGCAGGTATTGATGAAGTTGTAAAATCGGCATTTGTACCGAATCAAATTAATGAATTTGTACAGTTCGCCTGTATTTATCTTGATAAAAATATAGATCAAGAATTAAAACAGATCTTAACATTATTGGGTGAGAAAATTGAAGGACAGTTATTGAAAGTAGATATTATTTCATTTGAACACTATTTCGAAGAACACCCCAAAAAAATTAAGACTAATGAAATATGCTCTGATCAAATTGAGCTCAAAGTATCAAAACTTCTCAGTGAGGAAACTATTGACAGGATAGAAAGAAATGAATCTACCCAAAAAATATTTAATAGATTAACTAATTGGTTCCTATCAAATCCTGAAAAATCAAAAAAATGGTTTGGGAATTTATATTCAAAGAGAATGATGTTATCTTCTCCAGAAGAAAATCTGAGAAGATATAGAATAGCGGAAAAAATAGAGGAAAATAACATTAAGTTTGAAGAATTAGATGAAATTATTAATAATCGAGATAAAATAATGGAGATTGTAACTAACTCTGAACTGAGTAAAGAAGATATTATCAATCAATTAAAACATGTTATTACCTCATCCGAAGAAATGAAACGCTATGTTGAGAAATTACTACATAGAAGTACAGAAAATATTTTTAAGTATTTAAGCAGACTTAAAGATTATACACTTCCGGCAACTTTAGAAGAATGGATGAATGAAAAGTATTCTGATACGGTATTTCCGGCTAAGTATAACGGAAATGATTTTAGAATCATTATTCGTCCAAGTGATTATCAAAAAATAATATTTTATTATGATGAAGAATTAGAGGCTTTAGATGATGTCAACTATCAATTATGGACGGATGATGGAGAAGTACAACGAATGGTTACTTTAGGTGATTTGCTTAAAACAACAGGTATATCTAAAATTCCATTGACTAAGTTATAAGAGAGGTACTTTTTAGTGTTTAGAACAATTAAAGATATTGAAAACAAAATAAGTACAAATAATAGACAGAATACAACATATATACACCCAATTGCGAGTCATGAAGAAATAGCAAAATTAATTGTTGCATACTCGAACAGTAACGGTGGAGATATAGTCTTTGGAATACGAGATGATGGAAAAAGATTAGAAATAAAGAATTTTCCCTTTAGATTTGGTTTGGAGAGAGTTCAAAATTTGATAGAGGGTATTATAAATATTAAAAGTGAGTACTTTACTTTAAAAGACATTAGGCTATATTATATCTCTATTAATAAAGCAGAGGAATTAGTAACAGTAAATAAAACGATTTATAAAATTGGTGATAGTGGAGTGGCTGAACAGATGAAGAACCAGAAGATATTTATTTCATATTGTTGGAATGATGTAGCGTTTGCTGATTTAATTGATAATGATTTCAAAAATATGGGGTATACTTTGACTAGAGATGTTCGAAACATTGAGTTTAAAGATAGTATTAAAGATTTCATGAAAACTATTGGGAAACACGATTTTGTTATTAGTATTATTAGTGACCAATATTTAAAATCAGTAAATTGTATGTATGAGATATCTGAAGTTATGCGTTCGCGTGAATATAAAGAGAAAATGTTATTAGTTATACTAAAAGATTCTGATAAAGAATTTGTACCTTCACTTTCAGAGATACCGACTACAATTGCAGCTAATATATATTCTTTTGAGCAAAGGATAGGATATATATCATATTGGGAAGAGAAAGAGAAGGCATACTCGGAAATGATTCAGAAAATAACTCAAGATACAAATAAGATTGAACCTTTACAGGAGTTAAAAAGAATAAAGAGTATCACAAATAACGTCAGTGAATTTTTATCTGATATAAGTGATTGGAACAATACTAATTTAAGTGACCTAAAAGCATCTGACTATACAGCTTTTATAAAAGAAATTAACCAAAGTGTTAACTAAATGATTGCTTTGAATTTAGTTAATGCCATATACATAGTGGGAAATTGATATTTTATATCAATCTTTTTTATAAAACCAAACTCCACACAAAAATCAAACCCACGCATTTTGATCAAACTTTGTTCAAAATGTGTGGGTTTCTTCTATTATAAAATCAACGTTTGCAAAATGCTTTTAATTGAACTTTATTCGAAAGCTACATTATTAGCCAGAGGGGTTTTTTAATGCGGAAATGAGAAATGCATACTCTTTGCGATTGTAAAGAAATCCCCTTTTATATATTGAAAAGGATTAACACCTGCTTTATAATACGAGATGCATTCCGGTTAAAATCCATAAATGTAATCATTAGTAAATTATTTTTGTGCATGCCTCATCAGAAAGTAATCACCTCCAGCAATTTTCATCATGAATATCCATTATATAAACGTAATCAATCGATTACACATCCAAATTATGATTAAAAAAGACTTTAAAATCCCTTTTGTATTTGCCGACTCCTGATCCATTATGAATACCTCGACTGGATATGAAAATAACAACATTTTTGCAATAATCCGGTTCAATTCTTAAAAAAGTCCTGACAACAATGATAGGAGTGGAATGATGTCAAACCTTTTAGAAATCAGAAACATCAGCAAATCTTTTGGCCATAAAGCTGTTTTAAAGGATGTTACATTCAATGTGCCTGCCGGATCAATTGTCGGTTTTATCGGTGATAACGGCGCAGGCAAGTCAACAACATTTAAAACGATATTAGGATTAATCTCTCAGGATAGAGGTAAAGTGAAAATCTTTGGTAAAGAGAATCTGGATAAACATATAAAGTTCAAAGAAGATATTGGGGTCGTATTTGATGCGATGAATCTTCCTGCGCACCTTACGATAAAGCAGCTGAATCATGTATTTAAGAAACTATTCGGTGCTTGGGACCAAGATCATTTTTACCGGTTGGTTCATTCTTTCTCTTTACCTATGGACAAAAAAGTGAATACATTCTCGCGCGGCATGTCAATGAAGTTATCCGTAGCTGTTGCTTTGTCGCATAATGCACAATTATTACTCCTGGATGAAGCAACGGGAGGGCTTGATCCCTCTTCAAGAGATGATCTGTTAAATGAATTAAAAAGCTTTGTGAGTAAAAGCAACGGCGGTATTTTACTTTCATCGCACATTATGACTGATGTCGAGAAGATAGCCAGCCATATCGTTATTATGAAAGATGGAGAAATTTTATTAAATGAAGAGAAAGATAAGGTTCTTGAAAGCTATACCGTTATAGACGTTGATGAAGGCCAATTGGCTGAGCTAGACGAAGAAATCGTTCTAGCAAAAAGGAATCATGGATCTTATTGGAGTGTGCTTGTATCGGATCAACAGAAGTTGCCGAATGGCGTATCGGCCAACACCATTTCCATAGAAGAAATCAGCGTCTTTTTAACGAGGAGTGAAAACATTGAGAGGTCTGTTACTGACTAACTATTACTTGGTTTATCGGAGTTTCTTTGCATACACGGGGTTGGCCATATTGGTATCAGCAGTCATTTTTTATTTTGGGGATGCTTCAATGCATCGTTTTGTTGCTATGCTGATTATTTTGTTTGTCGTCATGCCCGCACTTGAGGTTATAAAGTATGAGAGCAAGTCTGGCTATGACAGGTATGTCCTGACTTTACCGGTCAGCAGAACAAATATTGTTCAAAGCCACTATGTCTTCTATCTTTTGATTGTTGTGATCGGAGCCGTAATATCTTATGGTATTTTCCTTGTATACAGCCTGGGTTCTGATGAACCGATTGACGGCATATTTAATATTGTCTCTTTTGGAACGTTCATCGTTCTCTTTGCCGGTGCAATCGTTTATCCTCTTCTCTACATGATAGGCCCGGAAAAATCCGATGCTATCGTGATTGGAGGAGCAATGGGGGGACTTTTTGCTACGTTTGGATTGCAAAGTGTCGCTGGGTATGCAGCAGAACAAGTACCGCTGTCATTTTTGCACATAAATCCTTCTTTATATGTTCCGATTATATATCTCATGATCGGCGTTATCTTATATATCATTTCATTTTTCATTGCCGCAGCTATATATCATAAAAAAGAATTTTAGCAACTGATCAAGTTATAACAGGATACGGCATGGCACGGGCTCATAAATTCACTTTAACTCCAAGCAGACAGCCGCCCGCACAATGGGCGGCTGTTCTTCTAATTAAAACTGCGTTGTCACATCGTACTCATAATCAATCTTCAATTTTACATTTTTCATAGTCGATTTTGCTGTTGCGAGTGTGTTGTATTTAAAATTCCAGATGCTTGAGACTGAGAGGTTATCATCCAGTGTGATACCGTAATTTCCTTGAGTGGAGCTGTTTGCAAGTGCACGGTGCCACACTTTATTTTCTTCCGACATGATGTAGTGGCTTGTATTTCCTTGGCTTGGTGTTTGGGTTGCGGTGGTGTTGATTCTTTTCACTGTGGCGTCTCTTGGAATGCTTGTCTGTTTGGTTAAGTCGAGTCTAAGAACAGTTGAATCTGATCCATTCGGACTGAGGCCTGTGTTCCCTTTATTTTCAGCTGTACCGCTGAATGAGAAGGTCTCACTGCCGGATTTGATTCGGTCGTAAATAGAGAGTGTAAAGTACATATCGTCAGTGTAGGAGCCGCGGGACACTTTCACGTAGAACGTCTCGTTATTTTCTTTCGCATCTGTATTCGCATAGATAAAAGGTAGCGCCGTATCAGGATTTATCACTTCTGTGCCTTTACTGATCAGTACTTTATTTTTATTATAAATTTCAATGTCCATTCCCTTGTATTCACTTCTTGTTGAACTCCTGACATAAAGTCTTTCTCCCTTATTTGCCGTGAAAGTGAAATACGAATCTTTTTCCCCTTTTGGCAATATGGCAGTATCAATATTTTTATATTTCCAGTAGCCTACCGGATTGGCAGTTTCAAATGAATGATTTCCTGTAATGGCGCTTATTTGTAACGAGTTCTTTTGAGACGCAGAGGCTGAAGGTGAAGATGCAAACAATGCGCCTGATAAAACGATGACACTGACAAATAGAATCAATATACACTTCTTCATGGAAAAATCCCCCTTTTTGACTACATCATACATAAAAACATTAGCTATGTAAACATTTGTTATTTAAGGTTAAAATCAACTGGGAAACAGCCGATACAAACACTAGAACATCATCTCAAGCGGAGGTTAAAAACATGCGCCTAAACGCTCGATATATAAAAAATCAAGTAATGGTTCAGCAAGTGCTTCAGCGGTATTCTTCCAAAACAAATGTGAAAGATGCGGCAAAAGGATCGGACAGCTTATTGATTCAGACAGGCGGGAGCCGCGATCTGAGCCAGGTGAATTATTCAAGGAGCGGTGTCACTGAGAAAGGGAGCAGCCTGTCCCGTTTATATCAATCTGCAAATCAGAAAACGATTACGGATAATGGGAATGAGACGGTAATAGACGCTAATAATCCATATGAGTCTGAGAGTGATATTGCGAGCAAGATTCTTGATGAGAAATACAGCCGTATCAATGAAATCAATAAACGAAAACCAGATCCTTTGCATTATATTAAGGACAAATACCAGCGTGCCGATTCACCTTATTTCAGAAGTGATTTATCAGAATCGGAGCGTCAGGCCGCTTATCATAATGAAACGGAATGGCTGTTTAAGGGGAAAGCCCAGAGCTATGATTTCCGTGATGCGGCGTTTCGGGGTGAAACGCTCAACGGAGAGATTCAAGTCGAAAATGAAAAGGTGTTTCAGCGCGGGCAGGTGAATCAGCAGATTGAGATGCTTTTCCATCGGAATCATATTCAGATTCCGGAGGGTGCGAATCTTACATTTACGATATCACCGATTGATTATCTGTTGAAAGTGAGCGGGACTGACGATAAAGAGCTCACTCAGCAGATTGAAGCTGTCTTAAACTCCGGGGAAAACAGCAAAGAGCTGTTTGCGCACATCATTCGCAGCCGGAGTGATGACTCCTCGCAGTTTACGCCGGAAACATATGAGAAATATCAAGTCGTTCGGGAAATGTACGAGGTGACCGGCTATCATCTGAAAGACTTGCAGATCGTGGACGGAAAGTACGTCACAGAAGACGGACGCGACCTTTTAGACGTCTATAAGGAAGCGCTGCAGCAAGATCCTTTGTTGAGACATACGGCCGCAGAAGCGGCCGCCCATTACGGACAGGGGCTCACGAAGCTTGCGAGAACGGGTTATGACGCCATTCCTGATTTGGTGCTGTCCATTGAGTATAAAAACGGATCTCTGCGTGATGTCGGCCAAAGCAGGCAATACGGATCTGGGGATACAGACTGGCTTTCTGAATGGAAACGGGAGCTGGGTGTGCGTATATAAAATGAGAAAAAAGCTGACAAATGATGCCGTCAGCTTTTCTTTATGCGTTTACTTAAAACTCCTCATACTCCGCCGGATCTTGGCCGTTTATGCGTCCGTCGGGGCGGGTAAGCGAGTCGATGATGTTCATGTCGTTTTCATCAAGGGAGAAATCAAAAACGGAGATGTTTTCAAGCTGGCGCTCGGGCGATGCTGATTTTGGAATCGGGATGGCGCCCATCTGGATATGCCAGCGTAAAATGACTTGAGAAATGGTTTTGCCGTATTTGTCCGCAATCCGTCCGAGTTTTTGATCGTTCAATACTTCGCCGGCGCGGGATAACGGACTCCATGATTCTGTCACGATGCCCTGTTCTTCGTGCCATTGGCGCTGCTGCTGCTGATTAAAAGCGGGATGCAGTTCGATTTGGTTGATGCCTGGCTTTACGCCGGTTTCACGTTCGAGCCGTTCGATATGCTCAGGCAGGAAATTGCAGACGCCGATGGATCGGATCAGACCCCATTTTTTCGCATCAATCAGTGCCTGCCATGCTTCCGTGTAGCGGTCTTGTTTCGGATTCGGCCAATGGACGAGATACAGGTCATAGTAGTCCAGACCGGCGCGGTATAAAGATTCTTGGATGGTCTGTACAGCTTTGTCATAGTCATGGTAGCGTCCGGGCAGCTTGGACGTCACGTATAGCTGTTCTCTCGGAACAGAGCTTCTCTTGATGGCTTCTCCGACCGTCCCTTCATTTTCATAGTTATAAGCGGTGTCAATCAGACGGTAGCCGATATCAATGGCGCTGGTAATGGCATGAACGCCGTTGTTTCCGTTAAGAGCGTATGTACCGAAGCCGATCGCGGGAATGCTTGTCCCATCCAGCAGTTTCTTTTGCGGAATTGCTTCAGTCATCATTAAATCCCTCCTTGTTTTCTACTTTACCATTATTCTTACAAATGAAACTTAATAATGGAAGGAAATGAGATGATCCGCACATGAAAAAAGCTGACGGAGAATCGTCAGCTTTAAATTTGAAACATCCATGCTACGACGGGGCCGAAGACCGACCCTAACACGGCGCAGAGCGTCATGGAAACAGAACTCATGGAGACCGTTAATTCTCCGTACTCCATTGCTTTTGAGGTGCCGAGCGCATGGGAAGCGCTCCCGAATGCAATTCCTTTCCCGAGTGAGCTGCGGATGCGGATCCACTTGAGAAGCAGCGGTCCTAAGATAACGCCGGAAAACCCTGCGATCATGACGAACACGACTGTCATGGAAGGGACACCGCCGATACCGGACGCAATCTGTATGGCGACAGGCGTCGTAATTGATTTTGGGATAATTGACAAAATCAAACTCCGGCTGATGCCGAACAGCTCTGCAAATAGCAGGCCGCTGACCATTCCGGAGAATAAACCGGCCAACACGCCGCCGATGATCGGAAACATATACTTGATTAATACCCGGCGCTGCTTATAAAGCGGGTATGCCAAAGCCACCACGGCGGGTCCGAGCAGTGAATTGATCCATTGGCCGCCGATCATATAGTCTTTATACGAAATATGAAAAACAAGCAGCACGGCGATAATGAAAATCGTAGTCGTCAAAACCGGTATGAGAAAGGGATATGGAAAGCGCACATATAACTTCACCATAGCCAGATAGGCGGCGGCCGTGAACAAAATTATAAGGATTGCGATACATGCTTGCTGCACTTCTTTTTCTCCTTTCTCTGATTGGCTTTGTGCTCTAACAGCTGGCTGGCGTACCCTGCGGCGATCATTGTGACGATGGTGCTCAGCACGATGATCAGAAACAGAGCAGCCCCGCTGGCGGAAAACAGTGACGGGTAATTGATGACGCCCGTCATGGCCGGAATGAATAACAGCGGAAGAAAAGACAGCAAAAATCCGGCTCCTTCTTCAATCATTTTGACGGGAATGATCTTAACCGATAAACATATGATCAGCAGGATCAAACCGATGATACTTCCGGGAATGGGCAGGTGAAAGAACTGCTGAACGGCTCCCCCGATAAAGGAAAATGCGAATAAAATAATGATTTGCAGTATGATGCGTATGACTTTCACGACAATGCTGTTCTTTGGAGAAGAGCAGCTTCCCCCTTTCTTGATGCTTCGGTAAGTTTCTTTACTTTTTACGCATATATTTGTACTATACAAATATATGTATGCAAAATCTTTCTATATGTTTTCTGAGTAAATGTGCATATGTTTGTATTATACAACTAATATTGCTGTTGTCAATGTAAGGAGTGAGGCTGTTTGTCAAAACAAGATCCGATTGAATTAATTGAATATGAGCTCACCACTTTTATCAGGAGAGCTGTTTATCTTGATAACTCCGACCGTAAAATCGGACATCTGGAAAGGGCTGCGTATTTGTTATTACGGCAGCTGGATGAATTCGGGCCGGCGCGTGTGAAGGAATTGGCCGAATCATTTAAGCTGGATATTTCCACATTGTCACGCCAGGCCGCGGCCTTGGAGTCGAAAGAGCTGATCCAGCGTTTTTCCGATCCTTCTGACGGGCGGGTCAGTCTGTTTGCGATTACGAAGCTTGGCAAACAGAGGTTAAAAGCTGATAAAAAGATGCGTCTTGAGCGGTATCATCGTATGCTTGACGATTGGTCCGGCGATGAAAAAGAAATGTTCGGCCGGCTTTTGCTGCGGCTGAATGAGGCATTTATCGATTAATGCATGATTTTTGCCGAGTTAAGCAGGATTATGGCGTATACAAGGGAGAATGGAAGAGGGTAAGGCTTTACGCCATTCTGCTTAGCAAAAATAATATTGAATAGGGGGCGGAACATGTTTCTCCAGGGGACATCCTGTTTCTCGGAGGCTGCGGCATTTATTATCTCAATATTCATAATTCAATAAAAATGAAAGCGCTTTATTTTCGGTTTGTTGATTTAGGGTGCAAGGTGTTTACCTGAAAAAAACAATTGTATTTTCCACGGAAATTTATTATGATGGAATAAGGAAATTGGAGATTATATAACAATAGAAAGATAGAATATTTCTAATATTGCGGGAAATGAAGAGTGAGTTAGGTTCAACAGGTGCACCTTCTGCTTCATTATTTCACATATATCAGAGCTGTTAAGAGGAGGAAGCGAAGTGGCAAACAAAGAATTAAAGAGAGGCTTAGGCGCGCGTCATATACAGATGATTGCGCTGGGCGGCACGATCGGTGTCGGTTTATTCATGGGGTCATCCAGCACGATCGGATGGACCGGGCCGTCTGTCCTGCTGGCTTATGCGATCTCGGGTATCTTTATCTTTTTTATCATGCGTGCGATGGGCGAAATGCTCTATGTAGAGCCGAGTACAGGGTCGTTTGCGACGTTCGGCCATAAGTATATACATCCGTTAGCCGGCTATATGACGGCGTGGAGCAACTGGTTTCAATGGGTGATCGTCGGGATGTCTGAAATTATCGCCGTCGGTTCGTATATGAAATATTGGTTTCCTGATCTGCCGGCATGGATTCCCGGCATTATCGCCATGGCCATTCTCGGTGCGGCGAATTTAATTTCGGTAAAATCTTTCGGTGAGTTTGAATTTTGGTTTGCCATGATCAAAATCGTCACCATTATTCTGATGATTGTGGCCGGAATCGGGATTATTTTCTTCGGTTTCGGTAACGGAGGGCATGCGATCGGATTATCTAATTTATGGTCGCACGGCGGTTTCTTTACGAATGGTTTTTCAGGATTTTTCTTTGCCTTGTCTTTGGTCGTTGCGGCCTATCAAGGGGTCGAACTGATCGGGATTACGGCAGGGGAAGCGAAGGACCCGCAAAAAACGCTGCGAAGCGCGATTCAGAGTATTATTTGGCGGATTTTAATTTTCTACATCGGTGCGATTTTCGTAATCGTTACCGTATATCCGTGGAATGAGCTTCACTCACTCGGCAGTCCGTTTGTTTCGACATTTGCGAAAGTCGGGATTACGGCGGCGGCCGGTTTGATTAACTTTGTTGTGATTACCGCTGCGATGTCCGGATGCAACAGCGGGATATTCAGTGCGGGACGCATGCTTTATACATTGGGCGTGAACGGACAGGCCCCGAAATTCTTTAAGAAAGTTTCTTCGAGCGGTGTGCCGATATTCGGTACGTTTGCCGTATTAATCGGACTTGTGATCGGTGTCGTGCTGAACTACATCGCGCCTCCGAAAATTTTTGTCTATGTGTACAGCGCGAGTGTGCTGCCGGGAATGATTCCGTGGTTCGTCATTTTAATCAGCCATCTCGGTTTCAGAAGAGCGAAGGGCGCTGAGCTTGATAAGCATCCGTTTAAAATGCCTTTTGCGCCGTTTACAAACTATTTGACGATCGCTTTCTTACTCATGGTATTGATCGGCATGTGGTTTAACAAAGATACGCGGATTTCTTTGGTTGTCGGGGTGATTTTCCTGGCGATAGTGACGGTCAGCTATTATGCGTTCGGTATCGGCAAGCGCATGCCTGGTGAAAAATCGAAAATAGAAGACGCTGTATAATTCAAAAAGACACCTCTCTTACAGGGGTGTCTTTTTCGGCTTGTCCGCGAGTGGTATACTGGTTAAAAAAAGCAGAACCGGGGGAAACATCGATGAGTCATTACCGTACGTTATTATTTGATATAGACAATACGCTGCTGGATTTTACCGCTTCAGAAACCGATGCTCTTCAAAAATTGTTTCAAGGTTCAAAGCTGGAGCTGACGGCAGAGGTGGAAGCCCGTTATAAAGCGTTAAATCAAGGGCTGTGGAAGGCGTTTGAAGAGGGGGAAATGACCCGCGATGAAGTGGTGAATACACGGTTTGCCCTTTTGTTTAAAGAATACGGCCTCGAAGCCGACGGCGTGCTGATGAATCAGGCGTACCGCCAATACTTAGAAGAAGGGCACCAGATGATAGACGGAGCTTATGAGCTGATTGAACGGCTGAGTCCTTTATTTGATTTATACATCGTGACGAACGGCGTCTCAAGATCACAATATAAGCGGCTGGGCGACTCCGGTCTGTATCCGTTCTTTAAAGATGTGTTTGTATCTGAGGACACGGGTTTTCAAAAGCCGATGAAGGAATACTTTGATTACGTGTTTGCGAGAATTCCCGGTTTTTCTGCCGAGGGCGGACTTATTATCGGCGATTCACTGAGCGCGGACATAAAAGGCGGCCAGATGGCGGGAATGGATACGTGCTGGTTTAATCCCGGAAAGAAAGCAAATGAGTCCGGAATCATCCCGACGTACGAGATTCATTCGCTTGATGAGCTGTATGATGTGCTGAACGTGGAGGTTGTCGCTTTATGATTTCTCAATATATGTATAATATAATTTATATCAAGTTGTCTCAGGAAGGATTATTATGAAAAATCTTTCTTCAATTAGTACAAGAGTGCTCATAGAAAAAACCATTATTTGTTTTTCCTTATATTCTATTATCAGTTCTATTTTTAAAACGCCAACTTTCACGGCTTCGGAATCCGCTTACCTGCTGATAATCACCATTTTTTTAGTCGTCAACGATCATATCAGATTAAAATACCTAAGCGGTCAGTATTCTTTTAGATATTATGCATCTTTTTTAGTAAGTAACCTTTTATCAGGCATTTTATTGTTTAAAATTAACTGTCTCGGTTCTCAAATATATAATATTTTCTTACTGATCGAGATTATTGTAACAACTCGTAAACTGCCCTGGACTGTAGTAAGCCTGCATTTTATTATTTTTTTAACAGCTCTTAAAGCAGCAGGGACCAGCGGGAAAGATATATTGATGTCCTATTTAGTGATCATGGCTATTATTTATCTGTTTAGAAACGTACTGCTCGAAAAAGCAAAAATACAAACATTAAATAAAGAATTACAAAGTGTAAACACTAAACTTAAGAATTATTCTCAAAAGATTCAAGAGTTAACTATTTCTAAAGAGCGGACAAGAATTGCACAAGAGCTTCATGATTCCCTAGGGCATTATTTGATCGCATTAACAATGAATCTTGAATTCGCCGATAAAATAGTCAGTAAAAATCCCAGCGAGGCTAAACAAGTCATCAATAAGTCACATGATTTATCGAAGGAGTGTATTATTAACCTGAGAGAAGCTGTCGCTTTGCTCAATGACCCTGCTCCTCAAAAAGGGCTTCTGAAATCGATCAATGAGATTTTTGAAAATTTTCAGCAAACAAATGAAATAAAATTCGAGCTTGATATGGACAATAAAGTAGAGTCAGCTGATCCTGATATCAAGAATTGTCTCTATAAAACAGTACAAGAGTCTATAACGAACGGGATAAAACATGGAAATGCTACGTTTTTTTCAATAAGAATACGTAAGTCTTTTGAAAAAATCTCTATATCGATAACTGATAACGGAACAGGATGTTCTGAAATTAATAAGTCAAATGGAATAAAAGGAATAGAGAAAAGATTTGCTGCACTTGGAGGAGAGGTTGATTTTCATTCAGGGCTAGATTCAGGATTTACTGTGGAAGCCGTAATCCCCGAGATAGCAGATCTTTAATCCGAATGTGAGGAGGTATTGATATGGATATTATCATTGTGGATGATCAGCAAATTGTCAGGGAAGGGCTTAAAATGATTCTGAGTCTGCACGAGGAAATTAATATTGTAGGCGAAGCTTCTAATGGTGAACATTTATTAGATTTGCTAAAACAGATAAGGCCTGAAATCATTTTAATGGATATAAGAATGCCCATAATGGACGGCATTGAAGCAACAAAGCTAGTTAAAGAGAGATATCCGGATATTAAAGTGATTATCCTGACAACCTTTAATGATAGTGAATACATTTTTACTGGACTGAAAAGCGGTGCTGATGGTTACATACTGAAAGATTCTGATTCACAAGAAATTATTGATTCCATCAAAACAGCATGTGAAGGCAATATTCTGTTAAATCCTAAGGTAACGCTAAAAGTTGTAAAGGCTCTAAATTCGGTAGAACATAATAAAGAGCTTGTTCAAGAAAATAATGAAAAGGAACAGCTGGTGCAATTGCTTACTCCCAGAGAAAAAGAAGTCGCTAAACAGATTATGGAAGGGAAAAGCAACAAAGCTATAAGCGAAGCACTTTTTATTACTGAAGGCACAGTCAAAAATTATGTATCAAGAATACTGGAAAAACTTCAAATGAACAATCGAACGGAGCTTAGCTTATATTTACAAAAGCATATGTGATTCAACTTTTTTCCTTCAATCAGAAAGGAATTTCATCAAATTCCTTTCCTCCATTTTCTTCTGAATATATCCGGACTTACACCTTCCGTATATGACTAAAGTAACAATGCGATTCCTAACTAAAGTAATAAGGTAAATGAGTACTATAGTAAATTCTAAAAATATTCCATTCAGGTTAAAATAAAAGAACCGAAATACCACGAGGGGTGTTTTAATTATGCTCGAATTAAAAAAACTTACCAAAAAATATGATGACTTTACGGCAGTTAATAATATTTCGCTGACTGTAGAAGATGGAGAAGTATTCGGACTATTGGGTCCTAACGGTGCCGGCAAATCAACAATGGTTTCTATGATTAGCACTGTTCTTGCACCTACCAGCGGGACAATTAAAGTAGATAATAAATCACTTAAGGAAAAACCTATTGAGATAAAAAAAATAATGGGGGTTGTTCCACAGGATTTAGCTTTATATGAAACGTTAAGCGCCAAAGATAACTTGAACTTCTTCGGAAGCCTTTACGGGCTGAAAGGGAAAAAGCTAAAAGAAAGAACTGATGAGGTTCTGGAGATTATTGAACTGACAGATAAAAAAAATCAAAATGTATCAGAGTTTTCCGGGGGAATGAAACGCCGGGTCAACATAGGCGTGGCGTTAATGAATAATCCTAAATTATTAATTCTTGATGAGCCTACAGTAGGAATTGATCCGCAATCAAGAAATCATATTCTTGAAACAGTAAAAAGGCTGAATAAAGAAAAAGGAATGACTGTTATTTATACCAGCCACTACATGGAAGAAGTAGAGTATCTTTGCGAGAAGGTGGCAATTGTTGATCATGGATCTCTTATTGCTTTAGGAACGAAAGAAGAACTCAAGGAAAACTTAAATGCTTGTGACACTTTAACCGTTACTTTTAAGGGTGCTGATGAAGAGGCACTCAGCCGGATAAACAGCATTACAGGAATTGATAAAGTGACGGTAGATCATAAACAAATTTCAATGCTTGTATCGACGAAGGAAAGAAACATCATTGAAATTGTAGATGATATCAAAAATCTGGGGATCGACCTCACTAGCTTTAAGTACGAGGAAGTAAATTTGGAAAGCATTTTCCTTCAAATTACAGGGAAAAACCTAAGAGATTAGTAGGAGGAGGCTATCTTGAGAAAATTATTCAACTTATTTTTTCTTGATTTTAAGCTGTTAACAAAAAATAAGTCATTTTATTTAAAGCTGATGCTGTTTCCATCACTGCTAATCCTCATATTGGGCAGTGTGTTCAGTAATTCAGATTCAAAAATCGAAGCATTTGATGTAGCTTTTTACTCAGCAGATTCAGGGGAGAGTGTTTCTTTAGGTGATGTCTTAAAGGATAAAGTTTTTAAGAAAGGCGATCTCAAAGATATCATTCATTTAAAAGAAGCTGAGAGCTACAATGACGGTGAAAAATTAGTTAAAGAAGGAAAGGCTGCAGCTTTTATCTATGTACCGGAACACTTTACGAAAGCCGTTATGAACAACGGGAAAACAAATATCGATTTAATTGGAGATAATAACAAGACCATAGATAAAAATATTGTTCAGGCTGTTTTGGAGGGCTTTACGAAAAGCGTGAAAACAATGAGCGCTGAGCAACAAGAAGTAATAAAACATATCAGCTCCGGCGGCAGCGTACCAAAAGAAAAAATAGAAAAAATGATGAACGATTTGGCCGATAATGACGGGATCTCCGCTGATATCCCAAAAGCAGCGACAAATAAAAATGCGGTTCCTGTCGATTCCATGCAGTATTATTCAATTGCAATGGTTGTCATGTTTTCCATTATGACGGCTTTTGTGCTTGTTCACAGCATTGTTGATGAGCGGCAGAATAATACGCTGTTCAGAATTAAATCTACACCGACTTTAAATATTCAGTATGTGCTTGGAAAGTTGACAGGTATTATTTTTGCGATCTTAATGCAGATGACTGCTGTTATTCTGATAAGCTGGGTCGTATTCCGAATGAACTGGGGCAACTTGTTTGATATTTTTGTTATTACGGTAGTATACGCATTTGCTATAGGCAGCATTGTATTGTTTTGGGGTTTTACCGCTAAGGACCACGTGGCGGTGTCCAGTATGGCTTCTCCGGTTCTTTATATTTTTAGTTTTTTGGGAGGCAGTTTTATTTCTAAGAACGGACTGCCTGATAGCTTGAGGGTTGTTCAAGAGATCATACCGAACGGTAAGGCAATAAACTCTTATTTAAAAGTCAAACAGAATATTGGTCTTAGCGGCATGTATATTGATTTGCTTGAGCTAATTGGTATTGGTCTCATCTTTGTCTTTATTAATATTATGGTATTCAACCGGAAGAAGGTGGCGTAGTAGTGCAATTGATTGCCATGATTAAACATCAGCTGAAACTGATGCTCCGAAATAGATTAGCAATTTTTGCAACGATTTCGGTGCCGTTAATCCTTACATTTTTGTTCTCTTTTTCTCAAGATACGGATAGCAAAGAGAACTTGTATATAGCCAATGCTGATAAAAGTAACTATGCTGCAAAGCTCATTGAAATGATAAAAGAGCATAAAAATATTAAAGTTATAAAGCTAACGGAAAATGAATTAAAGAAAAAAGTCGATGATCAGGATATTCCTTTTGGGGTCGTTATTGAAAAAGGTTTTGGAAAGGATTTGACGGACAATCACAAGATAAAAATGAAAATCATCCAAAACTACGAGAACGGCAGCGGAACATTGTTAGAGCAGCTGGTCACAAATGAGGCGGGAACTCTTAAAAAGGTAGTTAAAGATTCGCAATATATGTCTGCACAGTTGCATACGGACTCAAAAGATATAGAAAAGAACATTTTCAAGAAATTGAAAAACAATTCAGGAATAGAAGTGAATGACAAAACATTAAGTCAGGGTGAACATACTCAGGATAATGCGACCGTGAGATTAATTGGTTTTCTTGTAATGTTTATTTGGTTTGTTGTTATTCAAGGGTTAAGAACACTTATTGATGAAAAAGAGAATAATACTTTCAGCAGATTACTAAGTACGCCTATAAACTATACAAAATATGTTTTATCCAAAATGGCTGCTACTTATATTTCCGGAATCATTCATATAATCGTTATTATACTTGCGGGAAAATATTTACTCAAGATCAGCATAGGTCATAACATCTTTGCCATCGCTGTTATGCTCGCTGTTTATTTATTTGCATTGACCTGCATTACGATGATTATGGTTCCATTTATGAGAAGCCAAAAGCAGTTTACTTCTGCCGCATCGATCATAATTGCAGTAAGCGGGATGATAGGCGGTTCCTTTTTCTCATTGGAAATTGCTCCAAAATATATGCAGGTTATTTCTAAATTTACACCCGAAGCATGGGCAATACAGTCTTTAAACAACATTATCTTTAGTAAGAGTACCTTAGGAACTGAATGGCTTCCGATCGTAATTTTTGCAAGTGTCGGCTTATTAAGTATTATTGTATCTTTCATCTTAATAAGCAGGGAGATTAAAAAAAAGAAAAATTAAATCAACAATAATCTGATAAAATTAACAGATCAAAAAGGACGTGAGGGAATTGGGTATGGAAGAACTATTTGGAATGGCTGAATTAATTATAGGTGTACTCATGAATGTATTTATCGGTAAAATCGGGCAAGTTGCTTTTGGAAAAGATAACAGAACAACAAGGATCATTTTAAGAGTAATAGGAATCTTCCTCATCATCAACGGAGTTTCAAGAGCATTTCATATATAAAATGAGATAGTAAAAAACATCCTTTTCAGGGTGTTTTTTTATCGGGTTATTACAAAATTTCTGAGGTGAATTATGAAAAAAATATTTTGTCTTCCGTATGCAGGGGGATCAAGTGCAATATACTATAAATGGAGAAGGTTAATGAGTGACTCTTTAACAATACATCCTATTGAGTTAAAAGGAAGAGGTACAAGAATTAACGAAGATTTTTATGAACATATAGATGAGGCTGTTAATGATATATATGATCTGATAAAGGATCAAATCAGGGAGTGTGATTATGCTTTATTCGGCCACAGTATGGGAGGCCGATTAGTTTATAAGTTATATAGTAAAATTGCTGAAATGCAGCAGAAGAAGCCAAATCACATATTTTTCTCCGGCTGCGGCATTCCTAAAACGAAGAAAGCAGAGGGGATGATTCATGCTTTGCCGGATAATTTATTTTTGCAAAGAATCATGGATATGGGCGGGACTTCGGAAGAACTGTTACATAACAAGGAATTACAACAATTATATCTTCCTATTTTAAGAAGTGATTTCAAAATGTTGGAAGAGGATGTTATTTCTGAAAATAAGACTGTTATGGACTGTGATATAACAGTGTTGCATGGTAATAATGACAAGACGATAAGCTCAGATTTAATATGTAAGTGGGGACATTATACTTTAGGGAAATGCAATTTTTATACGTTTGAAGGAAATCATTTTTTTATTCATCAATTTTCGAATGAAATAACTGACATTATAAATAAAACCTTGAGATGAATTTTTGATTAAAAAATCGGGAGTGTTACTTTGTCCCGGTTTTTTTTTATGTTAATACGAAAAATAAAAACTGGGTTAATGTGCTTAGGTGTTTTTTCCCGCTAATTGACAACTCTCAAATATTTGTATAATATTTCTTAAAGATGGCTAGTTCTTCTTCATTATCCTTATTTTAAAAAAAGTGTTTGTACGGGTCTATATCATTAAAAAATGGTTTTTGCTGCCGATAAATAAACTGTCAGACTACAACAACAATTATTGGTGAGCGGTATTGCCTGTGATGCAGTTTAACATAAAAATCCACCGAAAGCCTCTGCTGTTTTAATTCAGTGAATGATTTGAATTTTGATATCAAGTGAAGGAGTTTTTGTTATGACAAAAAGTATAAAGGGAGATAAAGACAGTATTGGTGAGTTAAAAACTGAAGAGCATTTTTTAGTGGCAAGTAAACCTTCTAAAGAAAAAAGAATGAAAAATCTTACATATAAATTGTCACAGCAATTAAGCGATAAGCTGAATGTATACTGCAATGGATCGGATGAACGTCTGCATATCGTATTAACAGCGGCACTGACTTTGTTAATAAATCAATATACAGAAAGACAAAATATTGTAATCAAAACTCCTGTTTTCAAAAAGAACAGAACGATTGATTGTGAGCAAGAAATTTTGACTCTTAAAAATGCTGTTCATGGTGAAGACCTATTAAAAGAGATCATACATAAAGTCGAATTCACCGTAGAACAGGCATTGGAAAGCCCCCAAAATAATTCTCGAACAAGTGATAAAATGACTGGCCTTCCTTTTGATGTCATGATAGTCCTTGAAAATATTCAAGAATACATACTTAATCAAGAAAATCCCGCTATTCATATCCTATTTTCGTTTATGAACCAGAAACAATACATAGAGACAGTCATACACTATAACGAATGCCTCTATTCTCAAAAGATGATAAAAGATTTGTCACTGCGATTTCAGATGATCCTTGAAGCTATGATAACTCCTGAAAATATCAGAGTGAAAGATATGAGATTCCTGAAAGAAAAAAATAAGCAAAAGAAAATCTTTGGCTGGGAAGACAATTATTCGAAAATTGGAACAATTTCGGAGGTGTTTGAGCAGCAGGCTGATGAATATTCGGATAAGACTGCTTTGGTACTAGAAAACTCTTCAATGTGTTACGCAGAACTTAATCACCGTGCGAACCAGCTGGCACGGTATCTTCAGGAGTGCGGAGTAAAACGGGGAGACCTTGTCGGAATTGCTTTAGAACGCTCTTTTGATTTGTATATTAGTATTCTGGCAATATTAAAGTCAGGCGGTGCTTATGTGCCGTTAGACCCTCAATATCCGAAGCAAAGACTATCATTCTTAATCGAAGATTCAGGTGTAGAGTTGCTGATTACAAACGAAAGCATTCAGTCACAACTCCCGCCTCACGGGGACGGCGTAATCTGTTTGGATGGTATGAAAGAAGAAATTGAAAAGATGGATGGATCTAATATTGGCATAAAAGGTTCCTTGGATGACCTGGCTTATGTCATGTATACGTCAGGCTCAACGGGACTGCCTAAAGGAGTAAGTATTGTTAACCGCGGTGTGATTCGGCTGGTGAAGGAGACTGATTATGCGGTATTTGATGAGAATCAAACGTTTCTGCAATTAGCTTCTGCTGCTTTTGACGCTTCTACCTTCGAGATCTGGGGCTGTTTATTGAATGGGGGATGTCTGGCTATAATGCCTCCGGGAATACCGACGGCTGATGATATTGCAGAAGCTGTGAAAAAATATAACATTACGACTCTTTGGCTGACGGCCGGTTTATTTTCTCTAGTAGTTGATCAGCAGTTAGAATCATTAAAAGGACTTCAGCAATTATTAGTAGGCGGAGATGTGGTTTCCGTTCCGCATGTTCAAAAAGTATTAGCGCTTGGAAAGGTACAAGTAATTAACGGATATGGGCCGACAGAGGGAACGACCTTTACCTGTTGTTTCCCGGTCCCTCATGATTGGAAAGGCAGTATGCTTCCTATAGGGAGGCCTATTTCTGGTACAGAAATATTCATTTTAGATTCGCAATTAAAACCGGTAGCGCCGGGAATTCCTGGTGAGCTGTTTATTGGCGGAGATGGGCTGGCGCGAGAGTATTGGCGACGGCCTGATTTAACGAAGGAACGGTTTATATCACACCCTTTCAATAATGATCCTTCAGCACGTCTTTATAAAACAGGAGACTTAGTGCGTTATTTAGAAAATGGCGATGTGGAGTTTATTGGACGGCGGGACGAGCAAGTCAAAATCCGCGGTTTTAGAATCGAGCTTGGGGAGATAGAAGCCCGATTGATCAATCATACAGAAATTAAAGAAGCGGCAGTAACAGTAAATCATAATGGTGATGAAGATTTATATATCTGTGCTTATTACACTTCAAATCATAAAATCGCAAAGATTGAATTGCAGCACTTTCTGAGAGACTTTCTTCCGGAATATATGATTCCATCGTACTTTAAACAAATGGAAAACATGCCTTTGACGGTAAATGGGAAAATTGACAGACGGGCACTTCCTAGACCTGATATATCTCAAATGTCCGAAACAAAATATGAAGCGCCGACAAATGAAACGGAGAAAAAACTTTCGGAGATTTGGGAAGCTGTACTTGGCAGGGAACGCGTCGGTATAGATGAAAATTTCTTTGAAACCGGCGGTCATTCACTAAAGGCTTCTATGTTAATTTCCCGCATCAGAAAAACTTTCGGCACGGATATAAAGGTGAAGGAGCTTTTTGAGCAGCCTACCATCAAACAGCTGAGCCGTCTTATTCAAAAGCGGGATAAACAGAATTATCCGGTCATCAGTAAAGCGAGGAAGCAGTCTTATTATCAAGCATCATCTGCTCAGAAAAGAATGTTTGCCCTTTGGGAGACGGATAAAGACAGTATCGTTTATAACTTGCCGATTATGATTGAACTGAACGGAAAATTAGATGTAAAAAAAGCCGAATCAGTTTTACAAGAGATTATTGGCAGACACGAAGCGTTACGGACAAGTTTCGATGTTGTAAGCGGCGATGTGGTTCAGATTATTCACGATACATGGGAGCTCGAATTTGATTATCAGAAGCTGCCGTCTGATGGGATACGACCATATGTGAAGCAGTTTATCAGACCCTTTCATTTGGACAAAGCACCGTTAATCAGAGCCGGACTCATAACGTATGAAGACCGGAATCTGCTGCTGCTGGATGTTCATCATATCGCTGCGGACGGTGTATCGGTTGGAATAATCCGCAAAGAATTCAATGCGCTGTATGCGGGTCATAAACTAAAACAGCCGCCGCTGCAATATAAAGATTATTCAGAATGGCAAGTAAGCTCAGGAACAAAAGAGGCGTTAAAGGAACAAGAGGAGTATTGGCTTAAGCGGTTAAGCGGAGATCTGCCGATTCTCAATCTGCAGACTGATTATGAGCGGCCGAGAGTCAAAAGCTTTGAAGGAAGCCGAATCAGCTTTACGGCCGATGAAAGGTTAACATCAAGCTTAAAGTCGGTGGCGAAAGAAACAGGAACAACTTTGTACATGGTGCTGCTGGCGGTATATAATGTCATGCTTTCAAAATACAGCGGTCAGCAGGATGTAATCATCGGAACAGCAGAGTCCGGAAGGTCAGACACCGAACTGGAGAATACAGTGGGGATGTTCGTCAATACCGTCGCCATAAGAAATTTTCCTGAGGAACATAAAACATTCAGAGCGTTTTTAGAAGAGGTCAAACATCATACGTTAAAAGATTTTGAGAATACAGATTACCAATTTGAAAATATTGTTCAAAAACTCGGGGTAAAAAGAGATTCGAGCCGGAACCCGCTGTTTGATGTCATGTTTACTTTTGAGAGTAAGGATTACGGATTCGGAGGAAATGAAGAGACAGCAGAATCAAATTTACTAGTATCTGAGGTCAATATATCAAGATTTGATTTAACGTTAACTGCAATGGAAACCGATGAAGGCGTTAACTTCCAATTGGAATATTGCAATCATTTATTCAGGAAAGACACAGTCGAAAGAATGGGTGCTCATTATACCCAGCTTTTACAACAGGTTGTATCAGAACCGGACACGGCAATCTGCAGACTGAATATGATAACGGATGATGAGAAACATAAACTGCTTTATGTATTCAATGATACAGCAGCCGACTTCCCGCATAATAAGACAATCCATCAATTGTTTGAAGAACAAGCGGAAAAGACACCGGAAAGAATAGCGGCAGTGTATGAAAATAATAAAGTAACTTATAAAGAACTTAACGAAAGATCAAATAGTCTGGCGAGAACACTAATGAAAATGGGGGTGAAAAAAGAGTCAATAGTAGGTATTGTTGCTGACAAATCATTAGAGATGGTGTTAGGCATATTGGGTGTGCTGAAGGCGGGAGGCGCATTTTTGCCAATTGATCCGGGATATCCTTCTGAGAGAATCAAATACATGATTGAAGACAGCGGTTCTGACATTTTATTAGTGCAGAATAGTCAGGCTGATAATATCCCGTTTGACGGGAAGGTTATTGATTTAACAGATAGTTCTCTTTACTCCGGAGATCGGCATAACCTGCCACTGATGAGTTCCGCAGAACATCTTGCTTATGTCATTTATACTTCTGGAACGACTGGAAAACCAAAGGGTGTAACGATCCGGCATATCGGAATCAGTAATCTCAAAAGTGTCTTTGAACATGATATGAATATCAATTACCGGGATAAAATTATTCAATTTGCAAGTTTTTCATTTGATGCATCAGTGTGGGAAATCAGTATGGCACTGTTGACCGGAGCGGAACTACACATCCTTTCAAGTCAAGTCATCAATAATTATACATTATTTGAAGAGTATATTAACCGGCATGACATTACTGTAGCCACTTTGCCGCCTGTATACATCAACCATATAAATATAAACGGATTATCAGCTTTAAGGCTCTTAATTACTGCTGGTTCTCAGATATCTACAAAATCCTTGAACCGGATCGTGAATAAAATAGACTATATTAATGCCTACGGCCCAACTGAAACGACAATCTGCTCTACAATGTGGAGATACTCAGAAGCTGAGAGGGCGATGGCAAAGACCATTCCTATCGGTAAGCCGATCAGAAATCTGAAAGCCTTCATAATTGATCACAACAACAATCTTGTGCCTATTGGTTTAGCGGGAGAATTGTGTGTGTCGGGTGACAGCTTAGCAAGAGGATATCTCAATAAAGAGAAAATGACGCGTGAGAAGTTTATTGATCATCCATTTGAGTCCGGAACTAAAATGTACCGAACAGGAGACTTGGCAAGGTGGCTTCCTGACGGAAACATAGAATTTTTGGGGAGAATTGATAATCAAGTCAAAATCAGAGGCTTCCGGATTGAAACTGATGAAATAGAAAGCCAGCTTCTGAAAATAAGCGGGATAAAAGAAGCAGTTGTTATAGATAAGTGCGACCTTCACGGTGACAAATACCTTTCTGCTTTTGTAACCGCAGAATATAAAATATCCGGAGCAGCTTTGAGGGAGCAATTGGGTGACATTTTGCCGCAATATATGATTCCCGGTGTCATCATCCAGGTTGAACAGCTGCCTCTCACACCAAATGGGAAAATTGACAGGAAAGCACTTGCTGAAATAGAAGAGCCTAAACATATAAAGGAGCACCTTGAAGCACCCCGTTCCGAAGTCGAACAGATTCTGGTAAATGTTTGGTCGGAAGTTCTGAAAATTGATGATATTAGTATTAATGATAATTACTATGAGCTGGGCGGAGACTCAATAAAATCTATACTGATTGTATCAAAGCTTCAAAAATACAGTCTCAGTCTAGAGGTAAAAGATCTTTTGCAGTATCCGCAAATAAAAAACCTCAGTAAACACGTGAAATTATATAAAGCTCAAACAGATCAGAGCCCGGTTAGCGGGAGAACTGAACTGGCACCGATACAAAAGTGGTTTATAGAGAATGACTTTGCGGACATTCACCACTTTAATCAGGCATTCATGTTTCAAATGAAAGAAAAAATTAATGAACACGCTCTGGCAAAGACATTTGAATTATTAGTAAAGCATCATGATGCTTTGAGGTTGATATATACAGCCGAAAATGACGAAATAAAACAAGAAGTCAGAGATGTCCAAGCCGCCCGGGATACTTTTACTCTGGACATATATGATCTGCTTGCTGATACGGATTACAAAAATACAATAGAAAAACTTGCCGATCAGTTACAAAGCGGAATGGATCTTGAAAAAGGGCTTTTAATGAAACTTGGTTTATTTCGAACAATGAGGGGCGATTATCTACTTATTGCTATACATCATATGGTGATTGACGGAGTCTCTTGGAGAATTCTGCTTGAAGATATGGAGCAGGTCTACAACAATCTGCAAAAAGGAGAGCCGGCCGTTCTTCCGCCGAAAACGGCATCCTTTCAAGAATGGACACGTAAATTGGCGGAATATGCAAACGGAAGTGAGATAAGAAAGGAACTTCGGTATTGGGAGAATATCGAAAAAACGAAGATTAAAGAAATTCCGAGAGATTTCAATAAAACTGACAGTGTATTTAAGGAAAGCCGCACCATTACTGTCAGTCTTACAAAGCAGTTAACTGATAAGCTCCAGAGGAATACAAATGCAGCTTATAACACACAGATTAATGACATCTTGCTTTGTTCACTGGGAATGGCAGTAAAAGAATGGGCGGGACTTGACAAGGTTTTAATCGGTCTGGAAGGCCACGGAAGAGAGAACATATTAGAAAACATTTCAATAGAAAGAACCATCGGCTGGTTCACCTCACTATTTCCGATCGTGCTGGATATGGAGCACAGTGATGATCTGCCTTATTGCATAAAAAATACGAAAGAGTATTTAAGAAGAATACCTCATAAAGGTATTGGTTACGGAATTATTAAATACTTGACGGCACGGGAACATAAAAAAGACATCAGTTTTACGATAAAGCCCGAGATCGGGTTTAACTATCTGGGAGAAATCTCTCAAAAAAAGCGGGCTGTTTTTCAGCATGCAGATATATCATCTGGTACAAGTGTTTCTTTATCTAATAAAAAATTGAATGCCATCGAAATCAACAGCTTTATTATGGACGGTCAACTGCAGTTGGAATTTAACTATAGTACGAAAGAGTTTAAAGAAGAAACAATTAAAACATTAACCGAATCCTATATAAACCGGTTAATCGATATTATTCAGCATTGCGAAATGAAAAAAATTCCTGAAAAAACACCCTTTGACTATGGAGATCTGGATTTATCCATTGGAGATTTGGAGCAGATTTTATCAAGCGGAAAAGAGATAGAGAAAATCCACTCCCTGACTCCTATGCAGAGCGGGATGCTTTATCATGCATTGCTTGATCCGTTTTCACAAGCCTATTTTGAACAGCTTACATTTTCTTTATCCGGTCAGCTTGATATTGGCAGATTAAATACAGCTTTTAATATGCTGATCGAGAAGTATGAAATTTTAAGAACATGCTTTTTTCATGAAGGACTAAGTAAGTTTAAACAGGCTGTTCTAAGAGAGAGAAAAGTTAAAATTGAATTTGAAGATATCAGCACTTTCTCGGAATATCAAAAGAAAGTCCGGCTTAAAGATGTCCAGTTTAAAGACAGGGGAACGAGATTCGATTTGACGAATGATTGCTTAATAAGAGTAACCGTATTAAAAACTGATGAGAAAGAATATAAACTGCTGTTCAGTTTTCACCATATTATTATGGATGGCTGGTGTATGAGTTTAATAATGAATGATATAAAAACTATTTATACGTCATTAAAAGAAGGAAGAGAGACAGTGCTTCAGCATACCGAGCCTTACAGCACCTACTTAGAATGGCTGGATAATCAGGACAAAAGTGCCGCATTAGAATATTGGGGGGATTATCTAAATGAATATGAGCAGCAAGCCGGTATTCCAAAGTTCTGCTGATGAGGGCGGTTTCAATAATAGGAAGAAAACATTCATTATTGATGAAACATGTACTTCGATGTTGAAAGCTGCAGCTGATCAATATCACATTACTTTAAGTGCATTGATTCAGACTGCATGGGGAGTTCTTTTGCAGAAGTATAACAACGTGAATGATGTTGTGTTTGGTGCGGTTATTTCCGGAAGACAATGCAGAGTGCAAGGCATAGAAAAAATGGTGGGGTTATTTATCAATGCGGTTCCTCTGAGAGTAAAAGGCGATGGTGATACGGTATTTATAGCATTAGCCCAAAAGCTGAACAGTGACTTTATCAAAGCGAATACATCATACGGTTACAGTTCTTTAGCGGATATACAAGCTCTTACAAAGATGAAAGAGAAACTGATCAACCATATGTTGGTTTATGAAAATTACCCTGTTGATGACTATGGCAAGGCGGTCGATGATACAACTGATGCTTTAAGGATTACAGATATGGAAGTGTTTGAACAGACGAACTATGACTTTGGGCTGGTTATTATTCCAGGCAGCCAAATCAAAGCAGAGATGACGTATAACAATAATGTTTATCGTGAAGATATCATTAATCGTATAGGTGTTAATTTCTGTCATGTATTAAAGCAAGTGGCAACTGATCCTACGCGTGTCCTGAAAGACATCAGCGCTGTAAATGAAGAAGAGCGCGGAATGCTCCAGGAGTTTAATAAGCAGTCCTCTAATTATACCGTGAATAAAACGATACAAGACCTTTTTGAAGAACGAGCGGAAAAGACACCTGACCAAACAGCGGCTGTCTATGCAGGAAAGCATATCACTTATAAAGAGCTAAACGAAAAGGCTAATCAAGTTGCAACATTATTAATGGAAAAAGGGGCAGGAAAAAACAGCATTACGGCTATGATGATCCGTCCTTCAGAATATTCAATGATTGGGATACTGGGAATTTTAAAAACCGGAAGTGCGTTTCTGCCTATTGATGATGAATCACCGGTCAGTCGGATAAATCATATTTTAAAAGATAGCAAAGCTGATATCCTCATTACAGATTTGTGCTTTTTAGCTGATAAAAACATTGCGGCGGAATGTTTGGATATTACGGATAAATCGATTTATACGAGCCAAAATACATCAAACCCTGATGTTCAGTATGATCTCGAGGACGAGGTATATGTTATATATACCTCGGGTACTTCGGGAAAACCGAAGGGGGTGAAGGTGAAAAATAAATCATTAGTTAATTATTCATTATGGGTATGTGATCAAATAAACATAAATTCTGACAGCAGGTCGTTAGTGACGTCAAAATATAGTTTTGACTTATGCTATACCAGTATATTTCCGGTTTTATCCGGTGGCGGACAAGTCCACTTTGTTGATAAAGAAGTGTATCTTCACTCTCTATCATTAATAGAATATATTCATAAAAATAGTATTACATATCTTAAAATGACACCCACTTTATTTTCAACATTGATGGAGGATGTTGACATGCTGGCGTCTTGTCCTGATTTAAAAGTTATCATACTGGGCGGCGAAAGCATAAACATCGGCAACGTCAAAAAGCTCGCTGAAAAATGCAGATGGATGAAGTTTATTAACCATTACGGGCCGACCGAAAGCACTGTTGGCTGTATTGCACATAGCATTGATCTAGATCATATTCAAAACTGTGAAATATACAATAAAATAGGAAGACCAATTCACGGCATTAATATCTATATTGTGGATCGTTCAGATCAACTGGTCCCTGTGGGAGCACCCGGTGAGATTTGTATCAGCGGGGTAGGTTTAGCATCGGGATATGTCAATAATGAAGAATTAACGAATGAAAAATTTATTGATAATCCTTTTCATCCCGGAGCAAAAATGTACAAAACAGGAGACCTTGGCAGATGGATGCCGGATGGAAATATAGAATTTTTAGGCCGGATTGACAACCAGATCAAAATCAGGGGTTTTAGAGTTGAAATCGGTGAGATCGAAAACCAACTATTACAGCTGGAAGGTATAAAAGAAGCCGCGGTTGTTTATATAGAGGAGAAATATCTTTCTGCATATATTACTGGGGACATTGAGATGGAAGGCTCGTTCGTACAGGAGAAATTGGCACAGGCTCTTCCGAAGTATATGATTCCGAGTTTCATAATACAACTGAAAGAGCTGCCTCTTACAGCTAACGGAAAAATCAATCGAAAAGAACTGCCTCTTCCTGACTTGCAACGGTTGTCAGTACCTCGATACGAAGCTCCGGCAAATGAAACGGAAGAAAAACTAGCTGAAATTTGGAAAGAAATGCTTGGGCATAAACGGATCAGTATAAATGAAGATTTCTTCGAACTGGGCGGACATTCTTTAACAGCTGCGTTCACTATTTCCCGCATCAGAAAAACTTTCGGTACGGATATAAAGGTGAAGGAGCTTTTTGAGCAGCCTACCATCAAACAGCTGAGCCGTCTTATTCAAAAGCGGGATAAACAGAATTATCCGGTCATCAGTAAAGCGAGGAAGCAGTCTTATTATCAAGCATCATCTGCTCAGAAAAGAATGTTTGCCCTTTGGGAGACGGATAAAGACAGTATCGTTTATAACTTGCCGATTATGATCGAACTAAATGGAAAATTAGATGTGAAAAAAGCCGAATCAGTTTTACAAGAGATTATTGGCAGACACGAAGCGTTACGGACAAGTTTCGATGTTGTAAGCGACGATGTGGTTCAGATTATTCACGATACATGGGAGCTCGAATTTGATTATCAGAAGCTGCCGTCTGATGGGATACGACCATATGTGAAGCAGTTTATCAGACCCTTTCATTTGGACAAATCACCGTTAATCAGAGCCGGACTCATAACGTATGAAGACCGGAATCTGCTGCTGCTGGATGTTCATCATATCGCGGCGGACGGTGTATCGGTTGGAATAATCCGCAAAGAATTCAATGCGCTGTATGCGGGTCATAAACTAAAACAGCCGCCGCTGCAATCTAAAGATTATTCAGAATGGCAAGTAAGCTCAGGAACAAAAGAGGCGTTAAAGGAACAAGAGGAGTATTGGCTTAAGCGGTTAAGCGGAGATCTGCCGATTCTCAATCTGCAGACTGATTATGAGCGGCCGAGAGTCAAAAGCTTTGAAGGAAGCCGAATCAGCTTTACGGCCGATGAGAGGTTAACATCAAGCTTAAAGTCGGTGGCGAAAGAAACAGGAACAACTTTGTACATGGTGCTGCTGGCGGTATATAATGTCATGCTTTCAAAATACAGCGGTCAGCAGGATGTGATCATCGGAACAGCAGAGTCCGGAAGGTCAGACACCGAACTGGAGAATACAGTGGGGATGTTCGTCAATACCGTCGCCATAAGAAATTTTCCTGAGGAACATAAAACATTCAGAGCGTTTTTAGAAGAGGTCAAACATCATACGTTAAAAGATTTTGAGAATACAGATTACCAATTTGAAAATATTGTTCAAAAACTCGGGGTAAAAAGAGATTCGAGCCGGAACCCGCTGTTTGATGTCATGTTTGTACTTGAAAATGCAGATTACGGTATTGAAAATCACTTGGATCCAAATCCGGAAGAGCATATTCAAACCGAGATCAATATTTCAAAATTCGATCTAACGCTAACCGCGACGGAAATTGATAAAGGAATCAAGTTCCACTTGGAATACTCCAGTCAATTATTTGAAAAAGAAACAGCCGAGAGAATGGGTGCCCATTTTACGAAGCTTTTACAAAGTGCAGCTGCCGGCCTAGATCAACCTTTAATGAAACTGGATATGATTCTTGAACAGGAGAAGCACACATTGCTCCATATATTCAATGACACGGCAGCTGAATTTCCGCGAAATAAAACGATTCATCAATTATTTGAAGAGCAGGCAGAAAAAACACCTGAACGTATTGCGGCTGTCCAAGAAGATACGCTATTAACCTATAAAGAACTAAACGAGAAATCAAACAGCCTGGCTAATCTTTTGAGACAAAAAGGAATTAGAGAAAACAGCATTGTCGGAATCATGACAGAGAGATCTTTTGAGATGATCATCGGAATTATCGGGGTGCTGAAAGCAGGGGGAGCGTATTTGCCGATAGATCCTGAATATCCTGATGAAAGAGTAAATTACATGCTGAAAGACAGTGATGCAAACATTCTCCTAATTCAAAACGGATTGTCAGGTGGTATTACATTCAATAAAGAAATTTTATCATTAAGCGATCCTGCTCTATATATGCATAACAGAAGTAATCTGCCGAATGTCAGTTGCCCGGAAGACCTTGCCTACATGATTTATACTTCAGGGACTACAGGGCTGCCGAAGGGCGTCATGGTAAAACATAAAGGCGTGGTAAATTATATTCATTGGGCAAATAAGATATATGTAAATGATGAAGATATTGATTTTCCTCTGTATTCTTCTATTTCTTTTGACTTAACGGTTACTTCAATTTATACACCGCTTATTTCAGGAAATAAAATTATCATTTATGAGGGACCGGACAAGGCTCTTCTGATCAGAAGAATTATAGAAGAAAATAAAGCGGATATTATTAAGCTAACGCCGACGCATTTGAGATTGCTGGAGAATGTAGATTTAAGTACGTCAAAGATAAAAAAAATAATCGTCGGCGGGGAAGAGCTGAAAACCGGGCTTGCAAAAAAGATACACGGTGCATTTAACGGTCATGTCAAAATCTACAATGAATACGGCCCGACAGAGGCTACAGTCGGGTGTATGATTCATCAATATCATATTGAAAGAGACAATGGCAATGCAGTATCAATAGGCAAACCTGCGGATAATACTAAGCTTTATATATTAGGAAAACAATTGGAATTACTTCCTTTAGGGGCAGCCGGGGAACTTTGTGTCAGCGGAGAAGGGCTTGCGGACGGATATAAAAATAAAGCGGGCTTGACGTCAGAAAAATTTGTAGATAACCCCTTTGAACCCGGGGCTAAGTTATACAGAACAGGGGATATGGCAAAATGGATGCCGGACGGGACAATTGATTATTTAGGAAGAATTGATGATCAAGTCAAAATCAGAGGGTATCGTATTGAAACGGGAGAAATAGAAAACCGGCTTCTGAAAATGAGTCACATAAGAGAGGCTGTTGTTGTAGCGAGAGATGACCAACATGGGGATAAATATCTCTGCGGTTATGTTACTTCCGACAAAAAAATAGATGTTTATGCTTTAAAAGAAAATCTGTCTAAAGAATTACCGTTATTTATGGTGCCAAGTTATATCTTCCAGATTGAAAAAATGCCGTTAAGCTCAAACGGAAAAATAGATACGAAATCATTGCCGATTATAGATATTGCGGATGTATTGGAGTCTGCATATGAAGCACCGCGAAATAAAAAGGAACAAATTCTCGCATGCGTATGGGAGAAAGTTCTGGGGATGAAATCAATCGGGATTAACTATAACTATTACGAGATCGGCGGAGACTCAATTAAATCCATTTTAGTAGTTTCCGAACTCCAAAAATACGGCTTAAAACTTGAAGTCAGAGATTTAATGAAATATCCGCACATAAAAGACTTGAGTGCTCACGTAAAATCAGCTGATATACAAGCAGATCAGTCGATTGTAGAAGGAGACGTTGATCTGACACCGATTCAAAAATGGTTTATAGAACAGAGATTTGAACAAGAAAACCACTATAACCAAGCCTTTATGCTTTACAAAAAGTCCGGCATAGAAGAAAAAGCAATCGAAACGGCCTTTTTGGAATTGGTGAGGCATCATGATGCCCTCAGGATGCAGTTTAAAAAGGAAAACGGTGAAATTAAGCAATGGAATAGGGGCATTAAACAGGCAAAAGAAACATTTACTTTAGACGTATTTGATATGACACAAACAGAAGATCCAGCCATGGCAATTGAATCACTGGCTGACCGTATGCAGAACGAATTGAGCTTGGAAAAGGGGATTTTAATAAAACTGGCGGTATTTAAAACCAAAAACGGAGATCATCTTCTATTAACCATTCATCATATGATCATTGACGGAGTATCTTGGAGAATCCTATTGGAAGATTTTGAAACTGCTTATCTTCAAACAGTTAATGGGAACAAGGTGGAGCTGGAAACTAAAACAGCATCGTTCAAAGAATGGGCGCGTCAATTGAAAGAATATGCAAACAGCAAGGCTCTTCAAAAGGAAGCTGGGTACTGGGAGACCATAGAAACGGCTAATATTGAACCTCTTCCAAAGGATTTCATTGCCGAAAGCTGCTCTTATGAAGATAGTAAAGAAATTAAAATTGAATTAACAGAGGATCAAACAAAAACACTTTTAAGAAATACAAATGCAGCATATCATACACAAATTAATGATATATTGCTTTGCTCACTGGGACTTGCAGCCAAAGAGTGGACCGGCAACGAGAAGATCCTTGTGAATCTTGAAGGGCACGGCCGTGAAAGTGTTATAAAAACCCCGGTCCATCGCACAATAGGCTGGTTTACGACAATATACCCAATTGTTCTCGATATGACAGAAAGTAATAGTTTATCAAGCTCCATTAAGTATACAAAGGAAATGCTTAGACATATCCCCCAAAACGGGATTGGTTACGGAATACTCAGATATTTGTCGGACTCGGTTCACCTTCAATTAAAACCTGATATCAGTTTTAACTACTTGGGTGAATTTGGCCAAGAAGATCGCAGCAACCTATTTCAAATATCACCTTTGTCCGCCGGAACGAGCATATCTGGAAGAAATAAAAAGACACATAGTATAGAAATAAATGGATATATCATGGATGGCAGGCTGATGTTTTCGTTCAATTACAGTGCAAACCAATATAAACGAGAGACGATTGAGAAATTTACGAAAGCCTATCAATTGAAAATAAATCAGATCATAGAACATTGTGTGAATAAGAAAATATCTGAGAAAACCCCATGGGATTATGGGGATCCCGATCTTCAAATAGAGGAGTTAAATCAAATTCTTGCAAGCGGTGCTGAAGTAGAAAAAATTCATTCTCTTTCACCGATGCAGGAAGGCATGCTGTATAACGCTGTGATTGACCATCAATCTAGCGCTTATTTCGAACAAAGTGAAATAACAGTTGAAGGAAATCTGAATACAGAAGTTCTCAGTGACGCATTAAACAGACTGATTGCTAAATATGAAATATTAAGAACGTCATTTTTCTATAACGGTTTCCGTGTATTTAAACAAGCCATTTTAAAAGAAAGAAAACTAAACATTCAATATCATGATATCAGCCAATGGGAGGAGCAGAAGAAGGATGCCTTTGTAGGGCAATTCAAGGTGAGAGACAGGAATACTCCGTTTGATCTGAACAAAGATTGTCTGATCAGAGTATCGGTGATCAAGCTGGGAAGAAATAAATTTAAAGTCATATACAGTTTCCACCACATTATTTTGGATGGCTGGAGTGTCGGTATTCTGTTAAAAGAGCTTATGGATCTATACGGTGACGTGGCTGAAGGGAAAAAACTCCTTCAAGAAACACCTGTACCGTACAGTCGTTATCTTGAATGGCTTGATCAGCAGGACAAGGACCGTGCATTTGAATATTGGAAGGAATACCTTTCTGCATATGAACAAGAGATCTCATTTCCGGAACTGGAATTGAAATCTGACGAGTATCAGCATGATCAAAAACTGGGAGCGCTTAACGGTGAAACCGCCGCTAAGCTGAAAAAAATCGCTGAGTCAAACAGCATTACATTAAATTCTATCGTTCAAACAGCATGGGGGATATTGCTGCAGAAATATAACAATACAAATGATGTGGTATTTGGTTCCATTGTTTCAGGCAGACCGAGTGAGATAAACGGAATTGAAAATATGGTCGGCTTATTTATAAATGCAGTGCCAATCAGAGTGAAAAGAGAATGTGATACATCATTTATTTCATTGGCTAAACAAATAAATAAAGACTTTATTGAAGCGAACGAATACAGTTATTGTTCTCTGGCAGACATACAGTCTTTGACAAGTATGAAGAATAAATTAATCAATCACGTAGTCGTGTATGAAAATTACCCGTTGAATGAGGATCTTTTCCAAGATTCAGCCCATTCGAGTGTGAAAATAACTGCTGAACATGGGTTTGAACAAACCAACTATGATTTAGAGCTTTTAATTGCTCCCGGTGACGAATTGCATATGAAAATCACATATAACGCCAGTGTTTACAGTAAAGAAACGGTAAGTTCAATCTTGGATAACCTGGTTAGCGTTTTACAGCAGGCAGCGGCTGATCATGAAGTAATGGTTTCTCAGATCGATATGGTAAATGAGACAGAGAAACAAAAGCTGGTGAAAGAATTCAACTGCACGGAATTATCATATAAGAAAGAAAAGACGTTACAAGAGCTTTTCGAAGAGCAAGCTGTAAGGACACCTGATGCAATCGCTCTGGAATGGAACGGAGACTTCCTGACCTATAAGGAGCTGAATAATAAGGCAAATCAATTGGCACGAGCCCTCAGGGAAAACGGCATCAAAGAGAATGTTGTGGTTCCTATTTTGGTAAGAAGGTCTTTCCGATTGATTATAGGAATATTAGGAATACTAAAGGCAGGGGGATGTTACTTACCGCTTGATCCAGATTATCCGGCAGACAGGATCAATTATATGCTGAAAGACAGTAAAAGCGGCCTGCTGTTAACTGAGGAAGGACTTCCAAATGAATTAACGTACAGCGGAACTGTATTTAACATAGATTCAGAGGATTTATTACATCACTTGGAGACGAACATTGATGTTATTAACAGGGCCGAAGATTTAGCATATGTCATTTATACGTCGGGATCAACCGGAAAACCGAAAGGGGTCGCCGTAGAGCACCGTGCCGTTCATAACTTTATCAAGGGAATAACAGACAGGGTCAGCTTTTCACAAGACAATGTCCTTCTTTCGGTCACCACGTGTTCATTTGACATATTCGGATTAGAGTCGCTGCTGCCTTTAACTCAAGGGCTGAAAGTTGTCATAGCCGGTGAAGCGGAACAAAGAGATCCGTACTTGTTAAACAAGATCGTTGTTGAGACTGATGTCAATACTATTCAGCTTACGCCATCCAGATTAAAGCTGATGCTAAGTGCAGAAAACAGCACGGAGAGCCTTCAGAAATTGAAGACCATCATGGTTGGGGGCGAGGTATTTCAACGGGAATTGTTATTTGAACTAAAAAAATATAAAAATCTGAAGATCTATAATATGTACGGTCCGACTGAGACGACGATTTGGTCTTCTGTGAAAGACTTAACCAATGAAAATAGTGTAAATATAGGCAAGCCGATTGCGAATACACAGATATATATTGTAGATCATGATGGAAACACTGTACCGCTCGGCAGTACTGGCGAATTATGCATTGCTGGAGCCGGAATGGCCAGAGGATATTTAGGAAAAGAAGATTTGACTGCGCAAAAGTTTGTAGACAATCCGTTTGTTAAAGGAACCAAGATGTATAAGACAGGAGATTTAGCAAGGTGGCTGCCTAATGGTGAACTGGACGTTATCGGAAGAATGGACAATCAGGTAAAGATCAGAGGGTATCGGATAGAATTGGGAGAGATTGAAAGCATAGTAAACCAACACGAAAAAGTTAAGGAATGTGTAGCTGCCGGAAAAACAAATTCCGCAGGAGTCCAAGATTTAGTTCTGTATTATGTGGCAGAAAGCACTGTATATCCTTCAGAATTTATTAAATTATTATCACCTGTGCTTCCTGAGTATATGATTCCGCAGATCTTTATGAAAATTGACCAAATTCCGCTGACAGCAAACGGAAAAATAAATGTCCTGGCACTGCCTGAACCTGTGATAGATAGAACAGGTTTTGACCGGCCTTTTGAGGAAGCGGTAACGGATGTACAAAAAAGTATCAGCCGTGTTTGGACCGATGTTTTAAAAATAGAAGAGCTTGGAATACATGATAACTTCTTTGAAGCAGGCGGTAATTCAATCAAAATCGTTGCAGTTTATAATGAGCTTCAGAAGCTGTATCCAAAACAAATTCAAATTGCTGACTTGTTTGCATATCCGACTATTTACAGATTGTCCGAATATATAGAATCAGCTATAGCCTTTGCGGAGATAGCAGTGTCCTTGGAAAAAGAAATCATTCCTATTACTTTACCGCTTGAATACATCTCGGAATCAACTGGACAAAGTCATACAGCCATGCACGAATATGCGGTAAATGCGAATTATTATGATGGTTTAAAAACAATATGCAATACCTACAAATATGATATTTCTCATGTTTTATTAGCGGGTTATGTATTTTTATTAGCTGATGTCAGCCAGCAAAACTTGGTTCATATCCAATTTTCGGGTCATGGAGATGATCGGATGAGTCAGCTGTCTTTTGATCTGTCTGATATCGAGAATTTTCACGATATTATTCGTATGGCGAAGGAGCAGATTGAGAATCAAGAGGATTCAGATCAATACGATTTGAATACTCACTATAAGAAATCAAGTTCGGCCCAAGATGTTTTTCCTCTTTTTTATATTAGTAATGAATCAAAAAAAGAGTACTCAGAATTATATGATCTGGTTTTTGCAGTTCATGAAAAGCCATCCGAAGCAGAAATCGTTTTTATATATAACCATCAGAAACTAAATGAGCACAAAATGAAAGATTTATTTTATAACTACATGAATTTGATTCAAGTGATTACAGCAGACAAAGCAGACAATTCAATATAAAGCGGCCGGTTCTGCCTTACATTTTGCTGATCGGCAGAATGTAAGGCAAATCAGGCATTATAGAGACTTTGGAGGTATTTAAATGTCGAAAATAGGTTTTTTATTTTCAGGACAAGGATCTCAATATGCAGGAATGGGCAAACGTTTATGTGACAATTTTATTATCGCTAAAAAAACGTTTGACGAAGCCAGTGATGCATTGGGATTTGACCTGAAGAAATTATGTGTAGATGGAAGTGCCGCTGAGCTATCTCAAACAGAAAATACTCAGCCGGCCATCCTGGCAACAAGTATTGCACAATTCAGAATCTACATGGAAGAGGTCGGAAAAGAACCTGAATACATCGCCGGCCATAGTTTAGGAGAATATTCTGCCTTGGTTTGCAGTGACGTTTTGGATTTTCAGGACGCTGTAAAGCTGGTGAGAGCCAGAGGATTATTAATGAAAGAAGCTGCCGCACAAGGGACCGGAGCAATGGCTGTTATCAGGAACCTGGATGAAAGAATAGCAGAAGAAGAGTGCGAATCTCTCTCTTCAAGAGGAAAAACGATTGCTGTTTCTAACTACAATGGATATAAAGATGTTGTGGTATCCGGAGAAGCGGCAGCAGTTGAAGAGCTTAGTGAAACTCTTAAAGCCAGAGGAGCAGACATTTTTAAATTAAATGTAAGTGCTGCTTTTCATTCTCCGATCATGGGTTTTGCTGCGGAAAAATTCAGCCATGAGCTAAAAAAGTATGATCTCAGAACTCCAAAATACAAAGTTTTATCTAATGTGACGGCTCTTCCATATTCGGATAAACAGCAAATGGCTGACATACTGGGAACTCAAATCGTAAAACCGGTAAATTGGATGGGAATCATGAAGTATTTAGAAGCAAACCATACTGATACTGTGATTGAATTTGGACCGAAATCTGTATTAAGGAATCTTGTAAGAAACAATATCGCTGACATCAAATCGTACAGCTATGACAAAGAAGAGGACGTGAAAATTATAAAAGAGACTCTTTTGAACGAATCTGTTTCACTGCAAGCCGGTTTTTCTATTATCTCGAGAAGTTTAGGGATCGCGGTTGCTACTAAAAATTACAACTGGAACAATGAGGAATACGCCAAAGGTGTAATCGAACCATATGAAAAAGTAGCTGCCATACAGGCTGAACTTGAAACATCAGGTCGTCAGCCGTCAAGAGAACAAATGCATATGGCAGTAGAAATGCTGAAGTCAGTGTTTCGAACCAAAAAAACCCCTATAGATGAACAGAAAAAAAGATTTAATCAATTATTTTCTGAAACAAACACAAAAAAACACTTTGAAGACTTTGAAGTTTGACAGGTATGATTACCTATCTAGTGATTCTCAGCGAGGTAAAAAAATGAAAACAGACTTTATAAGTTTAAGTAATTTAAAAGCGGCCGCTTTTACAAATCAAACTCTGAATGTAAAGAAACAAAAAAACGAGGTAGGGGCCAAAGACATTTCCGGAGATGACATTGCCATTGTCGGTTTATCATGCAGAATCGGCGAAGCCAATCACGTAAATGAATATTGGGATTTACTTTTACGAGGAAAAGAGTTCATCAGAGACATTCCGCTGAACAGAAAAAAAGATGCTGACCAGTCATTAAAAAACAGCGGAACCAAGTACAGTAAAGATGCAGCCTATACAAAAATAGCCTATATGGATGAGATTGATAAATTTGATTGTGACTTTTTCAGTATCCTTCCAAATGAAGCAAAGTTGATTGATCCCAGACAAAGATTATTTATTGAAACGGCCTGGAACGCATTGGAAGACGGGGGTTACGGCGGCGGAAAATTATGTGGGACAAATACGGGAGTATACATTGGACTCAGCAGTGACGGCTCAAATGAATACTTCAGATTGCTTGAAAAAGGAGATCAATCGTTACTCGGACTGGCTACCGCGGGTAACATTAAATCAGTTATCGCAAGCAGACTGTCATATATCTTGGATTTTAAAGGGCCAGCAATGGTAATCGATACTGCATGCTCTTCATCACTTGTCGCCCTCCATACGGCTTGTCAGGCAATAAGAAATAAGGATTGCGATATGGCATTAGCCGGCGGAGTGAATATAAAAGTATTCCCAAAGACAATAGAGGAGAGCAGGTTAAATATCGGGAATTCTTCATCTGATTTTGCTGTAAGGACTTTCGATGATTCAGCTGACGGCACGAATAGCGGCGAAGGAGTCGCTGCCGTATTGCTGAAGCCGCTGGCCCAAGCGATTCGTGATCATGACCAGATCTATGCAGTCATTAAGGGGAGCGCTGTTAACCAGGACGGCAGCTCAGTAGGAATTACCGCTCCTAACGCAGCAGCTCAAGAACAAGTAATAGTAGATGCGTGGAAAAATGCAAAAATAGATCCTAAAACAATTACATATATTGAAGCTCATGGGACAGGGACCAAATTAGGGGATCCGATTGAAATAAATGCGTTGCAACGGGCTTTCAGAAAATATACAGACCGAAAACAGTTCTGTGCCGTATCTTCAGTCAAAACAAACATCGGGCATCTTGATAGTTTGGCGGGAATAGCGGGTTTAATTAAAGCGGTAATGGCATTAAAGCATAAAAAAATTCCGCCAAGTTTACATTTTAAAGTGCCGAACCGAAATATCAATTTTCATGAATCGCCTGTTTACGTCAATGACTCCGTTTCAGCATGGGAGAGCAGCGGAGTATACAGGTGCGGCATCAGCAGTTTTGGGCTGAGCGGTACAAACTGTCATGTCATTTTAGAAGAGGCACCCGCAGTTGAAAAAGTCGATCAATCCGTTTTATCTGAACATATTTTTACTGTTTCAGCTAGGACTAAAACATCACTCGCGCACTTGCTTACAGATCATATTGATTATTTAAAGAGAGAAACAGATGTGAATCTGGGAGATATATGTTATACAGCAAACACTGGGAGATTGCCAAACAAATACAGAATCGCTATGGTAATAAGCTCTGTCGCGGAACTGCTGAAAAAGCTGGAGTTTTTATCATGCTCTGAATGGAAAACGTATCGGGAGAAAAATATATACTTTCAATCGATAACAAATCAAACAAAGTTTATAGGAAAAACGCATACAGACAGTGTGCAGAATACTCAAACAATAAAAAATGTGATTCAAAGAGTCAGACAAAACGTCTCTAATATTTCAACCTCTGACTCACATATTTTATGTGAAATGTATTGTGATGGGGCGAATATCAACTTTGAAGATCTTTATAGCGAGATGAATTTTCAAAAGGTCAGCTTGCCGACATACAAATTCAGCGGAAAAAGATTATGGGCTGAGCCGGCTGCAGACGGCCCTTCAGCCGATGAGAAAAAACAATCTTTATTGAGCAATCTTGCAGTGCAGTCACTGAATCTGGAAGTGTATATATCCCATTTGAATGTCACTGATTATTGGTTTTTAAATGAACATAAAGTGAATGATTCTTACGTTATCCCTGGAACGGTTTATATAGAAACAGCTAGAGAAGCGGGAAGAAAATACTTCGGCGCACCTTTCGGCATTCTGTTAAAAGACGTTACGTTTTCAAATCAGTTAAAGGTAAAAGCAAATGAAGTTAAAGAAGTTCATACGATCATAAAGAAAAAGGACAGCGTTTTAGAGTTTAGTGTGATAAGTAAGTCCGGCGATAAATGGATAAAGCACGCGGAAGCGGTCATTGCGAAAGAAGAACCGGTACGGGAAACATATGACATTGAGGATTTAAAGAAAAGCTTCAATGCTGTCTATGCCATTCAACGTAATAATCATCCATTGACAGAAATAAACACCGATGAATACAAGTCGGTTTATCATATAGAAGATACCAATAGACCGGAAAGCATCGTTCAAGTCGGAGGCAGATGGAAATGCACCAATGCAATCTACAGAGACGACGACAGGCTTCTATGTGAATTGGAATTGCCGAAAGAATATGAGAGTGATTTCGTTCAGTTTTCGCTTCATCCTGCGATGATGGATTGTGCCGTTAATGCCGGGACATTCACGATAGATAACGAAACCTATCTCCCTTATTTTTATAAAGAATTTAAGATTTATGGCTCCGCTTCTAAAAAGTTTTACAGTTATATCAAGAAAAAGAGCCGAAGCAACGGAGAAACAGGAACGTTTCGCATCGTCCTGCTGAATGAGACTGGAGAAGTATTCGGTGAAATAAACAATTACATCGTAAAAAGGGTGCATAAAGCAGCTGAAAAGACTAAAAGGAACAATATATATCATAAGCTATCTTGGATAAGAGAAAGCGATCAATCACACGAGATGCGAGAAATTCATCATCCTATTTTATTATTTAAGAATAATGGCTGCAGTTTATCCGAGGAAATCATTCGAAGCTTAGAACTGGAAGGGAAAACTGTGATTGTCGCGGAACAGGGTGACTATTTCTCTAAAATCGGAAGCCATCATTATACAGTCAGTGATTCTCAAGAAGATTATGACTGTCTTGTAAAAACTCTTCAAAGTGAAAAGGTTTCTCAGATTGTCCATTTGATGTCTATCAGCGATGAGAAAGACAAAAACATATATCAGCTTCAGAAAAAAATATCCTCAGGGGTAGACAGTTTATTTTATTTAACAAAATCACTTGTAGAAAATACAAAAAATAACATAGAACTGATGCTGTTTGCAGACCTTGCACATCAAGTAAGCGGTGAAGAACCAGACATTAACCCGCATAACGCGGCATTTTTCGGTTTTGGAAAAGTAATTGAAAAGGAATATTCGCGTGTAAGTGTCAGATGCATAGATTTGGATCAAAATCTTATGGCGGAAAACATCATGTTTGAAATCAACTCAAAAAAACAGTCAGAGCTTGTCGCTTACAGAGACCGGCATAAATACGTTCAAGAGCTCCAGACTGAAGACTTATCCGTAATTCGGGAAGGGAAAATAAGCATCAGAAAGAACGGTGTATATGTTATTACCGGCGGTATGGGCGGACTGGGATTAGAAATGGCAAAGTATTTATCATCAAAAGAAAATGTCCAATTAATCCTCATTGGACGCTCCGAGCAGCAGATCAACATGGAGAAGGGAAACAAAAAGAAAATCGATGCTCTAAAAGAAATAAAAGAAAGCGGTTCTAAGGTAGATTACTATAAGGCCGATGTCGCAAATGAAAGTGAAATGATTCATGTATTCGAGGAAATAAAGAGTAAATACAATACAATCCACGGTGTCATACATAGTGCTGGTGTTTCTGGAGATGGGTTTATTTTCAGAAAGGAAAAAAAAGTGTTTGATAACGTGCTCAGACCGAAAGTTAATGGAACATGGATATTAAACGAGCTGACAAAGCATGAGCATCTGGATTTCTTCATAATGTTTTCTTCTATCACAGCACTTGCGGGGAGTATGGGGCAGGCTGATTATACTGCGGCTAATGCCTACCTGGATTCCTTCGCAGAACGCAGACAGCGAAGAAGACCGGATGAAAAAACAGTTACGATTAATTGGTGCGGCTGGTCTGATGTGGGTATGCTTGCCGAATATATTGAAGAGCGTCAAAAGGCCGGAAACGAACATAAAGATGAAAACGGCTTTAAGACGATTACCTCAGCTGAAGCGATACGTGCCTTCGATGAAGTCATGCAAAAGGACATCCGGAATGTGATCATCGGGGAAATTGATCATCGGGTACTGGAATTAAATCAAGATCAAATTCAGTTCCGATTATCCCCGGATATTTTGACTTTTAAGGAGCAGGCGATTGTAAAAAAATCTGTTGAGTCGAAAACTGATCAGACATTTTGCTTCAGCGATATTGAAAATAAACTAATGAAAGCTTGGATAAAAGTTTTAGGCTTAGAACAAATCAGTATAACTGATAAATTTTATGATTTGGGCGGAGATTCAATATCCGCGATATATCTGGTAAAAGAAATAGAGAAAGAATGGCCTTCTCTCATTGATGTTTCTGATATTTTTACGTATCCCTCCATTAAGGAGATGTCAACCTACCTTGAATCCCACTTCAGTGATCAGAAGTCTTCTGACCGAATCCCTGAAGAAGACAATGAAGATGACCTGGATGCAATTTTGAATAAGCTGGCATCCGGAGAGATGGAAGTCAGCGAAGCAAATCAAATATTTCATCCAGACCGAAAATAACTGAATTGGGCCTGTAAAAATATATTCGCAAAATGAAATATTGGCAGGCTGCGAATGGAATGAAGAAAAAGCAGCCTGCCTATCACATTATTATGGGAACTGAATTCCATTTTAAGGTAAAATTGTAGATCTTATTACCCTTCCTATCAAAAATTTTCTTAGAAAGAAAGCGGGAGTGATCCGTAATGAATAGCGTTCAATCTTATATATTTGAACAAGTGAAACAGCATAAGCTAAGCCAGAAAGAAGCAAAGCGAATGCTAAAAGAATTAAAGGCTGCAAGCAGCAATGAAGATATTGCTATCATTGGAATTTCCTGCAAACTGCCGAAAGCAAACAATACAGATGAATACTGGCAGAATCTGATGAATGGAGAAGACTGCAAAGCGGAATATCCAAAAGATATGATCAATTACATTAAACCGATCGTAAACAATAAAGGGTTTACTGATTTTCTCGGTTCAGGATATCTGACGGAAGAACAAGCAGATAACTGGAAACCTGGCGGATATTTAGAAGACGTAGACAAGTTCGATCCTGAATTTTTTAATATTTCTCCTAAAGAAGCAAAGGCCATTGACCCGTCTCATAGAGTATTGCTGGAGACGGTATGGACTGCGATTGAAGATGCAGGGTATGCAGGGGACAAAATTTATGGAAGCAACACATCGCTCTTTGTTGGAAAAGACCATGTCAATAATACGTTGTACCGCTACATTACAGAATCAGAATCGACAAGTATGACGGGCAACTGGCCGGGTTTGATGGCGGGGCGGATTAATTATTTATTAAATTTAAAAGGAAGTTCTATGGTTTTGGATTCTGCTTGCAGCTCGGGGCTGCTTGGTGTGCATCTTGCCTGTAATGCTTTGAAAAATAAAGAATGCGATATGTCTATTGTCAGCGGAATTTCATTAGGATTCTTTCCGCGCTTCAAAACGTCCAAAAAATCAATGATGGAATCAGTAAGTGATAAAGTACACTCATTTGATAAAGACGCAGACGGGACATTTTTCAGTGACGGAGTAGCGGCAGTCATCTTAAAACCTTTAAGTAAAGCCAAGCAGGACGGAGATCATATTTATGCTGTTATCAAAGGGAGTGCAGTTAATAATGACGGGGCCTCAAACGGATTGACAGCTCCAAATGCCATCGCCCAGGAAGAAGTACTGGTTCAGGCATGGGAAAATGCTCAAATTGATCCCGAAACCATTCAATATATCGAAGCGCACGGTACAGGCACAAAGCTTGGAGATCCAATTGAAATAAAGGGGATTTCCAATGCGTTTTCAAAATATACGGACAAGCTGCAGTTTTGCGGGATCGGATCTGTTAAATCTAATATTGGCCATACCGTTGCCGTTTCGGGTTTGGCGTCACTTATCAAGATCGTTCTGTCTATGAAGCATCAAGTCATCCCTCCGAGTATTAATTTTAAAGAACCGAATTCATTGATTAACTTTGTGAAGTCACCTGTATTTGTTACAGACAAAGCCCATGAATGGCCTAAAAATAACTCACCGAGGAGAGCGGGAATCAGTTCTTTCGGCTTTGTGGGGACCAATTCACATGTAGTGATTGAAGATGCTGGAGATGAGGTTGAAGAGGTCATTCCTGCAAATGAAACATTTGAGATATTTACTTTATCAGCTAAAACAGAGAATTCTTTAATGAAACTCATCAAGGAATATAATGAATTCTTTAAAAAAGGAACTCAAAAAAACGTAAAACACATTTGCTATACGGCAAACACAGGGCGGGGCCATTACGGCTACCGATTGGCTCTGATTGTAAAAAGTTACGAAGAATTAAAGAGAAAAATCGGCAGGCTTGCAGGACAAAACCTGAATGAAATATCAGAAAAAGGCGTATATTTTTCTTTCCATAAAGTTGGTTCTGATAGAAAACAGATTATGGATGAAGGAGAAATTTCCTTATCTGAACATCGAAAAATGAATGCTCAATCTGACAATTTGATACATGACATTCTTACTGAAGGGGATGAATATTTACTGCTAAACCTTACGGAAATTTGCAACCTGTATATCAGAGGAGCAAAAGTAGAATGGACAAAAATGTACAAGGATGAGCACAGAAAGATTGTCAGTCTTCCGACATACCAATTTGAAAGAACATTATGCTGGGGAGAAGTAAAGGACAGAAGAGGTGAAGCGCCGCATCAGAAAAATATCAGTCACCCGCTGATTGACCAGTGTTTGGCTGATTCAATGAATGAGACGATTTATTCAACGACATTTAATGTGAATAAGGATTGGGTTTTAAGTGACCATAAAATCATGGGGGCTTGTGTTATTCCGGGGACGACTTATATCGAAATGGGAAGAAGAGCAAGTGCCGCTTACTATAAAAGCAATCAATTAGAATTACGAGATATTATCTTCTTCACTCCGTTAACGGTAAATGAGGATGAGAATAAGGTTGTACACACAATCATTAAGAAAAAGAAAGAATGTATTCAATTTATAATAGCCAGTCAGGAAGGAGAAACCTGGATTACACATGCAGAAGGAAAAGCGTTTCCATTAACAGACTCTGTATCAATGTTTGATTTACACTCTGTTAGGAATGACAGTAACAGAGAGAAGATAAAAGTCAATTATGAAAATAAAAATGGTTTAATCAGCAAAGTCTTTACTTTCGGACCGAGGTGGCTGAACTTCAAAGAAGTCATACTGGGCCCTGATGAACAGTTGGCCGAATTAAAATTGGCTGATGAATTTACAGCAGATTTAAAAGACGTCTTTTTACATCCCGCTTTGCTAGATAATGCAGTGAACGTGTTTATTGGAGAAGATGATGACGATAGTACATTCCTTCCTTTTTCATATAAAAGTGTGAAGATTTACTCAAGAATGCCGCAGCATTTTTATGCATTTGTCAAAAAGAACGCAAGCAGCAAAGAGACAAAGCTGTGTGATATTCAGTTAATAGATACAGAAGGAAATGTTTTTGCAGAAATCACCGATTATGTATTAAAAAAAGTAAATCGGATTAATGCCCTTTTTGATAAAAGTTCTGAATCACTTTATCAATTAAAATGGATGGCGCAAGAAGCTTTTGATGAAGAAAAAACAGAGGTAACAGGTCCTGTACTGTTATTTAAAGACAACATGGAAATTTATAAATCTATACTGGAACAGTTGAAAATTCATGACGATGATGTTATTGAAGTGGAGTTTGGGGATGAATTTCAGAAGATAAATGGGCGGAAATTCCTAATTAGCGGATCAGAAGAAGACTATGTTCAATTATTGCATAGCATAAACGATCAAAATATCAGCAGCATTATACATATGTCTTCTATCAGCCGCCAAGGAACGGAATCATTAACAGATTTAGAAGACATGCAGAATAAAGGCGTATACAGCCTGTTCCGCTTAGTCCGGGGGTTAAGTAAGAATAAGATGAAAAGCAATATTAATTTGCATCTTATTTCTGATCTTGTGACAGAAGTGTCAGGAGAAGAAAATACAATCAATCCATTGGGCGCCGCGTTGTTTGGTCTGGGACGTGTTATTTCGCAGGAGTTCCAAAATGTTTCATGTAAAGCAATTGATATTGATGAACATACTTCACCGGAAATTATTAGTGAGGAGTTAAGAACAAAAGGGAAACACTATCAAGTCGCCTTTAGGGATGGTAAGCGGTATATCAGTCGGTTGGATACGGTTGAACCAATAAAGAATAAGAAACACGGCGGTTTGGAAATTAAAGAAAACGGTGTCTATATGATTACCGGCGGCACCGGCGGAATCGGTTTGGAGATCGCAAAGCACCTGGCTGGAAAACATAACGTCAATGCTGTATTGCTCAATCGCTCTAAACTGCCTGATCAAAGCCGATGGGACGACATCATTGCTGATGGAACGGATTTAAAGCTTTGCAGAAAACTGAAGTCCATCAGAGCTATCGAGTCAATGGGTTCTAAAGTTGATTGCTACAGCTGTGAAGTTTCTGACTTAAACAGCATGGGGCCGGTAATTGAAGAAATAAAACAGAAATACGGTACGATCAATGGCGTGTTCCATTGTGCCGGAGTTGCCGGGGACGGTTTCCTCTTTAGAAAAGAAGCTAATATTTTTAAAGAAGTGCTCGCTCCTAAAATTAATGGAACATGGGTTATCAATCATTTAACGAGAGACGTAGATTTAGATTTCACGATTTTGTTCTCCTCAATTAATTCTATTTTCGGAGGTGCCGGACAGGGAGATTATACAGCTGCAAATGCTTATTTAGATTCCTTTGCTTATATGCAAAACAAACAGGGAAAAAACACGCTGTCAATTAACTGGCCGGCTTGGGATGAGGTCGGCATAGCTGTCGATTATGGAATTACTGATGAGAGTTCTATTTTCAGATTATTGACGGTAGAAAGGGCTATTTCCGTTTTAGAAGAAATAGCATCGAATAAGCTTACTAATATCATTCCAGGTACATTAAATATGAAGCTCCTCGCTTTTGCAAAGGATGAATTGTCTTTTGAATTATCTGAGCAAATCAAAAACAAATTAATAGATAAAAACAGGACAAAAAACGAAGCAGAAAAACGTCGAAGAACAGATACTGAAGATATAGTGCTCAAAGGAAAGGGAGAACTTTACTCCGATACCGAAAAAAGTATTGCGCAAATGTACTCTATGGTTTTGGATATGCAAGAGCTAGATTTATATGAAAGCTTTAGTGCCATGGGCGGCGATTCTATTATGGCAACCCAACTGTTAAAACTGATTAATCAACAATATCCTGACATTGTGGATATATCCGATATATTTACATATTCCTCTGTAGTGGAGCTATCAGAGTATATTGACAAGCAGCTGAATAAAGATCCACAGCAAGAAACGGAAGAAGATACTGCTGAAAATCGGCTTGAGCAAGAACTCAACAATCTATTTGACGACCTGGAGAACGGCAAAATCAATATACAAGAAGGATTGAAAATTTTAGAAAACTAGTTTCGGAAAAGGGGAAAATTAATGAAGAATACAGAAGAAAACAAGACTGCAATCATAATCGGAGGCGGTATTGCAGGAATGGCCGCGGGCTGTTACTTGCAAATGAACGGATACAGCACGAAAATTTTTGAAATGGGCTTGCTGCCGGGTGGTTTATGTACCGGCTGGAAGAGAAAAGGGTACTTTTTTGACGGTTGTATCAGCTGGCTGGTCGGTTCAGGACCTAACAACACGTTCCATAAATTTTGGAAAGAGCTGAACGTGATACAAAATATGGAATTCATTAATGATGAAGAATTTGCGGTTGTTAACTTTAGAAATGGTGATACATTTACGCTGTATGCTGATGTAGATAAATTAGAACAGGAGTTTTTAAAAGTTGCACCTGAAGATGCGGAAACAATTAAGCTTTTAACTGATGGCATTCGAGTTGTTTCTGATGTAGATCTGGATTTGGATAAAGCGCCCGAACTGTTCGATTTAGCAGACTTTGAGGCCTTCAAAGCAAAGGCTGGCCCTTACATGAAAGTAATGGGGCAATGGGGAAAAGTGACGATCAAAGAATTCGCCCAGCGCTTTAAAAGCAGTTTTGTAAGAGAAAATGTAAATCGTCTGTTTTGGTTTAATGTAGATACCCCTATATCTTACTTTATGGCTACTTTAGGCTGGGCTAATAGCAAATCTTCAGGACATCCTGTAGAAGGTTCTCTGCAATTCGCAAAAATTATTGAAGCCAGATATGTTGAATTAGGCGGTGAGATTCAATATAAATCACCTGTTTCTAAGGTTTTAGTAGAAAATGATAAAGCGATCGGAATAGAGTTGAAAAACGGACAGTGTCATTATGGAGATATCGTCATTTCAGCAGCGGATGGCTATAAAACTATTTTTGAAATGCTGGATGGAAAATATACAGATGATGAACTGACATTTTGTTATGACAACCTTAAAACAAGTGCGCCGCAAATTTATGTCGGATTGGGCGTATCAAAAACGTTTGAAAAATATCCTCATTATTTGAGCCTGGAATTAGAACAGCCTCTTAATGCCTATGGCTGTGACAACGTTAAAAACATATTTGTGAAAATATATAACGAAAATCCTTCATTCGCACCTGATGGCAAAACGAGTATTATCGTGTATGCGAAAACTTCTGCTGAATACTGGGAGACTTTGCAAAAAAACAACCGCGAAAAATATGAAGAAGAGAAAAAAGCAATTGCGAATGTAATGATTGATGAATTAGACAAATGGTTTGGTGAAATTAAATCAAATATTGACGTGACTGATGTATCCACCCCATATACGATCAGAAGATACACAAATAATAGAAATGGAAGCTGGCAGGGCTGGGAAAAACAGATGGAAGGCATCATGCACGAGAAAAAACTGAAACGTTCACTTCCCGGACTTAAAGACTTTTATATGGTTGGGCATTGGAGTCAAGTGGGAGGAGGTCTTCCGAGTGTTGTCTTACAGGCCAGAAATCTGGTGCAGGTGTTATGTAAAGAAGATGGAAAGGTTTTTGAGACAAAAATTAACTAATTCAATAAGCTGCTTCTTCAATTGAAGCAGCTATTCTATATATCCATGATGCTTCTCATATTTTATATAGAATCAAAATCGATAGGGGTGATTAATCGTGGATGATATTTCGATTATAAAACAATATGTATTGGAGCAAGTAAAAGAGCAAAAAATGAACAGGGAAATGGCTTTGCGCATTTTGAAAGGATTATCAGATAAGTCTAAGAAAAATCAATGTGATATTGCCATTATCGGCATATCCTGCCGTTTCTCAAAAGCCAATAATGCAAAAGAATACTGGCAAAACATTATGAACCGTACCTCATGCATCCGGGACTTACCGAAGAAGCGGCGGAAAGATATTGATCCATTGCTGCCCAGTGCGAATGAGAATTCTTATTTTAAAGCGGGTTTCTTAGATGAAATTGATAAGTTTGATTCATCATTTTTCAGAATTTCGCCAAGAGAAGCCATGCTTATGGATCCGAAACAAAGATTGTTTTTGGAGACAGTTTATCACGCTATTGAAGACTCCGGTTATGCTGGGAACAAGTTACAAGGTTCGAATACAGGTATTTTCGTTGGACATGATCATAGCGGTGACTTGAAGTTTTCCTATGCTTCCCTAGTAAATGATGCGGATATGATTGCAATGACAGGTACTTATCCCGGCATATTGGCAAGCAGGACCTCCTACATTTTTAATCTGAAAGGGCCAAGCTTGGTTGTTGATACAGCCTGCTCTTCCGGACTCGTTTCGGTTCATCTTGCTTGTGAGGCACTTAAAAATGAAGAATGCAGCATGGCTATTGCGGGAGGCGTTAATTTATTTCTGAGACCTGAAAATATAGGTACGATGAGCGAAATAGAAGCGGAAAACGCTAAAATCAGCATTTTTGATAAAAATGCAAAGGGGACAGCATGGGGTGAGGGGATTTCTGCTATTGTATTAAAACCTTTACATAGGGCTATAGAAGACAGAGACCACATATATGCTGTCATTAAAGGGAGCGCTACGAATAATGACGGGGCTTCTAACGGAATCACCGCTCCTAATGCTGAATCACAAGAGAAATTGATTACGCGTGCCTGGAAGAATGCGAATATTAGTCCGGAAACTATTTCTTATATTGAAACGCATGGAACAGGCACGATTTTGGGAGACCCGATTGAGATCAAAGGGATAACGAATGCGTTTAAGAAATATACCGATAAAAAGCAGTTTTGCGGTATAGGTTCAGTCAAACCCAATATCGGCCATACAGTCGGGGCATCAGGCATGGCGTCTCTCATTAAAGCATGCATGGCTTTAAAAGAGAAGGTCATCCCCCCAAGTATCAACTTTAATGAACCGAATCCTTTAATTAATTTTTCGAATTCACCTGTTTATGTGAATGACATGATAAGAAATTGGGAAAAAGGAGAGACGCCAAGAAGAGCCGGTGTAAGTTCGTTTGGCTTCAGCGGAACCAACTGTCATATTGTATTGGAAGAAGCACCAGGAATAATAGGTGAGACTGAACAGAGACAGGTAAAAGAGGTATTCACTCTGTCTGCAAAAAATAAGTCCGTCCTGAATGATACAGCATCAAAGTATCTTCATTTTATCTCGGAAGAAAACAATTTGAATCTCTCTGATCTTTGTTATACAGCGAATACGGGAAGAAAACATCTGGAGAATAGAGTGTGTTTTCTCGTAAAAGACATCGAAGATCTGAAGGAAAAACTTGAAAGTCTGCTCGAAGCGCCGGTTCAGCAAGAAGAAGCTGCATTTTCTTTGAAGACCGATAGAGATCTAAGTATCGCTGCTGGAAAAAAACTTAAGGCTTATAATGCAGGCGGGAGAACAGATGAGAGTCTTCTGATTGATATAAGCAAGCTCTATGAAAAAGGTGCAGAGATCGATTGGGAAATGATATACGAAGGAGAAAAAAGAAGAAAAATCAGCTTGCCGGGTTACGCATTTTTGCGGGAGAGACATTGGGTGAAACTGCCTGAAAAATTACCGATAAGCAATGCACTAGATAACCCTTCAGTCAACAAGCCTCAAATAATAAGACTGAGTGGCAGGGAAGACGGCTGTTATTCAGAAACAGAGCTAATGGCAGGACAAATTTGGGGAAATGCCCTTGGAATCAATCCGATCGATGTTACATCCGATTTTTATGAAATGGGCGGAGATTCAATCATAGCAATAGAAATCATCAACTTTATCAATAAACAGCAAGGAACGGAGCTTTCAGTTTCAGATTTGCTAAAGCATTCGAATATAAAACTCTTCTCAGCTTATTTGGATGAATATTCTCTGAGGAAGACAAATGATGTGAATGTGATTCCCAAAGCAGGCGATTTTGAGTGGTATGAGGCATCATCTGCACAGAAAAGAATTTTTATTCTGGATCAATTAAATAAAAACAGCACTTCTTATAATATCCCGTTCTTTTTAATGATTGAAGGAGAGTTGGACGATAAACGTTTAGAAGATGCGTTTAAAAAATTAATAATCAGGCATGAGGTTTTAAGAACGTCCATAGGTTTAAGGGACGGGCAGCTTGTGCAAAACATAGAAAAAGACGTTCGATTTAAAATGGATAGAATCAAGACCTCCGACGAAGAATTAGAGAGCCTTATGGCTAATTTTGTCCGCCCGTTTGATGTAGAAAAGGCTCCTTTACTGCGTGCAGGATTAGCCGAGATTAGTCATCAAAAACATCTTTTAATGATAGATTTACAGCATATTATAGCGGATGGGGCGTCTATCCCGATCCTCCAAAGGGAATTAATAAATTTATACGAAGGCAACGAACTGCCGCCATTGAACGTTCAATTTAAGGATTTTGCGAAATGGCAAAATGAATTATTTCATACTGAAGAAATGAAAAAACAAAAAGACTTTTGGTTAAATGAGTTTAAAGGAGAAATTCCCGCTCTCAATCTGCCCGCAGATTTTTCAAGAGAAGCCAAACGAGATGATCAAGGTGAACGAATCTATTTTTATGCAGGAAGAGAGCTGACCGCCAAGTTAAAAGAATTAAACGCAAAACAAAAAGTCACCCTTTTCATGACTTTAATGGCTTCATTTAATGTGCTACTCCATAAACTTACTGGTCAAGAAGATATTGTTATCGGCACACCTGTAGCCGGAAGAAAGCATAAAGAATTAGAAAACATGATAGGAATGTTTGTAAATACGCTGGCACTGAGAAATAAACCATCTGCCGACAAAACATTCAAAGAACTGCTTGAAGCCGTTAGGGATAATGCGCTTCTGGCTTATGAAAATCAAGATTATCCTTTTGAAGAGCTTGTAGACCATTTGAACCTTGAGAGGGATATAAACCAGAATGCTCTTTTCAACGTTATGTTTGTCCTTCAGCTGATGGATAATCCGGCAATTGAAGTAAATGGGCTGAAATATAAGCCGTATCCTTACGAAAACAAAACAGCCAAATTTGATCTTTTGCTTCAAGCATTTCCTTCAGAAGAGGATATCAAGTTTGAGTTCACTTATTCATCAAACTTGTTTAAGCGCACAACTGTAGAAAAATTCTCACATCGATTCTTAATGATTCTCAATCATATTGTTGAAAGTCAAAATGGACTAATCGGTGAGATTAACATTTTAGAAGAAAATGAACGACGCGAGATGTTGAGTTACAGTGGAAAATCACTGAGAAGCAGAGGCACAGATGCATCTATCTGTGAGCTTTTTGAGAAGCAGGCGGAAGCAACGCCGAATCAAATAGCTGTGTCTGCACAAGACGGAAGCTTAACTTATAGTGAGCTGAACAAAAATGCAAACCGGCTTGGAAGAGCACTCATTCAAAAAGGTATCAAAAAGAATGAAGCAGTGGGCATAGCTGCAGACCGAACCACTGATTTTATCATCGGAGTAATGGGAATTTTAAAAGCGGGAGCAGCTTATCTGCCAATTGATCCATCATATCCGCAAGAAAGAGTTGAGTATATGCTCAAAGACAGCGGGGCCCGCTTGTTACTGACGGATCGTAACAATCATTGTCAAAGGTACGGAGTAGAAAGTGTTTGTCTGAATGAATTGGAAACAGTTCCAGACGACGGGAGAAATGTTAAAGGAGGAGCGGAACGGCACAGCCTTGCCTATATCATCTACACTTCTGGATCAACGGGACACCCAAAAGGTGTGATGATCGAACATAAAAGTATAGTGAATTTAACAGAAGCCCTGCATGAACGTATCTACTGCAAACATGGCGGGCAGCAGAATGTAGCGTTGTTGGCACCCTTTTCCTTTGACGCTTCTGTCAAACAGATTTTTTCTGCGCTGCTTTTGGGACACTCTCTTTACATCATCTCTGAAGAAGCCAGGCATGATATCACGAAACTTGCTGAGTTCTATATCCAAAATAAAATAAATATTTCTGATGGAACACCAGCCTATCTCAGCCTGCTCTCTGAGTCTCCGCAGTGTGGCCGTATAGGTGTAAAACATTTTATTATAGGCGGCGAAGTGCTTAAACCTGAAGAAGTAAAGCGTTTTTATAAAGTATTTAAGAAGAATGACCGTCCTTATATAACAAATGTATATGGACCGACGGAATGCTGTGTTGATGCTGCATCTTATACGATAAACCCAGATAATATTTCCAATATAAAGAGGATCCCTATCGGCACGCCGATAAAAAACTGTTCTATCTACATACTAGATAAACAGCAGAAGCCTGTGCCGCCGGGAGTTATCGGAGAGTTATACATCGGAGGGGAAGGAGTTGGACGGGGTTATTGCAATCGTGAAGAACTAACCGAGGCTAAGTTTATCCCGGATCTTGTTCATTCTGGTGAGAAAATGTATAAAACCGGAGATTTAGGCAAGTGGAATGAGGATGGGAATATAGAATTTGCCGGAAGAATCGATCGTCAAGTAAAAATCAGAGGATTTAGAATTGAACTGGATGAGATTGTAAACAGACTGCTGTCTCACCAAAATGTTCAAGAAGCGGTTGCGATTGCTCACAATGATCAGATATATGCCTATACAGTATGTAAAGATACGCAGCCGCCTTCTCAGCTAAAAGAATACTTATTGGAATATCTGCCGGAATATATGGTCCCGACAGTCATTATGGGCATAGATAAAATTCCGTTGACGAACAATGGGAAGACTGATGTAAAACGTTTGCCGCTACCAGCTGAAAATAATGCCGAGCTGCATCACTTTATTGCTCCGAGAAACGAGATTGAACGAATCGTCAGTGAGGTCTGGTCCGACATTCTTGAAGTTTCTAAAATCAGTATAAAAGATAATTTTTTCGTTTTAGGCGGAGACTCAATTAAAGCCATACAAGCAGCGGTCAGAATGGAAAAATTCAATCTTAGGCTGGAAGTGAAAGACATTTTTCATTACCAGACAATCGAAGGAGTTTCGAATAAAGTCAGTTATATAACAACGGCATCTGATAACAGTGTGATAACGGGGGAAGCCGGTCTTGTGCCAATTCAATGCTGGCTGGCTGAACGCCATAATGATACTCTGCACCATCGGAATCTTTCTTTTATGCTATACAGGGAAGCCGGGTTTGGCGAAGACATTGTAAAAGACATTTTCACCCGGATTATTCAGCATCATGACAGTCTGAGAACAGTATTCAAACGTAAAGGCGATAGAATGGTACAGGTAATCAGAGGCCTGACGGACGGCGACTTGTTTGACTTTCATCTGATTAATGCAATAAACATGCCGCAATCAGATTTAAAAATGAAAATAAATCAAATACAAGCCAGTATGGATCTGACTCACGGACCGCTTGTTAAATTGGCACTGATTAAGGAAGCAGATGGGGAACATCTGTTAATCGTCATTCACCAAATGATAATTGATCATATGTCTTGGAGAATACTGCTTGAAGATTTTAATACAGCATATCAGCAAGTTAAAAGTAACGAAGACATTGTATTACCAAATAAAACCGATTCGTATTTAAAATGGTCTGATTATCTCTATAAATATGCTAAAAGTGAACGGCTGTTGTTTGAGAAAGAGTATTGGACAAAAATCGAAAATGTTTATGCTCCGTCTATTCCGGTTGATATTCAGGGGCAAATTGCCAAAGTCAAAGATAACAGACAAGTATACAGGCAGTTTAATGTTCGGGAAACTGAAAATATAATGAATGCGATTCAAGGACAAGATCATTTCACTATTGAGACTGTTTTGCTCACAGCGTTAGGTTTGACAATAAAACATCAAACAGGCAGTAATACATCTCTCGTGCACTTAGGCAACCATGGCCGCACTCATCAGAGTGAGAAGCTTAATATCTACAGAACAGTAGGCAGATTTTCTGCAATCTATCCAGTGGCTTTGGAGGTCTCCGATTCAGATCATATCGGTTCGAGTTTAGATAATGTTAACTCGACCTTAGCAAATATTCCTGATCAAGGGATAGGATATGGTATTTTAAGATATTTAAAACAAGATATAAAAGAGAAATCAAAACCAGACATTTCATTTAATTATATGGGCGAATTTGATAATGAACTGCACACAGAAAGCTTTACGGTATCTCCGCTTTCAACCGGGAATGATATAAGTGAAGATGAAATTTGGAATTACAAGTTTAAGTTTATTGTGTTGGTAAGAGAGAAAAAATTGAGCATTGGAATTGAATATAATCAAAATCAGTACCATAAGAGTACTGTAGAAAATCTGCTTAATCAGTATATGCATTATATCAAAAAAGCAGCAGAAACCATTTAATTAATCGGAGGTTAACGTAAATGACCAATTCAGTTCAGCAAGATAAACAAGTACCGAAGAAATATCCTCAGGCCGCAGTCATGCAAATGGTTTCAGGGCTGGGGTTTTCCCTGGCAGTTAAAACAGCGGTAGAATTAGATGTATTTTCCGCTTTTCAAAATGGACCAGCTTCAGCGGAAGCGATAGCTGAAGCCCTTGAATTGAACCCCTCTGCCTTATTCAGGCTCTTAAGAGCGCTGGAATCCGTCGGTTTGGTCGCCCAAGCTCAAAATGGCTATTATGATGTAACAGAGTATGGTGCCACTTTGATGCCTGGGAAAGCAAAATCCATTGAGCCTTTGGTAGAATATCTGCTGCATGAAACAGTAGTGCAGTCTATGTTTAAAATGGATTATAGTATCAAAACCGGCAAATCCGCTTTTGAAGCCATTTATGGCGATAAATGGTATGAGAATAATAGTCTTGATCAAGATTACTTAAAAACAATGGATAAGGCGATGGAGATTTATTCAAAAATGAGTCTGCCATCCATATTGAAAGCTTACTCATTTGAAAAGTTTGATGTTATCGTAGACGTCGCGGGAGGAATGGGCCAGTTAATAACAGGCATTTTAGGTGCTGCTCCTAAATCAAAGGGGATATTGTTTGATCTTCCAAAAACGATACAAAGTGCAAAAAAGCATTTAGCATCTTCAGAGATGAGCGAACGCTGTCAGTTTACGGAAGGGAGTATGTTTGAGGAAATTCCTTCCGGAGGAGACTTGTATGTGATAAGCAAAGTGTTAAATGATTGGGATGATGAGCATGTGGTTGCTATTCTTGAAAATATAGCCGGTGCCATGTCTGATCATTCCAAGCTGATTATAGTTGAAAATGTGCCTGAAGCAGACAAGCTGTCCCCTGAAGAAGCTTTTCGTGATTTATTATTTTTAGTATGCTCTGCAGGCGGCAGAGTCAGAAAGAAAACCGAGTTTGAACAATTGATTGAGAAAGCCGGATTAACACTATTAAATGTAATTCAGACCCCGAGTAAATACACAATTTTGGAGTGTGGAAAGAAATAATGTTATATAAGCTATCTCTTTAGGAGATAGCTTTTTTTATATAAAAAGTTCACCAATTTGACTGATTGATTCTGTCTATCTATTGATTTCTCTGATAAAATAAAACTTATAATATTTAACATAATTATAAATTTGAACCATCAGGGAGGAAGAAACATGAAAAAGAGACTCGTTATGCTATTCGCGGCGGCCGCCGCTGTTTTGTTGCTTGTGAGCGGGTTGTGGGCTCCATCAGCGTCTGCGGCGCCGGCTCCTGCTTTAACACAAATCCGTATTATCGGTGTGACGTCTGACGGTCAGAATTACCAATGGGAAAATATCGGGCCGAACCAAATCAGCGCATCAAAACCGATGAAGGGGACAACGGGTTATTTAGCCGTATATTTCCAAGGGTATCCGAACAATAATACGATCCAGGCGTTTAACAACGGAACGAATATTACAAATCTTACGTCAAAAGCGCTGGAAGATGAATATACAAAAAACGGCAATATCGTTACAGGCTATATTAAATATTACAGCGTTCCTCTTTCTTATGTCAGTTCAGGAACGTTCTCTTTCTCCGCAACGGGGCTGAACGGGCCGTACACGCCGTTAAGCAGCGGATTTTTCTCCATTCAGGTACAGAGTTAAAACAGCCGCCCGGTGCTTTCATGTATAGTTTTTCTCTCTTTCCGGGAAGCTATTCCTAAAGAAAAGGGAGGGCTTACATGATGGACAGGACACTCGGATATTTGCGCGAGTCGCTTTCGAACCACTTGGAGCATGATGTGTGCCGAGGGATTTATAAAAAGCTTCAGGTGAAGCATTATGCAAATGAGGGCGAGTTTGTGAAAGATCTAAATGATTTGGAAATGGATGCGCTGAATCAGGTGCTTGAAAAGGAAATCAAATATGCTGAGAACGAGCAGGATGAGAAGCGCACGATGGAATTGAATGAAGTATATGAGCTCCTGTTTTAAAAAGCCTCCCGGCGGTCGGGAGGCTTTTTATTGTTTCAGAAACAGTTTACAGAATCATCCAACCCTTTGTATAATGGATAGTTGTGAAAAACACAGACGGAGGAGAAACATGAACGAATTAAAAAAACAGACGGTTCTTGAGTTGTCATCGGTTGAAAAAGCTTTGGTTTTTCTGGTGCCACCATTATTGGGGCTGGTCATCGGATGGTTTCTGCCGGTCATTGCGAAGTGGGCCGTAACATTGGATTGGCTGCCTGTTATCGGGCCGCTGGAAATGATCGCTTCTTTTCACGGATGGAAGGCTGCGGCTGTCATCGCCGTTATCGGCTTAATCGGGGGAGTGTGGCTGACGCGGACTGTTTTTAAAGAATGTCTTACGGCGGTCGTGACGGACAGCGAGGTGTCCTTAACCATATATAATGAAGAAAGCGTGTTTTCGAAAGACAGCATTTCCGGTGTGTTTACGGATGAGAAGCATCTTGTCTTATTAGGCACTGAAGGACAGGAGCTTTTTCGGGAGAAGCTTGAGCCGGCGGTTGAAAAAGCGGCTGATGCGTTTCGCGCGCATGGGTATGTCTGGCTGGGGACGGAAGATCCTTTTAAAGAAGAATACAAACGGTGGGTGCCGGACACGCCGGATTTGGAGCCAGGGGCAAATGCTCTTTTAAAAGCGAGAGAAAAGGCGCTGAAAGAGGAGGAAAAGGCTGATGCGAAAGAACTGAAAGCGGAAATATCCAAACTGGGCATTACCGTGCGGGATAAAGGCTCGCGCCAATATTGGCGGTTCTATCAAACGCCGTCTGCATAAAAAAGCTGCCGCCGTTTGATACGGCCGGGCAGCCCGGGAACAGATTATTTCTTCTTGTCATCATAATATTGAACCGGGTACATGGAGCCTTCGGATACCATTTTGTTATCTTCAATATCTTCGGGATGCGGGTTGCCTGCTTTGTTGACGGGGAATGATTCAATATCCTGCTTCCCGGAGAGCGATGTTTTCATATTGCGGATAAAGTTCATCACCTTTTGGCGGTTTGATTTATCTTTGAGCAGGTAGGAAGTCACTCCGACAGTCGACACGGCAAGTCCTGAAATGAGCAGTTTTTGTTTCACGATAAAAACTCCTTTCTATTTCTGGCTTGCAGTAGTTATTCCCGCTTAACGGCTGTTTAAACATCGGAAGGGTAATTTTGGCTTTCTGCTTTAATGCGATAAAGATTGACAAAACTATTTTCAGAATAATATTATAAATATATGATAGCGCTGGAGTCATATTTTAATTGAAAGGTGTTAACTTTATGAATCAATTACATCGCAGAATGGGAACGTTTGCACTCATGATGGTCGGACTTGGGTCGATGATTGGCTCCGGCTGGTTATTCGGGGCGTGGCGGGCGGCTCAGATTGCGGGACCTGCCGCAATTATTTCCTGGATTATCGGTATGATCGTTATTTTGTTTATCGCACTTTCTTACAGTGAATTGGGTTCAATGTTCCCGGAAGCCGGGGGAATGGTAAAATATACTCAATATTCTCATGGATCATTTATTGGATTTATCGCAGGATGGGCAAACTGGATTGCGATTGTTTCCGTTATTCCGGTGGAAGCGGTTGCGTCTGTTCAATACATGAGCTCATGGCCGTGGGAATGGGCAAAATGGACAAGCAATCTCGTTCACAACGGCACTCTTACGGGAGAGGGGCTCGGCTTCGCATCCGTATTACTGATTGTTTACTTTTTACTGAATTATTGGACAGTTAACTTATTTTCAAAAGCGAATTCATTGATTACCATCTTTAAAATTATTATTCCGGGGCTGACAATCGGAGCGCTGCTGTTTACCGGTTTTCACGGCGGAAACTTCACATCCGGTTCAAGCATTGCGCCGAACGGCTGGGCGAGCGTGCTGACGGCGGTGGCCACATCAGGTATCGTATTTGCGTTTAACGGGTTTCAAAGCCCGATTAACATGGCCGGAGAAGCAAAAAATCCCGGCAAATCGATTCCGATTGCGGTTGTCGGTTCGCTGCTGGTCGCAACCGTCATTTACGTCCTATTGCAAATCGCATTTATCGGTGCGGTTGAACCTTCCATGATTGTTCACGGCTGGAGTCACCTGAACTTCAACTCTCCATTTGCCGATTTGGCGATCGCATTGAATATCAACTGGCTTGTCATTATTCTTTATGCGGATGCGTTCGTATCTCCGTCAGGAACGGGTATCACATATACCGCCACGACGTCACGCATGATTTACGGCATGGAAAAAAATAAATATATGCCGAGCATTTTCGGAAAGCTTCATCCGCTGTACGGCGTGCCGCGCCAAGCGATGATTTTCAACCTGATCGTATCGTTTATCTTTCTGTTTTTATTCAGAGGATGGGGCGTGCTTGCTGAAATCATTTCCGTTGCGACGCTGATTTCTTATATCACGGGTCCCGTGACGGTGATGACGCTGCGGCGGACGGCGGCGGATTTGTACAGGCCTCTCCGTCTGAAAGGTCTCAGCGTGGTGGCACCGCTCGGCTTCGTGTTCGCGTCTCTCGTGCTGTATTGGGCGCGCTGGCCGTTAACAGGGCAGGTGCTGTTTATCATTTTGATCGGCCTTCCGATTTATTTCTACTACCAAGCGAAAGCGAAGTGGAAAGGATTCCGCAGAAACTTTAAAGGCGGCGTCTGGATGGTTGTCTATCTGCTCAGCATGATGGTCATTTCATGGCTCGGAAGTGAAAAATTCGGCGGTCTGAACATCATTCCGTACGGCTGGGATATGGGGCTGATCGCAATCGTTGCCCTTGCCTTCTATGCGTGGGCCCTGAAGAGCGGATTCAAGACTGAGTATTTGAAAGACGCCAAAGCAATCAACGATCAATTAAAAGGCGGACAGGCGGAAGCCGCTGCCGGAAAAGAATAATGATTGATAAAAACCTTGCGGTAACGTTCCCGCAAGGTTTTTTGATCGGGCAAAAAAACATGGGTTCGATACAGACGTGACGATGAATGAGAAAGCCTAACGACAGGCAACCACGGACAGTATTCTTTTTTTCTCATGATTTCTCCGCCTTATCAATAACTGTCTTCCATATTAAACAATGAATGTAAAAGATATGTTGGGCAACTTCTTTCTTCTCCGTAACTTCATCCGTTTTCCTTTACTCCAAGTCAAAGTTTTTGAGACAAGACAAATAATTAACCGCAGAGAAAATACAGTACGTAAGTCGTGTTTACAATAAATGTATAATCAATTAAAAAATAGGAGAATAAATAGTTGGAGGTAATAAGTATGAAAATGCGAAAATTTTTTGCAACATTATGCATCGTTACTCCCTTAGTATTTGGAGGTTTTACGAGTGTTAAGGCTGTAGACTCGTATAATTCAGAAACAGTAAACTACATATTGAAAATGAATCCGAATCTGTCGAAAAAAGAATTAATTGAATCTGTTAATGATCTAGTTAAACAAGATAATAAAACATCTAATGAGATCTTAGAGGAAATTAAAACTGAATTAAAGAAGCAAGAAAAGCTAGATAAAGAAGAAGATAAAAGTAATAGAATGAGCACAATGGGCAAGAATAGCGGGCCGAAAATTATAGGATCAAGCTCTAAAGGTAATGTTTACTATACACCTGCATCTACTTTTGGGCTTCCGCATGGACATGTCGGTATGTACTATAAGGGAAATCAAATTGTCGAATCGGTCCCTAAAAAAGGTGTTCGTGCAATAGCTTCCTCGAAACGTAAGGTCGAAAAAAATGCTGTAATTCAAAATGTGAAAGTTTCTAGTTCTAAAAAAAATAATTCAGTAAATTGGGGTTACAGCAGGGTTGGGAAGGATGGTTATTCATATAATTTTGCAACAAATAGAAAATCGAGTCATTATGGTGATAAAAACTGTTCAAAACTATTATGGTCAGCTTTTAAGCTAAAGGCTGGTATAGATATGGATAAAGATAAAGGTCTGGGTGTCTATCCAAGAGACATCAGAGATTCCAATTATACAAAAACTATTAAAACATTTTGATGAATTATTTTCACTCCCTAAGTTTATTTAGGGAGTCATATTATTTTAAGGAGTGAGATTATATTTGAACAAGATTAAGTGGCTTATTATAATTGGGGTCATAGTATTTATTGGTATATTTATATGTATCGGAACATTTAAATATACTAATTCAGTTTCTGATGTTAAACAAACTGAAACAGAAAAAGAAAAGAATTTCTTGAATGATAAAATTGCAGCTATATATTATTCAGCAACAATAGATTACCCTAAAGATGGGAGTTACACTGTATATATTGATGAAAAAGGAGCAGCAACAGCTGTAAAAGGAGATGCTATTGAGGTTGGAACCATTGCACAAGATGAAAAAAACATAGTTAGACAGGACAAAAAAGAAGTATATATGATAGGCGATAGCTTTAAGAAATTCCCGATGCAACATCAAGTACATACAAGTTATGGGCAGTCATCGGGCCATTTAATAAAAGGAAATATCCTTTATTTTTTGAATAATCAAGAAGTCGGTAAAAACCATTATAATAGCTTAATCAGATGGGGTAACAGCAATGGATTTCATGAAAAAATTATTCCGGGTTTCTATACAAGTACCGGTAATGACGGTGAATATATTTACGTGATAAATGAAGATTCTTCAATCAAAACACCGACTTTCCAGGATGTTAAAATAGATAAAGATAAAGTTACAGTAGGGAAAGGAACAACAATTCCTATATTAAATGAAGAAAATTGGAGTGTTTATTCACAGATAATAGTTAAAAAAAGCTCAGCCTTTTTTATACTATATAACCAAACGGATAAATCAAACAAAGTACAATTCAAAGTAGCAGAAATTGATTTAAAGCATAATAAGTTTAAAGGGGCATATCCTTTAGGCAGTTATAATATCCCTGATGAAATTTCTCAACTGGCAATTCCTCTTTCCACTAATAACTTTTTTGTGAAAAATGACACTTTATATCATTTGGCAGCTAATTCAATACTTTATACTTTTGATCTGAAAAGTATGAAGCCGAAGAAAAAACTCCCATTACATAGATCAACAAAATTTGAAAACCAAGCAAAATTCACTTATTTTGATGAGTCTGAAATTTTCTTGTTAGAAATAAGCAAGGGTGGGAAATATGTGATTAATTCTTACTCTTATAAAAACGGAAAAAAATTAAAATCTACTCCTATCAGAGGACTTGAAAAAATTATTAACAACACCCATGTTTCTGAATATGACTTTTTTATGATTAAGAAAAACAAAGAAGTATGGGGTGATTAGATATAAATGGCTAGACAGCTGAGTGAGTATACTTAAGGGGAAATTAAATTCACAAAGGAGAATAATAATGGATGAGCTAGATCTTGCTTTTGGTATTTTACCACTTTCTATTATCGTCTTATCGATTATATTCACTTATATTTTCAAAAAAGTGTATATAATGCCGCTTGTCAGTATAGTTGTTTCAGTCATATTAATGTTCACTGTTTTTAATCTATCCTTCTGGGGATGGGTTGTTGTCTATGGTTTAGTATCACTTGTATTATCGTCTATTACAAATAGTATAAGAAAGAAAATAGATAATAGAAATAAATAATTATATTCCTTTGTTTAAAAAGGTATCACAAGTAATTCATCATTACAGTGATACCTTTTTACAATTAAGGTGAGTCTCAGCCTTTTAATAACATGCTCCGCCCGCTACATAACCCATGATGGCGTTTGCATTATCGGGCAAAAAACATGGGCTCGGCATCATCTCCGAACCCATGTGGCTTTATGATTTGTATTCTTTTTTAACCTTTTGGAATATATCCGCATAGTTGGTAAACACACCGGTTACGCCCCAATTCAGCAGACGGCGCATGTCCGCCTCGCTGTTTACGGTGTAAGGATGAAGCAGAAGGCCGTGGCTGCGAATGTTTCGGACATTTTGAGCGTTCAGCGCTTTGTAATCCGGTCCGATACCGACGGCATATGTTTTAATGTCCGTTAAATCTGCGTCAGTCATTGACGTCATCTGTTCCGCTTCAAGCAATTGGACAGCGGGAAGTTTCGGATCGAGCTGTTTGATTTTCAGAAGGCTGTCCCTGCTGAAAGACTGAATGATAACTTGTCCAAGTTTCGCATGCTTACCTGCCAATTTGTATTTTTTCAGTGAAGCGATCAGTTTTTCTTCCATACCCGGATATGTTTCGGGCGCCTTTGTTTCAATATAATAGTTTGCATGTCTGCCGAACCGTTTTAACACGTCATCAAGTGTGGGAACGCGAAGTCCGGCGTATTGCGGTTTTGCTTTTTCCGGATAGGCCTTATTGAACCAAGAGCCGGCGTCGAGCTTTTGAATCTCGGCTAATGTATGATCCTTCACCCAGCCTTGTCCGTTTGTGGTGCGGTCCAGTTTTTCATCATGCATGACGATCAGCTTGCCGTCTTTTGTCATTTGTAAATCCAGCTCAATATAGTCAGCCTTCATTTTTTGCGCAGTTTCATAAGAAAGGATCGTGTGCTCCGGGACATATCCCGAAGCACCGCGATGGGCAATGGTCAAAATTCTGTCAGGAGACAAGAGGTTTCCTTTTCCTGCCGCTGATACAGGCGTGACGATGAATGACAATAAACCGAATGAAAGCAATACCAAAGCAAACAATTTATGTTTCCGCATGTTTTCTTCCCCCTTAAAAATCAATATCTGTCTCTAGTGTAGAAAATCGTTGTAAATGCTGTACTGCAAAAATATTAATCTTTTATGTTGTTTTCTTACACATGCTCCGCCCGCTTGCCCGTATTCCACGTCATAGCCAAGAAGACGATGGACAGCACGCATGAGGAGATAAGCATGATAAAGCCGCCGTTCCAGTCAAAGCGGTCTACGACATAACCCATGATGGCGTTGGCGAAAGCAGAGCCTCCGATGTAGCCGAAAAACCCGGTTAAGCCGGCTGCCGTTCCCGCCGCTTTTTTAGGCGCAAGGTCAATGGCCTGAAGCCCGATCAGCATGACAGGTCCATAGATTAAGAACCCAATGCTGATCAGCGCGATATTATCGATGAGCGGATGACCGGCAGGGTTAAGCCAGTAGACCAATACAGCGATAAATACGCCGGCCATGAACAGTACGCCTGCCGGCGCGCGGCGGCTTTTGAAAAACCGGTCGCTGATCCAGCCGCACAAAATCGTTCCCGGAATTCCCGCATATTCATAAAGGAAATAAGACCATCTGGAATCTTCAGGAGAGAACCCTTTCGCTTCCGTCAAATAAGTCGGCGCCCAGTCAACGACACCGTACCGCACGAAATAAACAAAGACATTGGCAAATGCGATATACCACAGAAACTTATTATTCAGCACGTATTTGAAAAGAATTTCTTTGGTCGTCATCTCTTTTTCCTGGTCTTTGAACGCATGCTTCGGATAGTCATTCCGGTATTCTTCAATCGGCGGAAGCCCGCAGGATTGCGGCGTGTCCCGAACGAGAAGAACAATCACAAATGAAATGACGATGGCGATAATCGCCGGAAAGAAAAACACGCTTTTCCAAGTAACAAACATGGCGATGCCGAGAGTCACGAGCGGGGCGAGAATACCTCCGCCTATGTTATGGGCGACATTCCATATCGACATTTTCGTTCCGCGTTCACTGATGGAAAACCAATGAGCCATCGTCCGTCCGCAAGGCGGCCAGCCCATTCCTTGAAACCATCCGTTAATAAACATAAAAATAAACATAATCGTCACGCTTGACGTGACCCACGGCATGGAAACAAATAAAATGTTTACGACACCTGACAAAAACAGACCTGTCGCAAGGAAATATCTCGGGTTGCAGCGGTCAGACACCATCCCCATAATAAATTTACTGAAGCCGTAAGCGATTGATACGGCCGCAAGCACCAAGCCAAGTTCCCCTTTTGAAAACCCTTGTTCCTGAAAATAAGGAATAGCGAAGGCAAAGTTTTTGCGAAGCAAATAATACCCGGCATACCCGATGAAAATCCCCAAAAATACTTGCAGCCTGAGCCGTTTATAGGCCGCATCCGTCTTTGAATCATCCAATCTCTCAATATGCGGAGCCGGCTTAAACAATTGAAACATCATATCCTCCCCTTTGCTGAACGTCTATCATGATGTATGTATGACTCCTTTCCTTGAAAATGACAAAAAGAACCAGAAATCACCCTTGTGAAAGGGCGGGGTTTCCTGGTTCTCCTCATCTCCATCCAAAAATCATTAACTTGTGTATGATAGCGCTTTCTTAAATTATCACAGTCTGACGTGAATGTAAACGCTTTAAGGAAAGTTTTCATTTTTTTGAATAAATAACCGGAGGGAAAATCAGCCGGAGCGCGAAAGATTTGAAGTACTCGATTTTGTACTCAGGCATAAGATGTGTTAGGCCGGACTAAGAAAAGCGAAGGGAGTGCATCTGTTGATTGATGAATTGGATTTTGCGTTCGGTGTTCTGCCGCTTTGTATCATCATCTTGTCAGTCGCCGGAACGTACCTGTTTAAAAACGCGTTCATTATGCCGGCTGCCGCTTTGGCCGTTTGCCTTATATGCACCTTTACCGTATTGAATTTCTCGTTTATCGGGTGGGCCGTTGTGTATACGCTTGTCTCTTTCGCGTTATCGCATATTACGATGGTGGTGATCAGCCAAAATAAAAAATAGGATCGGCGGCAGCCGATCCAGCTATCATAAGCAGAGATGCGCTCTCTGCTTTGTTTTATTTATGAATGTGCAGGAATTCCTTGATGACCGCGGTCTGTTCTTCTTTTGGATAGCTTCTGTACAGATGGCTGGTTAAGCGGACGGGGTCACCGAAGAAGTACCGCTCATATTGTGTCTGTCTTGTTCCGAAGGGGCTCATGGTCAAATCCCATGCGAGGCGGAACACTTTTACCCGGTCCTCAGCGTTCAATTCGGCCGCCTGCAAATATTGGTCAAGGTCTCCTCTGATGTCAGAACGGAACGCTTTTTCAGTCGGCAAAGTCACCATTCCGCTTGCCCCGATCAGCTGAATGATTTCCGTAAAGCGCGGGTAGATGTCGGGAAAAATCGCGCTGACCACACGAAGCGGAGTGACACTCGGACGCATATAACCCCATTCATCTGTTTCCGCATCATTCTCCGACTTTTCCAAAAGGGCTTTCATCGTTTCCAGACCGGTGATGATTTCAGCCATCTTAGCCTGAATATGCTGATATTCGCCCACATCTATCGCTTCGACAAGCGTTTGGGCGAGGCCCAGGAGAAACTCCGTCTTTACAATTTGTCTCGTGATGACTTGATGAAATGAGAAGGCGTTAAAAGAGCTTTTCATATTAAAATCAAAAGCCGCCTCGTAATTATTATAAAAAAATACGCGTTCCCAAGGGACCAAAACGTGATCAAATACAACGATAGAATCCATTTCTTCATATCTTGAGCTGAGCGGATAATCAAACGATGATTTTCCGAGTACGAAAGATTCCCTGCAGATGAATTTTACTCCCTTTGTATTGGAAGGGATTGAAAAAGCGAACGCTTCATCCGATTCAAAATACATTTTAGGCAGAGAAACCACGAGCACTTCATCCGTCAGGCCGCCTTGTGTGGCTAAAATCCGGGCGCCGTGTATGATGAGGCCTTTTTCATTTTTATCGACGACTTTTGCCGAGATAGGTGTCGGCGATACGTTTACACCCATTTGTGAACGATTCACCTGAGGGGTGATAAACGTGTGCGTAAAAGAAAGATCCTGTGCAGCAGCGCGTTCGTACAGCGCTTGAACATGTTCCGGAAAACAATGATCGCGGTCTTTCAAAAGCGCGGCGGAGGAGGCGAAGCTCATCAGCACGGTATTCATATAATCCGGGCTTCGTCCCATCATTCCGTGCGTGTGTCTGGCCCAATGTTCGAACATGTTTCTTCTTCTTTTTACGTCTTCTTTCGTTTTCGGCTGCAGGTATGAAAGCCCGGCCCGTTCTTTTTTACCGGGAAGACTGTAAGTCATTTGATCTTTCATGTCCGGTTTCGTTTGCAAATCATAAAGAGAGCGCTTCGTTTCCAGAAGGCCCTTAAATGCGGGATGTTCAGAAATCTGTCCCTCGATCTTTTCACCATCGAGCCAAATCTCATTTCCAAGCTGATTTAATCGGTCAATGAACATTTTGCCATTAATGATACCCATCATGTCGCCCTTCTTTCTTTGCAGATCCACTACCTCATTATATTGAAAACGAAATTGGGTGTTCCGGTTATTTCCAAAGGGGAAGGGCCTTTTTTGATAAGGGGGGTGAAGGGATTGCATAATAAAAAAACCCCTTAAGCAGAGGGGTTTTTAACTGATCATGTCTTTGTATCGTTGTTCGAGGACGAAGTCTATCATTCCGGTGATACGGGTGTTTTCAGATTTTTGTCTGAAACGGTCAGACACTTGGATTTTTCTTGAAAACGGAAATACAGCAATAACCCAAACAAGGCCGGCCAGGCCGAAAACCATCTGCAGAGCCATTTCAATCAAATCATTAAAATGAGTGCTGAAAAAAAAGATATATAACGTGATGAATGTGACTGTACATACGATTTTGACAGTATGTTGGAAGGTGAGGGGCGGTTCAGTGAAACACATTTTCATTTGATTCAGTGTGAGCGAATCTTGTTTCATTAAGTATGTAAGCAGTTCTTCGTCATTTTGACTTCGCGGAATCAAATCGGTTTCTATTTTTTGAACGGTGTCCTTGTATGTCTGCATATCAATCTTCATGCGAATCCTCCTTTAGAAATAACTCCAAGAATACTCATTGAGCATTCCTGGAGCAAGGAGCTGCCTGTTCAATTATAGAAATAGTGATAAAACCGTGCTGAACAAGGCTGCAGCTCCTCCTAATTCAGGTGCTAAAACGACTAAAGCACCGATCCCTACAATAACAATAATTCCTGCGCCTGCAATAGCCATGGTATTCACGACAGAATCCCAATCCGGGGAGTACACCTCTTCGGAATCCGGCAACCTGAAGCTCTTTTGTTTTATTTTAAATGTAATGGTAGTTGTTAGTCCAGTTGTAGCACTGTCACCGACCGGAATATCAGGTGTATAAATTTTAAATTGAATATTCAGCGATCCTGCAGCCGGATTGACATACACTTCTAAATAACCGTTGCGGACTGACAAGCTCAGACTGTTAAGCAGGTTTTGATAGGAATCAATTTGTGATGCTGTAAAAGAGACTTGTGAATCTCCCATCAGACCGGTAATATAGGCTCCCGGTTTGCCATTTGTAATGGTAACTGTGTTGGGAGAACCTTCGCTTGGCACTGTTGCCAAAAGTGAAGTAGATAAAAGAATATCCATTTCAGGTGATGCATAAATGGTTTCTGTCTTGTCGAATTCAAACATGGCATTCGCAAGATTCGATATATTTTCTAAAGCAGGAATGGTTGTTAAAATATCCGTCAGTGTGCGCAGTCTTGCATCATACACAGGATCAGAAGGCGGATGGACGCTGCTTGCACCCGAGTCTTTCCCGGAGTATCCGTCTTTGTCAATGGCGACTTTTCCCGCTCCGCTTCCGATTGATCCTTCATAAAATTGATCAAAAGCCCAGTTTTTCGGCATCGGGTATCCGAGGTTGCCGCTGAATCCGGTCGACATGTTAGCCGTAAAGCTATATTTGGTCAGACCTGCTTCTGACGTCCGGATACAAATGTTTCTCGGTCCGTATACGCCGATTTCATATTTCGGCGCAGTTGAGAACGCCTGCATTTTCATAAAAGCTGACTTGATTTCTTGAAAGTAAGGGATGATTTTATCCGTGACTTCATAATCATACGCATCGAAATCGACCGCAAAGTAAATGGTCGTTCCTGACGGAAAACCTAATCTTCGGGCGGCTGATGCAGCGCTGTACGCATCTCTCGTTCCTTGGTCTTTTACAAAATAAGAAGATTCATAGCCGCCGTCCTGATAAATCGGAAACACGCTTAAGCCGGCATTGAAAATCGCGGAAAGTTCTTTTGACGTCAACGCTTTCGATGTCAGTCCGCTGCTTGTCCGCACATTCCCGGTCAGATATCTTCCCACGATCTTATAGCCATTCTCACGCAAAGTTTTAGCTGTATCTGCCGTCAAAATGGCAGCGGTGTCACAAGCTGAAGCAGCCCGTGTTGTGTCGCCTGAGCTTGATAATAAAGCTTTAATCGTCGGCATGTCCGCATAACCGGTCTGCGGCAGGCACATAAACTTTTGGAAAGCTTTCACTGCCGATACAACGCCGACGCCGTATTTTCCGTCGAATTCACCGGGGTCAAATGATTTCCCATTACAGTAAAGCGCGTATTGAACAATCAAAACAAAGCCTGTCCGTGAATCGCCGGGAGTCAAGGTAGGACATAAGCTGGTCGTTCCGTTTCCGAAAAATCCATTGGCGACGCTTGTGCTCATGCCTTCTTCTTTTTGCAGGGCATAAATGAGAGCCTTGTTTGTATCGCGGGCATATAAGCCGTCACAAGGCATCAAGCCGATGTAGTCATTGTAATCCCGGTTCAGGTTCTGCTGGATTTGGCGGATTTTTTTGTCGCCTCCCGCTACTAACCGAAAAGCGCTCATATCCAGCAAGGCTTTCATAATGAGTGCCGTGACGATGCCGTCTTGCTTAGTGAGCCCGGCCGCTTTTTGAAACTCTTTTACAGCGCTTTCGGTATTTTCATAGAAAACGCCTGAAAATCCGCCGGGGTTAAAACCTTTACACCACAGCGCCCCCTGCAGAATGTAATTCATGTTTGTCGGCTTAGAATCGGGAGCCTGCTTTTTCAACGGCTTAAACAATCTTTGTGTCGTCGGTCCGAAGTTATCGGCAGGTTCTGAAATACCAAGCTCAATTTGAAGCGCCCGTGTCAGACCGTAAATGGTATCCCAGCCCGTTTTTCCGTTTTCTGGCACTTTGTTGTACCCGTGTCTGCCTTTGTACGTCTCATTCAGCCATTGTTGTGTTTCCAGGACCATTTCGTCCATTGCAATCCCTCCATTATGTGTATTGTGCGTTCATTCATAGGTGGCAAACGTATGACAGTTTGTCATGGGTGCAGGGGTTTATCCAAGGAGCGCCCCATCACGGCAGCAGAACAAACGCCGAAAGAGAGGCATTGATAGGAAAAGACCTCGCTATGACAATTGATACAAAAACAACAAAATGAATAGCGGTTTAAAGTAACTTTATCACTTAATCAAAAATGACAAGAATCATAAGTAGTAGTCATATAGTCATTTTAAGGGCTGTTCACATCTCTTCCTGCGGTCAAAATGGTTAGTTGGACGGATTTATGATTGGCTATATTGTCATTAACATAAATAGGGTAAATAGTTACAGGAAGGAAGGATTTTCTCGATGAAAAGCAAAAAGATTTTTAAGTCGCTCATCATTATTTTTACTCTTTTAATCAGCGGAATTGGTTTTATGGGTTTTTCTTCTCCGCAAAAAGCAGAGGCTAAAGACTGGCTTCATACTTATAAAAGCGGGTATTTCACTAACTATGTGATCAATACATATCACCCTAAATTCACTAAAACGACAAAAAAGTACACCTTGAGAGCCGTGACTTTTAAATCCAACAGTAAAGGGAAGGGCACGTATAAAATATACGTCCAAAAGCAAGTCAACGGCAAAGGTGCCTGGAAAACAATCAAAACCGCCAATGCAAAGAAAAATGGTACGACTTATTTTGAAACACCTTCGTTAAAAAAAGGGGATTCATACAGATTTAAAATGGTCAATCAGGGTTCGAAAAAACGTGTCAATTATAGTGCAAGATGGATTGTATTCGCTTCATAATGCTGATCTTCCGGTCTATAAAGTTTTAGCTGCTGCAGCTGCGGCAGCTTTTTATTTTGTCCGGAGCTCAACCGCCAGGGAGCCTGCACCTGTCTCTTCGGGCGTACGTTTGTATTTCACCGCATCATTCTGGATTATGCGGAAAGGTACATCGCTTCAATGATAAGCCAATCCCGGGTTCTTTTGATTCGTTTGAAAATGTTCTGATATAAAAAAGGCGTGCCGCGGTGTAAAATGGCTATATTGATAAATATGGAGGTTGAGATGGATCAAGATTATATGACTGAGCTTGTCTCAGTCCAGCTGAAGAAAATCCGGTCGGAGAGAGGCTACACACAGGAGAAAATGGCGGATGTGATCGGCCTTTCTAAAAAGTCGCTGGTGCAGATTGAGAAAGGGCGGGCGCTTGCGGAATGGCCGCATGTTGTGGCGGTTTGCGCGCTTTTCAGATCAAGTGAAACACTGCAATCCGTATTAGGAGATGATCCGCTGGAGGTCATTGAAACGGTTGCTCACCGCACAATTGACAGGCCGAAGGGGAAGACGATGGGCGGCAAGGTGTGGTGGAAAGCCATCGAGAAAAAAGGCGAGTTCCGCTTGCAGCAGCATTTGATTTCCCACCATTACCGCATCCTTGATTCTTATGATGATCTGTGGTTCAGCAGTTTTGAAAAGGCAGAGGCTTTGGAGCGGCTTGATGAGCTGTTTTTGGAGGCGGAAGAAGCGAAGCGCTAAGCACCTCCGGTTGATGTATTTTCTGACAAGTGGGAAAATATATATAAATTCCAGCCAAAGGAGAGATTCGAATGAAGCCTGAAGATATCGTCCGAAGCGGCCCGAATCAGTACATATGCAAGGAAGGAATCGCAAAAGAACTTCCGGGGCTGCTGGAGACATTCAGAAAACCCGTTATTGTGACCGGAATCAAATCCTATCAGGCGTTCTCCGATTACGGCGGCGGTTCTTCCTGGGATGTGATTCAGCATAAAGGATACTGTTCACCTGAGGCGGTGCGTAAGGTCTGTGAGCAGGCGGAAGACGCGGATGTGATCATCGGTATCGGAGGCGGCACGATATTGGATTTGGCAAAAGCGGCGGCAGACCGGCTTGATATTGAAGCTGTGATGGTTCCTTCCATTGCGGGGACGTGTGCGGCAAGTACGCCGTTGAGTGTCATATATGATGAGAGCGGCAATTTTATCAGAGTTGATTATCATAAGCGTTCAAGCTATTTGACGCTTGTTGATCCGCTGTTTTTGCTTTCCTCTCCCATTGAATATATGAAAAGCGGGATCGGTGATACGCTGGCGAAATGGTATGAGGCCGAGGCGGTCATCAGAAATACGGAGGAGGCGGCGCCGCTGATGGCGCAGGCGGGGCTGAGACAGGCGGAATATATCCGTAATCTGTTATTGCGTTACAGTGAAGCGGCCGTCGGAAGCATGGAGAAAGGCGAGCTGTCCGTGCCGTTCATCCATACGGCGGAAACGATCATTATGCTTGCGGGGACGGTCGGCGGGTATGGCGGCCGTTTGTGCAGGATGGCAGGGGCGCATGCGGTCCACAACGGACTCAGTTTTCTTCAGGAGACACATCAGGTGCTGCATGGCCAGAAGGTTGCTTACGGCATATTGGTGCAGCTCGCGCTTGAGAATCGAAGACCTGAGATTGAAGAGCTGCTTCCGTTTTACCGCCGGCTCGGTTTCCCCGTCAGTCTCTGTGATCTCGGCATCCTTGACAACCATGAGGAAGCCAAGCGCCGCATTGCTTCTCACGCCTGCCGGGCGGAAGAATCGTTATGCTTAATGGGGCAATATCGCGAGAAGGACGTGTCAGCTGCGATTGAATCGCTCGAATCAGCGCAAAAGACAGGATAGAGCTTGTTATCTATCTTGTCTTTATTTTTTGAATATTTCCGTTATAATGAGTGGGGTATAGAAAGGGAGGGCCAAAGGACATGTATCAGGCGAAGAAGATGTTGTTATTAGGATCAGGCGAGCTGGGGAAAGAAGTCGTCATTGAAGCGCAGCGGCTCGGGGTTGTCACTGTAGCCGTTGACAGCTATGAGCATGCTCCCGCCATGCAGGCCGCGCACAAAAGCTATGTGATTGATATGCTTGATAAAGCGCAGGTCAGAGAAGTCATTGAGAAAGAAAAACCGGACTTGATCGTGCCGGAAGTGGAAGCCATTGCGACGGATGAGCTGCTGAAGCTTGAGGAAGAAGGTTTTCACGTCATTCCGAATGCGCGTGCGGCAAAGCTGACGATGGACCGTGAAGGCATCAGACGGCTTGCGGCAGAGACGCTTCATCTTCCGACTGCCGGCTATGAATTCGCGAATACATATGAAGAATTTAAAGAAGCGGCGGAAACAATCGGCTTTCCGTGCGTGGTAAAACCGCTGATGAGCTCTTCCGGAAAAGGGCAAAGCGTGTGCCGCTCGGCTTCCGGGCTGAAAAGCTGCTGGGACATGGCGATGGAAGGCGGCCGGGTGAAAAACGGCCGGGTCATCGTTGAGGAATTCATTCCGTTTGAATCAGAAATCACTCTTCTGACAGTGCGCGCGGCGAACGGTACGTCCTTTTGCGCGCCGATCGGACATGAACAAAAAGACGGTGACTATATTGAATCATGGCAGCCTCATCATATGACGGAACAGCAGATCAAAGAGGCGAAACACATTGCGAAAAGCATAACGGACGAGCTCGGCGGATACGGTTTGTTCGGGGTGGAGCTTTTCCTTACTGAAGATAAAGTATATTTCAGCGAGGTGTCTCCCCGTCCGCATGATACGGGGCTCGTTACGCTTGTAACGCAAAATTTGTCAGAGTTTGCGCTGCATGTCCGCGCGGTATTGGGATTCCCGATTCCGGAAATCACTCAGCTGTCGCCGGGGGCAAGCCGTCCGCTGAAGGCGCCAAAAGAGCTTGCTGATTATGCGGTTGAAGGTTTGGAGAAGGCTTTGGGGGTAAAAAGCACTCAGGTCCGCGTATTCGGTAAACCCGTCACGAAAGTTGGACGCCGTATGGCGGTTGCGCTTTCTGCAGCTGAGACCGTTGAAGAAGCCAGAGAAAGAGCGGCCGAAGCACTCAGTCATTTATCAATTACATAAAATGATCTTAAAAGGCGTTTTTACCGTAATGGTAAGGCGCCTTTTTTGTTTGGCAGACTATATACTGGAAAACGGGGTTGTGAGATAATGTATGAGGCCGTTTTGTGCCGGCTTTTTAATTCATGAAACTTTTTATGTCCGCAATCGTTATATGTAATGTTCTCATTTCACGGAGAAGGAAATAACAATACATCATACGGCTTTTCATTCATCAAGAACGGACAATCCGGATCGCGGCATGGAATATTTAAGCAGGGTAATCCGGAATAGAGGAATCCATGATTGCTTACCTTAATATGAACGGCGAAAAAACAAAAATCACCAGATTAGATTGTTCAAATAACACCAAATGCTGTATAATAAAAGAATTTGAATGATAGCATTGAAAGAATTTCATTTTATGTTTCCGTAAAATGGAGCCTTTATGCATACGCAGTCCGATTTGATATGGTTTTAATTGGGGGTTTGTGTAAACTGTGAATTATATACCTAGTATGATTACAATTGGAAATTTTATTTGCGGGCTCTTATCGATTCATTCCCTTTTGTATCATAATATACACTCTGCGGTGATCTTTATTTTCACCGGGATGTTTCTTGATTTCTTTGACGGTTTGGCCGCCCGTAAGCTGAACGCGGTATCGGAGATGGGAAGGGAGCTTGACTCTTTTGCTGATCTCGTGACGTTCGGCGTGGCGCCGTCCATGCTCGCTTACAGTGTTTCACTATATACGATTCCGTTCATCGGAATTTTAATCGCGCTTTCCTACAGTATCTGCGGGATGATCCGTCTTTCCAGATTTAATATTGAACAAAGCAAGCTGCCGACGTTTATCGGGATGCCGATTCCGTTTGCGGGTATGTGTCTTGTCATTTTGAGCTTTATCAATAACGCTTTTCTTCTGGGGGCGGGAACGATCGCGCTCGGTTATTTAATGGTCAGCAACATTAAATTTCCGCACTTTAAAAAACAGGCGCCTGAAAACCTGGAGAGCAGAAGATGGAATTAGTTCAGCAATTAATATCCGATTACGGATATATCGCGATTTTTCTTATGCTGACACTCGGTATTATCGGATTGCCTATTCCGGATGAAGTCATGATGACGCTTGTGGGCTACTTCGCTCATTTAAACGTGCTGAATTACGGGCTCTCCATTCTGATCAGCTTTATCGGAGCGCTCCTTGGGATGATTATCAGCTACTTCATCGGCAGAAAAGCCGGCCGGCCGTTTATTAATAAGTTCGGGAAATGGGTCGGCCTGAAGGAAAAGAGGATGGAGAAAGTAGACAGGTGGATGAAGAAGTACGGGCCGTACACCATTATTTTAGGTTATTTCATCCCCGGCATCAGACACGTGACCTGCTACTTTTCCGGAATCGGCAGAATGGAATTCAAAACCTACTTATGCTTCGCCGCCATCGGAGCGTTTTTATGGTGTTTTATTTTTATTACTATAGGAAAATTCATAGGAGTAATCAATGTTTAATACTGCCGCTAAAGTTCTTTACCGTTCATTGATTGAACTGACTAATAATCGATTGACGTCTTATCTCATTAAAAACTTCTGTGAATCGAAACTGAGCAAGCCGATGATTCCGCTGTTTTCCAAACACTATCGCATCAACTGGAATGAAACGGAACGCACGGCTTCTGACTTTGATTCATTGGCGTCATTTTTCATTCGTGATATTAATTTAAATCTCCGCCCCGTGGCAAAAGAGAAGAACGCCATCGTCAGCCCGGTGGACGGTGTCGTTCAGACGGTTGGCATGATTAAACCCAATCAAACTTTCATGGTAAAAGGGAAGGATTATTCGTTCGCCGAACTGACGGGGTTTAAAAGCGCCGATCACAAGTATAACGGCGGGTGTTTTGCCGTGCTTTACCTGAGCCCGAGACATTACCACCGCTTCCATTCTCCTGTCAGCTGCACGTATCAGAAGCTGGCCGAGCTGGGGAAACGCTCCTATCCCGTTAATACGATGGGGTTAAAGTACGGGAAAGACGTGCTCTCAAAAAATTACCGTTATGTGTACGAGCTGACCCGTGCTGACCAGCAGATGCTCATGATTCCGGTAGGTGCGATGAATATTAACTCGATCGTTCAGACAAACACCGGAAACAGGCTTGAGACGGGGGAAGAGCTGGGCTATTTTTCATTTGGATCGACCGTTATTTTAGTATTCGAGAAAGATATGTTTACCCCTTCGGATAACCTGACTGAAGGCCGTGAATTACAGGTCGGTCAGATCATCGGTTATGCGGAGTCACAGGAGGAGGCGTCCGCTTTATAAAAGCTGCTCCTCTTTTTTATATGGTGTAAGGAAGTGAACATTATGGAAGAAAAGGATTTGGCAAAGCTGATAGAACAGTACCAGCATACAGGGGATCAGCAAATTCTTGAAGCCGTGCGGGACGCATGCCGGCCTGTCGTTGAGGCGCTCATCTCAGAACTGGCTGAAGACAGCGCCGATCTTTTGCGGGCAAAAGGCCGTGACCGTTTTCCGTTTATTATCGGCAAGTATCAGACCGCGGCCGGCCTTTCGCTTGAGACCTTTTTGCGCAATACGTATCGGTTTTATTTTCAGCAGGTTTTAAAAGGCGAAGCGTGACTGGAAGAAAGAGTACGGACGGAAATGTTCATCTTTCGCCCGTTTTCCTGTATGATATAGTAGAGTGTGCGATCATTAATATAATTGAACAGGGTGTATAAATCATGGAAAAACAATATAGAGTTTTACTTTATTATAAATATGTAAAGATTGATGAGCCTGAGGAGTTCACGGCTCAGCATTTGAAGTTTTGTAAGGAGCTCGGTCTGTTAGGCCGTATTTTGATTTCTGAGGAAGGCATTAACGGTACGGTGTCCGGAACGGTTGAACAGACGGATCAATACATGAATGCACTGAAAGCTGATCCGCGCTTTGCCGACATGCCGATCAAAATTGACGAGGCTGACGGACATGCATTCCGCAAAATGTTTGTGCGCCATAAAAAAGAATTGGTGACGCTTCGTCTCGAAGATGATGTTGATCCGAATGTCACGACGGGCAAGCATTTGAAACCGAAAGACTTTTATGAGCAAATGCAGGATCCTGACACGATCGTGATCGACGCCAGAAACGACTATGAGTATGACCTCGGTCATTTCCGCGGAGCGGTCAGACCTGATATTGAGGCGTTCCGTGAGCTGCCGGACTGGATTGAAGAGCACAAAGACATGCTTGAAGGCAAAAAAATCCTCACGTACTGCACAGGCGGCGTACGCTGTGAAAAATTTTCCGGCTGGCTGCTGAAGAAGGGCTTTGAAGACGTGTCCCAGCTTGACGGCGGTATCGTCACTTACGGTAAAGATCCTGAAGTGAAAGGGCAACTGTGGGACGGACAGTGCTACGTGTTTGACGAAAGAATCAGCGTACCGGTCAACCGCGTAGAGCACGTTATCATCGGAAAAGACTATTTCACGGGCGAGCCGTGCGAGCGTTATGTGAACTGCGCAAATCCGGCATGTAATAAAAAAATGATCTGCACACCTGAGAATGAATACAAATACATGCGCAGCTGCAGTCACGAATGCCGTACGAACGAACGCAACATGTATGTGAAAGAGCACGAAATGACTCAGGAAGAAATCAATGAACGCCTTGCTTTGATTGAGAAAGAGGATCATGCGGCGATTGATTAATAGAAAAGACCACCAATAAGGTGGTCTTTTTTGTGTTTACATACTTTCTGTCCGGGCGGTCTGGTCTGCCGTGACGGGTCCTTTATATTTGAATGCTTTTTCCCACTTGGACACGACGATGCAGGCGACCGCATGGCCGGGCACGTTGACGCCGGTTCTCGCCATGTCCATGACGCGGTCGACACCGGCAATGATGGCGACGCCTTCCGCGGGGAGACCGACGGCATTCGCTGTCGCCAGAAGCACGACGAGTGAGCCTGACGGGACGGCGGCAATGCCTTTGCTTGTCATGACGAGGACAAGCATCATCAGAAGCTGCTGAGAAAGCGGCATCTCCACATGAAACGCCTGCGCCAGAAAAATACAGGACACCGATAAATAGAGGCTTGAGCCGTCACAGTTCAGCGATAAACCTGACGGAACCACAAAGGAGACGACCCGCTTCGGACAGCCGTATTTCTCCATCCGATCCATCAGCTGAGGCAGAATGGTTTCTGTGCTTGTCGTGGAGAAAGCGATCAAAAACAGATCCCAAATCATTTTCAGCACTTCAAAGTACTTGATTTTAAAGATAAGCCCCACGATCGGAAACAGAACGAAGAGTATCAGGAACAGCCCGAGGAACACAGTGCCGATCAGCTTCAGCATCGGAAGCAAAAGCGCGATTCCGAATTGCCCGACAGAGGCGGCCATCAGGGCGAGAACGCCGATCGGAGCGGTGACCATTACCATTTGCGTCAGCTTGAACATAATATTTGCCGTGGATTCGAAGAAACTCATGACAGGTGCGGAGGCTTTGCCGATGCCGGCTGCGGCAACACCGAATAAAATCGCGAAAAAAATGACGGCGAGAAGATCGTTTTTCGCCATGACGTCAATGATGTTAACGGGGATAATATCAAGAAGCATTTGTTTCAGGTCGACTACTTTTTCCGTATAGCCGGAAAGCTCGTGAATATCTTTTTTAGCAAGATGAGAGAGGTTAAGGCCGACTCCCGGCTTCAGCACGTTCGCCAACAACAGACCGAGCGCCAGAACAAGCGTCGTAATCACTTCAAACCAAATAATCGTTTTGATGCCGAGACTGCCCATCTTTTTCATACTGCCGCTGCCGGCGGCTCCGATAACAATGGTCGAAAACACGATCGGCACGACAATCATTTTAATCAGGCGGATAAATCCGTCTCCGACGGGCCGCAGCGCCATCCCGAAATCCGGGAAGAAATGGCCGATCAATGCTCCGATGGCTAAAGCGATCAAAATCTGGAATGCGATAAATTTTTTCAAGCGAATCCCCCTTTTACTTGCGCATTTCATACGTAATTCGTGAAGCAGGCGGCAACCACCTTCCTATCCGCCATAAATTTGTCACATTATTGACTGTGCGAAAGAAAGGATTGCTTTACATTATGTAAGCGCAATCATTTAATATGACAGAAAGTCCTCATTGAAAAAAATCAAGCAGAATAAAATAAAGTTAGATTTTCGCTTGAAAATATCAAAAATTTTGATAATTATCCTCTTATAAGTGGTATATTTGATATGATACGGTCAACTGCATCCTCATATATCTGTGCATACACGATTCAGGCAGAGAAAACAGGCAGCTTATAAAAGACTGAAAATTTTAACAATTACAAGAAAGGTGTGCTTTTGTTGAATCAACTGATTGAAAGACGTAAGGTCACAGCAAGAAAAGAAAAACCGGACTCCGCTTCATTGGGGTTTGGCAAGTACTTCACAGATTACATGTTTGTCATGGATTACGAAGAGGAGAGAGGGTGGCATGATCCGAGAATCACCCCTTATGAACCGGTCCATCTGGATCCTTCCGCATCGGTTTTCCATTACGGGCAGGCCGTATTTGAAGGGCTGAAGGCTTACAGGTCAGAAGACGGACGGGTGTTGATGTTCCGTCCTGACCAAAATATAAAACGGCTGAATAAATCGTTACGGCGGATGAGCATGCCGCCTCTTGATGAGAAGCTGGCGCTGGAGGCATTGATACAATTGGTGGAGCTGGAGCAGGAATGGATACCGATAGAAAAAGGAACCTCTTTATATATCCGTCCGTTTGTAATTGCGACTGAGCCTTCTTTAGGCGTCCGGCCGTCAAAGCGTTACAAGTTCATGGTTGTTCTGACGCCTGTCGGTTCGTATTACGGCGATCAGCTGAAACCGATCCGGATTTATGTGGAGGATGAGTATGTGCGTGCCGTCACCGGCGGAGTGGGCGACGTCAAAACGTCCGGAAATTATGCGGCCAGCTTACAGGCTCAGCGGAAAGCCGAAGAACTGGGGTATGATCAGGTGCTTTGGCTCGATGGGGTGGAAAAGAAATATGCCGAAGAGGTAGGGAGTATGAATATCTTTTTCATCATAAACGGAGAGGCCGTAACGCCGGCGTTAAACGGAAGCATTCTCGGGGGCATCACACGCGCATCTGTGATAGAGCTGTTAAAAAGCTGGGGCATCCGCGTCAGGGAAGAACAGGTCGCCATTGATGACATCTATGAGGCTGCGATGAGAGGCGAGGTGTCAGAGGTATTCGGTACAGGAACCGCGGCCGTCATCTCGCCGGTCGGCGCGCTGCACATTCACGGAGCAACGATTGAACTGAATAACGGTTTGATCGGTGAAGTGTCAGAAAGGCTCTATGAAACGATTGCCGGCATCCAAGTCGGGAAGGTGCGGGATTCGTTCAGATGGGTGGTTGAAGTATAAATGAAAAAAGAACCCTTGCGCTGCAGGGTTCTTTTTTTGGTTATTGGGATTTTACGGCTTGCACGCGGGCTCTGCTTTTCCGGTTTTTCAAGTAATAAGCGGTGTAGCAAACGGCCATAAATGCAATTCCGCAATAAAGGGCGATGGCCTGGTTCGGATCAAAAGCGATGCCGATACAGGAGGCGAGGCATAGGAGAAAGGCCGCTATCGGTACGGCCGGATATCCCGGCGTCCTGTATTTCAAGTCTGAAAGCTGGTGCCCTTCTGTAAGAAACCGTCTTCGGAACAAAAATTGCGATGCGGCGATGCTCATCCACACAGCCACTACCGCAAATCCTGAGACGGAGACGAGAACAAGATAGACTGTATCCGCTGCAAATACGCTTGACAACAACGACAGAATGCCGCCGATCATACTGAAGATCAGAGCGTTAAAAGGAATGCCTTTAGAGGTCAGCCTGGCAAAGGCGGGATGAAGCTCCCCTTCTTTAGACAGGGACCACAGCATGCGTGATGACGCGTACAGCCCTGAATTGGCCGCAGACAGAAGCGCCGTTAAAATGACGAAATTCATCAGATCGGCCGCATAAGGCACGCCGACTCTGTCAAATACCGTGACGAACGGGCTTTCAATCACACCGGCTTCCTTGATGGAGATCATCCCTGACAGCACAAAAATCGTTCCGATAAAGAAAAGCGCCAGCCGCCAGACTGTAGTCTTAATGGCGCGCGGAACGGTTTTTTCCGGATCGGCGCTTTCCCCTGCGGCGATTCCGATCAATTCCGTCCCTGAAAAAGCGAAGTTTACTGAAAGCATCGTCATCAGTATCGGGAAAAAGCCATTTGGAAAAAGGCTGCCGCCATCCGTAAAGTTCGACAGCATAGGTGCGGCCTCACCGCTTTTCATCGGGACGATGCCGAACATCGCCGCTCCGCCCAATAAAATAAACAGTAAGATGGCTAAGACTTTAATGCTTGAGAACCAAAACTCCGATTCAGCAAAAAATTTCACGGAGAAGGCGTTTAATAAAAAGATGAAAAGAGCGAATACCGCACTCCACATCCAAACTGAAGTATGCGGGAACCAGCGCTGCATGAAAAGCCCGGCCGCCGTGAATTCAGAGCCCAGCGCCACCGCCCACGTCAGCCAGTACAGCCATGCGACCGTAAAGCCCGTCGCCGGCCCGATATAGGTCTTCGCATAGGTGTGGAATGCGCCCGTCACCGGCATGGCCACTGACAGTTCACCGAGGCAAAGCATGACAAGATAGACGATGCCCGCGCCCAAAAGGTAAGCGAAAATGGTGCCCGCCGGACCCGCCTGATGAATGGTATACCCAGAGCTTAAAAACAGCCCCGTTCCGATCACACCTCCGAGTGATAGCATAAAGAGGTGTCTGCTTTTCATACTTCTCTGAAAATTCGTCTCGTTCTTGTTGTTCATTGTTTTCCAACTTTCTGCGAGGGCCGTTCTAATAAAAAATCTCATGCCGACGAACGGCACGAGATTCCGGCGAACCGGCTTTTTGAATAGAATATACAAACTATTCCGATTAGTCAAGTTGTTTTTAAGGTCTTGGCCCAATCGGCAATGGCCTGAATGTCCGCAGGTTTCGTCCGGCAGCAGCCTCCGATCATGCTCACGCCGTTTTCGTACCAGCCTTGCGCGCTTTTTCCGAAATGGTTTTCGCACGCTGCGCCTTTCCAGGTTTTTGTCACTGGGTCATATTGTTCGCCGGAGTTCGGATAGGCGATAATCGGTTTGGATGCTGACCGTTTGATTTCTTCTATCAACGGCGGAATATGTTCAATCGGTGTGCAGTTGATGCCGATCGCTGCGATTTGACTGCAGGAGTCAAGCAGGGCCGCGCATTTGGAAATTGGCGTGCCTTCGCTGATATGCCGTCCGTCTTTGGCGCTGAAGCTGATCCATGCATAAGTGCCGGGGAATTCCTCCAGCAGCCTTGTGATCGCTTTTGCTTCTGACAGGCACGGAATGGTCTCACAGGCCAAAAGATCGGCGCCGGATTCTATGAGGGCTTTCATCCGGGTGCGGTGAAAGCTGATCAGCTCATCCTCCGTCAGTCCGTAATGCCCGCGATATTCTGAGCCGTCAGCGAGGCTCGCGCCGTAAGGCCCGATAGAAGCGGCGACCAAAGGTTTGGGCCGGTGTAAACGGTTTTCTTCATGCGCCCAAAATTCATCGCGTGCTTGTGCGGCAAGTTCAACAGATGTCTGAATGAGACGTATCGCATCGGTTTCCGGGATGCCGCGCGCTGCAAATCCTTCGATTGTCGATTGATAACTGGCGGTGATCGCGCAATCAGCGCCGGCGGCAAAATATTCTGCATGCACCTGTTTGATCAGTTCTGGTCTCTCCAAAAGAATTTTGGCCGACCACAGATCATCATGTAAATCACAGCCCATCCGCTCAAGCTCGGTTGCCATCGCGCCGTCTATGATCATAACCGGGTATTCATTTAATATTTGTGTAATGGGATTCATAGGCCTTCCTTTCTGACTTTACTGAAAATATATAAAAAGGGTAATGGACGCTATTCTCTTTGTCAATGAACCGGCAGAAAAAAGGTGTTCAGGACGCTGCCCGAACACCTTTTGTTTAGGAAATGTGTTTGCCTTTCGCACTTTTCGCGATGTCTGAATACTCCCAGCAGTCGATCCCGTCATCATCAGGGAGTACATCTCTGTAAAAGACGGGGTCCTTTCCGGCTTTCTTTTGCCGGGCATAATCGCTCAAAGCGGCAAACGCTTTTTTCGACAGAAGGAAAATCGCGATTAAGTTCACGACCACCATTAAGCCCATGAATAAGTCAGCCATATCCCACACAAGCTGGACTTTGGAAATACAGCCGAACAGTACCATTCCGAGCACGCAGATGCGGTAAATGAACAGCCATTTTTTGTTCTGGCTTAAAAATCCGATATTGGTTTCTCCGTAATAATAGTTGCCCATCAGAGCGCTGAAGCCGAACAAAAGCATTAAGACGGCAAGGAAACCTGACGCCCACGCGCCGACATGGTCGCTCAAGGCGGCCTGAGAAAGCGCGATGCCGCTCAGTCCCGGCTGGTGATAAGCGTCTGAAAATAAAATGATAAGCGCCGTGCTTGTACAAATGACGAGCGTATCCGTCAGGACGCCGAATGCCTGAATGAGCCCCTGTTTCACCGGGTGGCTCGTCGTAGCTGTCGCCGCCGCGTTCGGAGCGCTTCCCATACCCGCTTCATTTGAGAAAATCCCGCGCCTTACACCTTGCATCAAGGCCGCACCTAAAGCGCCGCCCGCTGCCTGATCAATGCCGAACGCATTTTTTACGATTAGCGACAGAACGCCGGGCAATTGGGTGATGTTCGTCAGAATGACAAAGAAAGCGACACCGATATATAAAACGGCCAAGACGACTACGATGTATTCCGCCATTTTCGCAATTCGTTTGACGCCGCCGAAGATTACACCGCCGAAAACCACGATTAAAATAATGCCCAATGTAAGCCGGCTGGTGCCGAATGCGTTTTGAAAGGCGACGCTGATCGTATTGGATTGAACGGAATTAAAAACAACCCCGAATGACAGTGTGATTAATACGGCGAACAGCGCGCCCATCCAGCGTTTCTTCAGGCCCTTTTCCATGTAATAGGCCGGGCCTCCGCGGAATCCGTTTTGATCTTTTACTTTATAGATTTGGGCCAGCGTGCTTTCAACAAAGCTTGAAGCCGAACCGATGACTGCGATAATCCACATCCAGAAAATAGCGCCCGGACCGCCGAGTGCGATCGCAATGGCGATTCCGGTAATATTCCCGGTTCCGACACGCGCCGCCATACTGATGCAAAATGCCTGAAACGGGGAAATGGTGTTTTTTGTCCGGGCGGCCGCGCCTTCCTTCAAAACCCGGATCATTTCCTTCAGCATGCGGACTTGCAGACCCTTTGATCTGAACGTAAAAAACAGTCCCAGAGAAAGAAGCAGTACGATTAACAGTTTTGACCATAAAAAATCATTTGCCGAGCCGATTACATTTTCAAGGAATTCCTGCATCCAATCACCTCTTGGTTCGTTTGATTAAAAAATACTGAGCTCCCACTCCTGTGCGATATGTTTCAGCAGCATGCCGCCGGTCAGGCTGTTGCCGTATTCATCAATGGCCGGACCGTAAATGCCGATGCCGCAGCCGTTATGAAAAGGCTGTTCTCTTCTGGCGCTTGGGGGAACCAATGCCATAATGCCGCCGGATACCCCGCTTTTGGCCGGGACGCCGACGAAAGCCGCATATTTGCCTGACGCATTGTACATTCCGCACGTCAGCATCAGGGCTTTGGCGAGTTTCGCGACATCTTTCGGAATGACCTGTTCCCGTCGGATCGGATGGTAGCCGTCATGCGCAAGTATCAATCCGATTAAAGCGATGTCCTCGGTTGTACCCTCCATGGCGCACTGCTTTAAATACACTTCAAGCGTTTCTTCCACATCCGCCTCTAGAAAGTTCGTTTCTTTTAAATAGTAGGCGAGCGCTCTGTTCCGATGCGCGGTCTGCCATTCAGAACGGAAGACCTCCTCGTGAATGTGAGGGCGTTTTCCTATTAATTTTTCAAAAACGGAAAAGAGATATTCTAATTTATCATGCGCCGTTTCACCCGGAAGCAGCGAGGCGACGGTAATGGCGCCGGCATTGATCATCGGGTTGAAGGGCTTCCCGGGTTTATGGATTTCAAGCCGGATGATAGAATTAAACGCATCACCCGTCGGTTCCACGTCCACACGATCCAGCACGTAAGAAATGCCTCTGTTCATGCAGGCGGCAATAAAGCTGATGACTTTTGAGATGCTCTGCAATGTGAACGGGACATTCCATTCACCGGCATGAATCATTGAGCCATCCGGCTCTAATATGCAAATGCCCAGCTGAGAGTCGTTGATTTCTCCGAGGGCGGGTATATAATTTGCGCTTTTTCCATTGACGGAAAACGGTCGGTAATGCTCGACCCAATCTTGTAAAAGTGAAGCCAGTTCCTCTTTTTCAAGGCGCTCTCTGACCATATCTTTCATAACATTCCTCCTCTATTGCAAGCCTGTCCGAAGCGGAAACCGGTCTTGGAAAACGTTTTCAAAAATAGCGTGTTCCATGTTAATGTATAATGACATCTACAGAATCATACAAAAAACGACAAAATCATTCTTAAAATAAGCCGATAGATTTATAAATCAGCCGGAGTGTCCCGCCATTCGGGTCTAAAGAAATTTGCGGACTGTATCGGTCTTGTTCAAAATAGACAGAAGAAGGAAGTGATTATGATCAGGCTCGACTATTTACTGAAAAAAGACGGCTATCTTTTCGCCCTTATGCTGATCACCGTGCCGTTGGCGGGGGAACTGAAATTTTACCCCCTGAATGAGGTATATCGGATCAGCTTCGGCGCCCCGGCTTTTTTCTTTTTTCTGCTGCTGCTTCGGCATGTGCCGGCAGTATTGTCAGGGCTGTTGACAGGTGCAGCCGTTGTGGCATTCCGGATCGGCCTGGCGTGCTGGGGAGGAGAGCATGCCGGCTTTACGGAGGTTTTTTTCAGCCAATATCCCAGTTTCTTTTTTTACTTTACATATGCCTGCTTGTTTTATGTGCTGAAGGTCAGGCTTTTTTGGGATCGGCCGCTGATGATCGGGTTTCTCGGTTTTCTCATTGAAATTGCGTCTGATGCCGTTGAAATGACGGTTCAGTTTTCCGGCGGCCGGCAGATTATGATGCCGGACAAGCTGGCGGATATTGCGGTTATCGCTGTTTCTCACACATTTATTGTGCTGAGTTTTTTCAACGTGATGAAGCTGCACGAATCTCAGGTCAGGGAAAAACAAACGAGAAAGCAGCATGAGCACATGCTGATGATTGTGTCCAACTTATATGAAGAAACGATTCATTTGAAAAAAACGCTGAAAACGACGGAGCATGTGACGAAAGAATCCTATCAGCTATATCGGGAAATGAGCGGGAACGACCGGGAGCTCGGGAGCCGAATGCTGCGCCTTGCGGGAGAAATTCATGAAGTGAAAAAAGACAATCAGCGAATATTCGCCGGTTTGTCGAAGCTGATTTCCAATGAGAGATTCCGGGATTACATGAATGCCGCCGCTCTGGTCGGCATCGTCATCCGAATCAATGAAAAATACGCCGAATCTTTAGGCAAGGACATTCAATTCCGGAGCGTGATTGAAGGAGAACATCCCGATTATCACGTCTTTACCGTCCTGTCGATCTTAAATAACCTGACCGCCAATGCCGTCGAAGCCATGGGTGACAGGGGTGAGATCCGCCTCGCGCTGCGCAGGGCGGAAGGAGAAAAGGCTGAATTTCAGGCGGAAGATGACGGTCCCGGCATTCCGGAAAAAATCGGAGAGGTCGTTTATGATCCCGGGTTTACATCCAAATACGATGAATTCGGCACACCTTCAACGGGCATCGGGCTTACTTACGTGAAGGAAATCGTAACTGAACTTGACGGAGACATTTCCTTTCATAACAAGCCAAAAGGCGTCATATTTACGATTAAACTGCCGGTGAAGCATTTGATTGCAGAAAGGATGAACTCATAATATGCGTTTTTTTATAGCTGATGATGACCGGGCGATCCGTTCCATTTTAAAACAGATGATCGAGGACGAGGACTTAGGAGAAGTCGTCGGTGAGGCAGAGGACGGAAGCCAGATTGAAGGGCATTATCTCCATTTTAAACAAGTCGATATTTTATTAATTGATCTGCTGATGCCGGGTCGGGACGGGATTGAGACGATCCGGCATCTTCAGGGATCGTACAACGGAAAAGCGGTGATGATATCGCAGGTGGAGGCAAAGGAAATGGTGGGAGAAGCTTATTCTCTCGGCATCGAATACTTTATCCACAAACCGATCAACAAAATCGAGATCGTCACCGTTTTGCGAAAAGTAAAAGAGCGGATTGAACTGGAAACCTCGATCGGCGACATCCAACACTCGTTAAGCCGTCTTATTCAGCGGAATGAGCCGAAAAAAAGCGGGCCGGGGGGGATGCACGAGAAATCAATCAAAGAAACAGGAAAATTTCTTTTATCGGAATTAGGCATCGTGGGAGAAAGCGGGGCGCATGACCTCATGGCCGTCCTTCACTATTTATTTGAGGATGAACAGGCGGAAAGAAACATCCCGTCTTTAAAGCAGATGTTTACAAACGTCGCCATCCGAAAGCTGGGGCCTGCGGCGGCACAAGCCGAGGTTAACAGGGAAATCAAAGCCTCGGAACAGCGGATCAGAAGGGCCGTCATTCATTCGTTAAACCATTTCGCTTCATTGGGCACAACTGATTTTTCAAACCCCAAATTTGAATATTACGCCTCGAAATTCTTTGATTTCCCCGCTGTCAGCAAGAGAATGAAAGAAATGCAGGCTAAGGAAACCGTGCCGCTTTCTCCGGTTAAAGTGAATATGAAAAAATTCATTCACGTCTTCTTTTTGGAGGCGAAAGATTTACGCGAAGGATCAAAATTTGTCAGCGGAGGCAGCCGGTAAGCTGGCTTTGGAAAAGATGGCAAACGTGGATAAATGACAGTGATTTTTCCGCGCTGATCCATGGCGACTTGCATCCTCCGCATATTTTGATCGGCGAAAATCAGCGTGTGACGGGTCTCCTCGATTGGACGGAGGCAAAGGTTGCCGATCCGGCCAAGGATTTTGTCCTTTATCAAGTGATATTAGGAGAAAAAGAAACAAAACGGCTGATGAAGAGCTGCGAAGCTGAAGGCGGGCGCGTCTGGCCGAAAATGCAGGAGCATGTGACAGAATGGCAGGCCGCTTACCCTGTGGAAACGGCGAAGTTCGCGCTTCAGACGGGGCAAGAGGAGCATATGCAAATGGCGCGGGACATGCTCGGCCTGACCGATCCGAAAGGTTATTGACTTCCGCCGGATGACAGCGTATGATACATTTTAAAATAAAAGAACGGATGAACAATGCTGAGGAAGAGTAAGTACGCATCAGCGCGCGGGGTTCAGAGAGCCGGTGGCCGCTGTGAACCGATCCCCGTCCGGTGCCGAATGGGCTTCTGAATTGCTGCGCTGAAATGACAGTAGGCGGTGCCGGGATTCTTTCCCCGTTATCAAAAAAGGAGTATTGAAACCGTGTGTTTCTGTACTTTTTGAGAGAATGGCTCTTCAGCCGTTAATAAAGGTGGCACCGCGAAAACCTCGTCCTTTGATGGACGGGGTTTTTTGTATTGTTAAGGAGGTGATGGCCATGGAAAGTGACTGGAGACGGACAGACAATCAAAAAGGAGGGATATTCATGGTGATCGCAACCGACGATCTTGAGCTCACGTGTCCGCATTGTGAAGGAACCGGCGAGGAGAAAGAAGGGACGCCCTGTCCGAAGTGCGGCGCGAAGGGCGTCATATTGACCGCTCAAGGAAACACGCTGCTGCATTTTATCAGAAAGCATATTGATCAGTGAAATCAAACGAAAAAGGCCGTTATCCGGCCTTCAGGCTGTCGAGAAAACCTCGACAGCCTTTATGTTTCCCTTGTCATAAAATAAAAGAAAGACTGAAAAAAAGGTTTCTTTCTCATGTTCCACACAAGAAATTTTTCTCAAAACACAGCCGAATTCGTTCTGTTTGACCAACTCGTCGAAGAGGATCACCTTCTTCGAAAAATTGATAAATACATAGACTTCTCTTTCATCGTTGAAAAGGTCAAACCTTACTGCAGCGAAAATAAAGCCCCCCCTCACTTGATCCGCTGATCTTATTCAAAATGATGTTGAAGATTGCCACATACCCAGCCAAGCAAAGCTAGGCATGTGGGAGTGCTTTTTCTGCACCTGAAATCAAATGAATATGTAAAGAAACAGCACAAAACAAAAAAGCTTGTAGAAAAACATCATTTTCTCTACAAGCTGCTTTTTCATTCTTCAAAATAAGGATTCACATGGATGAGCACTTCTTCAACATCTGAAAAGTGTCTTTGGATTTCATTTCGGATTTCGCGGGCAATATCGTGTCCCTGCTTAATCGTCAAATCATGATCCAAAGATAACCGGACATCAAGCAATTTATAGTGGCCGTGTTCTCTTGCTCGGATTTTATCGAGCCGTTTGACTTGAGGGCAATGCAAAATAACGGCTTTATATTCCTCTATCAGTTCGGGATCAACACTTTTTTCCATGAGAACGTCAACAGACGGCCTGATTAATTCCATTGAAATCTTAAAAATAAGGTACGCCACGATGACACTGGCAATTGCATCGGCGTACAACAGATAGGACCATCCGCGTGTGTTCCCGATAATCGCCAATAGGACGCCGATAAAAGCGGCAAGAGAGGCAACGATATCGCCTTTATGATCGTATGCAATCGCTATAATCGCTTTACTGTTCCATTTTTCCCCTTGTTTGATCGAATAACGATATAAGATCTGCTTAGCCGCGTAGGATATCAGAGCCGCAAACAATGCGCTGTATTGCGGGATGCTTGGACCTTCAACAAAGGACGAAATCGCTTCTATCAGAATATACACGGAAACGAGCACTAATATGATTCCTACAATCGCTTCGCTGATGACCTCAGCTTTGCCATGCCCGAAAGGATGGTCTTGATCGGGCGGCTTATTAGAAATGCCGATGACGGCCAGGACAGCAATTGAAGCCGCGACATCCGCTGCAGAATGTATACCGTCGGCAAAAACTGCTTCACTATCGCCTATCAGTCCAAAAAAGATCTTTCCTGCCATTAAGATCAGATTGGCTATCAATGCAATCAAAGCAACTTTTTTGCTTATTTGTTCTCTTTCACTTGTCATTTTTTCCTCCTATAAAACTGCACAAAAAAATAGAGGCGCTTTTGATTCGCTCTCCGTATCCTTTCTTGTGTAATCACTTTGCTTATCGTACCAATTCAGTTTCGAGTGGGTCTATAGCAAGGTTGTTTCCTGTTTACTAATAAATAAGGTGACAGAAAAAAAGTTGGAGCAGGGCTAAACAGTACACAGACAAATTGGGGCTGAATTAAAAAAAGAACTGTTGACATTTGAGTATTTATCTTTTATCATTATCTCGAATTCAAGATTTTTTAATTCAAGATAATTTAATTAGAGTGCAGGATAAGAACCTGCCGATCGTTTGAATCACGAAAAGATCAGTGAAGAGAACGTTTCGTTTTTTAATCATACGTTATTTGATTTTTTATACGATAATATCTCGAATTCGAGATAAAAGGGGTGCGAGAGAAATGGCTGAATTTGTACAGCTAGTGAATGAAAGAAGATCTGCAAGCAACTTTCTTCCAGAACATCCAATCACAAGAGATGAACTCAACGAAATGTTTGAATTGGTTGGGTTGGCTCCATCAGCTTTTAATTTGCAGCATACAAAATATGTGGCGGTTCTTGACCCGGATGTAAAAGAAAAGCTGAAACAGGCCGCAAACGGACAATATAAAGTGTTTAGCTCATCAGCTGTTCTTTTGGTTTTAGGGGATAAGCAGGCATATCAGCAAGCGGCTGACATCTATGAAGGATTGAAGATGCTGGGGGTATTAAATAAACAAGAGTATGATCACATGGTTCAAGACACCGTTTCGTTTTATGATAACAAAGGAGAACCATTTAAGAGAGATGAGGCGATAAGAAATGCTTCACTTTCTGCGATGATGTTTATGCTGAGTGCTAAGGAAAAAGGCTGGGACACCTGTCCGATGATAGGGTTTGATGCTGAAGCCGTGAAACAGATTTTGAAGATAGATGATCAATTTGAGGTCGTCATGATGATTACAATCGGGAAAGAAAAAATAGAAAGCAGAAGGCCGCGCGGCTACCGAAAGCCTGTGAATGAGTTTGTGGAGTATATTTAACTATTTGTAAAGGAGCAAATAAAAATGGCGAAAAAAACGATGGGCATCCATCATATTACAGCAATTGTCGGTCACCCTCAAGAGAATGCTGATTTCTACGCTGGAGTGCTGGGGCTGCGATTGGTCAAGCAAACGGTCAATTTTGATGATCCGGGTACGTATCACCTTTATTTTGGGGATGAAGGCGGGAAGCCGGGAACAATCATCACATTCTTTCCGTGGGCGGGCGCCCGCCAAGGCATCATTGGAGACGGACAGGTTGGCGTGACATCTTACGTCGTGCCGAAGGGTGCCATGGCGTTTTGGGAAAAGAGACTTGAAAAGTTCAACATTCCATACACAAAAATCGAGCGTTTTGGAGAACAATATATAGAATTTGATGACCCGCATGGCCTGCATTTAGAAATCGTGGAAAGAGAAGCAGGGGAGGCCAATACGTGGACTTTCGGAGATGTAACCCCGGATGTTGCCATTAAAGGCTTTGGCGGTGCAACCCTGTTATCAGCACAGCCTGAAAAAACAGGTGAATTGCTAGAAATCATCATGGGGCTTGAGCGAGTCGGTAAAGAAGGAGACTTCGTTCGTTATCGTTCTGCCGGTGATATCGGAAATGTGATTGACCTTAAGTTAACGCCTATCGGCCGCGGGCAAATGGGTGTCGGCACGGTCCATCACATCGCTTGGCGGGCTCAGGATGACGAAGATCAATTAGATTGGCAAAGGTTCATTGCTGCGCACGGATATGGTGTGACTCCTGTTCAGGATAGAAACTATTTTAATGCGGTTTACTTCAGAGAACATGGGGAAATCTTATTTGAGATCGCAACTGATCCGCCGGGCTTTGCCCATGATGAGTCACAAGAAACAATGGGCGGAAAACTGATGCTCCCTGAGCAGTATGAACCGCACCGGGCACAAATTGAACAAGGGCTGCTGCCGTTTGAAGTGAGAGAATTAGATTGATTGATAGATGAACGTGAAGCATGAAGAAAAAATAAAAAGACATACATTTAACAGATGTTTGCTGGAAGCGACTGTTGGTAAACAGCTGCCTTGCAGACATCATATAATATGAAAAATAAGGAGAGATAAAAATGGAAGATGCAGGACTATTACTTATTCGAATCATGATTGGTGTGGTGTTTCTGTTTTATGGATCACAAAAATTATTCGGCTGGTTTGGCGGATACGGAATTAAAGGAACCGGACAATGGTTCGAGTCAATTGGAGTTAAACCAGGCAATGCCGCGGCCGCTTTATCAGGTCTCGGGGAACTCGCAAGCGGAATTCTATTTATTTTAGGTGTTTTCCTCCCGCTCGGAGCTGCTATTATAACGATTATTATGTTAGGTGCCATCGTAAAAGTCCATGGAGCGAAAGGATTTGCCAACGGTGCCGGCGGTTTTGAATATAACTTGGTGCTGATTGCAGTCTCCATCGGAGTTGCACTCATCGGTTCAGGGGCGTACGCTTTGCATTTTTAATATAAGTATCTAAGAACAGTTACTGAAAAGCGGTAACTGTTCTTTTATTTTTTAAGCACAACGTTCAGGTGCTCTGAATAGCAAAAAAGCGGATATGTTCAATATAAATGTGTATAGTGAATGTAAGAGTATTGATGAGCTTGGTCATGAAAGACGAGCCGATTTGGAGGAGGGTTTTGTTGAAAGAGATGGCAGAATTACATTCATTAGATTCTATCGAGAATTTTATTAAACAGCATCAATTCAGTTTTATCTACATTTCAAGACCCGCCTGTACAGTATGTCACGCTGTTCTGCCGCAGCTCAGAAAAGTATTGGATCAGTTTCCGAATATCAAATTGGGGCATATCAATGCTGACGAGGTAGAAGAGGTGGCCGGCAGATTTTCAGTCTTCACTGTTCCCGTGCTTCTTTTGTTCATTGATGGGACTGAGTTTCTGAGAGAAGCCCGCTTTGTTCATTTTGAACAGCTCGAAGAAAGGCTGAAAAGGGTTTATCAGTTATATCAAGATGTATAAAGCGTTTATACTTTACAAATAAAAAGCCCCCTTTAAAGGGGCTTTTATCCGGCCTTTTTTACGTTATTCGGACCGGGGTTCTAAAAAACGGGACCCGCCCAAGTCTTTTCTCATCAGATAGATATGGAAAAAATATTCTCCGACGGCGATGATGACGGCGGAAATAAGAGCGGCAAACGCCAGTCTTCCTCCGGAAATGCCCATGGACAGCGGCATTCCCATCAGCCAGACAACAAGAAACGCGATTCCGAAATCAGCGGACGCCGCCGTGATATTATTCCATCTCGGAAGCACGTACAGGTCGCCCGTAAAGTAGGAAACGGCTCCCAGCACAATGGTCATCAGCAGCACGTCGCCGAATGTAAAGCGAAAACCTAAGCCGAGTATCAGATACAGAATAATGATGGTCATAATGCCTTTAATGGCAAGCGCTTTAATGTGTTCCATGCGAATTCCTCCTTATGGAAATCATGTTAATATGTTTCCTCATAACGTGAAATATAAACCCTTTTTTCGTGAACATTTGTTTTCTGGCTTTTGTCTGTCATCACTGGGCCGCGGCTGAATATGATGAAGGGAGAAAATACGGGAGGTGTCATGATGGCAGTCGTAAAAGCGTCGAGCGCCGATCTGGATCTAATGGCAAGGCTGCTCAGGGCGGAAGCGGAAGGCGAAGGGAAGCAGGGAATGCTTTTGGTCGGCAATGTGGGAATCAATCGGGTGCGGGCGAATTGTTCTGATTTTAAAGGCCTGCGCACCATCAGGCAGATGGTGTTTCAGCCGCACGCGTTTGAAGCGGTGACTCACGGATACTTTTACCAGAGACCGCGTGAATCCGAGCGGAGGCTTGCCCGCCGGACGATTAACGGAGAACGGTTTTGGCCGGCTAAGTTCAGTCTGTGGTATTTTAAGCCGCCGGGAAACTGCCCGCCGACTTGGTATGATCAGCCGTTTGTCGCGAGATTCAAATCCCACTGCTTCTATCAGCCGACAGGTGAAACGTGCGAAAACGTGTACAATACATTTTAATCCCGGGCGCACCGTTCTGAGAATGAACGGTGCTTTTTTAATTTCTTGTGAAGAAAAATAGGAAAAAAGTTCGCTTGACGGATGACAAGCCAAAAAGAAACAGAGGGGGTTTTCTCCCGGCGGGGCAAGGTTTGTCGAAACAATGTGAAAAATGTCTCCCGCCGTCCATTTTTCAGCCTTACAAACCCTTCACACTTCTTCATAGCGGTTTAACATTTCTTTTTTATAATAAGGGCGATCAATGAGACGAAAGGGGAACTGACATGACACATGACGGCCGTTTAGATGAATGGATCAAGGAATTGGAGAACAAAAGCTTTCAGAACAATACGTTTGACCGCCGCGCATTTATACAGGGCGCCGGGAAAATCGCCGGTCTTTCCCTCGGGTTAGCGATCGCGCAATCCATCGGCGCGTTTGAAGTGAATGCCGCTCCGAAATTTTCAAACTATCCGTTCACCCTCGGCGTAGCTTCCGGCGACCCGCTGTCTGACAGCGTCATTCTCTGGACGCGTCTTGCCCCTGACCCGCTGAATGGGGGCGGCATGCCGAAGCAGGCCGTGCCGGTAAAATGGGAAATCGCCGCTGATGAACATTTTCGTCACATTGTCAAACGCGGAACGGAAATGGCCAAGCCGAATCTCGGACACTCCGTCCATGTCGAGGCGGACGGGCTCAAGCCCAATAAAGTGTACTATTACCGGTTTAAAAGCGGGCATGAGCTCAGTCCCGTCGGCCGGACGAAAACGCTGCCCGCTCCCGGTGCTGACGTATCCGCCATGACGTTTGCATTTGCTTCATGCCAGCAGTATGAACACGGCTATTATACGGCGTATAAACATATGGCGAAGGAAAAGCTTGATCTCGTGTTCCATCTCGGAGATTACATTTATGAATACGGACCGAACGAATATGTGTCAAAAACGGGAAATGTCAGGACGCACAGCAGCGCTGAAGTGTATACACTGTCAGATTACCGCAACCGTCATGCCCAATACCGCTCTGATGCCAATCTGAAAGCCGCCCACGCCGCATTTCCGTGGGTCGTGACGTGGGACGATCATGAGGTGGAAAACAATTATGCCAATATTATCCCTGAAAAAGGCCAATCCGTTGAAGCGTTTGTGCTCAGGAGGGCCGCAGCTTATCAGGCTTATTATGAACACATGCCGCTCAGGCGCATGTCATTGCCGAACGGTCCTGATATGCGGCTGTACAGGCAATTTTCTTATGGCAATTTAGCATCGTTCAATGTGCTTGATACAAGACAGTACAGAGATGATCAGGCCAACGGCGACGGGAATAAGCCGCCTTCTGATGAGTGGAGAGATCCGAAGCGTACATTGATGGGGACAGAACAGGAGCAATGGCTCTTCGGAAATTTAGCCGCCTCGAAAGCGAAGTGGAATGTGCTGGCGCAGCAAATCTTTTTCGCGCAATGGAATTTCGGAACAACCGCCAATCCGATATACAGCATGGATTCATGGGACGGCTACCCGGCTCAGCGGGAGCGGGTCATCAATTTTATAAAAAGCAAAAACCTGAACAATGTCATCGTGCTGACGGGTGATGTTCACGCAAGCTGGGCGTCAAACCTGCATACCGATTTTAATCAAACGAATTCAAAGATTTTCGGAGCCGAATTCGTCGGAACTTCCATTACATCTGGAGGAAACGGAGCGGATAAACGGGCCGATACGGATCAGATCTTAAAACAAAACCCGCATATTAAGTTTTTCAACGATTACCGCGGCTATGTCCGCTGTACGGTGACCCCTGCCCAATGGAGAGCGGATTACAGAGTGGTGCCGTACGTGACGGAGCCGGGGGCTGAGGTATCCACGCGGGCTTCATTCATTTATCAGAAAGACCAGACGGGGATTCGGAAGGTCTCTCAAGCTGCGGTTGCAGGCGGTGTAAAGCAGTCAAATGAGGTGGAAGAGGATCGTTTCTTCGCCCATAACAATGCGCATGAAAAGCAAATGAGAAAGAAACGGGCCAAAATCTCACAATAAGGAGGCACACTCATGTTTTCTAATATCGGCATTCCCGGGTTGATCCTGATCTTCGTCATCGCTCTCATCATTTTCGGGCCTTCAAAGCTTCCGGAAATCGGCCGTGCCGCCGGCCGCACGCTGCTTGAATTTAAAAGCGCCGCAAAAACACTGGTCTCAAATGAAGAGCCGGACAAGCAGACGGCTGAGAAAGACAAAACGGCAGGCTGAATCCTGACATGGGGGCAGACGAATCCGCTTCTGCCTCTTTCTCTATAAGGAGGATGTACGATTGGATAAAAAAGAAACCCACTTGATCGGGCATTTAGAGGAAGTCCGGCAGCGTCTCATTAAAACCGTTATCGCCTTTCTCGTGTTTTTTATCGGCGCCTGCTGGTTTGTGCAGGATATTTATGACTGGCTGATCAAGGATTTGGATGGCAGGCTGGCCGTTTTAGGGCCGAGTGAGATTTTATGGGTGTATATGATGATTGCGGGAATATGTGCCCTTACGGCAACGATTCCGGTTGCGGCCTTTCAGCTCTGGCGTTTTACGGCGCCGGCCTTGACCCCGTTTGAACGCCGCGCCGCTTTGCTTTACATTCCGGGGCTTTCGGTTTTGTTTATTATCGGAATTTCCTTCGGGTATTTTGTGCTGTTTCCGATTGTGCTCGGATTTTTAACACAATTATCCGCCGGCCATTTTGACATGGTATTTACGGCGGACAAGTATTTTACCTTTATGCTGAATCTTACATTGCCGTTCGGATTTTTGTTTGAAATGCCTCTGGCCGTCATGTTTCTGACACGGCTCGGAATCGTGAATCCAACCCGGCTGGCAAAGGCGCGGAAGCTTTCGTATTTTGTGCTGATCGTCGTCTCGGTGCTGATTACGCCTCCGGATTTTATGTCTGACTTTCTCGTCATGATTCCGCTGCTCGTCCTCTATGAAATCAGTGTGACGCTGTCCCGCATCGTTTACCGGAAGAAATGGGCCGAGGCGGCGTCTGCAGCTTAGTGAAGTTCGCCTCCGCCGGTCTCAATATCGTCCTCATGCGCCGCGGCGGTCACCGCGGCGATTTTGAGCGCTTTTGTCACGAGATCCAGGCTGAGGCTCGGCGCAGACTTTTGCAAGGTTTGCTCCGGAATGTACGGGATGTGTATAAACCCGCCGCGGGTGTGCGGATGATGGCGGCTGATTTCATCCATCAGCCCGTAAAAGAGGTGATTGCATACAAATGTCCCCGCCGTGTAGGATACAGCCGCGGGAATGCCTTCCTTTTTGATTTCCTCAACGATCCGTTTGATCGGAAGGCCGGTCCAATAGGCCGCGGGACCGACATGAGAAATGTTTTCCCCGACAGGCTGGTTTCCTTCGTTATCCGGTATGCGCGCCTCATTGAGATTGATCGCGACCCGTTCCGGCGTGATCTGCATTCTGCCGCCTGCCTGTCCGACACAGATGATAATGTCAGGCTGATGCTTTTTGATCGCCTCGCGCAGCACGGCAAGAGACTTATAAAAAACGGTTGGCACTTGTTCAGATACGATAGAGGCGGGGCCCTCAGCGGCACCATTCAGCCGTTTGACCGCTTCCCATGAAGGATTGACCGTTTCCCCGCCGAAGGGGTCAAAGCCTGTCAGCAATACTTTTTTCTCCATATAAAACCCTCCTTTTCTTTTTACCATACTCTATAATGGACATATATTCCTGCCGAAGGGGGAAACACGTCTTGAATTCGCCTCTGGTGCAATACCGATCTTTATTTCCGGCGCTCCGCACACATACGATGCTCGCCAGCTGCTCTCAAAGCGCTCTTGCCCTGCCGGTTTCAAAAGCGATCAATGACTATCAGGAAAGCCTGCTTCAGCATGGCGGAAACTGGGAAGAAGCCATTGGACGAACGGAGCAGGCAAGGTGTGAATTTGCGAAATTGATCGGCGCCCATCCTGAAGAAATCGCCGTTTTACCTTCAGTAACGGCTGCTGTCTCTGCCGTCGTTTCCGCTTTACCGGATTGCCGAAAGAAACAGGCGGTGTATACGGAATTGGATTTTCCGGCGATCGCCCACATTTTGAAGGCACAGACTGAGATGGAGCTTTCAGTCGTGCCGTCTGAAGATGGAATGATCCCGTTAGAGCGGTATGAGACGTACATATCGGAACAGACGCTTTTCACCTGTGTGCCCCATGTGTCATATACGTCCGGTTTTGTCCAGGATATGAAGCGCATTGCCGAGATATCCGCAAAGAAGGGATCGCTTCTTTTTGTCGATGCTTATCAATCAGCGGGGCACATCCCGATTGATGTAAAAGAATGGGGAGTTGATATGCTGGCCGCGGGTGCGAGAAAGTATATGCTCGGCATACCGGGAACGGCGTTTCTTTATGTCAGAAAGGAACTTGCCGAACGGCTGAAGCCGAAAGTCACCGGGTGGTTCGGGCAGCAGCGGGCGTCGATGCTGGATTTAACCCGTTTTTCTTATGCGGACGGAGCCAAACGCTTTGAGACCGGAACCCCGGCATTTATCAGCATATATGCGGCACAGGCGGCTTTATCTCTAGTAAACGATGCCGGCACAGACCGCATTCACCAAGAAGTAAAAAAACTCAGTGCATTTGCGTATGAATACGCTTCTGAAAAAGGATTGAATCTCACAGGGCCGCCGTCTGCCGATGACAGACCCGGCATGATTTCCATACGGGATGAAAAAGCGGCGGAAACGGCTGCGCTGTTGAGGCGGAAAAACATCGTATGCGCACCCAGCGGACATATCATCCGGCTGGCGCCTCATTTCTATAACACGGCCGATGATCTGATGTATGCGATTGATGAACTGGCTGAAGCGCGCGATATATAAAAAAACAGCAGACTCACGGGGAGCCTGCTGTTTTCTTATGAGTGATTCACTTTGACCCGTTTCATAAAGAAAGCGCTGATCAAGCCGATAACGGCGACAATCATCGCGAAGATAAAGGCGTGCTGGACGCCCGCAATCAGCGCGTGAGAGTATGCGGAAGGATCATTCGGGTTTTTCACGGTGCTCATATAATTCTTCTGCCCGGCTGCCATGATGCTGACCGCCACCGCAGTGCCGATTGCGCCGGCCATCTGCTGGAGCGTATTCATAATGGCCGTTCCGTCCGGGTAAAATTCCGGCGGCAGCTGGTTTAAGCCATTCGTTTGCGCCGGCATCATGATCATGGAAATGCCGATCATCAAGCATGTGTGGAGCACGACGATGAGAATGGCCGTTGAAGTGCCGGTAATGTTTGAGAAAAACCAAAGTACGGCGGCCGTGATGACAAACCCGGGAATGACAAGCCACTTCGGTCCGTATTTGTCAAACAGGCGCCCCGTCACCGGAGACATAAAGCCGTTTAAAATACCGCCCGGCAGCAGGATGAGCCCGGACGTAAACGCCGTCAGCATCAGTCCGCTTTGTAAATACATAGGCAAGAGGAGCATTGTCGATAAGATAACCATCATACAGATAAACACAATCACGACACCGAGAACAAACATCGGATAGCGGAAAGCGCGCAGATTCATCATCGGCTGCTTCATTGTCAGCTGCCTGATGGAAAATAAGATGAGCGCGATCGCACCGACAGTGAGCGAACCGATAACCGTCGGGCTTGACCAGCCGTCTGATCCTTCGCCCGCATTGCTGAATCCGAATACGATGCCGCCAAACCCGATTGTAGACAGAATAATGGAAAGCACGTCAATTTTCGGTTTTGTAATGTCAGACACGTTCTGCATGTAGGCGATGCCGAATAAAAGAGCCAACACAAGAAACGGCAGGGAAATCCAGAAAATCCAATGCCAGTTCAAATGCTCTAACACAAGCCCTGAAAATGTCGGACCGATCGCAGGAGCGAACATGATGACAAGCCCGATCGTCCCCATCGCCGCTCCGCGCTTATGCGGCGGGAAGATGACGAGGATCGTATTAAACATCAGCGGCAGCAGCAGCCCGGTTCCTAAAGCCTGCACGATTCTTGCCGCCAAAAGAAACGGAAAGCTCGGTGCAAGCGCTGCAATCAGCGTGCCGATAATGGAAAAAGCGAGTGAAACGATAAACAGCTGTCTCGTCGTAAACCATTGCAAAAGCAGACCCGATACCGGGACAAGAATACCGAGAACGAGCAGATAGCCCGTCGTCAGCCACTGGACGGTCGCAGGAGTGATATGTAACTCCTTCATCAGGTCAGTCAGGGCGATATTCAGCGCCGTTTCACTGAACATGCCGATAAACCCTGCCGTCAGTAAAGAAATCATGATCGGCATGACTTTATATTGTTTGGAAGGCTGAGCGTTTTCCAAAATCATTCTCCTCTCTTTCTATACGTACATGTCTCTCGTATTTTATGTCTTCAGCAGGTTCGGGATTTGTTTAGAAATATGGAGGATCGGCATTTTGTCTTTTTTGGCTAAGGACACAATGATGCCGCCTTCTATCATGGCATTTAAAACAGTGCTGATTTCCGCCGCTTTCTCATCAGAAAAACCGGCTGATCTCAATTTGCCCGCGAACAGATTCTCCCATTCCTGATAAGCGCTTTGACAGGCCTGCTGGAGCTTTTCGCTCTTTAAAGCAGTCTCGGCAGCCAGTAAACCGACAGGAAACCCTTCAAAGTTTTCCGGACATGTGAATTGGCTTGATAAGTCCTGTAAAAACGCTTGAATGCTTTCCGCAGGATCAGGATGGGCATCAAGGCTTTCTTTTATTTTCATACGGATATAATGGCTCATTTCATTGACAGCCTCAATGGCGAGCTGCTCTTTGCCGTCCGGAAAATGATAGTAAAGAGAACCTTTCGGCGCACCGCTTTCTTTAATAATCTGATTCAGCCCCGTGCCGTAATACCCCTGAAGCTGAAACAGCCTGGTTGCCGCGGCGAGGATTTTTTCACGAGAATCTCCATAGCTCATAATGTTCCCACCTTACTGATTTTTGACAAATTTAAAATATAGTGACTGGTCTATTATCTTGATTTCACATGACGGTGTCAAGGTTTTTTAACGGTTATTTTCTTCGGGAGGTTGCCTGACAAGCGCGTTGACCGGTGAGAGGAAAATCTTCATAAATAAAGAAAAGGAGAGAAAAGAATGAAAAAACAATTTATGCCCTTCATTACATTTATCACGGCTCTGCTCTTCATCGCGGCCGGCTGCTCCCAATCTCCTCAAGCGAAAGAAACACCGCCCCGGATGGCAGCCGCAGCCCCAGCGAAAAAAGACGGACTTCCGAATGTTAAAATTCTTGCCGCCGGCGGCACAATTGCAGGCGCTGCTCCTTCAAAGACGTCAGCTACGGAGTACACGGCGGGGGCAATCGGAGTTGATGCCCTGATTCAGGCCGTTCCGGAGATAAAAGAGGTCGCGCATGTGAGCGGAGAACAGGTTGTGAATATCGGCAGCCAGAATATGAATAACGAGACACTGCTGAAACTTGCAAAACGGGTAAACAAGCTGCTCAAGTCTGATGATACAGACGGCATTGTCATTACACATGGAACAGACACACTTGAGGAAACCGCCTACTTTCTCAATCTGACGGTCAAAAGTGACAAGCCCGTTGTTGTCGCCGGGTCAATGAGGCCGTCCACGGCGATCGGAGCAGACGGGCCGTCCAACTTATATAACGCTGTAAAAACAGCGGCTGCGCCTGATGCGAAAGGTAAGGGGACGCTTGTCGTATTAAATGACAGAATCGCTTCGGCGCGCTATGTGACAAAAACCAATACAACCGCGGCCGACACATTCAAATCGGAAGAAATGGGTTATATCGGAACAATTGCTGATGACATCTATTTTAATAACATCATGACCCGAAAACATACGAAGGATACAGATTTCAAGATAGATAAACTTGATAAACTGCCGCAAGTCGATATTATATACGGCTATCAAAATGACGGAAGCTATCTCTTTGAAGCTGCCGTAAAATCAGGGGCGCAAGGCATTATTTTTGCAGGCTCGGGAAACGGCTCAATGTCTGATGCGGCGCAAAAAGGCGCCGTAAAGTCGGTCAAAAGCGGGCTGGCGGTCGTCCGCTCCACAAGGACGGGAAACGGAACGGTAACACCTAATCGAGAGTATGAAAAAGACCATTTGACAGCTTCAAACTCTCTCAACCCTCAAAAAGCGCGGATTCTGCTGATGCTCGCGCTGACAAAAACGCATGACCCTAAGCGGATTCAAACCTATTTCAATGAGTACTAGGAGAAGAGAACCGGGTGTTCTCTCCTTTTTTTGTTTGCCGTATTAAAGTATAAGTGTGCTTTCGGGAAAGGGGCGTCTTTCTCATTTTTCCGCCTCTTTTTCAATTGTTGAAAACAGTAAAAAATACTCTATTTTTTCCTTTTCTTCTCTAATAAAATGAAAATTGCAAAAAATTACATAACAGGAGGAAAGTTCATGAAACAAATCAAAAGCAAAATCCTAGCGATCCTTACAGTCTGCATGCTCTCCGTCATTTCCGTATTTGCCTTCCAGCCGACCGTATCGAAAGCCTCCTCAGAGCATAACCCGGTTGTCATGGTCCACGGAATCGGCGGGGCGTCCTTTAACTTCGCGGGAATCAAAACGTACTTGGCATCCCAAGGCTGGTCAAGAAATGAGATGTACGCCATTGATTTTCTGGACAAAACCGGAAACAACAGACACAATGCACCGAGACTGTCCAATTACGTGAAAAAAGTGCTCAGCGAAACAGGTGCGAAAAAAGTCGATATCGTCGCGCACAGCATGGGCGGCGCCAACACGCTCTATTACATTAAAAATCTTGACGGCGGAGACAAAATCGCAAACGTCGTCACACTGGGCGGAGCGAACGGCCTTGTGACCAACCGGGCGCTTCCGGGGACTGATCCGAACCAAAAGATTTTATATACATCGATTTACAGCTCAGCGGACTTAATCGTCCTGAACCCGCTGTCACGGCTGATCGGCGGGAAAAACGTGCAGATTCACGGTGTCGGACACATCGGACTTTTGATGAACAGCCAAGTAAACGGGCTGATTAAAGAAGGTCTGAACGGCGGCGGACAAAATACAAATTAACAGTTTCAAAGCCCCGGAGAATGAGAATATCCCGGGGTCTTTTTTTCTTCCATATTCTTTTTTCGCCGTAAACCAAGCCCTCTGAAGTTATTTTTGTTAAAATAATAAAGTTATATCAGAATTCGGAGGGTTTATTGTGGGAAAAGTGAAAAGAAATGCCCCTTGCCCATGCGGCAGCGGGAAGAAATATAAAAAATGCTGCGGAAGCAAAGAAGCTGCCATTCCGGCAGACATCGCGGCAAAAGAAGCGAAACAGATTCAGGAAAGCCTAATGGAGTACGCCTTTACAGCACATAGAGACGGCATATCATCATTTATTAACCAGCACGCGTTCATTACGGAGCTGGACAGACAGACAAAAGACATCGGAGTCTTCAACCTCGGCATCTGGGGAATTTTCTTCCGTCCGCTGGCAGGCGGCAAGACGATTTTTGAAGAATATCTTCAGAAAAAAGCCGGCGGCATCAACCGCCCGAAAACACGGGAAATCGTTGAATCATGGAAAAGCATGACACCTGCCGTTATGGTGCTTGAAGATGTGAAAGAAGGAATGATTCACTTTGAAGATGTGATGACGAAAAAACAATTCAAAGTGGAAATGGACGTCAGCCAGCAGGATCTTCCGCCGGCGGGAAGCCTGATTCTCGGCTATCCGATCCACGAAGCGGAAAAAGCGGAGTTCTTCATGCAATTTACGATCTTCCCTGTGAAGCGGACCGAAGCTCTAATCAGCAAAGTGAAAAAGGCGGCTGCCCCGGCTCTTGCGGAAGGAAAATCGCCTGAGCGCTTTATGCAGGACAACTTCGACATTGTGCTGGCCGCTCTTTTAGGAACGGCGGAAGAGCCTGAGCAGGCTGCTGAAGAAAAACAGACAGAGTGGGCCAACGACATGGAGAAGGAAACGGCAGACGCCATTGAAAAAGGCCTGAGCGGGGATGAATACCCGGCTGAGCTGGTTCCGGCCGTTATTGATCTGTGGAAAACGTTCTGTGTCAAAAAAACACCGACGATCAGAAAGCCTGAAGCTTTCGCGGCGGCGGTCGAATATTACGTAAACAGCATTTCTCTGAACGGCGCGTCCGTTTCTCAAGCGAAGCTGGCGAAGAAGTACGGCGTCAGCGCCTCAACGATTTCCAGCCGCTATAAGGAAATCGAGGGTGCTCTCACGGATGAAGCCGAACGCTTCGCCGCAGCTCTGACATCTTAATACACAGCCAAAAAAACCTTGAAGGGCAAACGCTTTTCAAGGTTTTTTCTGTAGATAGGCTCTCAGGCAGGATAATTCTTACCGTCTATCTAATACTAAACAGAGCGATAAAAAGAAGGGAGCCTGAGCCATGGATGAGACACGTACGCTGGGCAGGACGGATTTACGGGTAAAGCGTATCGGTTTTGGCGCAAATGCGGTCGGAGGACATAATCTGTTTCCGAATCTTAATGATGAAACGGGAAAAGAACTCATCCGCACAGCATTGGACGGCGGCGTCAATTTTATTGATACGGCGTTTATATACGGTTTGGGGCGTTCCGAAGAGTTAATCGGTGAAGTTGTCGCAGAGCGCGGCGTGCGGGACAGCCTCGTGATTGCGTCAAAAGGCGCGCATAAAGAAGTCAACGGACAAATCGAGCTGGACAACAGCCGTGAATTTCTCCGGAGTGAGGCGGAAAACAGCCTGAAGCGGCTGAAAACAGACGTGATTGATTTGTATTACGTCCACTTCCCTGACGGCAAAACACCGCTCTCCGAAGTGGCGGGCACGCTAAAAGAACTGAAGGACGAAGGGAAAATCAGAGCAATCGGCGCGTCCAATCTCAGCTTCCGGCAATTGCAGGAGTTTAACGCCGACGGCTATTTAGAGGTTTTTCAATCGGAATATTCACTGATTCAGCGTGAGGCGGAGCATGATCTGCTGCCTTATTGTGAAAAGAACGGCATTTCCTTTATTCCTTATTTTCCGCTTGCTTCCGGCTTGCTGACGGGAAAGTTTACAAAAGACACAGTCTTTGAGGACAGACGAAAGAACAGGCCGCCGTTTCAGGGAGAAGCTTTTCACCAAAATCTGGAGCGAGTGGATAAGCTTCGGGCCGTTGCGGAGGAAAAAGGGGCGCAGACAGCGCATATCGCACTCGCATGGCTTCTGTCGCAGCCGGCGGTGGATGCGATCATTCCCGGAGCCAAACGCCCCGACCAGCTGAAACACAATCTGGACGCGCTTCATGTGCAGTTAACCGAGGATGAGGTTCAATATATCAGTGACATCTTTAAGTGAAAATAAAAAAAGGAAATAGCCTGCGCTATTTCCTTTCTTGTTGTCAGGACGTTTTCAAAAACGCTTCTGTCAATCCTTCCAGATCGGCGTCTGTATCCAGATACCACTGGCCGCGGGCGTTTTTCTTCATCTCAATTTCTCTTGTAACAGAAGAAGAAGCCGGTTTCAGGCGCATAAACTCTTCCGGATAGACAGAAAGCAGGTGGCTGACAATTTCGTTTTCATCAGCATCAGGGTGCTTTCCGGCATAGTCTTGCACGCGGTCTTGCAGCTGGCCCGCAAGCGGAGACATATCAAGCGGCGTCACTTTTGCTTCAAGGACGGCTTTTTTGCCTGACATGGATTTGGTATGCACCTTGAGCTCTGTGTTATCCCGAAGCGCTGATGACATGGCGTCAATAATAGCGGAAATGGCTTTTGAATCCGCCTGTTCTTGTGAAATGCCTGCAGAAGCGATAAAGCTGGCTTTCGCCGATTCCTGATATGCGGCGGCCGTCATTTTTTCATTTACACCGGTCAGGCGGGTGAAATCTTTATTGTGCTTGCCGTACAGCATCACATCAATGTATGCGGATAATGCGTCCGCCGGGTCAGGTTTTGCGTTGGAGGCTGTGCCTTTGACTTTCAGTTTATAAGATAAAGGCTTCGCGTCTTTTGCCTGCGGCTGATATACCAATTCATAGGATTTGCCTTCGTCAGCCGTGAAGTACAGATTGCCCGTCACTGTCTTACCGGCATGAAGCGTGCCGCTCTGCATCAAATCTTCCTTATCGGCCTTGGCTGTTTTCGCGTCATCCTGATAAAGTGAGAAGTCGCTGCTTTTGACGGTAAGCGGGTCTTTGCCCGTATTTTTGACGGTGACCGTTACTTTCAGCGCGGCCGGATGTTCAGTATCGTCTGAAGCGGCCCATGCCGTCTCTTTTATTTTCACTTTCGCCGTGCTGCTTTCCTGGCCGCCGCTCGTTTCGCTGCTGCATGCGGCGGTAAATGCCGTGAGAAGCAGAATGAAAAACACGGCGCTCATTTTTTTGATGGACATCTGGTTTACCCCCTGTTGTTAATGATTAATTCGATAGTCATGAAGACAGACAGGTTAATTATACTAGTTTTGTATAAAAGAGTCTTGGTAATCATCAATCTTTTTGGAAGAAAAGGAAGTGTTATGATGAATAAAGAAGAATTGAAACAGCTGGCTCTCCGAATCGGAAACGTACCTGCCCGCTACGAGAGTAATGTGGAAGAATACCAGGAAGATGAGGTTCTGTTTTGGTGGGAAGATAAGAATGATCCGCAAGCCGGCATCATGGTCGAATTAGACCGGGAAGGAAAACTGAAATACTTATCCCGTCCGGCTTTCCAGACTGATCTGCCGGCTCTTTCGGAATCGGACATAGAAGAACGGATGCGGGCGTTTTTAGAAACCCATCGTCCGGGGGCATTGGCTGAGTTTGAACCGGAAAAAAACGGACCCGCAAATGATGGCGATGTGAGATATTCCTATGTTCAGATGGCTGACGGTCTGCCGCTTCCGCTGACCGGGTTTTACATCGACCTGGCTGTGACAGGGGAAGTAACCGGCTTTTCTTACCATGGGAAGGCCGATGATCTGTTAAGACCGGAGACAATTGCGGACAAGCGGGAAGCATTGGCTCACTTTGTCAAACATATTGAAGCAGAGCTGTTGTTCACCGTCCTGCATCAGTCCGTCTATGTGCAGGGGGATGACAAGCCCCATCTCGTCTATGAAATCGTGTCTCCGACGCGGCCGATATCGGCCGACCTGAAGGAAGAGAATGCAGAATTAGACGAATATGAAGAGCTGGAAGACGGCACGCGGCCGTATGTCCCGATTTCATGCCCTGCACCTGAAGCGGAAAAGATGAGCATCAATGACATGATCGGGCTGCACGACGGTTTTTATAAAGAGAGGGAAAGCGATCTTGGAGAGGGCTGTATCGGCATTGCCTGGCGTCCTGAAAAAACAAAATCCGTGCGGGAAGATAAAAGCTTTGAAAGTCTGTTTAAAGAACGGAATGAACACGTATTGAAAACAAGATATGATAAAGAATCGGGCCGGCTCACCGGGGTGATGTCATTTATAAAAGTTGAAGGTGAATCGGTGTTTTCCGAGGAAGAATGCCATCACATGGCCATCCGCTTTTTATTCGCCATGTTTCCGGAAGCGGATCAGTATTTCCGGGTTCAATATGATGAACCGGATGATGAAGGAGAAAACGTGGGACTTACATATAAGGCTTGTTCGGGCGGCGTTGATTTGCGATTCGGAGAGGGAAGAATCTGTGTCAGCAAAAAGACGGGTCTTGTCACTTTTTATATGCCGCCGGAAATTGATCCGAAAGAGCTCGAGGAAATCGATCCCGTTCCTTCATTGACAATGGAAGAGGCGAAGGACGCGATCCGCCGGGCCATCAAAGCCGAGCTCGCTTGGGATCGTTGTTACGATGACGACAGCTGCGGAAAAGTGTACAGGCTCGTATACAAGCCGGTTTTCCCGCGGTTTATTGAGGCTCATACAGGGGAAGCGATCACGAGTTTAATAGGCTGAAGGTCATGGGCGTTCGTCCCGGGGCTTTCACGGGGAATGTGACATTTGTATGAAAAAGTGCCGCTCTGAATACGGCTCTTTTCCCTCTTTGCTAAAAATAGACACATAAAAGGCACTTTCTTCCCTTTAAAAGGATAAGGACGTTTTTATATAATAAAAAACAGTTCTTTTTTATACACTCTTCTGAAAGGATGACCCCATTGCTGAAAGAACATCTGAGAAAAAAAGCGCTGGAAATCGGGAACATACCGCCGGACTATGAGCTTGAAATAGAAGATTATGATGAAAAACAAAAAACGAAAGCCTATTATATATGGAAAGATCGTAACCATCCGGATAAAACGGTCACGATTGAGCTGGGCGACGACGGATCTTTGCTTACCTATTCACGCAACGACTGTCCGAGTTCAGACATGCAGCTGTCAGACGCCGAATTAAAGCTGACGGCTCTTCGGTTTGCGGCGAGACACCGCCCGCTAACTTTTATGAATTTCATCTTTCAGGCGAGGGAAGAACGCAATGGGTGCATCCGATTTATCTATACAAAAAAAGTGCTCGGCCGGCCGCTTCCCGATTCAGGTTTTTTCGTTGATGTAACCAGGAGCGGCTTCGTCGTGCAGTTTATCTATTACGGGGATAAGGGTGAAGCGCCCGTTCCGGAAACATTCGTCGATCGGGAAAAAGTCGTCTCGCATTATATGAGTGTGCTGACATTCAGTCTCGTCTATGATGTGGTCAATTTTGAGAAAATACCGCGTCTCGTCTATGAACCGATTCTGCCGGCTTACAGCTATCCGGCCGGTGAAGATGATATCGTGCCGGATCAGCAGCTTTGCGAAGACAGGAATGAGCCGGCAAAACCGCTTCCCGCGTTTGAACATAAACGGGAAATCAGCCTGGATGAATTAATGGGGTTTACCTCGGATATGGTTCAGACGCGCCGGCGCGATCTCGGGGATGAGATCGGAACGACATGGCGGAAAGGATCGGTTCCGGAACGGAAAGATTTGAGTATCGAAAGCTATTTTGAAAGCAGCAACAAAAATACAATGAAGATGAAAACGGACAAAAAGACAGGGAAAATGACAGCCTTTAAATCTTTTATTGAGCACCAGGGCCCGGCCTTTTATTCTGCGGAAGAGTGTGAGGCCGTCGCGCTTCAATTTTTATACAAGCTTTATCCGAGAGCGGACGAGTTTTTTAAAATGAACCCGGTGAAAACGGACGGAAGGGGCAGGTTCCGCTTCCATTTTTCCATATGGCATCAGGATATTCCGCTGCGGTTCGGCGCTGCGAGAATACTTGTCAGTCCCGTAACGGGGCTTGTGGAAGCTTACATGGCGCCTGACATTGACCCGGAGCAGCTGGAGAAGATCAATCCGGTGCCGGCCGTTACTCCCGAAGAAGCAAAGGCCGCTTTTTTATCCGATTTCCATCTGCGGCTGGAGTGGCAGCGCGATTTTACGCCGTCCGGCAATGAAGGATATAAGCTTGTGTACAGGCCTGTCTATCCTCCGTACATTGATGCGCAAAAGCGAAAAAAGAAAAGGTTTTATTAGCCAGGGATCATTTGTAAATGAGGATAATCTTTAAAGCCTCTCCAATCGCCTCCCCAATCAAAACCGAGCGTTTTGGCAATCGATACGACCTCAAGCCAATCGGGCGTGCCGTTTCGGTTTCCGTCGTACGTCATATCCCAAATCAGGCTTCCATCCTTTTTTTGCAGGGCGAAGTCGATCGCAAGGCCGTAATTGTGGTAAGATTCCCCGCCTTTTGCGTAGGTGACGATATTTCCTTTTTTTGAACGTCCTTGACGGTACAATTCGTTTTGTTCCTCAATTGATCTGAAACCCTCTGTGATAACGACGGTGATGCCTTTGTTCAGAGCGGCCGTCTGCAATAGCTCCGCATTCTGTTTCACGAGCGGATGAAGAGCGCTTGGAATGGCTCTGTCTTGTAATGCCGTCTGCGGCCTCAATTCTTTCTGCACATAGGAAAAACATAGGTCTGCGGAAAAGAAGAGGATCAAAAGCAGCGCAATTCTGACTGGTCGTTTCATGGTGAATTCTCTCTTTCTTTAATTGATTAAAATCTTTGTTTGCTCACTGCCATAAATTTGCTATGATAAAATATAACATAATTAGTAGCCGGAGGAAGGAGGCAAATCTATGAAATCCAAGATTCCATCTGAAGAAGTGGCCGTAAAGATGAATGAATGGTATAAGCTGATCCGCGCGTTTGAAGCCGATCAAGCTGAAGCGCTGAAGCGGGAGATTCAATATGAACTCGAAGATATGGAAGAGAACCAGGATTTATTGTTGTATTTTTCATTGATGGAATTTCGGCACCGCATCATGCTGGATAAATTAAAACCCATGAAAGACGGCGACTGCCAGCCTCCGTTCTCTGAAATGCTCACTGAGATTGAGATGAACCAGCAAAAGCTGACCGGCTTACTGGAATATTATTTTTACTATTTCAGGGGAATGTATGAATTTAAGCAGAAAAACTTCATCTCAGCGATTTCTCATTATAAGCGGGCTGAGGAAAAGCTTGAATATGTGGAAGATGACATAGAGAAAGCCGAGTTTCTGTATAAAATTTCTGAGGTGTACTATCATATCAAGCAGACTTTCTTTTCGATGAATTACGCGGGACAGGCGCTTGATATTTACAAGAAATATGAATTATACGGAATGAGAAGGGTGCAGTGCAAATTTATCATTGCCGGAAATCTGATGGACGCCCAGCAGCATAAAAAAGCGCTGGAATACCTCGAATGCGCCTTGGAACACGCGGAGCGGCTTGATGATCAATATATGATTGCTGCGGCCTATTATAATATCGGGCACTGTATGTACAGTCTGGGTGACTTTTGCAAGGCGGCGGAGGATTTTGAACGGGCGGCTGCCGGATTTGAAGCACACAGCTTCCGGCAGGTCATCCAGGCTGTTTTTTCACTCACGCATATCTACTTTAAAACGGAAAAATACAGTGAAGCCGCCGCCAGCTGCGCGCGGGGCATGAGAAGCGCGGCGGAGTGGGAAGATGAGATCTATATGACGAAATTCCGTCTGATTAAAGAGCTTTATCAGGGGGAAGGCGGACAGGATTCGCTCAAAGAGTATTTTGACATTCTGGAATCAAAAGAGCTGTTGGCTGACACAGAGGAACTGCTTCAGGACGCGGCTCATTTCTTTCATAAACGGGAGAACTACAAAGCGGCATCTTATTTTTTCAGCAGGCTTGTCGGCGTGCAAAAAAGGCTGCAAATGAACAACTACGCATAATGAAAAAAAGAACGAGGGAGCTTCGGCTTCATCGTTCTTTTTATGATCTCTTTTGTTTTCGGCCGATCAAAACCGGGTACATGCTCTGTATTAACATCAGGGAGGAAATGAGACAATGTATCAGGATTTACAGGGAAAAACAGCAATCGTAACAGGTTCTTCGAAAGGAATCGGAAAAGCCATTGCCGAACGCTTCGGCAAGGAGCGGATGAATGTGGTTGTGAACTACCTCGGTGATTCCGCCGGAGCGGAAGAAGCGGCGGACATCATTGAGAAAGCGGGAGGCAGAGCCGTCACCGTAAAAGCCGATGTATCCTCAGAAGAAGGGATTCAGGCGCTGTTTGATGCCGCCCAGGAGCATTTCGGGGGTGTGGACGTGATGGTCAACAATTCCGGCTTTAACGGGGCCGAAGCGATGCCCCATGAAATGAGCTTGGAGGATTGGCAAAGGGTCATCGACGTCAACGTGACCGGCACCTTTTTGGGGGCGAAAGCGGCACTGAAACATATGCTCGATCGCGGCAAAAAAGGAACGGTCTTAAACATATCGAGCGTTCATCAGCAAATACCCCGTCCTGAAAACGTGCAGTACTCGGCATCCAAAGGCGGGATCAAAATGATGACGGAAACGATGGCGCTCAATTACGCATCCAAAGGCATCCGGGTGAATGCCATCGCTCCCGGCACGATCGCCACGGAGTCCAATAAGGATCTGGAAGATGAAACACATAAACAGGCCCAGCTGAAAAAAATTCCGATGAACGCCTTCGGAAAACCTGAAGAAGTCGCCGCGGCCGCCACATGGATGGTGTCGGAAGAAGCGAGTTACGTAACCGGAACGACACTTTTCGTCGACGGAGGCATGACGCTTTATCCGTCTCAGCTGGACAGATAAAAGAGAAGGGGAAACCTTCTCTTTTTTGTTTAGGGAAGGATCATAAAGGAAATGGTTCTCTAAAAAACAGGAGGGCCGCAAGATGGCGAATGACTGGTGGAAAGACGCCGTTGTCTATCAAATCTATCCGCGAAGCTTTCAAGATACGAACGGCGACGGTATAGGCGACCTGCGGGGGATTATCGCGCGTCTCGATTATATAAAAGAACTTGGCGCTGATGTGATATGGATCTGCCCGATTTACCCGTCGCCAAACGTCGATAACGGCTACGATGTGACGGATCATCAAGCGATTATGGAATCTTACGGAACGATGGAGGACTTTCACGATCTGCTTACAGAATGCCGCAGCCGCGGATTAAAGCTTGTGATGGATTTCGTCTTAAATCATACCTCCACGGAGCATCCTTGGTTCAAAGAGGCGGAAATGAATCCGGACAGCAAATACCGCGATTATTATATTTGGCGGCCGGGCACCGCGGACGGCCCGCCGACCGATTGGGTGTCGGATTACGGACAATCCGTCTGGCAGTACGAAGAACATACGGGCGAATATTACCTGCATATGAACGCCGTCAAACAAGCCGACCTGAATTGGGAAAATCCCGAGGTTCGGCAATCCGTGTACGAGATGATGAGATTTTGGCTCGATAAAGCCGTGGACGGATTGCGAATAGACCAGCTCCATCTTCTGTCAAAAAAAGAATACTTGCCGCCATATGAAGATTACATCGCCCGCCGGGCCGATCCGAAGCCTTTCCGGCCAAACGGAGCACGGATACATGATTACTTAAAAGAAATGACGAAAGAGGTATTTTCCAAATATGACGTGATGTCGGTCGGCGAGGCCGGATCAGTGACGCCTGAGGAAGGGCTGGTCTACACGGGAACCGATGAGCATGAACTGAATATGATTTTTCATTTTCAGCATATGGAGCTTGATCAAAAGCCGGGCCAAGAGCATTGGGATGTAAAACCGCTTGAGCTGTCCGATTTGAAGAAAGTGCTCACAGATTGGCAGGAAAAACTGGAACATCGAGGCTGGAATACGCTGTATTGGTGCAATCATGACCAGCCCCGGATCGTATCCCGTTTCGGAGACGAAGGCACATACCGCAAAGCATCCGCCAAAATGCTTGCCGCTCTGCTTTATTTCATGAAAGGCACGCCGTACATTTACCAGGGGGAAGAAATCGGCATGACAAACGCTCCGTTTGACAGAATAGAGGATTATCAAGATATTCAGACCATCAATATGTATCATAAAAGGGTATTTGAAATGGGCCGGAACAGGGAAGAAGTCATGGCGTCCATTATGGCGAAAAGCCGGGACCATGCCCGTACACCGATGCAGTGGGACGGCAGCAAGAATGCCGGATTTACGGAGGGCGAACCGTGGCTCGCGGTCAATTCCAATTACAAAACCGTCAATGCGGCCGAGGCTCAGGATGATCCCGATTCTATATTGAACTTTTACAAAAAACTGATCCGCCTGCGAAAACAGTATGCTGATATCATAAAAGGCAGCTACACGCTGCTGCTTCCTGATGACCCGCAGCTGTTCGTGTATGAAAGACAGGCAAACGGACAAAAACTCATGTCCATCAGCAACGTATCGAAAGAAGAAGCCGCTTTTTATTGGCCGGACGGTTCCGAACCTGAAAGGGCCGAGCTGCTTCTCAGCAACTATGATAATGACAGCGGCACGGAATCCCGCATCACATTCCGCCCATACGAAACAAGAGTTTATCTGCTTGCCTGATATGTGATAGGACTCCCCCGTCCATACATGGCGGGGGCTTTTTAGGTAAATTGGATATTAATTTAGAAAAAAATATCTTGCAAAACGTAATTACTTCGTTTTATTATGGTATAGGTAACAAATGAACGAGAAAGAACGCTTTGGAAATCGTCATCATTCTGATTTACAGAACAGGGGGAAACGGCTTGTTTAAAAAATGGAGCGGAATCATTGTCATTGCGGCATGCTTTTTAATTGCGGCGGGCTGCGGCAATTCATCTTCAAAAGGTTCGTCAGGTTCTTCAAAAAGCGGCAAACTGCACGTCGTGACGACCTTTTATCCTATGTACGAATTCACGAAACAAATTGTCAAAGACAAAGGCGATGTAGACATTCTCATCCCGTCTTCGGTCGAACCCCATGATTGGGAGCCGACGCCGAAGGATATCGCCGGCATTCAAAACGCCGATCTTTTCGTATACAACAGCGAATATATGGAGACATGGGTTCCTTCAGCGGAAAAAAGCATGGGCTCTGATCATGCGAAGTTTGTAAAGGCGTCGAAAGGAATTGACTTACTCGAAGGTTCGGATGAAGAGGAAGAGGAACATGGACACGGCGGTCATGACCACAGCCACAGCATGGACCCTCACGTGTGGCTCAGCCCGGTTCTTGCGCAAAAAGAGGTCAAAACCATTACGGCGCAGATTGTAAAACAGGACCCGAAGAATAAAGCATACTATGAGAAAAATAGTAAAGAATATATTGCAAAACTGCAGGATCTTGATAAACTATACCGTACAACATTAAATAAAGCGGCGAAAAAAGAATTGATCACACAGCACGCGGCATTCAGCTATCTCGCCAAAGAATACGGCTTAAAACAAGTTGCGATTGCAGGCCTTTCTCCTGAAGAAGAGCCGAGTGCGGCCAAACTGGCGGATCTCAAAACGTTTGCCAAACAGCATGATGTGAAGATCATCTACTTTGAAGAAGTTGCATCGCCTAAAGTTGCAGATACGCTTGCCGGTGAAATCGGCGCGAAAACGGAAGTGCTCAATACACTGGAAGGTTTAAGCCAAAAAGAACGGGATAAAGGCATCGGTTATATCGACATTATGGAGAAAAACCTTGATGCACTGAAAGATTCGCTATTGGTTAAATAACATAGTGTGCGCCGCGGGGTGCACACTATTTCTATGCGGGAAAGGAAGGTCAGCATGAATCTCGTTACATTAAAAGATATCGTTTTTGGTTATTCGCATACACCGGTGCTTGACGGCGTGTCGCTGGAAATCAAAAGCGGCGAATTCGTCGGCATTACAGGACCGAACGGCGCGTCAAAATCGACGCTGATGAAAGTCATGCTCGGCATGCTCAGACCTTGGGAAGGAACGGCCGAGATCAGTAAAAAAAACGCAGCCGGAAAACGCCTGACAATCGGCTATGTTCCGCAGCAGATTTCTTCATTTAACGCAGGATTCCCAAGTACGGTTCTGGAGCTTGTGCAATCAGGCCGTTATACGAAAGGAAAATGGTTTAAACGATTGAACGAAACGGATCACCATGAGGTGGAAAACGCGCTGAAGATGGTGGAAATGTGGGATTTCCGCCACCGGAAAATCGGCGATTTATCCGGCGGACAGAAGCAGAAAATCTGCATTGCGAGAATGCTTGCGAGCAATCCGGATCTGCTGATGCTTGATGAGCCGACAACCGCGGTTGATTATGAAAGCAGGCAGGGTTTCTACGAATTTATGCACCATCAGGTGAAAAATCACAACCGCACCGTCGTCATGGTGACACACGAACAAAACGAAGTACAGCAGTATCTGGATAAAGTCATACGGCTTGAAAGGGGGGAAAAAGGCGGATGGAAATGTTTGACTTGGAATTCATGCGACGAGCTTTTCTAGCGGGAAGCATGATCGGAATTATGGCGCCGATATTAGGCGTATATCTCGTGCTGAGAAGACAGGCGCTGATGGCGGATACGCTGTCTCATATTTCATTGTCGGGCGTGGCCATCGGTTTTTTTCTCAGTACCAATATTACGGCGGCGAGCATCGTTGTCGTCACGATCGGAGCGATCGGCATTGAATACATGCGGCGGGCGTACCGTACATATTCCGAGGTATCTATCGCAATCTTAATGGCGGCCGGGCTGTCGTTTGCGATGTTTCTGATCAGCCTGTCAAAAGGCGGCGCGTCGATGAGCATCGATCAATATTTATTTGGATCGCTTGTCACGGTCAGCCAGCAGCAGGTCTATATTATCGGAGGCATTACCCTGCTGATTCTGCTTTATTTCATTATATTAAACAGACCGCTCTATCTGCTTACCTTTGACGAGGCGACGGCGAAGACATCAGGCATTAACACAAACCTGCTGTCAATGTCATTCAGCATCGTGACGGGGCTGGCGATTTCGGTCATTATTCCGATTATCGGCGTGCTGCTCGTTTCCGCGCTCCTCGTACTGCCCGCGGCTTTTGCAATCCGTATCGCCAAAGGGTTTAAATGGGTGTTTGCGGCAGCCATTATTATTTCTCTTTTCAGTGTGTTCATGGGGCTGACGTCTTCGTACCAGCTCGGAACGCCTCCGGGGCCGTCAATCACTTTACTGTTAATCATTCTGCTTCTGCTCGGGTTTACGCTGCAAGGGATTTGGAATGCGTTTAAAAAAGGAAAAGAACGAAAAAACCGCCGTTAAGCGGTGCAGCAGTCTCATCTGCTGCTCCGTTTGACGGCTTTTTTTACAGAAATATATCAGCAAGACGCTCATATGACTCTTTTTTTGCTTCGAAATCAAAGACGTTGCACAGCACCATCATCTCTTTTGTCTGATACCGCGCAGAAAGTTCAAGCAGACGGCGTTTCACTGCGGCAGGAGAGCCGATCACCATCCGCTTCCGGTTTTCTTCTATCTGTTTACGATCCTCCGGCGAATATGGATAAGCCTTCGCTTCTTCCACACTCGGCACGCGGCTGTCGGCGCCTTTTCCGACACGAAGAAGCCATAAATCCTGGCTTAAGGCGAGTTCTTCCGCTTTCTCATCCGTAGCCGCGCATATGACGAAAATGGCACAGAGCGAGGCGGGAGCGGAAAAATGGGCGGAGGCCCGGAAATGGTCCCGATAGATCTGAAAAGCTTTTTCCCCGCGTTCCGGATTAATGAAATGGCCGAAGACATAGCCCGCACCTTGAAGAGCGGCGCGTCTGGCGCTGTTTTCCCCGAGGCCGAGCACCCAAAGCTGCGGGGCTGTTTCAATCAAAGGCGCTGTTTTTATTCCTGCATAAGCATGGTCCGAGGGAACCGAATCTGTCAGAAAGGATGATAAATCCTGAAGCTGCCTGTTAAACTCGGTCATGCTTTTCTTTACCCCGTCTGTGAGGGCGAGCCGGATTTTCGTCGTGCCGCCCGGTGAGCGTCCGACCCCAAGGTCAATCCGGTTCGGGTGCAGCGCCTCAAGCTGACGGAAAGTTTCCGCGACTTTATAGGGGCTGTACTGCGGCAGCAGCACGCCGCCTGATCCGACACGGATGGACGTTGTGGCTGCGGCGGTATGAGCGATCATAATTTCCGGCGAAACGCTTGCGAGCCCTCTTGTGCCGTGATGCTCGGCAAACCAGTACCGCTTATAGCCCCATCCTTCACTGAGGCGGGCGAGCTCCGCTGAACGGCGGAGCGTCTCGTGCGGCCCGTTTCCTTTGGATACGGGCGCCTGATCAAGTATGCTTAAATCAATCACTCGTCTGCCCCTTTCCTGACATGTATTGATACAAGGATAGGAAAAATGTTCAGTCTTCGTCAATTTCTTTGTTTTCTCTATTTTCTCCGGAACGAAGGAGAATATAGGAAGTAATTTTTCGCCGTTTTTCGCCAAAAATTCTTATGTTTTATGAAACTTTGATATAATAAAAGACGTATATCTTAATAAACACCGGGATTCTTGTCCCGGAATTTAGTAAAAATGCGCACTTGCGGCGTGCTTAGCGGCACCCTTACAGAATAGGAGTGAATCATATGGCGATCTCTTTACAAAAAGGACAGCGGATTGATTTAACAAAAGGAAAAGCCGGCCTGTCAAAACTGCTGGTCGGACTCGGCTGGGACCCTGTATCATCCGGGGGCTTTTTCGGAAAGCTGTTCGGCGGAGGCGGTGCCAATATCGACTGTGACGCTTCCGTACTGATGCTTGAAAATGATAAAATGACAGACAGCAAAAACGTCATCTATTTCGGCAATCTGAAAAGCCGTTGCAGCGGTGTCGTACATACGGGTGACAACCTGACGGGTGAAGGCGACGGCGATGATGAACAAATTCTCATCGATTTGGCGAAAGTGCCCGCTCAGATTAATAAACTTGTGTTTGTCGTCAATATTTACGACTGCGTCAGACGAAAACAGGACTTCGGCATGATTCAAAACGCGTTCATCCGCGTCGTTGATCAGGCTAATCGCGAAGAACTGGTGACTTACAATTTAAGAGATAACTATTCAGGCAGAACGAGCCTGATCGCGGCTGAAATCTACCGCCAGGACGGCGAGTGGAAATTCGCCGCAGTAGGAGAAGGCACAAACGATACAAAAATCGGCGATATCGTTAACCGATACGCCTAAACGATAAAAAGGAGAGTGCACACATGGCAATTTCATTGGCAAAAGGACAAAAAGTAGATTTGACTAAAACAAATCCGGGTCTTTCTAAAGTCGTTGTCGGCCTTGGATGGGATACAAACAAATACGATGGCGGACATGATTTTGATTTAGATTCCAGCGTCTTTCTATTAAATGAAGCGGGAAGATGCGCGTCGCCTGATGATTTCATTTTCTATAATCAGCTTGAAGGAGGAAACGGCTCTGTCGCACATTCAGGCGACAACCTGACAGGCCAGGGCGAGGGCGATGACGAAAGCGTAAGAGTCAACCTGAGCGCGGTGCCTGCGGCTATTGACAAAATTTCATTCGTCATCACGATTCATGAAGCGGAAGCGCGCGGCCAAAACTTCGGACAAGTTTCCAACGCGTTCGTGCGCATTGTCAATGAAGAGACAAATGAAGAGCTGATCCGCTACGATCTGGCTGAAGATTTCTCAATTGAAACAGCCATTATCGCAGGGGAGCTTTACAGACATAACGGCGAATGGAAATTTTCCGCGATCGGTTCAGGCTACCAAGGCGGACTGGCCCGTATTGCGACAGATTACGGCCTGCAAATCGGCTGAACCATATCAAACACAGAAGGGAGAGACGGCACATGGCTATTCAATTGGCGAAAGGACAGCGTGTTGATCTGACAAAAACGAACCCCGGTCTTACAAAAGCGGTGATCGGTTTAGGCTGGGATACGAACAAGTACTCCGGAGGGCATGACTTTGACCTTGATGCGTCGGCTTTTCTTGTCGATGCCCATGACAACTGTGTAAATGATCTTGATTTTGTTTTCTACAATAACCTGGAACACCCGAGCGGGGGCGTCATCCATACGGGAGACAACCGGACGGGCGAGGGCGAGGGAGACGATGAACAAATTATCGTCGACTTCTCAAAAATACCCGCAAATATTGAAAAGATCGGCATCACCGTCACGATTCATGATGCGGAAGCGCGCGGCCAAAATTTCGGACAAGTTTCGAACGCGTTCGTGCGCGTCGTCGATGAAAACAGCCAGAATGAACTGCTTCGTTTCGATTTAGGGGAAGACTTCTCGATTGAAACGGCGGTTGTCGTTTGTGAGCTTTACCGCCATGGGGCTGAGTGGAAGTTTAACGCCATCGGCAGCGGGTTTTCCGGCGGTCTGGCATCACTTTGCCGGAATTACGGCTTGCAGGTGTAAGCAGGAAATTATCGTTTTACTAAATAGGAGGAAAAAACTTGGATTTTCTACATCATATTATGTCGACCTACGCTTCCTTTTTTGATTGGAAAATGTGGGGTGAGGTGCTGACTGACCCTGTATCATGGGGGCTGATCGGTTCCTTGGTTCTGCTGGAAGGGCTGCTGTCGGCCGACAATGCGTTAGTGCTTGCGGTTATGGTAAGGCATCTGCCTGAAAAACAGCGGAAGAAAGCATTAACATACGGATTGTTCGGGGCATATATTTTCCGTTTTATCTTTATCGGAATCGGGATGCTGCTTATTAAGTTCTGGTGGATCAAAGTGCTTGGCGCGCTGTACCTGGCTTGGCTCGTCATTAAGCATTTCTGGATCGGAGAAGGTGATGACGATACGGAAGGCATGAAGAAAAATTCATGGATGGTCCGTACGTTCGGAATTTTCTGGGCCACTGTCGTTTCAGTTGAGTTAATGGATCTGGCCTTCTCTGTTGATAGCATTTTGGCCGCGTTTGCGGTATCGGAAAAAGTGTGGGTGCTCTTGATCGGCGGTATGCTTGGCATTCTCATGATGCGTACAGTCGCAAAAGTATTCCTTGTTTTAATTGATAAAATCCCTGAGCTTGAAAATACGGCTTTTGTGCTGATCGGGATTATCGCCGTGAAAATGGCGGCGAGCGCCTTTGATTATGAAATGCCGCACGTGGTGTTCTTCGGAATCATCATCGCTGCGTTTGTGGTAACGTTTATTATCCACTATTTCAACAAACAAAAGCAGGTTCAGGAGCAAACGGCTGCATCTAAAGAAGAATAAAACAAAAAAGGAGGGAGAGTTCATTTCCTTCCTTTTTTGTACCGATAATCATGAAGAGAAAGGAGGAAAATGATGAAGCAGGAAGAATTGGTGATCCGAAAGGCCGAGCCGGAAAACGATGACTGGGAAACGTTTCTGATGCGGCCGCTGCCGGAACGTCCCGGTTACGAGCGGGAAAACGGGCTGGCGTTTACCCGTCTTGCCGTCCGGATTTTGGGCACTCCTTATGATGAGACGGAGTATTACAATAAGCTTTTCGAGCTGTCTTCTCATGAAAACATCCATGTGTTAAGCGAGACGCTGGATAAGACCATCGCGCCTGAAACGTTTCAGGCGCTCCAGCACATCCATTCGGTCAATCAAAAAGAGAAAGGGCTTTCGGTTTCCAGATTTGTCGCGTTTCTCGATGGGGGCAGGCTGCTTGCCAAACATGCTGATCCGCTTATGCACCGCCGGCTGAGGACCGCGTTTATGACGCTTTTGGAAACTTTTGCGGACCGGCATGAAAACGGGCTGAATCATCCCGATTTCCGGCGTGTGCTCTTGGATGTGTCAAAGTTTTCGCTGAACCACCTGAATCCATGGCTCGAACAAGCCGATATAGAGCGTGAGATGCCGAAGGTGGTGTGGTATGGAGACGCTGCCAAAAGCCAGCTCTATTTTCTCTATTATCTCATGCTGATCGGCTGTGACGTCCTATTGTTTCATCCGGCTGCGGAAGACCCGTTCAGCTTGATTGATCCGGATGAGGAACTCAGCTTTGTGATAAAGCTCCCCGCAACAGGCGGCCTTGAGCCATTCCCGAAAGAAAAGCCGGACAGAACGTCCACGACGGCCTACCGGTCAACGAAAGAAATTGAGCATGTGCTGAACCATGAGGAATCTATGATGTATAAGCCTTGGCAGTTCAGGGATCATACCCCGCAGTCCGTGACATTAAAAACGACGTATGATGAGTTATTTCTCATTGCGAAGGAGCGGGCGTTTATCCGGCCGCAATTTAAAGCGGACAGGGAGCGGGTGGCCGTTCCGAACCTTTTTGCGAAAGTGATGGGGGTTTCCAAAGATACGAAAGAATATTGGAACAGACTCCATACCGCCGCAGACTATCAGGAGACACACATGATCCGCAGTTTTCCGTTTACGGAAGAGCTGAAAGCCAACTACCAGTATCACTACAGTCAGGTTTTGAACGAAGAAGGAGCGATTGACGCGGACAGGCTGAAAAGAAGCAACATCTGGCAGTACAAGCATCTCCCGTCAGGCGTGCAGAACGCCATCGCCAATGTGATTTCTGACATGTGCAGAAACCCAGGGCTGAAGGCTTTGCCCGGGGAGCAGGCAAGGGATGCCGCAATCTATTTGTTCCGCCAGGCGACGAACCTGCCCGCTTCGCTGCTGCAATTGATTCAGACGTTTGATTACGCCCAAACCGTTCCGAAACTCGTTTTATATCATACGGAACAAAATGGCGAACTTACACGTTCTGACGCCGCCGCTCTATTGTTTTTAAATAAATTCGGCGTCGATATCATCTTGTATAATCCGCCGGGGCATCAAGATATTGAGCATTATATAGAAGAAAGCCAATTTGATGTCCATTGGCTGGAGGACATGGTGTTTCGGCAGGAATATAAGGAGCCGTCACTCGTAAGAAAGCTGTTTAGAACCATTACGCAAAAGCAGGGAGAGTAAATAAACATGACAGAAAATCAAAATCCGCTTGTTCTTGATAAAAATGAAGAGATTTCTGAACAAAAAGCAGATGACATCAGGGTGCAGCTGCGCCAAGACCCTGAGGTGCAGCGCATTTCGCAGCAGATTGACGTGAAAAACCAAATGGAGCTGCTTGAGTACGGAAAAGAACCGGCAGTTGAAATCTCGAAGTTCTCCGACCGCATCTTAAATATGATGAAAACAACAAGTGTCACGGATTCAGGCACAATGCTGACGCAGCTCGGAAAAATCATGGACCGTTTCGACAAAAATGATTTCGATGAACCAAAAGGATTTCTCGCTAAAATGTTCAAACGCGGCAACAGCATGATTGAAAAGATCTTTCAAAAGTACCGCACCCTGGGCGGAGAAATTGAAAAAATCCACGTCGAAATTTCAAAATACAAAGATGAAATGGCAAAGACGAACCATACGCTTGAAGAGATGTATGAAAACAACATGAACTACTACATGGAGCTTGAAAAGTATGTCGTTGCCGGGCAGATGAAGCTTGAGGAAATGCAGGCGCTCATTCCTTCTTATGAAGAAAAAGCGGCCGGCGGAAACCAGCTTGCGCAAATGCAGCTTGATACGCTGCGTGACGGGCTTCAGGCGCTTGAGGAACGTGTGTATGATTTAGATATGGCGCGGATGGTGGCGCTGCAAACGGCACCGCAGATCCGCCTCCTTCAGCGCGGGAATACGAAGCTCATCGGGAAAATCAATTCCGCTTTCGTCATTACGATTCCGATTTTCAAAAACGGCATTATTCAGGCTGTCACAGTCAAACGGCAAAAGCTTGTGGCTGATTCAATGAGCGAGCTGGACCGCCGCACGAATGAAATGCTGAAGCGAAACGCTGAAAATATCTCAAACCAAAGCGTGGAGATTGCCCGTATGGCAGGCCGTCCGAGCATTGACATTGAGACGATTGAAACGTCTTGGAATACGATTGTCAGCGGTATGCAGGAAACGAAACAGATCGAGGAAGAGAACAGACGTATCAGAGAAGACGGCGCGAAACGGATTCAACAGCTTCAGGATAATATTAAAAACGCAGTCTTAAAGAATTAACACACACCCCGCTTGCTTACGGCAAGCGGGATTTTTTTGTGAAAAAGATAATGACAATGTGTAAAGACAGGTGTAAACTTATACGGTAATCATTTTCGATTTGAGGTGCTGCTTATGAACAAACAACCTGCCGTCACTCCGCGAAAACTTCTGGCGATTGCCGGAATGGGCTGGCTGTTTGATGCGATGGATGTCGGAATTTTATCGTTTATTATTGCCGCGCTTCACACTGATTGGAATTTAACACCTGATCAAATGAAATGGATCGGAAGCGTCAATTCCATCGGTATGGCAGCGGGCGCCTTTGTATTCGGAATGCTGGCCGACAGGATCGGCCGGAAAAAAGTGTTTATGATCACGCTGTTATTCTTTTCTGTCGGAAGCGGCATATCCGCTTTCGCAACGGGATTGACGGTTTTTCTCATATTGCGTTTTCTGATCGGAATGGGGCTTGGCGGGGAACTGCCTGTCGCCTCGACGCTCGTGTCAGAAGCGTCCGCTCCCGAAAAGCGAGGACGGATCATCGTGCTGCTTGAGAGCTTTTGGGCCGCGGGCTGGCTTCTTGCGGCGGTGATTTCCTACTTTGTCATACCGTCATTCGGCTGGCAGGCCGCGCTGCTCTTAACGGCGCTGGCCGCGTTTTATGCGCTGTACTTGCGGAAAAGCCTTCCGGAATCACCGGCGCATCAGGCATTGCCGCAGAAAAAAAGCATACGCGGGCAGGCGGGAAGTGTCTGGACGAAACCGTATATCCGGCCGACGGTGCTGCTGTCTGTCGTTTGGTTCTGCGTCGTCTTTTCTTATTACGGCATGTTTTTATGGCTGCCGAGCGTGATGCTGATGAAAGGCTACAGCATGATTGAGAGCTTCGAATACGTCCTTCTGATGACACTTGCCCAGCTTCCCGGATATTTCTCTGCGGCGTGGCTGATCGAAAAAGCGGGGCGGAAGACCATCTTAGTCTTCTATTTGCTCGGAACGGCGGGCAGCGCTTATTTCTTCGGTGCCGCGGATTCATTGGCCATGCTGCTCACAGCGGGCATGCTGCTGTCCTTCTTCAATCTCGGCGCATGGGGCGTGCTTTACGCCTATACACCGGAGCAGTATCCTGCGGCGATCCGTGCGACCGGTTCCGGCACAACGGCGGCCGTCGGCAGAATCGGAGGCATTTTCGGTCCGCTTCTCGTCGGATCGCTTGCAGCCCGGAACGTTTCGTTTACAGTGATTTTCGCCGTCTTTTGTGCGGCCATCCTGGTTGCCGTCATCACCATTATTATTCTCGGAAAAGAAACGAAACAGACAGAGCTTGCGCAATGAGCACCCTTTTGGGGTGCTTTTTTTAGTGAGCCGTCTGTTGGCAGACCTATATTTTTCCTTAATATTCCTTATTTTTAGGAGGGGAAAACTTCTTTTTTCAGGACAATGTCGCGAAAAAATTCTTGTTTTTGTAAAAAAAGGATAGGAAATCAGTTTGCAGCACATTCGATGGAAACGTTCTCAAGCCTGATAAAAGCCCGATTTCCTTTATAATTTATCCTCAATAAGGAGGATTAGAGAGTATTTAGAAGCATACCAGAGGAAAATAAGACACAGGGATGTTTTTAAAGTAATGATACAAAATAAACGGGATTATGATGTTTGTTTGACTTATTACAAACGTGTTACGGTATTAAAGATTGCTTATTATGGAGGGAAAATATGAATTTGGATGAGAAACCAATTAAGATAAAAGTCGAAAATGTATCTAAGGTTTTCGGAAAACAGACAAAAAAAGCCATTCAGATGCTGTCCAGCGGAAAAAACAAAAAAGAGATCCTGAAAGCGACCGGATCAACCGTTGGTGTCAATCAAGCAAACTTTGATGTATATGATGGGGAGATATTTGTCATCATGGGTCTATCGGGGAGCGGTAAATCAACTTTAGTTCGGCTGTTAAACCGGCTTATTGAACCGACTGCCGGGAATATTTATATTGATGGTGACATGATAACAAATATGTCAAAAGACCAGCTCCGGGAAGTGCGCCGGAAAAAAATCAGCATGGTCTTTCAAAAATTTGCACTGTTTCCGCACAGAACGATTCTTGAAAATACGGAATACGGCCTGGAGCTTCAAGGCGTCGACAAAAAAGAGCGTGAGCAAAAAGCGCTTGATTCGCTTAAACTTGTCGGTCTTGAAGGCTTTGAACACCAATTCCCTGATCAGCTCAGCGGAGGAATGCAGCAGCGTGTCGGACTTGCGCGCGCATTGACGAATGATCCTGACATTCTTCTGATGGATGAAGCTTTCAGTGCGCTTGATCCGCTGATCCGCAAAGACATGCAGGATGAGCTTTTAGACCTTCATGACTCTGTCGGCAAGACGATCATCTTTATCACGCATGATCTTGATGAAGCATTGCGCATCGGCGACAGAATCGTGCTGATGAAAGATGGTAACATCGTTCAGATCGGGACGCCTGAAGAAATTCTGATGAGCCCGTCCAATGAATACGTTGAGAAATTCGTTGAGGACGTTGATTTATCCAAAGTTCTGACAGCGGGTCACATCATGAAGCGCGCTGAAACCGTGCGGATTGACAAAGGGCCTCGTGTAGCGCTGCAGCTCATGAAGAATCTCGGTATTTCTTCTATTTACGCCGTTGATAAACAGAAACAGCTTCTCGGCGTCATTCACGCGGCGGATGCGAAAAAAGCGGTGGAATCCGACTTATCGCTTCAGGATATTTTAAATACTGAATTTACGACTGTGCATGAAAGCACATACTTGACTGAAATTTTCGATGTCGTGTCTGATGCGAATATTCCGATCGCCGTCACGGATGATAAGGACCGCATGAAAGGCATTGTCGTAAAAGGCGCATTAATCGGCGCGCTTTCAGGAAATAACGATTATATAAATGTTGAAGATTCTGCTGAACAAGCTCAGGATTCTTCTGTTCAGGGGGTGAAGTAAATGGACAGATTGCCTAGAATTCCGTTAGCAGATATCGTTGACCGGTTTGTTGACTGGCTTACCATGACGTTCGGGGGTTTCTTTGACGGAATCTCAAACGGTTTGGCCGCTTTCGTAAACGCGATTGTGAGCGGTTTGGGTTTCATCCCGTCTATTTTATTGACTGTTATTTTTGCAGCTCTCGCTTGGTGGATCAGTACGAGAGGAATTGCACTCTTTACGTTAATCGGATTCCTTGTTATTGATTATTTGGGCTATTGGTCGCCGATGCTGCAAACGTTGGCGCTTGTCGTCACATCTGTTTTGATTTCCATTATTATCGGGGTTCCGATCGGCATATGGGCGTCTCAGAAAGAAACGGTCCGCCGCATTGTTACACCGATTCTGGATTTAATGCAGACCATGCCGGCTTTCGTATATCTGCTGCCTGCAATTTTCTTCTTTAATATCGGGGTTGTGCCAGGCGTCGTGGCATCTGTTATTTTCGCGATGCCTCCGACGATCCGCATGACGGTTCTCGGTATTAAACAAGTTCCGGCTGATTTGATCGAAGCGACGGAAGCATTCGGTTCAACGACGTCTCAGCGTCTGTTCAAGGTGCAGCTTCCGCTTGCCACAAAAACAATTCTTGCCGGTATTAACCAAAGCATCATGCTTGCTTTGTCAATGGTCGTTATCGCGGCCATGGTCGGTGCGCCGGGCCTCGGTTCTGAAGTATACAGCGCCGTGACACAGTTGAAAACCGGTGTCGGAGTGGAAGCGGGTATCGCGATCGTCATCGTAGCGATTACACTCGACCGTATCACGCAAAACATTAAAGTGAAGAAGAAGAGCAGGGGGAATGCCTGATGCTTAAGAAAATCATCGGTGTCGGCGTTACCGCTGCGCTGGCTCTTTCTTTGGCTGCCTGCGGTTCGCAGACTGATGGTAAGGCAACGGCTGCGGACCAGGTGAACAAAACCATTATCGGTATTGATCCGGGATCGGGGATCATGGCCCTGACGGATGAGGCTGTGAAGGATTACGGATTGAAAGACTGGAATGTCGTCACGGCGTCAAGTGCTGCCATGACGGCGACATTGAAGAAATCATATGACAGGAAAAAGCCGATCATCGTAACGGGCTGGACGCCGCACTGGATGTTCTCCAGATACAAGCTGAAGTTCCTTGATGATCCGAAAAAAACGTACGGAACTGCCGAGCAGATTCATACAATTACAAGAACCGGCTTCAGTAAGGAACAGCCTAACGCGGCCAAAGTTCTCAGCCAGTTCAAATGGACGCAGGACGATATGGGAGAAGTCATGATTGCCGTTGAAGAAGGCGAAAAGCCGGCCAAAGCCGCTGCTGAATATGTGAAAAAACACAAAGACCAAGTGGCTCAATGGACAAAAGGCGCCCATAAAGTTAAAGGGGATAAAATTAACCTGGCTTATGTGGCATGGGACAGTGAAATCGCAAGTACGAATGTAATCGGAAAAGTATTTCAAGACCTCGGCTATGACGTGAAGCTGACGCAAGTGGAGGCAGGACCGATGTGGACTGCGATTGCGACAGGCAGCGCGGATGCGTCATTGTCTGCTTGGCTTCCGAATACCCATAAGGCATATGCGTCTAAATATAAAGGCAAATATGAAGATGTAGGAACGAGTCTGACAGGCGTCAAGATGGGTCTGGTCGTTCCTCAGTATATGAAAAACGTCAATTCAATTGAAGATTTGAAGAAATAACGAAGAAAAGCAGCCCTGTAACGGGCTGCTTTTCTTATGCTTCAAACGATTTGAGGACGGCGGCCGTTAATATCTCAACGCCAGTAAAGATGGCGCTTCGGTCAAATGTCATTTGGGGATGGTGAAGTCCCGGCTCCAGACCGCATCCTAGGCCTAGCATCGTCGTTTTCAAGTTCGGCACCTTTAACCCGTAAAAGTGAAAATCCTCTCCTCCGGTTGTCACAAGAGGTTCATCCACATGTTCTTCTCCGAGAATGCCGCTGATCGCAGATGCCATGATGGCTTCCGCCTCTTTGTTTCGCTCGGCTGCCGGGAGGCTGTGTTCTTTTTGTAATTCAATTTTTGCGCCGAATGCGGCAGTCGCCGCCTCACAGGCTCTTTCGGTTTCGGCGGTTAATTTCTCCATGGCGGCATTTGTTTGTGCGCGGAGGTCAAGGCTGAACGATGCTTTTCCCGGAATGATATTGGAACTCTCACCGCCTGCCTGAAGCTTTGTCATCTTCACGGAATGCGGGATGCCGGGATCAAGATGAATGAAGCTGAGTTTTTGGACGAGAAGAGCGGAGATTTCGATACTGTTAAGCCCGAGATGCGGTCTCGCGCCGTGGGCTTCTTCTCCGATAATCAGGCCTTCTATATGCTGGCTTGAGCCATGCAGAATGGACGGTGCGCATCGGCCGTTTGCCGTTTCCTGTACGGGGCGCACGTGCACGCCGTATAAGAAGTCAACATCATCCAGTACGCCTTTTTCAATCATTTTCAGCGCTCCGCCGCCTTTTTCTTCAGCCGGCTGAAAAATAAAGCGGATGGTGCCCTTCGGAAGTTTCGGCTGACTCTTTAAAAGCATCATCGTGCCGAGCGCCATCGTCATATGTGAATCATGTCCGCATGAATGGTTCGCCTGAAAGACACCGTCCACTTCCTGCCACAGCGCGTCAATATCCGCCCGGACAGCCACAACGGGCGAGCCTTCTCCGATTTCGCCGACAACACCGGTACAATCATCAAACGTGCGGGTTCGGCAGCCGGCCTCTTTCAGTTTTTCAGTCAGATATTCAGTTGTTTGATATTCTTTCCAGCTTACTTCGGGATTGGCGTGCAGGTGGTCAAAAATATCCATAATGACTTGCTTTTCATGCGCTGTGAGTCTGTTCATGCCGTAAGTCCTCCTTCAAAAGCTGTCTGTTTTTTATTTTTGATATTGAAAACAGGCAATCGGTCTGTATATAATATAGCACATATCTGTATTTTCTGAATAGTTTATAAATTTAAAGCGGGATGGTGATGTTATGGCTGTGCCGAAGGCCGAACCTGTATTGAAAAAGAAGAAATTGTTTGTGATGCCTGATGCTTATGTGCTGCTGTTCATTGTCGCTTTACTATGCGCGATAGCGTCGTACATCGTTCCCGCGGGGGAATTTGACAGGGTGACAAAGGGCAGTGTGTCGTCCGCCGTCCCGGGAAGCTATCATTCTTTAGACCAGTCTCCTGTCAGCCCGATCGCTTTTTTTACCGCGATTCAGGAAGGGATGACAAGTTCCGCGCCGATTATTTTTTTAATCCTGTTTACGGGCGGCACCATTGCGATTTTGGAGAAAACGGGCGCCATCAATGGATTGATCAGTAATGTCATCAGTACGTTCCGCACAAAACAGCTGCTGTTTATTGCGATTGTCGGATCTCTATTTTCGATCCTCGGCACAACCGGCATCGTCGTTAATTCCGTGATCGGTTTTATTCCGATCGGCCTGATCGTCGCCCGCTCGCTGAAATGGGACGCCGTGGCCGGAGCGGCCGTTATTTATATCGGCTGCTATGCCGGGTTTAACGCGACGATTTTATCACCTTCACCGCTCGGGTTATCACAAAGCATCGCGGAGCTGCCGCTGTTTTCCGGTATCGGCCTGCGGATTGCCGTCTACATTTGTTTTCTGTTATCATCTATTTTATATATTTATCGGTATACGAGAAAACTCAGAAAAGCAAAGGACGCCAGTCTGCTGGGGAACGATTGGTTTCCGGCGGCAGGTTCACTCCCGCAGGTTTCTGAGCCGGAGGACAAGCATGTCCCGTTTACCGTCCGCCATAAATTGATTCTGGCTGTTGCGGCTTTGTCGCTTGCCGGCTTTTTATACGGCGCGCTTACTCTTGGCTGGTCTGATTCAGAGATGGCCGCCGTGTTCATTTTTATCTCAATCGTGTCAGGCCTGATTGCGGGAATGGCGGCAAATGATATCGCAAAAACGTTTATTACAGGCTGTCAGGGGCTCGTTTACGGTGCGCTGATCGTCGGAATGGCGAGAAGCATTTCCGTTATCCTGGAACATGGAAAGCTGCTTGATACGGTAGTCAATGGACTAGCGTCACTGCTGCACGGTTTCAGCCCGATGGCAGGCGCAATCGGAATGTATATTTCCAGCGCCCTGCTTCATTTTCTGATTTCATCGGGCTCAGGGGAGGCGGTCGTATTTATTCCGATCTTGGCGCCGCTTGCCGATCTGATGGGCATCACGAGACAGGTCGCGGTTGAAGCGGTCATGCTCGGAGAAGGCGTCGTAAACTGTGTCAATCCGACTTCCGGCGTGCTGATGGCCGTACTGGCTGCCAGCGGCATTCCGTACGTAAAGTGGCTTCGCTTCATGATTCCGCTGGCGCTGATTTGGTTTGTCATCGGCCTCGTGTTTATCTGCATAGGCGTCCTGATCAATTGGGGTCCTTATTAAACATTTTGTCAATGATATTTCGGTTTATCATTATGAATCGGCAAGATATAATGGGAGTTGTAAGCCATTCTTAATAGTACGGGAGGAAGTCATGAATCAGCGTCGGAACAGACTTTCAAACGTGAATGGAAAGAGTGAGAGTGTGAAAGAGAAAGAACGAATGATTTGGTCAGAAGTCGGAATGCTTGTGGGCACACTGTCTTTGCTTGACATCATCGTACGCGGACTTGTTCTGAACTGTCCGTTTAGGGAATGGGCCGGAAGCTTGGCGGTTTTCTTCATTATAATTGTTTATTATTGCATCAGGGCGGGAGCGTCGGGAATGCTCATGCCGAGAATAGACACGAAAGAAGAACTGCAAAAGCGGGTGAAGCAGCAGCGGATAGATTCAATTGCGGTCACTTTTGCGGCAGCGGCGATTACGATGTACGACAGGGGGGTTCCCCATACATTCTTTGCTTGGCTGAAAATGATCTTTCTTTTTATCGTCTGCGGAGGCATTCTGTTTCTGCTTCGGTATGTCATTGTGAAGCTGTCTTACAGAAGAGCGATAAAAGAAATAAAAAAGAAATCATCTTGACAGGTGGTTTCTTTTTTTGTTTGAAAGCGGGAAGTCTTTTTAATTGATAGGAATATAGATTTGAATTCACTCTGTCACGTTGCTTTGATAGAGAGAGTGTGATAAGTTGAAATGTAAGCGTTAACAAAATTCTCCAGTCTTCACAACAGTTGAAAGGAGCTGAAGAAAGAGTAAGAGGAATTTTTGACTCCGCAGTCAGTCTTCAAAAATCAAATAAGGAGTGTCAAAAATGTTTGAAAAACGATTCAAAACCTCTTTACTGCCGTTATTCGCCGGATTTTTATTGCTGTTTCATTTGGTTTTGTCAGGCCCGGCGGCTGCAAACGCTGAAACTGCAAACAAATCGAATAAGGTGACCGCGTCATCGGTCAAAAACGGGACCATCCTTCATGCATGGAATTGGTCGTTCAATACGTTAACACAAAATATGAAAGATATTCGTGATGCGGGCTATGCAGCCATTCAGACGTCTCCGATTAACCAAGTAAAGGAAGGGAACCAAGGAGATAAAAGCATGAGGAACTGGTACTGGCTGTATCAGCCGACATCGTACCAAATCGGCAACCGTTACTTAGGCACTGAACAAGAATTTAAGGACATGTGTGCAGCCGCGGAAAAATATGGCGTAAAAGTCATTGTCGATGCGGTTATCAATCATACTACCAGCGATTATGGCGCGATTTCTGACGAGATTAAGCGTATTTCAAACTGGACCCATGGAAACACACAAATTAAAAATTGGTCGGATCGATGGGACGTCACTCAAAATTCATTGCTTGGGCTGTATGATTGGAATACACAGAATACTGAGGTGCAGGTCTATCTGAAACGTTTCTTGGAAAGAGCATTGAATGACGGAGCAGACGGATTCCGCTATGATGCCGCCAAGCATATAGAGCTTCCGGATGATGGGAATTACGGCAGCCAATTTTGGCCGAATATCACAAATATATCGGCAGAGTTCCAATACGGAGAAATCCTGCAAGACAGCGCGTCCAGAGATACTGCTTATGCGAATTATATGAATGTGACGGCTTCTAACTACGGGCATTCCATCAGATCCGCTTTAAAGAACCGTAATCTGAGTGTGTCGAATATCTCCCATTATGCATCTGACGTGTCTGCGGACAAGTTAGTCACATGGGTGGAATCACATGATACGTATGCCAATGATGATGAAGAGTCCACATGGATGAGTGATGACGATATTCGTTTAGGCTGGGCAGTGATTGGTTCCCGCTCAGGAAGCACGCCTCTTTTCTTTTCCAGACCTGAGGGCGGAGGAAATGGTGTAAGATTTCCCGGAAAAAGTCAAATAGGAGATCGCGGGAGCGCCTTATTTAAAGATCAGGCGATCACTGCGGTCAATCAATTTCACAATGTAATGGCCGGGCAGCCTGAGGAACTCTCGAATCCGAATGGGAACAACCAAATCTTTATGAATCAGCGCGGCTCAAAAGGCGTTGTGCTGGCAAATGCAGGATCGTCTTCTGTCACCATCAATACTTCAACGAAATTACCTGACGGCAGGTATGATAATAGGGCCGGCGCCGGTTCATTTCAAGTAGCGAACGGCAAACTGACAGGTACGATCAATGCCAGATCGGCGGCTGTTCTTTATCCTGATGATATTGGGAATGCGCCTCATGTCTTTCTTGAGAATTACCAAACGGGGGCAGTCCATTCTTTCAATGATCAGCTGACGGTCACCCTGCGTGCAAATGCGAAAACAACAAAAGCCGTTTACCAAATCAATAATGGGCAGCAGACAGCATTTAAGGATGGGGACCGATTAACGATCGGGAAAGGAGATCCAATCGGCACGACATACAACATCAAGTTAACCGGAACGAACGTCGAGGGTGCAGCGAGAACCCAAGAATACACGTTTGTCAAAAAAGACCCGGCCCAAACCAACATCATTGGCTATCAAAATCCGGATCATTGGGGCCAGGTAAATGTATATATTTACAAACATGATGGAGGCAGGGCCATAGAATTAACCGGATCGTGGCCCGGGAAAGCAATGACTAAGAATGCAAATGGAATTTACACGCTGACGCTGCCTGCGAATGCGGATACGGCCAATGCCAAAGTGATTTTTAACAATGGCAGCGCCCAAGTGCCCGGACAGAACCAGCCCGGCTTTGATTATGTGCAGAATGGTTTGTATAACAACTCCGGTTTAAACGGTTATCTTCCGCATTAATGGATAGGGCCATCATCACATCAAACCCTTACTTCGGTTAGGAAAAGGACAGCGCGTTTTCAATCACGCTGAAAAGATGACAGCATCCTAAAACGGTTCCGTTTTAGGATGTTGTCAACAATCCGGAAACCATCACCGATATTTTTTTGTCCAAAAATCAAACTTTTCTCTTGCAAAAGTTTGTGAAGTATTGCACAATATAAATGTGAAATACTTCACAAGATAAAAACAGACACCACGAAACACTGGAGGATGAGCATATATGATGAACGAACGAGTGAACAAAGTAGCATTAATCGGAGCAGGTTTTGTTGGAAGCAGTTATGCATTTGCGTTAATTAACCAAGGGATCACAGATGAGCTTGTGATCATTGATGTAAATAGAGAAAAAGCCATGGGAGATGTCATGGATTTAAATCACGGAAAGGCATTTGCGCCTCATCCGGTCAAAACATCTTACGGCACATATGAGGATTGCAAGGATGCCGATATCGTGTGCATCTGTGCCGGAGCCAATCAAAAACCGGGCGAAACGAGACTTGAGCTGGTCGAAAAAAATCTCGCCATTTTTAAAAGCATTGTCGGTGAAGTAATGGCAAGCGGATTTGACGGCATCTTCCTCGTTGCCACAAACCCGGTCGACATTCTCACTTATGCGACATGGACATTCAGCGGGCTGCCGAAAGAACGCGTCATCGGAAGCGGCACGACACTGGATTCTGCGCGATTCCGTTATATGCTGAGCGAATACTTCGGAGCCGCTCCGCAAAACGTACACGCCCACATTATCGGCGAGCACGGCGATACCGAGCTTCCTGTATGGAGTCACGCCAATATTGGCGGAGTGCCGGTGCAGCAATTGCTGGAGAAAAATGCAGCTTACAAACAGGACGAGCTGGATCAGATCGTTGACGATGTGAAAAACGCGGCCTACCATATTATCGAGAAAAAAGGCGCGACATATTACGGAGTGGCGATGAGCCTCGCCCGCATCACAAAAGCGATTTTGCGTAATGAAAACAGCATTTTAACCGTCAGCACATATCTGGACGGCCAATACGGTGTAAACGACGTCTTTATCGGCGTTCCGGCCGTCGTCAATCGGAACGGCATCGCAGGTGTGACGGAACTTGAGCTGAATGAAACAGAACAGGCTCAATTCAGCCGCAGCGCAAACGTGCTGAAAGATATTCTCGCTCCGCATTTCGCAGAGTAAACAAAAAAGCAGTACATGACAAACGCCATGTACTGCTTTTTTTAATTCGCTTTTTTCGCCATTTCCTGAGAGGTTTTTACTCTCGCTTTTCCCATAAACAAAATGGTAACGGCCGCAATGACGATCGGCGCCAGCGCAAGCGTAAATACATATGTGATGCTTTGCGACATGGCGTCAATAATGCGATCCAGAATGTGCGGCGGAATATGGGCGCGCGTGCCGGCCTGGAAAATCTCCTGCGGATTTCCGATGTTCTGCATCGCACCGCCCGCTCCTTTCATGCCGCTGAATGAATCTGTGAGGTTGTTGGTAAACACATTCGTCTGGATGGTTCCGAAAATCGTCACACCGAGCGTCATACCGAATGATCTCAAAAACGAGTTTGTTGAGTTGGCGCTTCCGCGGTAACGCGGCTCCAGATCGTTCATGGACGCAGCCGGCAGCAGTGAGAAGTTGAAGCCGACGCCGAATCCTGAGATCAGCATGAATACCGTCAGCATCGTACGCGCCGTATCCGGTGTCATATTGGAAAGCAGCAGCATTCCGATAAAGAAAGCGACCACGGAAATCAGCATTAAAGTGCGGAACCGCACTTTTGTCTGGAAAATTCCGCCGATCATACTTCCGATAACAGAGCCGATCATCATCGGCGTCAAAATAAAGCCCGCGCTTGTCGCGGTGCTTCCGTACACAGCCTGAACGAAGATCGGGATAAACACCGCTAAAATGACGAACGTGGCTCCGTAAAGGAACGCCAGAATCTGTGCCGTAGCAAATAAACGGTTTTTAAACATCCAAAATGAGATAATCGGTTCTTCCGCTTTTCTTTCCACAATAAAAAAGGCGATAAAGAACACGGCGAACACAGCGAACAGACCGATGATCTGCACGGAGTTCCAATCATATGTTTTTCCGCCGAGCTCAAGAGCGAACATCAGACCGACAATGGAAACCACCAGCGTGATTGCGCCGGCCCAGTCGATTTTCTGCTTCTTGTGTTCAAGGGATTCTTTATAATAACGAAGAATGAAAAACAATGATAAAATACCGATCGGCACGTTGATGTAAAACACCCAGTGCCAGCTGATGGAGTCGGTAATGAGCGCGCCTAAAAGCGGCCCGAGAACGCTGGACAGGCCGAAAACGGCACCGAACATGCCCGACATTTTTCCGCGTTTTTCCGGCGGAAATAAATCAAAAATGATCGTGAAGGCGATCGGCATCAGCGCGCCTCCGCCGATTCCCTGAATGACGCGGTAAATAATGAGCTGATCCATTGTTTGGGCGATTCCGCATAACGCGGATCCGATTAAGAAAAGAATAAGACCGAATAAAAAGAAACGTTTGCGTCCGTACATATCGGACAGTTTTCCGTAAATCGGCATACCGGCCATAACGGCTACCATGTATGATGCCGTCACCCACGCGAACTTATCGAAACTTCCGAGGTCCGCCACGATATTTCCCATCGCAGTGGCAACGATTGTATTATCCATAGCCGACATTAAAATGCCCAGCAAAAGACCGATGACGACAAACTTCGTCGAGGCGTCCTTCGCGGCTGTTTGTTCCATGCTTTTTCCTCCCATACTTACTTTTGATCATTAAATTTGCTATGATCATATTAGATTTGCCGAAAATTATCTTGATCGTCAAGATAAATTGATTTTATAGGGAGGCCTGTCAGTTGTCAACAAGAAATACCAGAAGCGAGACGGAGGAAACCGCGATACAGTTATTCCGAAAGATGGCCACAAGGACGATCCTTTTTCATCAGGCGGCCGCTCAATCTCTCGGTCTGTTTCCGACCGATTTAAAATCAGCTGATATCTTAAATGAAGCAGGCCCGATGACCGCAGGCGAGCTTGGGAAAAAAACCGGTCTCAGCACAGGTTCGGTAACGGCGCTCATTGACCGGCTCGAAAAAGCGGGATATGTCATGAGGAAAAAAGACCCCGAAGACAAACGTCGGGTGATTATCGTGCCGCTGACAGCCGGAAAGGCGAATGTGAAGCAATTGTTCAGCTCCTTATCCCAGTCCACGATCAGCCTTTGCCGACAATATAAAGAAGAAGAACTGCGGCTGATATTCGATTTTTTAGGAAAAGCGACGGACATGATGGAAGACGAGCTTGAGAAATTAAAATAATATATCATAGCACGGCCCATTCATGAATAACTTGTACAAGTTGCATGAATGAGGGGGAAGCCAATGAACATCTTTTTAAGCTACATCGTTCTCGGGCTGTCATTGTCAGCACCTGTCGGCCCGGTCAATGCGGCGCAAATTGACAAAGGCATCAAAAACGGCTTTTGGCATGCATGGATTTTCGGTCTTGGCGCCATGGCCGCGGACGGGCTGTATATGATTCTGATCTATTTCGGGCTGTCTCAATTTTTGACGGCGCCTTTCGTTAAAACGTTTTTGTGGCTCTTCGGTTTTTTCGTGCTGACCTATACGGGAGTCGAAACGCTAAAAAATATCAGGGAAGCCATGAATGTCAGAAGCGGAAAAGGAAAACCGGCTTTTTACAAAACATTCGGCGCGGGATTTTTTATTTCTCTTTCCAATCCGCTGAGCATTTTATTCTGGCTCGGCATATACGGCAGCATCCTCGCTAAAACCGCTGAATCCTTCGATGCAAATCAGCTTTTGATTTACAGCTCCGGCATTCTTCTCGGCATTTTGATCTGGGATTTCTGCATGGCGATCGCCGCGAGCACTTTCAGAAATCTCCTTCATGAAACAGCGCTTCGCTGGCTGACGGGAGCGGCGGGTGTGTCTTTGATCGTTTTCGGATTTTATTTCGGCTGGCAGGGGATTCAAATGCTCATCTCATAAATAGAAGGACTGTCACCCATCGCCTGTCTCCATCATAACGTATCATGACGATACTGGAGGTGGGCCGATGGCAAGCGAGCTGTACACAAAAAGTTGCCTTGAGGAAAAGTTATTGGATCTGCCAAATTGGCAGAGAGTCGCTTTTGAGCTTCTATCAGAAAAAGTAGGCGATAAAGCGGACGCGTTTCCGTGCATTCCGGGACGTCAGGGATTTTTGACAGATCAGCTCCGGATATCTTTTGCGGGTGATCCCCGCGAAGAGGGAACCCCGGAGGAAGTGGGGATGCTGCTGTCCGAGTACGGAAAGATATCAAGGAATACCGGAAAATACGCGTCGCTGCTTGTGATTTTTGATACGCCTGAGGATTTAGCTGAGCATTATTCCGTTGAGGCGTATGAAGAGCTGTTCTGGTCTTTTTTAAACCGGCTGAGCGGCTGCGACCCGAAAGACTGGCCGGAAGACATACCGGAAGACCCTGAACATTATAAATGGGAGTTCTGCTTTGACGGCGAGCCGTATTTTATTCTGTGCGCGACGCCTGCGCATGAAGCGAGACAAAGCAGAAGCTTCCCGTTTTTTATGCTCGCGTTTCAGCCGAGATGGGTTTTCGAAGGATTAAATGATTCAACCGCGTTCGGACGAAACATGAGCCGGCTGATCAGAAAACGCTTAGAGGCGTATGATGAAGCCCCTCTTCATCCCCGATTGGGGTGGTACGGAGGAAAAGACAATTTAGAATGGAAGCAATATTTCCTCCGTGATGATGAGACGCAAGTGTCAAAGTGTCCCTTTTCTTATTTGAAGAGACTGTTTAAACCGACGAAATAAGCTATGATCCGGCAGGGCTGTGTCCCTGCTTTTTTTGTACGATCCATGTCACGATCGCAATGACGGCGAGAAAACAAAGGCTGACCAGAAAACCGGGCCGGCTCGATTTCTCAAACAGCGTCCCGGAGACGGCCGCGACAATCAGCACAAGGGCGATAACAATCTGTACGGTTCCCATCTTTGTTGTTTCGAGCAGTTTCTTGCCTGAGAACAAAATGAACAGCCACGTATAAAGAAGCATCAGTCCCGCCGCGGTTGTCATGTGTTCATATATATTTTTCGGCAGCACCAATGACAGGATGATGGAGACGATGAGTCCGGCAAACGTTAATCCGAGCGCAGGCCAGCAGATTTTTTTGTTTTCCTTTAATCTGAAGCATTTCGGCGCATCTCCGTCATCTGCCATCGTACAAAGCAATGTCGTCACGGCAAACAGCGAGGCGACGAGCGTGGAAAATCCCGCAATAATAAAAATCCCGTTAAAAATATCAAGAATGATATCTAAATGAAAACCCTTCAGCGATGTAATAAACGGGCTGTCCTGTTCGGTGAATTTGCCCAGCGGCACTAACAGCAGCGCCAGGCCGAGAGAAATGACGTAAATCACCGCAAGAACGGCAAGCATCAGCCGGCCTGATTTTGAGGCTTCCTCCGGCTTTTTCAAATGCACGGTCATCAGCCCCAAGACTTCAATTCCTCCGAAGGCGTAAAACGCATAAATCAATCCGGTCCATAACCCCATCGCTCCGTGCGGGAACAAATCCTTTGATTCGTTCGGCACCTGTACATCCGGTTTATGAGAAAATATACCGCACAGCGCCAATATGGCGATGACGATAAACATAACAATCGCCGCCGTCTTGACAACAGCGAGCACATTTTCCGTTTTTTGAAAAACGGACAGCCCCGTAAATATAATCAAGAGACCGAGCACCGCATAGATGGAGGCGAAAATCCACAGCGGCACATTCGGAAACCAATGCTTCGTAAAAAGCGAGATCGCTGTCAGCTGGCTTCCAGTGATCAGCATCTCGGACGACCAGTACACCCATCCGTTGCTGAAACCGGCCCAAGTGCCGAAAGCCTTTCTCGCATAAGCGCAAAAAGACCCCTTTTCGGGCTGTTTGGCCGAGAGCTTCGCGAGCTGCTCAAAGACAAAATAGGTGCCAAGCCCGGCAATAAGAAATGAGATCAGCGCGGAATATCCGCTTTTGACAATAGCGATGCTGGACCCGAGAAAAAAGCCCGTCCCGATTGTGCAGCCGACGCCGATTAAGGAGAGCTGCCACCAAGCGAGATTCCCTTTAGGCTGGTCCTGTGATTTACTCATGAAGTTCAACCCCTTTATCAAAGCTTAGATTGCGGCCGTCAGAAGGGGAATATACATCCAATAAATTGCTTTACATGAAACAAACGGCCGGGGTTCATAATAGAAGAAAAAAAGGAGCAGTCTGATGACACAGCAATTTATCGTACCGCCGAAAAAAGGGCTCGGCCTGAAGGTTCACAAAGGGCAGATTATAAAAGTAGTCGATGTGGAAGGGCAGCAGGTGGCTGATTTTACGGCGTATCATGCCAAGGACTTTTATGAACATCTTGATCAGGGCGCGACGATTGATGCCAACCAGTCCATTCATGTAAAAACGGGTGATCATATTTATTCGAATTTATACAAGCCGATGCTGACGCTGATTGAGGATACAGTCGGCAAGCATGACCTGCTGCTTCCCGCCTGCCGTCCGGATATGAACAGGCTTTTATACGGAAAGCATAAAGACGAGCTCCAGGATACGTGCTATGACAATATGAGCGGGGCGCTTGAACCGTTCGGGGTGCCGCGGCCGCATATGCATTACCCATTTGCCATCTTTATGAACACGGTGCTCGATGAGAAGGGGAACTTATCAGTCGAAACGCCTCTTTCTGACGCGGGTGATTATGTACGGCTCCGTGCGGAAATGGATCTCGTCGTCGCGTTTTCATCCTGTCCGATTGAAAAAGGAAAATGCAACGGAGACAGCATCACGGCGCTGCGGGTGGAAATCAGCTGATCCCGGTGTATTTGATTCACTTAAAATCTGCACCTGTGCTATATTTAACAGAGAGTCGTACATAGTGGCATGATTCATTTTCAGCATGAACGGGAAATGGATCATAAAGAAACAATGCAGGAGGAGTGATTGGGATGAGCATCCAGAAACAAATTATGAATGATCTCCATGTAAAGCCCTCAATTGATCCGAAACAAGAAATTGAGGACAGAGTGAACTTTCTGAAACAATATTTGAAAAAAACAGGTGCCAAAGGCTTTGTGCTCGGCATCAGCGGGGGGCAGGATTCCACGCTTGCGGGACGCCTCGCCCAATTGGCGGCTGAAAGCATCAGAGAAGAAGGCGGAAACGCTGAATTTATCGCAGTCCGCCTTCCGCACGGCACACAGCAAGATGAGGATGACGCCCAATTGGCGCTCAAATTCATTAAACCTGATAAATCATGGACATTTGATATTAAGTCCGCTGTCAGCGCGTTCGCTGATCAGTATAAAAAAGACACGGGCGATCAGCTGTCTGACTTTAACAAAGGAAATGTAAAAGCCAGAATGAGAATGATCGCTCAATATGCCATCGGCGGACAAGAGGGGCTGCTTGTCATCGGAACCGACCATGCGGCCGAGGCGGTGACCGGTTTCTTCACAAAATACGGTGACGGCGGAGCTGATCTGCTGCCGCTGACCGGATTAACGAAACGCCAGGGCAGACGTTTATTAGAAGAACTCGGCGCGCCGGAACGCCTGTATTTGAAATTACCGACGGCCGATCTGCTCGATGAAAAACCGCAGCAGACTGATGAGACCGAACTCGGCATCACATACAATGACATTGATGATTATTTAGAAGGCAAGGATGTTTCTTCCGAAGTGATTGAAGCGCTGGAAAAACGCTACCTCAGTACGGAGCATAAGCGCCAGGTGCCGGCATCGATGTTTGATGATTGGTGGAAATAGAATGAAAAAAACCTCCCTTTTGAAAGGGAGGTTTTTTGTTTATTTCATTTTTATTTATCTACACTTTCATAAATCCCTACCCAATACCCTTTGCTGCTGTCATAGTATTTGCTTTTGAAAATCCATTTTGTTCCATCTAAAACGAAAGAAGCAGCGAAGTTGCCGTTAGGGCTTTGAACGAGTTTGATGGCATTAATGCCGGCATCTGCTTTCGTTGAGATTGGGCTATTTTCCGCGGATGCGGATGCTGTTGGTGATGCGGCAAAGGCAGGAGCGGCAGACATCAGTAAGGCAAGAGACAGCGCAGAACCGGTTAACACTTTTTTGAATTTCATTTCGAGCACTCCCTTTTCAAATGAAATGTGTTACAGTGTTAATAATTAGATGATTATCCATAAAATTCCTTCTTTATTTCTAAAATTTTTTTCTTAATTTGAAAAAACATCCCTTCAGAGGGGCTTTTTATTTATTGATCCATTTGCATGGATCAGGGACATGTTTTTCAAAACGTTTTTTTATTTGATACGGATATGATTCAGCTTCACCATCAATCTGTCGGTGAATCTTCGAAGGCTGCCTCTCGAATCAGGCTTAAGAGGCAGATTTGCTTGGGCAGCGATCGTTTCTGCGACCTGCTGAATAGACATTTGGTCTGTATGGAGATGTTCTGTGAAGAGGCTATCAGACAGGCTGTTGATGCAGCGGTCGATTTGTTTTGCGGCCCAGGAGTTTTTTCCTTCCGCTCTGGTGCGCAGGCGTTTCAGCAATGTTTCCTTTGAAGCCAGCAGGGTAAAGTGGTGAATGGTCCGGCCATCCTGTCTCAGCCTGCTGATAATGTCATGGAAGTATTGAACGTTCGTAATGGTCATGGGCACAATGATGATGCCCTGATATGTATCTGACAAATAGGAAAGCATGCTGTAATTGAATTCCCGCCACAGAGGGTAGCTTTGAAAGTCATCTTCAGCGATATCCGGCGGTATCATAGAACGCATCGCAAACCCCATCTTTTCAGGATCATATATGTAAGACGGTTTCAGTCTTCTGTGCAGTTCAAACGCTGTTTGTGTTTTTCCGGAACCGAAAGCCCCATTTATCCAAATGATCATCATGATATCCCCCTTTTTTTATATGATACAAAAAAAGACCCTTCGATCGAAGAGTCAGCGGGAAAAAACAGACGTATATTCGCGGAGCGATTCCTTTATATGCGTAAAGGCATGTTCTCCAAAATACTCAAGAGAAACAAAACCGTCATATTGTCTGTTCATCAGCTCTTTTAAAAATGCTTTTTGATCGAGATCTCCTTGAAAAATCGGAGTTGGCTTGCTGAGATACCAGTTGGCAAAATCCCAGTGATAGTTTTTCAGATGAATGTGGCTGACGGTATGATACAGTTTTTCCAAAGCGGACATTTGGTCAACGTGATTGACGTGTAGGTTGGAGCCGTCAAAAATGGTGCGGACCCGCGGATGTCCGACATCCTCCGAAAATGCCAGCGCCGCCTCCGGTGTATCCGCGTACGTATCGTAATGAATCTCAAGCCCGATATCGACTTCATAGTCATCTGCGAGCCGTGCCGCCTGCTGAAATTGATCAACCGCACGTTGCCACTTTTCCGGTGACGTCCGGTGCGAAGGAAGATTGCCGGCAAAGACTCTGATCAAGGGACTGTGCAGCTGTCGTGCCGCGCTTAATGCCCTTTGAACATCCTTTAACGCCTGCCTTTCATCCTGAGTGGCGAAGTCAGTGTACAAACTGACGGCAGGCACCCCGATGCCTTCCTCCTGAAGCTGCTGATAAAGCCTGTCGAGCGGGCCGATTTCCTCTATATATTGTTTAGCGTGTCCGTACCACAGTTCGATTCCCTCAAAGGAGTGCTCCTTCGCGAAAGAAATGATGTCAAAAATATGCTTTTTCTTAAATCCTGTCGTGCAAAAACTCAGTTTCATCGGTAATCCTCCCGTAACTGCCTATCATATGTGTACTTTTTCCCCGGGTGCGATACGGATAAACAGGTGAAAAGGGCAGACACTTTTTATAAGCGGGGTGTGTCTGCATCAGGTCAGTGCGGCACACAAATTGTTTAACGCTTTTTTGCGTCAAAGTATTAAATAATTAACCGAAGTGTTGTACAATTAATTTCATTCGAGTAAGGGGGGAGAAGCCATTGAAAAAAGAAACGGAGCTGAGGGCCTTCAGTCCCGTCCGCAATAAACCGACTCGCGCTCGTTATGTGATATTGGTTCTTTTGTTTTTTATCACTGCGATTAATTATATAGACCGAGCCAGTGTATCTATTGTCGGCCCATCCATTCAACATTCGCTGAACATAAGCCCCGCGCTTTTGGGCATCGTTTTTTCTGCGTTCAGCTGGACCTATACGGGGATGCAGATTCCCGGCGGACTCATTTTGGATAAATTCGGGTCGAAACGGACATACGGAATTTCTTTATTTGTATGGTCGGTTTTTACCGGAGTACAAGCTTTTGCGACAAGTTTCGGGTTTCTATTCGGCTGCCGCCTGCTCATCGGCATAGCTGAATCGCCGGCGTTTCCGGCAAACAACCGGATTGTCACGACATGGTTTCCAAGGCGGGAACGCGCCTTTGCGACGGGTGTTTATACGGCGGGGGAATATGTCGGGCTGGCGTTCGCCACACCGGTTTTATTCTGGGTGTTAACGGCATTTGACTGGCGCGCCGTATTTATTTCCTCAGGGGTGCTCGGGCTTGTTTTCTCCGTTTTCTGGTTCAAAATGTATCACGAGCCGAACGGGTATCGGAAAGTGAATCGTGAGGAGCTTGATTATATTAAAGAAGGCGGCGGACTGACTGAGGTGTCTGATTCAGCCGGCAGGATATCGTGGGCGGATTTCGTCCAGCTTCTAAAATACCGCAAGCTTGTCGGATTGTATATCGGCCAATTCGCCGTAGCCTCCACGCTGTTCTTCTTTTTGACATGGTTTCCGACTTATCTGGCGGAGGCAAAGCACATGGCTTTCTTAAAAGTCGGCTTCGCCGCATCAATCCCGTATATCGCCGCTTTTTTCGGCGTATTGTTCGGCGGATTTTGGTCTGACGGCATGATGAAACGGGGGGTGTCGGTGAACGTTGCCCGGAAAACGCCCGTCATCCTCGGTCTTCTGCTGACAGGCTCCATCGTGCTCGCGAATGTTACGGATTCTGCTCCCGCGGTTTTGACGATCTTATCCATTGCTTCTTTTGCGCAGGGCATGTCCAATATATCCTGGACGATGCTGAGTGAGGTCGCGCCAAGCGAAACAATCGGATTGGCAGGGGGCGTCTTTAGCTTTTTCGCCAATATGGCCGGCATTATCACCCCGCTTCTCATCGGGTTTATCGTTTCTGCGACCGGTTCATATAACGGAGCGATTCTGTTTGTCGGCGCTGTCGCATTTATCGGGGCATTTTCTTATATTTTCATTGTCGGAAAGGTGGAACGCATTACGCTCCGATAGAAAGAAAAACTCATCTCTTTTTAATAAAGGATGGGTTTTCTTTCATTGCATTATCTCTATATTTCAATATTGAGTTATCATATAATAAACATAACTTTTTCATTTCTTAGGAGGATTTCGCCGAAGATGAACGCAAAACGTGCCATTCCCGTAAGAGAAAGAAATATCGTACTGATCGGATTCATGGGTGTCGGAAAGACAACAATCGGCCAGCTGGTCGCTAAGAAATTATACAGAGACTTCATTGATATTGATCTGCAGATTGAGAAAGATTTCAATATGTCCATCCCTGAAATGTTTGAGAAAAAAGGTGAAGCCTTTTTCCGTCAGACTGAAAAGGACTATATATTAGATATCTGCCGCAATACGAAATTCAAGATCGTGTCACTTGGGGGCGGTTCGTTTAAACAAGAGGAAATCAGACAGTGCTGCCTTGAAAACTGCCTCGTGCTCCATCTTGATTTATCGTGGGAGAATTGGAAGCAGCGGGCTGATCTGCTGATTGAAAGCCGTCCCGTTCTGCATAACCGTTCCATGGATGAAATGCAGCAGCTCTTTAACGAGCGCCAAAGCATCTATGATAAACATAATTCAAAAGTGGCGACGGATAATCTGGAACCAGAAGAAATCGCCGATTATATCGTAGAAACGTTAAAAATCGGCTGGGACTTGTATCAGCCGATGTAAAAAGAGCCGTGACGCTGTGAGCGCACGGCTTTTTTGTTTTTAAACAAACGTTTATTAAAATGTTTAGAAAATGAGTGTAAAATCGTGTTAAGATAGAGTCAGAAAATTAAAACATATAAAACAAAGGAGAATAATCGGATATGCAATTATACGACTTGCCGCTCGACCAACTGCAAACCTATAAACCAAATAAAACCGCTCCTCATGACTTTTCGGATTTTTGGGCATCATCATTACATGAGCTTGCAAAGGAAGAGGCAAAGCCTGAATTGAAGGCTGAAAGCTACCCGGCTGACGGCGTGAAAGTATTCCGGCTGAAATACCGAAGCTTCGGCAAGGCGGAAATTGAGGGATGGTACGCCGTTCCCGACCGGCAAGGACCGCATCCGGCCATCGTGAAATATCACGGCTATAACGCGAGCTATGACGGGGATATACATGACATCGTAAATTGGGCGCTACACGGATATGCCGCATTCGGCATGCTTGTCCGCGGTCAGCACAGCAGCACAGATACAAGCGTCTCACCGCACGGACACGTTCCCGGCTGGATGACGAAAGGGATTTTAGATAAAGATACATATTATTACCGCGGCGTGTACTTAGACGCCGTCCGGGCTTTGGAAGTCATCAGCGGCTTTGATGAAGTGGATGAAACGAGGATCGCCGTCATCGGCGGGAGCCAGGGAGGCGGACTTTCAATCGCCGCGGCGGCACTATCTGACATTCCGAGAGCGGTTGCGGCCGATTATCCTTATTTAAGCAATTTTGAGCGGGCCATTGATGTCGCTCTTGATGAGCCGTATCTTGAGATTAACTCCTTTTTCAGAAAGAACGGCAGCCCTGAAACGGAGAAGGCCGCGATGAATACACTGGCCTATTTTGATATCATGAATCTGGCGGACCGCGTAAAAGTTCCGGTGCTCATGTCCATCGGCCTGATTGACCGCGTGACTCCGCCGTCGACGGTGTTTGCCGCTTACAATCATCTGGAAACGGAAAAAGAATTGAAGGTTTACCGGTATTTCGGACATGAATACATACCTTCTTTCCATACGGAAAAGCTGGCCTTTCTGAAAGCGCACCTGAAAGGCTGACAGCCGCGAAAAGCCCAAGTACTTGGGCTTTTTTCAGGAATCATCACGGAAAAGGACGGATACAGATGGAACAAAGGATCATCGAAGAATTAAAACGAATTGAAGCACAGCATGGCGTCAAGGTGCTTTACGCCGTAGAATCAGGGAGCCGCGCATGGGGGTTTCCGTCAAGAGACAGCGACTACGATGTACGGTTTCTCTATGTGCCGAAAAAAGAATGGTACTTTTCGATCGAACCGCATAGGGATGTCATAGAAGAGCCGATTCATGACATGCTTGACATCAGCGGCTGGGAACTGAGAAAAGCGCTTAGGCTTTTTAAAAAATCAAATCCGCCTCTTTTGGAATGGCTCTCTTCTGAGATGATCTATTATGAAGCTTTCTCAGCGGCTGAAAAGCTTCGAAAACTGAAAATCCGCGCCTTTTCGCCTGAAGCCGGCATCTATCATTATCTCAATATGGCAAAACGGAATGAAAAAACGGAATTGCGGGGCAGTGAAGTGAAGATTAAAAAGTATTTTTATGTTCTGCGTCCTCTCCTTGCCTGCAGATGGATCGAAACGTTCGGCTCCGTACCGCCGATGTCATTTCCCGTACTGGCCGATGCCTTATTGACGGATGAAGCGCTCATTTCTGAAATCAATACACTGCTTACAAGGAAAAAAAGCGGTCAGGAGCTGGCTCCGGAACCGAGAAATACGATTATTCATGCGTTTATAGAAGAAGAAATAGAACGCATCGGGCACTATGTCAAAACGATCAAAACGCCGAAACCTGACATAACGGAGGAACTGAATCAGCTATTGATTCAGACCGTCGAAGAGGCGTGGGAGGAAAAAGGCGGAAATTGACGATTGCCGTCATTTCCGTCCGCCTTTTTTCGGCATAATCCGCCTGCTATCTAAGAAGCTGATTGTGGTAAAACCACAAAAATTTATCAGAATCTTTGTATTTTTAGAATATTGTGAGAGGATGTTTTGTCCATTTACAATAGACTCATACAAATACTTCTTAGATTGCGGGGTGTTAAGGTTGGAAGTGATTACAAGAGATTTTTTCTTATTTTTATCCAAGAGCAGCTTTCTCAATAAGATGGCGCGAAGCTGGGGAAGCCGTGTGGCAGCCGGCAAAATCATCGGAGGAATGGATTTCCGCAGTTCTATCCCGACAATCCGACATTTGAACAGCCAGGGGCTGTCAGTTACTGTCGATCATTTGGGGGAATTTGTCAACAGCGGTGATGTCGCGAAAGAACGCACCGAGGAGTGCATGCAGACCATCGCCTTAATCGCTGATGAACAGCTGAATTCCCAAGTGTCATTAAAAATGACGTCTTTAGGTCTTGATATAGATCTCGATCTCGTCTATGAAAATATGACGAAAATCCTCCAGACGGCTGAAAAACATAAAGTCATGGTGACGATTGACATGGAAGATGAAACGAGATGCCAGAAAACGCTGGATATCTTTAAAGACTTCCGAAGCCGGTATGAATATGTAAGCACCGTGGTGCAGGCCTATCTGTACAGAACGGAGAAGGATCTTGATGACCTCAGCCCGCTGAATCCGTTTCTGCGGCTTGTCAAAGGGGCCTATAAAGAATCGGAAAAGGTGGCCTATCCTGAAAAAAGCGACGTCGATGAAAATTATAAAAGACTCATCCGCAAACAGCTTTTAAAAGGACATTATACGGCAGTTGCCACGCATGATGACAAAATGATCGAGTTTACAAAACAGCTTGCCAAAGAGCACGGCATTCCAAACGACCGTTTTGAGTTTCAGATGCTGTACGGCATGCGCTCGCAAACCCAGCTCAGCCTGGTGGAAGAAGGATACCGCATGAGAGTCTACCTGCCTTACGGGGATGACTGGTACGGTTATTTCATGAGACGGCTCGCCGAACGCCCCTCAAACATCGCATTCGCCTTTAAAGGAATGACTAAGAAGTAAAAAAGGGAGAGATGACAATGACTACACCTTATAAACACGAACCATTCACGAATTTCCAAGATCAATCGAACGTTGAAGAATTTAAGAAAGCGCTTGCGACGGTAAATGAGTATCTGGGAAAAGATTATCCGCTCGTCATCAACGGTGAAAAGGTAGAGACGGAAGCGAAAATCGTTTCAATCAATCCGGCTGATAAAGAAGAAGTCGTCGGAAAAGTGTCAAAGGCGTCCCAGGAGCACGCTGAGCAAGCGATTGAAGCTGCTGCGAAAGCGTTCGAAGAGTGGAGATACACATCCCCTGAAGAAAGAGCGGCCGTTTTGTTCCGCGCAGCTGCCAAAGTCCGCCGCAGAAAGCACGAATTCTCCGCCCTGCTCGTCAAGGAAGCGGGAAAACCTTGGAACGAAGCTGATGCAGATACGGCTGAAGCGATTGACTTCATGGAGTATTATGCACGCCAAATGATCGAACTGGCAAAAGGCAAACCGGTCAACAGCCGTGAGGGCGAGAAAAACCAATATGTGTACACGCCGACTGGAGTGACAGTTGTTATTCCGCCGTGGAACTTCTTGTTTGCGATCATGGCAGGAACAACAGTGGCGCCGATCGTTACTGGAAACACAGTGGTTCTAAAACCTGCGAGTGCTACACCTGTTATTGCAGCAAAATTTGTTGAGGTGCTTGAAGAGTCCGGATTGCCAAAAGGCGTAGTCAACTTTGTGCCGGGAAGCGGAGCAGAAGTAGGCGATTATCTTGTTGACCATCCGAAAACAAGCCTTATCACATTTACAGGATCACGTGAAGTCGGTACGAGAATTTTCGAACGCGCGGCGAAAGTGCAGCCGGGCCAGCAGCATCTGAAACGCGTCATTGCAGAAATGGGCGGTAAAGATACGGTTGTCGTTGACGAAGATGCGGACATTGAATTGGCGGCTCAATCCATCTTTACATCAGCATTCGGCTTCGCGGGACAAAAATGTTCTGCAGGTTCACGTGCAGTTGTCCATGAAAGAGTGTATGATCAAGTATTAGAGCGTGTCATTGAAATTACGGAATCAAAAGTAACTGCTAAACCTGACAGTGCAGATGTTTATATGGGGCCTGTCATCGACCAAGGTTCTTACGACAAGATCATGAGCTACATTGAAATCGGAAAAGAAGAAGGCCGTTTAGTAAGCGGCGGCACCGGAGATGATTCAAAAGGCTACTTTATCAAGCCGACGATCTTCGCTGACCTTGATCCGAAAGCAAGACTCATGCAGGAAGAAATTTTCGGGCCTGTCGTGGCGTTTTCTAAAGTATCAAACTTTGATGAAGCGCTGGAAGTGGCCAACAATACTGAATACGGTTTGACAGGCGCGGTCATTACAAATAACCGCAAACATATTGAACGGGCGAAACAGGAATTCCATGTCGGCAACTTGTACTTCAACCGCAATTGTACGGGAGCGATTGTCGGCTACCATCCGTTCGGAGGCTTCAAAATGTCCGGCACTGATTCAAAAGCGGGCGGCCCGGATTATTTGGCCCTCCACATGCAGGCGAAAACAATCAGTGAAATGTTTTAAGAGGGACTGAATGGGCATCCTCCTCGCGGGGGGTGTCCATTTCACCATAAACATATAAAGCGGAGGAGGAAATGCCATAGCAAACATTCAGTTGATTATTTCCATTTGTATTTATATGGCGGGCATGCTGTTTATCGGTTATTTCGCCTACAGACGGACGTCAAATCTGACGGATTACATGCTGGGGGGGCGTTCTTTAGGCCCTGCCGTCACAGCGCTCAGCGCGGGAGCGGCGGATATGAGCGGATGGCTCTTGATGGGGCTTCCGGGTGCTATGTTCTCGACAGGATTAAGCGGCGCTTGGATTGTGCTCGGGCTTGTGCTCGGGGCGTGGGCGAACTGGCTTTTCGTGGCGCCGAGACTGAGAACGTATACCGAAAAAGCGGGGAATTCCATCACCATTCCGGGTTTCCTTGAAAACCGTTTCGGTGATCATACGAAGCTTCTCAGACTGTTTTCGGGTCTTGTCATTCTCGTCTTTTTCACATTTTACGTATCATCCGGCATGGTATCCGGAGGTGTCTTATTCAACAGCATTTTAGGGTTGAATTACCACACGGGACTGTGGGTCGTGACAGGCGTCGTTGTCGCCTACACCTTGTTCGGGGGCTTTTTGGCGGTAAGCTGGACGGACTTTGTTCAAGGGATCATTATGTTTGTGGCGCTTATTCTTGTGCCGATTGTGACGATTTTCCATACGGGCGGCCCGGGGGAAACCGTTGCCGATATCCGTTCCGTCAACCCGGAACTGTTTAACATGTTCAAAGGGACGACCGTCCTTGGCATTATTTCTTTATTTGCGTGGGGGCTCGGCTATTTCGGGCAGCCGCATATTATTGTGCGCTTTATGGCGATCACATCTGTGAAAGAAATCAAACGTGCCAGACGGATCGGAATGGGATGGATGATTTTGTCTGCACTAGGCGCGCTGTTTACGGGTCTTGCGGGAATCGCGTATTACCACCAGAACGGACTGAAGCTGGCTGATCCGGAAACCATTTTTATTCAGCTCGGCAACATTCTGTTCCACCCGATTATTACGGGATTTCTCATTTCTGCGATTTTAGCGGCCATTATGAGTACGATTTCGTCTCAGCTGCTCGTTACGTCCAGTTCTTTAGTGGAGGACTTGTATAAGTCCATGTTCAGGCGTTCGGCTTCTGATAAGGAACTCGTATTTCTGGGGAGAATGGCAGTGCTTGCGGTGTCAATCATCGCTTTGGTGCTCGCCTGGGAGAAAAACAACACGATACTTGGTCTTGTCAGCTATGCATGGGCGGGATTCGGCGCTTCATTCGGGCCGGTCGTACTGCTCAGTTTATTTTGGAAACGGATGACGAAATGGGGGGCACTCGCCGGCATGATTGCGGGAGCGATTACCGTAATCATTTGGGCGAATGCCGGTCTTTCAGACTTTTTGTACGAAATCATTCCGGGCTTTGCTGTAAGCCTTGCCGCTGTATTTGTCGTCAGCTTATTGACACAGGCTCCGTCAAAAGATGTCACAGATCAGTTTCATGAGTACCGTGATACACTTTCTCAATAAAAGCAAGGAACGAGAGGAAGAAGGGACCGCCCTTTTTCCTCTTTTCACGATACAGAATTCCGGATAATTCCGTTTTGGGAATATGTGAATTTTTTTCTATACAAAAAGTCACCCCGCAGAGTATGATAAAGATAAAAAGAGCATAGGAGAAATAGGTATGGAAGAGCTTTTAGAGAGAGTTTTTTCATTTACGGACATTGATAAATTAATTGATTTCATCAGTTATGAATTGCAGAAGCCCGTTATTCTGGAAAGCGCGGATTTCTTTTTGCTTGCCTATAATTCTTATTACATTAATCACTTCGACTCCGCCAACCAGCAGACGATATTTTCAAAAAAATGCCCCGTGCAGATTTTTGAAAGGTTTCTGAAGGACGGGGTGATCGAAAAGCTGAAAACCGTTCCTGAACCGTTCCGTGTCGAAAAAATAGACAGTATCGGACTGAATCAGAGAGTGGTTGTAAGCGCAAAACATAAAGGCGAAGTGATGGGCTACATCTGGATTCAGGAGCTCGACCGAAACTTGACGGACGAGGAGCTCGATTTTTTATATGAAACTTCATTCCATGTCGGAAAAATCATCTATAAAACGAACCGGCTGAAACAGGAAAAAGAAGAGAGAGCGGAAGACCTGGTGAAACGGGCGATCTTTCAGCAATTCTCCTCTGAAAAGGAGTTCAGGCGGGAAGCGGAAAAGATGAACGCCGTGCTGCCGTCGGTTTTTTCGGTAGTCGTCCTGCACGCCGCAAATGGGGATGGGGAGGCAGTCGAAGATGTGAAGGAAAACATCAAATCGTACTTGAATTTGCGGGATAAAGTCAGTCACGTCTTAACCATTGATTCCAATATTGTCATCGTCGTCGCAAGCTTCTCGCAAAAAAGCTCCGGCACTTCGGCAGCATCTGAATTCATCCACAAACTGCTGACTCATTTTCACTTTCAGAAGATCCCCACTCCCATCTATATCGGAATCGGCAATGAATACAGCAGCATCCTGAAGCTCGGCAAAAGTTATATAGAGGCCCTTGAAGTCATAAAGGCCGCCGAAATTACCGGAAACCAGGAAAATATCCCGTACGAATACAGTAAGCTCGGGATTTACCGCTATCTTGAAAGCATCGAAGAAAAAAACGCCTCACTGGAATATGTAAACGAAGATTTAGCGTTATTAAAAGCCAAAGACAGAGAAAGCAGTACCGAACTGCTGAAAACGTTAGAAATCTATCTCCTCAATAACTGCAAAACAAAACCAGCCGCAGAACAGCTTTTTATTCATCAAAACACATTGAACTACCGTATCAAACAGATTCTTGACATGACATCAATTAATTTAAACGACTTCAGGACAAGGTGCCAGCTGTATCTCGATATCATGCTGATGAAAAAGAGATAAAAAAGAAACCAGTCACCGTACTGGTTTCAGTTTTAATACCTTCCCGCTTATCAATCTCAGAACCTCACTTCTGAATCACTCCTTTCCCGCAAGAGAGAAATGAATAAACACAGCTGCTCGATGTGTGTTATACTTTTATTGATATTGATTCTCAATTAAAAATGTTGAAGTATAGATATAAACGGGAGGCAGAACGATGGCGGAAAATCATGAGGTGTATGACGTCACGATTATAGGCGGAGGCCCGGTCGGCCTGTTTGCGGCTTTTTATTGCGGGATGCGCGAGCTGAAAACGAAAGTGATCGAGTTTTTGCCGCGGCTCGGGGGGAAGGTGTCTATGTTTTTCCCTGAAAAAATCATCCGTGATATCGGCGGAATACCCGGGATTGCCGGAGAACAGCTGATTAAGCAGCTGAAGGAACAGGCTGCGACATTTAAGCCGGATATCGTGTTGAATCAGCGGGTGACCGGATTTGAACGGCTGGAAGACGGAACCATTGTGCTGGAAAGTTCCAAAGGGGAAAAGCACTATACACGCACGGTGATTTTGGCTGTCGGCATGGGGACGCTTGAGGTCAATGAACTTGACAGCGCGGATGCGAGCCGGTATTCGGGAAAGAACCTTCATTATAAGGTGGAGAAGCTTGATGCGTTTCGAGATAAGCATGTCGTGATTTCAGGAGGGGGAGATACCGCGGTTGACTGGGCGAATGAGCTGGAACCGATTGCGGCGTCTGTTACCGTCTTGCACCGCAGGGAGGAGTTCGGCGGTTTGGAAAGCAGCGTGGCGAAAATGAAGCGGTCTTCCGTGCGGGTGCTTGCGCCATATCGTCTAAAGCACCTCAACGGCACCGGAGAACGGATCGAGAGCGTCACCGTTTGCCAAACTGAGTCCGGACTTTCTGAAGTCATCAAGCTTGATGAGCTCATTATCAACCATGGGTTTAAAATTGATCTCGGTCCGATGAAGGACTGGGGGCTTGAGATAGAAGAAGGCAGGATTAAAGCTGACAGACATATGCGGACGAATCTTCCGGGCGTGTTTGTCGCCGGTGACGCCGCCCATTATGAAAGCAAGCTCAGATTGATTGCAGGCGGTTTCACGGAGGGGCCGACCGCCGTGAACAGCGCCAAAGCCTATTTGGACCCGCAGGCGGATCAGATGGCGATGTATTCGACTCACCATAAAAAATTGGTGACACAATAAAAAAGGGCTGACCCCCGATGTTGAGTCTGGGGGGTCAGAAAAGCATTCCGGCGTATCAGCTGTGAACGAGCATGTCTTTCATTTCATTTCGTATAAACGCAAATAACTGTTCCTGATTTTTCACGGCGGTAAACCCGCAGCCGGCGGGGACGTCTTCGCCCATGCAGATGACGGGAGGGCGGTTTGCTGACGGATCCGGTGATATGCCGATTTGTTTTCCGGCGCTGATCAAATGCTGAGCGGATTCTTTGCCCATACAGATAATCATTTGCAGAGGAGACTCGCTGATCGTGCGTTCGATCATGGAAGTGAACCGCTCATCTGCGATATGTTCATGGGTGATATAAAACGGGCATGATTTTGAGTCTGACAAGTTTTCTGCTGCTTGACGGCTTCCTACAATGAGTGAATGCGGAGAATCAATTTGACATTCGGATAGGAGAAAGCCCCGTTTTGTCAGTTCCGTCTTTGCGGCCTCAGTCGCTGCATTCAGGCTTGCGGTCACCCGGCGGATGTCGATCTGCTTGAAAGCCAGTGTGTCAAAGAATTCGCATACCGCAAGGCGTGATGTGAAAAATAGTTGTTCAAAGGTGCTGATCTGTTTCAGGATGTTTTCGTTTGCGGGCATTTTTTTAACGATCCGCTTCGGCCACTCAATAACATCGGCGCCATACTCGCGCAGCTTGTCTGTCAATGTATGTTCTTCATCGCCATGAGTGACAACCATGATATGCCGCCCGATGAACGGTTTGCTTTCAAACCAGCTGTGTGTTTGAAAATTGACAATATCACCGATGACGATAATGGCAGGGTTGGTGATGTTTTGGCTTTGAACTTTTTCATGGATATCCTGAAGCGTTCCTTTAACGCTCCGCTGCCGCCCCCACGTCCCCCATTGAATGACGAGTACGGGGACGGAAGGGGATTTTCCGTACTCCGTAAGCTTACGGCATATAAATGACAGATTTTTAACGCCCATATAAAACACAAGCGTTTGAACGCTTCGGGCAAGCCCTTCCCAGTCGAGATTCGGCCTGCCATGCAATGATGTATCATGAGCGGTGATCATCGCGAAGGACGAAGCGAAATCACGATGGGTGACGGGGACTCCCGCATACAGCGGCGCTGCGATTCCCGAGGTGATGCCGGGCACCATTTCGTAGCGGATGCCGTGCTGATGAAGCGCCTCTGCTTCTTCGCCGACTCTGCCGAACACACTTGGGTCTCCGCCTTTCAAGCGGACTACGGTGCAGCCCTCCGCCGCTTTTTCAATCAGCAGGGCATTTATCTCAGACTGTTTCATAAAATGGCGGTCGGGCAGCTTTCCGCAATAAATGAACCGGCAGTCCGGTGAGGCATATTCAAGAAACTTTGGGTTTGCGAGCCGGTCATACAAAATAATATCCGCTTTCTCCAGAGCCTGTTTTCCTTTTACGGTGATCAGCCCCGGGTCTCCTGGTCCGGCACCGACAAAATATACGATTCCGTTTTTCATGATGGCGTCATCCCTTCAGCAATTTAAAAAATGAAGGACCACTTGAAAAAGTGATCCGGTCTGATCAATACAGGAGGTATACATTCTCTCCTTCGATCAGTGTTTCGTATGTTTTGACACAGCCATGATCCGGCTCTTGGACTTTTCCGTCTTCTAAGGAGATTTTCCAGTCATGCATCGGGCAGAAGACGTATTCTCCGCTGACGATACCTTCAGCCAAGACGCCCCCTTTATGGGGACAGCGGTTTTCGACGGCGCGGACGCTCCCGTCAGAAAGCTTAAATACGGCAAGCTCTTTATCTTCTATATATACGGTTTTTCCTAACTCCTCGGGTAATTCGTTTACTTTGCCTATGCAAACCTTTGTCATATCTTTATTAACCATGTCCGTTCCCCCTTACTGTTTTATGAAGTCGTGACGACATTTTCGAATAGATCTTGAGATGCTTTTTTATCTTTAAGGAAGTATTGCCACGGATCTTTGTGGACAGAGAGTGTCTCATTCATTCTGTCGTTGAGCTCCTGCCGTTTTTCCGGATCGTTTAATACGGATTGGACATGAGATAAACCGACGCGCTCAAGCCATGCGGATGTCCGCTCCAGATAGTTTGCCGTTTCTCTGTAGTACTGAAGGTAAGCACCCGCATATTCTAAAACTTCTTCATTCGTTTTTACTTTCATCAGCAAATCACCGGCGCGCAAATGGGTTCCGCCGTTTCCGCCGACATAAAGCTCCCAGCCTCCGTCGATGCCGACAACGCCAAGGTCCTTAATGCCTGATTCCGCACAGTTCCGCGGGCAGGCGGACACGGCCATTTTGACCTTATGAGGCGTATTGAGCCCTTCGAATTTTTTCTCAAGCGCAATGCCCAGTGCCATGGAGTCTTGCGTGCCGAAGCGGCAGAATTGTTCGCCTACGCACGTTTTTACCGTGCGGAGTGTTTTTCCGTACGCGTAGCCTGAAGGCATATCAAGCTCGGCCCATACTTTCGGCAGGTCTTCTTTTTTGACGCCGATGAGATCAATTCGCTGGCCGCCTGTCATTTTAACGAGCGGGATCTCATATTTGTCGACGACATCGGCGATCTTGCGGAGATCCTGAGAGTTGGTCACGCCGCCGTACATCCGGGGAACGACTGAGTATGTTCCGTCTTTTTGAATATTGGCGTGCATCCGTTCGTTCACAAAACGGGATGTTCTGTCATCCTCGTATGTAGCCGGATTAATCATGCCTAAGTAGTAGTTGAGGGCAGGACGGCATTTGGAGCAGCCCTCCGGTGTTTTCCAGCCGAGCACGTTCATGATTTCTCTTGTATGGGACAGCCCTTTGGCTTTGATTTCTTCTACGACTTCATCTCTCGACAGTGATGTGCAGCCGCAAATCGCTTCTTTTTGCGCGGACGCGTCAAATTCTGAGCCCAGTGTATATTGAAGAATGTCTTCCACGAGCGGTTTACAGCCTCCGCAGGAACGGGATGCCCCAGTGCATGCTTTGATTTCGTCCGTAGATGTGCAGCCTTTTTCCTGAATGGCTTGAATAATCGCGCCTTTTGAAACGCCGTTGCATCCGCAGATGATTTCATCGTCGCTCATCGCCGCGGTCATGCTTGCGCCTGCTTCCTGATCAAGAGGCTGTAAGATTGATATTTTGGAGGTTTCAGAGATATCGGCTTGTTTTTGAATCATTGAAAACAGGCGGCTGCCCTCGCTGCTGTCTCCGAACAAAACAGCGCCGACAATTTGATTGCCCCTCAGGACGATTTTTTTATAAATGCCGTCCTGCTCATCGAACACTTTAATCGCTTTTTTGTCCTCTGATTCGTTAAAGTCACCGGCAGAGAAGACTTCGACGCCTGATACCTTTAATTGAGTGGAGAGAACGGAGCCTTCATACGGTTTTGTTTCAATGCCGCAAATATGTTTGGCCAGCACTTTTGCCTGTTCATAGAGCGGCGCCACAAGACCGTATGCGATTCCGCGGTGCTCGGCACATTCACCGACCGTGTAAATGTGCGGAATGTCAGTCTGCATATAATCGTTGACAATGATTCCGCGGTTTACCGGAATGCCGCTTTCTGTGCCAAGCTGTGTATTCGGGCGGATGCCGACCGCCATGACGACCAGGTCAGCTTCGATGCTTGTGCCGTCTTTGAAGCGTACGCCTTCGACACGGTCAGTACCGAGAATTTCTTCGGTTTGCTTTTCAAGGAAAAAGGTCATGCCTTGTTTTTCTAATTCGTTTTGCAGCAGGCGTCCCGCCGCTGCGTCAAGCTGGCGCTCCATCAGGAATGGGGCGAGGTGGATGACAGACACGTCCATGCCGAGGTTCAGCAGTCCGCGTGCGGCTTCCAAACCCAGCAGTCCTCCGCCGATGACGGCTGCTTTTTTATATTGTTTTGACGCGGCGAGCATCGTGTCTGTATCTTTTATATCCCGGAATGCCGTGACGCCTTGTTTGTCTGCGCCCGGAATCGGAAGGATAAAAGGGACAGAGCCTGTCGCCAGGATGAGTTCATCGTAAGGCTGGATTCTGTCTGCATCGGTGATGACGGTTTTGTTTTCCGTGTCGACTTTGATGACTGTTTCACCGGTATACAGCTGAATGTTGTTTTCTTTGTACCAGTTCCAATCGTTTAACGTAATGTCTTGAATGTCGGTATCGCCTTGCAGCACTTTTGACAGAAGGATTCGGTTATAGTTGGGATGAGGTTCGGCCCCGAATATTGTAATCTCGAATTCGTCTTTTGAAACACGCAGTATTTCTTCAATCGCTCTTACCCCGGCCATTCCATTTCCAACAAGGACTAGCTGTTTTTTTCCCATCAGATGATCCGCTCCTTATCTTTGTTTTTTTTTAGCGTAGCACAGCAAAAACAAATATTTAAGATGCATGTTATGAAATGTAACAAAAAATACTAAAAAATCTAAAAATTTTATGAAAAATTATATAGGGCTGATTCGTACCGCACACATCTTAAAACCGGGCATTTTACAGTCCGGATCCAAGGCTTCACCAATTAAGTCGTTGACGTTTTGCGTGTCAGACCAATGGATGGGAACAAACAACGTGTCTTTTCGTACTTTCTCCGACCATCTGCTCCGGACCGTGATGCTGCCCCGGGGGGATTCTACTTTCACGAGAACACGGTCTTCGATATGATAGTCGGCCGCCGTTTTTGGATGGATTTCCACAAAGGATTCGAAATGTCTTGCAGCCAGGGCGGAGCTTTTTCTCGTTTGGACACCCGTTAAGTAATGAGACATCACCCTTCCTGTGGTTAAATAAAGCGGATAGCCGGCGCTCGGTTTCTCTTTCGGGACGGCCGGTTCATTTGGAATCACGCTTAATTCAGCTCTGTGATCGGGATGGGCAAATGAGTGCTCAAACAATCGCCCGGTTCCGGGGTGATCCGCTTCAGGACATGGCCACTGAATGCCGCCTTCCCGCCTGAGCCTGTCATAGGTGATGCCTGCGTAATCAGCGATTCCGCCGCGGCTCGCTTCTCTCAGTTCGTTAAAGATTTCCTCCGCCGACGTATAGGAAAAATAATGCCCTTTACCAAGAGCGGAGGCAATGTCACAGATGATCTGCCAATCATGTTTCGCTTCTCCGGGGCAGGTGCGGCTCGCTTCTCTTAATGTCACGCGGCCTTCTACATTTGTCATCGTGCCTTCGTCTTCCAAATAAGAGGAGGCGGGTAAAATCACATCCGCGAATGCCGCGGTCTCAGAAATAAATAAGTCAACTGCGACAAAAAATCTCAGTTTCTTGATTGCCTGCTTGACGAAATTCGCATTTGGGCCGGAAACAGCCGGATTGGAACACATGAGAAACAGTCCTTTGATGTCGCCGCTATCTATTTTTTCTATCATTTCATAGGCTGAGACGCCTTTTCGCGGCAGCTCATCCTGATGAATCCCCCACACCTTCGTAATATGCGCCCGGTGTTCTTCAATTTCGATAGAACGGTAGCCCGGAAGCTGATCCGCTTTTTGGCCGTGTTCTCTCGCGCCTTGTCCGTTGCCTTGACCGGTAATCGCCCCGTAACCTGAGAAGGGCTTGCCGATTTTTCCCGTGATCAGCACTATATTTAAGAAAGCTTTCACTGCCGCGGTACCGTCAGTCTGCTGTTCGATCCCCCGCGCTGTAAACAGCATGCCGGATGTTTCCTTGGCAAACTTCACGGCGGCCTTTCGTATATGCTCCAAAGGAACACTTGTCTGCTCGGAGATCTCTTTCAGATCCAAAGCGTCGGTATGCCGTTTGAGCTTATCGAATCCGTTTGTTCGTGTGCGGATAAAGTCTTTGTCTGTAAGCTGTTCGTCAATGCAGATTTTGACGAGTCCGTTTGCCAAGGCGGCGTCTGTACCGGGCTTGATTTTCAGGTGAAGATCGGCTATTTTGGTCGTCGCCGTTTCCCGGGGATCAATGGCGATAATGTAAGCCCCGTTTTCTTTCGCTTTATCAAAATATGGCATGATTGTCGGCTGGCATTCCGCGATATTGGTGCCTGCCAGGATGATGACACGTGTATGCGGAATGTCCGATAATGGATTTGTCAGGCCCCTGTCCGCGCCGAATGTCTGGCCGGCCGCCGTTGCTGCGGCAGACATACAGAGCCGCCCGTTGTAATCGATGTATTTCGTCTGTAAGCCGACCCGTGCGAACTTTCCAAGCAGATAGGCTTCTTCATTTGTAATTGAGGCGCTCCCGTAGACGGCCATCGCATCATTGCCGTGTTCGGTTTGGATCAGATTGATTTGTTCCTTTATGCGATTCAGTGCTTCAGCCCAAGAGACAGGCACAAATTCACCGTTTTTTTTAAGCAGGGGGCGTGTAATGCGGGAAGAGTGCACGGCATGCTGATGGGCATTCATGCCTTTTGTACATAAACGGCCATGTGTCGTCGGATTATCAATGCCGATTGCAGTGTATTTCTTCCGTGCCGCGAAGGTTTGTTCCGTAAGCTGCATTTTGCATTGCATGCTGCAGAACGGGCATTGCGTCTCATATGTTTTTTCCGATTGAATATCTTGCAGTTTGTCACGGAAATAACGGAGCATCGGTTCAGTCAAAAAGCTTCATCCTTTCGTATGGCGTTTTCCCGGCAGACAGGTTTTGCAGCAGGGATATGTCTGAACGGAGATTTTTCAGAAGCTGTGTCCGCATATCTTCTTCAAACAGCATTTCTCTGATATGGACGAGGCCGAGTCTGTCAACCCATTGATAAATCGCTTCGTTGTAGTGAGCCGTTTCGCGATAATATTGAATAAGGCCTTTCATCATAGCGGCGGTACTGTCTTCGTTATCCGTCACACAAAAAAGGCTGCCGGCGCGGGCTTGTTTTCCGCGGACGCCCCCGATATAAATCTCCCAGCAAGTTTGTGTCTGAAGCGCGCCGATATCCTGAATGTAAGCATCGGTGCAATTGTTTTCACATGACAAGCTGACGGATACATAAGCGGGTACGGCAAGCGTGTCGGTATCTCGTTCAATCCTGCTTGCCAGCTCTTGAAAGGAGCGATGCTGTCCGCACGTACATGCTTTGATTTGCATCGTCCAGCGGTGCCGGGGGGAGAAAACCGGCATGTTCAGTGCTTTTCTGATGCTTGCAAGGTCATTTGGCCTTATTCCGGAAAGCCTCAGCCGGTGACTGTCAGTCATCGAAACCTCGGGGATGCCGTATGCTTCGATGACGTCTGCGATGTTTTTGAGCTCTGCCGCACTTGTCAGTCCGCCGTACATTTGCGGAATCAGGGTGCATGTCTCTTCTGCCGATATTTCATTGAACTGCATAAAATCAGGCCGCGTCCTTTCCAAGTAATAGTGAAGCGCCGGAATACAAATGCGGCAGCCGTTTTCTGTTTTCCAGCCGATCTCTCTCATTATCTCGGCGGCATCAGTGAACGGACGGCGGCGAATTTCGGCGATGACTTCTTCTTCCGTCAAATCGGTGCAGCCGCAAAACGAAGGCTGGCGGGAGGGTTTTGTGTAATCATCGCTTGCCATATACTTCAGCAAGTCTTCAACGAGCGGCCTGCATCCTCCGCAAGATCCGGACGCTTTTGTCATGTGCTTCACTTCCTCCGCGGTTTTTAAGCCATATTTGTTCACCGCTTCTTCAATGGAGCCCTTGGTCACTGAGCTGCATTGGCAAATGGTTTCATGGGGAGGCATGGATTCAAAGGATATACCGCCTTGATCCGGTTCCATGAGCTGTTTTTTCACGATGGAAATATCTCTTTGCTTCACAAGACTGTCGAGAAGCCGCTGTTTACCGCGCGTGTCCCCGAATAAAATAAAGCCGGCCGGTTTATCGTCCTCAAAGAGCGCTTTTTTGTAGATGCCTGCATGCTCATCATGGAACAATATGCCGGCTGTGTGCTCATCCTCGTGCACCTTTCCTGCCGACCATACATCAATACCGGCTATTTTTAAGGCTGCAGATTGTGCAAAGCCTTGAAACCCTTCGCACGGGACGCCGCATAGATGCTGCGCGAGCACTTTTCCCTGTTCATAAAGCGGCGCCGCCAATCCGTATACAATCCCGTCATGCTCCGCGCATTCACCGACGGCATACACATTCGGTTTGTTCGTCTGCATGAATTGATTGACGATGATTCCTCGGTTCACTGAAAGTCCGGCAGATGCAGCCGATCGGATATTGGGCCTCACACCGGCGGCCATGACAATCAGGTCTGCTTCTATGGAAGAACCGTCTTTGAAACGGATGCCTTCCGCCCGTGAGTTCCCTGTAATGGATGCCGTGTCTTTCTCTAAAAGAAAGACTAAGCCTTTTCGTTCCAGCTCTTTCTGCAGCAGGCGGGATGCCGTTGGATCAAGCTGTTTTTGCATAATGGCGGAAGAGTGGTGAATGACGCTGACGTCCATGCCGAGCTGCCGTAAGCCGACGGCCGCTTCAAGACCTAATAAACCGGCGCCGATGACCGCCGCCTTTTGATACCGGCCGGCCGCATTGATAAGGGATTGGCAGTCTTCTATTGTCCGAAAGCCGTACACACCTTCTTTATCTGCTCCGGGTATGGGGAGAATATAAGGAGAGGAGCCCGTTGCAAGGATGATTTGATCGTAAGTCATGCTGCGCTTTCGATCCGTTGTGACAACCTGCCGTTCTGTATCAATGTGTACAACCGTTTCTCCCGTGTAAAGCGTAATTCCGTTTTTTTCGTACCATTCGCGGCTATTCAGCGTAATGTCATCAAGCGAAACCTCACCTTGTAAAACGGAGGATAAGAGAATGCGATTGTAATTGGGATGAGGTTCGCTTCCGAAAATGACAATCTCAAACATGTCACGGTTCATCTTTAAAATGTGTTCAATACAGCGGATTCCGGCCATTCCGTTCCCTGCTGCAATTAATCGTTGTTTCTTCATTCGCCAAACCTCCTTTGCAGCTGCCAGTAAGATTGCTTCTCTATGAGAAATTATGGCACATTGCCTGATTAACGCATTAAATGTGTCGCATTATCTTACACATGTCTTTTCCGGTGAATGCCCGTCATATATTCTTGATTCAGCAATTTGAAATGATAGAAGACCGGAAAGGAGAATGTTATGAAGCTGTCGGAATTAAAAACAAGCGGTCATCCGCTCACTCTGCTCTGTTCCTTCTTATATTTTGATGTGAGTTTTATGATTTGGGTAATGCTGGGGGCGCTCGGCGTTTATATTTCTCAGGATTTCGGGTTATCTTCTTTTGAAAAAGGGTTTGTCGTGGCTCTGCCGATCTTATCAGGATCTGTGTTTCGGATCATTTTAGGTGTGTTAACGGACAGGATCGGGCCGAAGAAAACAGCCGTGATCGGGATGCTGATCACGATGATCCCGCTGCTTTGGGGGGCATTCGGCGGCCGTTCTTTGACTGAGCTGTATGCGATCGGCATTCTGCTGGGCGTAGCGGGCGCAAGTTTTGCTGTTGCGCTTCCGATGGCGAGCCGGTGGTATCCGCCTCACTTGCAGGGGCTTGCAATGGGGATAGCAGGTGCCGGCAACAGCGGCACTTTGTTTGCGACATTGTTCGGTCCCCGCCTTGCGGAACAGTTTGGGTGGCACAGTGTAATGGGAATTGCGCTTCTTCCGTTGATGATCGTTTTTATACTGTTTATCGTCATGGCGAAGGACTCTCCTGCACAGCCCGCACCGCAGCCGCTTAAAAACTGCCTTCACGTGTTCAGGCAGAAGGAAACATGGTGTTTCTGTCTTCTGTACGGCGTCACTTTCGGAGGTTTTGTGGGATTATCAAGTTTTTTGGCGATTTTTTTCGTTGATCAATATCAATTGTCAAAAATCCATGCCGGTGATTTCGTCACAATATGTGTCGCAGCGGGCAGTTTTTTTCGCCCTGCAGGAGGCTGGATTTCAGACCGGGCGGGAGGTGCGAAAGTTCTGGCTGTACTGTTTGTCATCGCGGCTCTGTGTATGGCGGGAGTCAGCAGCCTGCCTCCGCTTTCAACGGTGATCGTTCTGCTGTTTATCGGAATGATGGCGCTCGGTATGGGCAACGGAGCGGTATTTCAGCTTGTCCCTCAGCACTTTGCAAAAGAAATCGGAATGGTGACGGGAATCGTCGGAGCAGCCGGCGGCATAGGGGGTTTTTTCCTTCCGAATATTTTAGGATCATTGAAGCAGATGACGGGAACTTATGCGATCGGTTTTATCTCTTTCTCATGTATCACATTGCTCGCATTTGTGCTTGTTCTGGCCGCAGGCTATTTTTGGAGAAAAAGCTGTGGCACTGAAAACAGTCCTGCGGATGTTTAAGTTTGGGCGGAAGACACGTATGACAGCGTGTCTTTTTTATGATTGATTATTTTTCACTTGATTTTAAACGGAGAATACATCAGAATAAATAGTAACGATTACGATTTATAATAATGTACATCATGATGATAATAAGGCAGGTGCGGGGTATAAATCGTAATAATTCTATTTTGTCAGGAGGCTATTTTATGAAAAAAATTCCGGTTACAGTATTGAGCGGCTATCTTGGTGCCGGAAAGACGACCGTTTTGAATCATATTTTACAAAACCGCAACGGTTTAAAAATTGCCGTCATCGTCAATGACATGAGCGAAGTAAATATAGACGCGGGCTTGGTGAAGCAGGGAGGCGGCTTGTCAAGGACGGATGAGAAACTCGTAGAATTATCCAACGGCTGTATCTGCTGCACGCTGCGTGAAGATTTATTAGTCGAAGTTGAGAAACTCGCGAAAGACGGCAGATTTGATTATATTGTGATTGAATCAACAGGGATCAGCGAACCGATTCCCGTTGCCCAGACATTTTCTTATATAGATGAAGAAATGGGCATTGATCTGACAACATTCTGCAGGCTGGACACAATGGTGACCGTGGTGGATGCAAACCGCTTCTGGCATGATTTCCAGTCCGGTGACAGCCTTCTTGACCGGAAGGAAGCGGTAGGAGAAGAGGATGAACGGGTGATTGCCGATTTATTAATTGACCAAATCGAGTTTTGTGATGTACTCATTTTAAATAAATGCGACATGGTGGGCGAAAAAGAGCTTGAACAGCTGGAAACGGTCCTTCGCGCATTACAGCCCCGCGCCAGACTGATCCGGTCCGTCCGCGGAGAAGTGCCTGCCGAATGCATATTGAATACCGGTTTATTTGAGTTTGAGGAAGCGAGTTCATCAGCAGGATGGATAAAGGAGCTGACGGCAGGTCATGAAGCGCACACTCCGGAAACGGAAGAGTACGGCATCACTTCGTTTGTGTACTCGCGGCGTCTGCCGTTTCATACCGCTCGTTTTGATAGCTGGCTGCATCAATCAATGCCTGACAGCATTGTGCGCGCAAAAGGAATTGTTTGGTGCGCAACCCGCAACAGCCTTGCGCTGCTGATGTCTCAGGCGGGTCCGGCGGTTTCGATTGAGCCTGTTTCTTATTGGGTGGCGGCAATGCCGAAACTTGAGCAGGAGCAGATCAAACAGCAGGAACCGGAGATTCTGGAAGATTGGGACGACCAATTCGGAGACCGTCATACGAACCTGGTGTTTATCGGAACAGATTTAGATGAAGCAGCCATTACAAAGGAATTGGATCAGTGCCTGCTCACGCCGTCTGAGTTCGATTCCGACTGGTCGCAGCTTGAAGAACCTTTTCAATGGGATATTCAGCGGGCCGAATAACATACCGGCCAAGTTTAGAAGCAGGTGAAAAGGGAAGGAGTGATGAAAAAGGAGCTGACCAAGTGTGAAAGCACTGACATACCAAGGAAAAGAACATATGGAAGTGAAAGAAGTCCCGGCACCCGCCATTCAAGATGAGAGAGATGTCATCGTTCGAATCACCGCAACCGGGATATGCGGTTCAGACCTTCATTTATATAAAAACGGAATACCCGCCGATCCGGGTTATATCGTCGGGCATGAGCCGATGGGAATCGTTGAAGAAACGGGCAGTCAAGTCAAAAAGCTGAAAAAAGGCGACCGGGTCGTGATTCCTTTTAACATCGGCTGCGGAGAATGTCATTATTGCAAGCACCAGATGGAAAGCCAGTGTGATGAATCTAATCCAAATCCTCATACAGATGCCGGCGGCTTATTCGGTTTTTCGGAGTTTAACGGTAATTATCCCGGCGGGCAGGCTGAATATTTACGTGTTCCTTATGCTGATTTCTCTTCTTTTCTGGTTCCGGCAGACAGTGAGCTTGAAGATGAGCAGGTGCTGCTTCTGTCAGATGTCATGCCGACCGCCTTTTGGAGCGTCCAGCACAGCGGAGTGAAAAAAGGAGATACAGTCGTGATTCTGGGATCAGGTCCGATCGGCTTAATGGCGCAAAAATTCGCGTGGAAAAAAGGAGCTAACCGGGTTATCGCAGTTGATCAAGTCCCGCACCGCCTTGAACATGCGAGACGCATAAACGGAGCAGAGACCTTCAATTTTTCAGAACATGATGAGATCGGGAAACTGCTGCATGAACAAACGTCAGGGGGCGCGGATGTAGTGATTGATTGTGTCGGAATGGACGGCACGCCGCTTTCAAAAGAAAAAACAGAGCAAAAACCGAATCAGTTCGGAACGATCAGTCCGATTCTTACAGCATCAGAAGCCGTTAAGAAGTTCGGAACCGTGCAGCTCACGGGCGCATACATTTCTGAAGCGGACGGCTTTCCGCTCGGTGATTTTTTCACACGCAACGTTTCTTTAAAAAATGGGCCAGGCACCCGTTATTCATCTGATGCCGATGCTGTATCAAATGATCGAACAAAATGAAATTGATCCGACGGATATCATTACACACAAAATGAGTCTTGCGGAAGCTCCTGCTGCATATGATATATTTGACAAAAAAGAAGATGGCAACATTAAAGTGATTTTAAAGCCATAGCGAGGAGAAACACGATGAATATTTACAGACCGGCGGGATTTTGGATCAGATTGGGAGCCGTGGTACTCGACTATTTAATTACTTCAGTGCCTTTGGCGATTATTTTTATGCTGGCAACAGGAAAAGATCCGAATGAGAGCACAATGATCAGCATCATTTTGACTCTTTATGCTATTTTGCTCCCTGTATACTGGAACGGTTATGTTATCGGCAAAAAGATCTGCGGTATCCGCATCGTCAAAAAAGACGGCACTCAGGTAGGCTTCCTCACTATGATTTTGAGAGTGCTTGTGGGCGGCCTGATATATGGCGTGACGTTTGGAATCGGTGTGATCGTGAGCGCATTCATGGTCGGAATGAGAGAAGACAGACGGTCAATCCACGATTTTGTAGCGGGAACGTATGTCACATACGCGCTGCCGGACGAATCGATTGAAAAGAGCGAATAATTTCGCTCTTTTTTTGCATAAAAAATGGATGAGGGAGCAACATATAACAAACGTTAAAGGAGGAAAGAGTCATGAAAAAAGCTGCATTGTCTTTAGCTGCGTTTTTCATTACAGCAATGGTTTTCACAATGCCGGCACACGCCGCCGGAACAAAAATGCCTTCAACCATGTCACTCACGGAACAGCAGAAAAAAGAAATTGAATCACTTGAAAAAGAAGTGCTCGAAAAACGAAAACATGTCATATCCAAATATGTTGAGTACGGGGTCCTGCCGAAAGAAAAAGCAGAACATATTAAACAGCATATGGACAGGCGCTTTAACATGATGAAACAAAATGGGTTTGTCCCGAAGCCTCCGCCTCATAAATTGGAAAAGCGGCATCATCATTCTTAAGCATCCGGCAAGCCGGATGCTTTTTTGTTTTTATCGGGATTGCTCTGAAACGCGTTTCATAACGTATGATATCAATATCATACGCATCAGGAGGATGAGACACATGATACATAAAAAACAGGGCCTGTTCCCTGATACATTTCTATGGGGGTCAGCCTCGGCTGCCTATCAGGTTGAAGGAGCCTGGAATAAAGACGGTAAAGGACCTTCAGTATGGGACTTATTCACGAAAATACCGGGTAAAACGTTTAAAGGCTCAAATGGCGATACAGCAGTCGGCCATTATGAGCGTTATAAAGAAGATATCGCCTTGATGGCAGAAATGGGTTTGAAAGCTTACCGCTTTTCTGTCAGCTGGCCGAGAATTTTTCCGAATGGCAGAGGGGAAATCAACGAATCAGGGATCGCATTTTACGAAGACCTGATCGATGAATTGATTTCTAACGATATTGAGCCGGTGCTGACTCTTTATCATTGGGACTTGCCTCAGGCGCTGATGGATGAATACGGCGGCTTTGAATCAAGAAAAATTATTGATGATTTTAATAATTACTGCATTGCGTTATACAAAAGATTCGCCGGCAAGGTGAAATACTGGGTCACGTTAAATGAGCAGAATTATAATTTTCATAACGGGTTTATTACAGCTGCACATCCGCCCGGCGTAAAGGACAGAAAACGATTTTATGAAGCCAATCATATCGCATTTTTAGCTAATGCCAAAGCGATTGAATCCTTCAGACAATATGTTCCTGGCGGCATGATCGGCCCGAGCTTCGCTTATTCACCGGCTTATCCGCTTACAAGTCACCCTGAAGACATAACTGCATTTGAAAACGCAGAGGAATTTATGAACCATTGGTGGCTTGATATGTATTGCCGGGGGACTTATCCGCAAATTCCTTTCAATTATTTAAAGGAAAAGGGCTGGGCGCCCGCCATTGAAGCCGGGGATATGGAATTGCTTGCAAAAGGCAAGCCGGATTTTATCGGTGTTAATTATTATCAGACGATTACGTACGAAAGAAATCCTCTTGATGGTGTATCGGAGGGGAAAATGAACACGACTGGTCAGAAAGGGACAAACCAGGATACCGGTATACCGGGTCTGTTTAAAACGAAAAAGAATCCGAACCTCGTGACGAGTAATTGGGATTGGACGATTGACCCGATAGGTCTGCGCATCGGCCTCCGGCGTATAACGAGCCGCTATGAGCTGCCGGTTTTTATAACAGAAAACGGGCTGGGGGAATTCGATAAAATAGAAGAAGACGGCTCAATTCAGGATGACTACAGAATTGACTATTTACGCTCCCATCTTGAACAGTGCAGAGAGGCCATTAGTGACGGAGTTCATCTCATCGGCTACTGCAGCTGGTCATTCACGGATCTGTTAAGCTGGCTGAACGGCTATCAAAAACGCTACGGTTTTGTCTATATCAATCGAGATGAAGAAGATGAAAAGGATTTGAAACGGATCAGGAAAAAAAGTTTTTATTGGTACCAGAATGTAATTGAAACAAACGGTAAAAGTTTATAAAAGTTCCCTGAGAGAAATAAGATTCTCTCAGGGATTTCTTTTACATTGCGGCTGCATCAATAATATACGTATCCGCATGAAGATCGGATAATTCGGCAGGCACTGAATAACAGGTAAGGCTGTATCGGCCTTTCGGAATATTAAAAGAAAGCCGCTTTGACATCACGCTTTCAATCTCAATTCCATCTTTTACAGCCTCAAAGGGAACAGTCGCTTTTTTCTCATAGGATGGTACCGGTTCACTTGTGTTAAGCCTGAGGACGATAAATGCCCTCGTATTTCTCCTTGCCTCAAATGAAACAGCTCCGTCAGCTTCCGCATATCCTTTTTCAATGGCTTCATCGGTCCAATCGATAACAGGCGGTTCTGAATCTTTTTGGAAGATTGTAAATTGATGATAAGAAATGGCCAGTTCTTGCGGTTTCCATGATTTATTCAATGCGCTGTTCCTCCTGTTTTTTACTTGATTTTAAATAATACTCTCGTTCCGTCGGGATCATTGGTAAGCTGGTGTCCGACCCAAGAGCCGGCTCCGCGGTTGTCTGCCGGAGAAATATATTCTACGGAGGCATTATTTCCGCCCTGTTTACAAACCGCCATCGGCCATTCATCTCTATCGTATCCCGTTTTGACGGGCACATGTTTAAGAGATTGCTCACGCCGCTTATGTACTCCGTCTCTGTCAATGGTGCATATGCTGGAATGTCCTTCTTTTATCGCGTCCTTAATATGCTTTGCTGTTTCCGGATATCGATCGGACGGAAATAAGATTACTTTGTCGTAATGACTCTTCTGAACGGTCTGCTCGTTATCTGAGAAAAGATCACCCTTGATCAGGGCCGCGACTGCTCCGGCAATGATGATAAGAACAAGCAGCAGTGCTTTTAATGTTTTCAAGAGTATCAATCACCTCCAGTTTTAATTGCTGTAAAGCTGGTCCAAGAATAAAGCAGAATCGGCCGGCTGTAAAGCTGTTAAAATATATTTCTCAGCCGCAATTCAGCTGAATATCTGTAAAACCATCCGCACAAATCAACTTTATTCATTAAAAATTCAATCAGAAAGTGTTTTTTGCAGTTTCCCTATTCAGAAATGAACGGTTGCGGGTGTATCGTCAATTGACTTATTATAGCGATAAGCTCACCGGCAGGATATCTTCGTCTGCGAGTGTCCGACCCGAAAACCTTGGTCTGCATGACCGTGCGCAACAAGACGATAAAAAGACGGCCATCTGATAAGAAGGCCGTCAGCAAATCATTCCAGATTCGCATGCTTTGTAAACATGTCTGCTGAATTCAATTCTTTTTTCTCCATGATTTTTAGAATAACCGCATCGTAAAACAGCAGAAGAGTTTGTTCGAATAAAGAACCCATCGGCTGAATCGTCTTTCTGTCTCCGCCGGTCTCTTCCTTAGGAGAGCCGGGAATCGTTATTGTAAGATCCGCAAGTTTGCCGAGACTTGAGTCGGGGTTAATCGTTAATGCAGTGATGATGCCGTTAAGGCTTTTGGCTTTTTCAGCTGTATGAAGCAGACTTTTTGTTTCGCCTGAGCCTGAGCCGATGATGACGAGACCGCCTTCTTGGAGGGGAGGAGTAAGCGTCTCACCGACGATGTAAGCGTTCAGACCGATGTGCATCATCCTCATGGCGAACGCTTTAGCCATAAAGCCGGAACGTCCCGCTCCGGACGTGAAGATTTGATCTGCCGATAAAATCTGATTCGCAAGCTTGTCAGCTTCACTGTCGGATATTAATGCTGCGGTGCGGGATATTTCATTTAGTATTTCATGTAAGTATTCAGTCGTTTTCATGATCCTTGTGTGATCAGCTGTTTCATTTTAGCAGCAGCATCCGCTTTATTGTCAGCTCCCGTAATGCCTCCGCCGACAATGATTAAATCTGGGTTTTGTTTGATGGCTTCAGGAAGTGTATCAAGTTTAATGCCTCCGGCAATTGCGGTTTTAGCGCTCTTGACCGCTTTTTTAATCGCCGTCAGTTCCTCGAATGAATTTTTTCCTTCTGCTTGAAGATCATAACCTGTGTGAACACAAATATAATCAACACCGAGTTGGTCAATTTCTTTTGCCCGTGTTTCAAGGTTTTTTACGTTAATCATGTCGACGAGGATTTTTTTCTGCTGTTTTTTTGCTTCGGCAACCGCCCCTTTGATCGTTGAGTCGTCTGTCGCTCCTAAAACGGTGATGATGTCGGCTCCCGCTTCTGCCGCTTTCATGATCTCGTAGCCGCCTGCATCCATGATTTTAAGATCGGCAAGCACTTTCAAGTGAGGAAAGGCTGATTTCATTTCCTGTACGGCTTTTAGGCCTTCATTAATGACAACGGGAGTGCCGATTTCTACAACATCTATATATTGTTCGACCTCTTTCACAAGTTCAATTGCTTCCGGGATATTCACTAAGTCTAATGCCAGCTGTAATTCCACTTTATATCCACTCCTCTTTTTATGTATTTTCATTCTATAGAGTGCCCCGCATGTTGAGAAGTACGCACTTTGAAGTCTAATAGTTACTTTGAGGATACTGTCCCCGCAGGCAATGCGCTTTGTTTCAGCAAAACTGCGTGGTAGTATAAACTGATGAAAGTTGTGTGAAAAAGTAAGCGTGTATGAATAGATGATGACCGTACAAAAAGTAAGAGGAAGGAGCATTGTCCGTGAGCCGAATGGATGAGAAAACGTTTAATTGCGAAAAGGAATTGACGCTTGCCGTGATAGGCGGGAAGTGGAAAATGCTGATTATGTGGCACTTGGGAAAAGAAGGGACGAAGCGGTTTAATGAGCTGAAAGCTTTAATTCCGGATATTACGCACAAAATTCTTGTGAATCAGCTCAGGGAGCTGGAGCAGGATCTGATCGTTCACAGGGAAGTTTACCCTGTCGTCCCTCCGAAAGTGGAGTATTCTTTAACGGCGCAAGGAGAAAGCCTTATGCCGATTCTGGACGCCATGTATAAGTGGGGAAAAGATTATATGGAATTAATCAACATTGATAAAACTGCAATAAAGGAATCTTTTTGAAGTGCTCTATGTAAAATAGAGTGCTTTTTTTGCGGTTTAATGAAATCATATTGCGAACATTCGGACCGTCTGTTTCGGTTCTTGCGCTGTTTTTTCCGGGTCAGCTTACGTACGTAAATTTTTTTCATTCTGCCATAACTGGATATTCGACAGATTTTCATTATAGTTTAAAGATTTTTAATTTTACGTAAATAATATTTTTGAAAATAAATTGCGGGATGCCGCAAAATACCCTCTGAATTCGTCGGATTTTTTTTCGGTGTGCCGCATGAAACTTTTCACCCATTTTTCGGTGATAAAAACAATATTTTCATATAAAGTGAACGTAAGTAGATATATAGAAATACATGCAGAAATAGGTAAACCTTTCGTGCTTACAATCAATGGCTTTTTGTCTTGATTTCTCATAAATTTGATGCCGCATTTCGGACTGCGCGGGTGAACGGATGACGGATTTCGGCGGTGATTGAATCGGGATCGTTTTTGGAGGTAAGTGGTTCTTTTGGCTTGAGAATGAGTTAGGGACATAGAGGGAGGCTGTTTCTAAGGGAGAATTGACATCTTTATCTTAAAAAGGGGAGGCGCACACATATGGAAATAACTTTTTATCCTTTAACAAATGCTCAAAAACGTATCTGGTATACAGAAAAATTCTATCCGAACACAAGTATTTCAAATCTTGCCGGGTTCGGGAAACTCATTTCTGAAGACGGCGTACAGGCTCATTACGTTGAGAAAGCGATACAGGAATTCGTCCGGCGGTATGAGTCGATGAGAATCCGTCTGCGGCTTGATGATGAGGGGGAGCCCGTTCAATATGTGAGCGAATACCGTCCGCTCTCTATCGGGCACACAGATATCAGGCAAGCCGGCTGCTCTGCGGACGAGCTGTCCAAATGGGGGCGTGAAGAAGCTGGCAAGCCTCTGGCGTTATATGATCAGGATTTATTCCGTTTTTCCGTGCACACGATCAGTGAAAATGAGGTCTGGTTTTACGCTAATGTGCATCACATTATTTCAGACGGGATTTCCATGACGATTCTGGGCAATGCGATTACTGATATTTATTTGGAGCTTTCAGGCGGGACAAGTGAGGAGCAGACGGAGATTCCTTCTTTTATCGAGCACGTGCTGACAGAGCAGGAATATGTGCAGTCGAAGCGGTTTAAAAAGGATCGGGATTTTTGGAACGGGCAGTTTGAGACCGTGCCGGAGCTTGTGTCCCTGAAACGGAGCCAGGCAGATGCGGGTCTTGATGCGAAACGGTTTTCTCAAGAAATTCCTCACGACTTATATGGCCGCATTCATTCATTCTGCGAGGAGCATAAAGTCAGCGTACTATCTCTGTTCCAGTCAGCTCTGATCACTTATCTCTACAAAGTGACCGGCCGGGATGACGTTGTCACGGGTACGTTTATGGGGAACCGGACGAATGCGAAAGAAAAGCAGATGCTCGGGATGTTCGTATCTACGGTGCCTGTGCGGACAAGCGTTGACGGAGGACAGTCGTTCTTGGAATTCGTTAAAGGCCGGATGAAGGATCTGATGAAAATTCTCCGCCACCAAAAGTATCCGTATAACCTGCTTGTCAATGATTTGCGCGCTTCGAAAAGTTCGCTGAGCAGATTGTTTACGGTGGCTCTGGAGTACCAGGTGATGCAGTGGCAGAAAAAAGAGAATCTGTCCTTCCTGACAGACCCTATTTTCAGCGGAAGCGGTACAAATGATATTTCAATTCATGTGAAGGAACGATGGGACACCGGGAAATTGACAATTGATTTTGACTATCGCAGCGACATTTTCAAGGGGGAAGAGATTGAATCTGTTTCTGAACGTTTGATCACGCTGATTGAAGATGCGATTTCATCTCCTGATCGCATAATTGATGAACTTACTCTTCTTTCTGAATCCGAGAAAGAGCGGCTGCTGAAACGGGCCTCCGGCAATCCGGTGAATTACCGCGGAGAGATGACGATACCGGGGCTGTTTGAAGAGAAAGTGAAGTCACTGTCTGACAAACCCGCGGTTGTGTATGAAGGCCGAACATTGTCCTATCGCACATTGCATGAACAGTCAGGCCGTATTGCCGGACGCCTTCTTCAAGCCGGGATATCAGCCGATTCTCCTGTCGCGGTGCTGCTTGGCCGTTCTGAGCGTGTCATTGCGGCAATATTGGGAATTTTGAAAGCGGGCGGCGCCTATGTGCCGATAGATCCTGACTTTCCGGCGGATCGGATTCAGTACATTTTGGAGGACAGCGGAGCGAAGGCTGTTCTGACGGAGGCCGGAATACAGGCGCCTGCAGCGGATGCCGAACGGATTGATTTTGACGAGGCTGTTCAGTATGAAACGGCTGCGGACGGTGTCAGCACACAATCAGACCGGCTGGCTTACATCATCTACACGTCAGGTACAACGGGGCGGCCGAAAGGCGTGATGATTGAGCACCGGCAAGTTCATCATCTGGTGCAATCACTGCAGCAGGAGATTTATCAATGCGGTGAGCAGACGTTAAGAATGGCGCTTTTGGCTCCGTTTCATTTTGATGCGTCCGTCAAACAGATATTTGCCTCGCTTCTTTTGGGACAGACGCTTTATATCGTGCCGAAAACGACTGTAACGAATGGCTCGGCACTGCTGGACTATTATCGTCAAAACCGGATTGAAGCCACTGACGGAACGCCTGCGCATCTGCAGATGATGGCTGCGGCGGGAGATGTCAGCGGAATTGAATTGCGCCACATGCTCATTGGGGGAGAGGGTCTGTCCGCGGCTGTTGCTGAACAGCTGATGACGCTCTTTCATCAATCGGGCAGGACGCCGCGTCTGACGAATGTCTACGGGCCGACAGAAACGTGCGTAGATGCGTCCGTGCATCAGATGTCTGCGGATAACGGAATGAATCAACAGGCGGCGTACGTTCCGATCGGAAAACCGCTCGGCAACGCCCGTCTGTATATATTGGATAAGCACCAGCGGCTTCAGCCCGACGGCACGGCCGGTGAGCTGTATATCGCGGGTGACGGTGTAGGCCGCGGCTATTTAAATCTTCCGGATTTGACCGCAGAGAAGTTTTTGCAGGACCCGTTTAACGGAAGCGGCCGCATGTACCGCACGGGTGATATGGCGCGCTGGCTGCCGGACGGGACGATCGAATATATCGGCCGTGAAGATGATCAGGTGAAAGTCCGCGGCTACCGCATTGAGCTGGGAGAAATTGAAACGGTGCTCAGAAAAGCCCCGGGCGCGGCGCAGGCCGTCGTGCTGGCACGGCCGGATCAGCAGGGCAGCTTAGATGTCTGCGCATATATCGTTCAGGAAAAAGGAACCGAGTTTCACCCTGCCGAGTACAGGGAGTATGTGTCCAAGCACCTTCCTGATTACATGGTGCCCGCTTACTTTACAAAAACGGACGAAATTCCGCTCACGCCGAGCGGGAAGGCGGACCGCAAAAAGCTGTTTGCGCTTGATGTGCAGGCTGTCAGCTCATCTGAATATGCCGCGCCAAGAAATGAAACGGAGGAAACACTTGCCGTCATCTGGCAGGAAGTTCTCGGAATGGACAAGGCGGGCATTTATGATCATTTCTTCGAGTCAGGCGGTCATTCATTAAAGGCAATGACGCTTCTGACGAAAATTCATAAGCAAATGGGCGTTGATATTCCGCTGCAATACTTGTTTGAGCATCCGACGATTGCGGCGCTTGCCGATTATGCGGAAAACCGAAACGAAGGACCGGCATTCAGTGCAATTGAGCCGGCTGAGAAGCAGGCGAGCTATCCGCTTTCGCTCGCTCAGCAGCGGACTTATATCGCAAGCCAATTTGAAGACGCGGGAGTCGGATATAACATGCCGGCTGCGGCCATGATTGAGGGCGCTTTAGACCGTGAAAAGCTTGAGCGTGCATTTTCTGCCTTAATCAGCAGGCATGAAGCGCTCAGAACATCGTTTCAATCAGAGGACGGCACGCCGAGACAAGTGATTGGCGAGCATGTTCCGTTTCATATTGAAATGATCGAAGCGCGCGGAAGAACGAATGAACAGGTCATGAAGGACTTTGTGCGCCGTTTTGATTTATCTGAGGCGCCGCTGTTCAGAATCGGCCTGCAAACGCTCGGTCACAATCGCCATATGCTGCTGTTTGATATGCATCACCTGATTTCTGACGGGGTGTCTATTTCCATCATGCTGAAGGAACTGGCTGACATCTACGGCGGAAATCAGCTGCCTGAATTGCGCATTCAATATAAAGATTATGCCGTATGGCAGGCGGAACGGGCGAAAGAAGGCTACAAGAAGGAGCGGGCGTACTGGAAAGAAGTCTTCAGCGGAGAACTGCCGGTGCTTCAGCTGCTCCCTGATTATCCGCGGCCGCAGGTGCAAAGCTTTGAAGGTGACCGCGTGTCCGCCAAGCTGCCGAAAATGCTGCGGGAACGGCTGCGGAAGCTTGCGGAGAAAAACGGAGCCACCCTTTACATGGTGCTGTTATCAGCATACTATACGCTGCTTTCTAAGTATTCGGGACAGGAAGACATCATCGTGGGAACACCGTCAGCGGGAAGAAATCACTCCGATACCGAGGGGCTTATCGGGATGTTTGTCAACACGCTTGCGCTGCGAAGCTCCGTGAAGCAGGATCAGACATTTGCCGGCTTGTTAGGTCATGTGCGCAAGCAGGTGCTGGATGCGTTTTCTCATCAGGATTATCCGTTTGAGTGGCTGACCGAGGAGCTGAACGTGCCCCGGGACATGAGCAGGCATCCGATATTTGACACGATGTTCAGTCTGCAAAATGCTTCGGACGGAATTGCGGAGATCGGTAATCTGACGCTGTCTCTTCATGAAACAAACTTCAATATCGCCAAATTCGACCTGACCATGCAGGCTCGGGAAACAGCGGAAGGCATTGCGCTTGATTTGGATTATTGCACGAAGCTGTTTAAGCGCTCAACTGCGGATCGCATGCTTGCGCACTATGTCCGTCTGCTGGAAAGCGCGGCAGCTCAGCCGGATGCGAAAATCAGCGAATATGATCTGCTTTCTGAACGGGAGGCTTTGAATCAATTACAGCGGTTCAACCCGGAACGCACGGTATACCCGAAAGATCAAACGATCGTGCAGATCTTTGAAGAACAAGTCCGAAAGAACCCTGACCGGACGGCTCTACAGTTCGAAGGGGAAACCCTGTCGTATCAGCAGCTGAATGAACGCGCCAACATGCTTGCGCGGTATATTCTTTCGGTCGGAGGCGGCGGAAAAACCGCGGCTGTTCTGTGTGAACGGTCAATGGATATGATTGTTTCCATTATGGCTGTGTTAAAAGCGGGGTCCGCCTATGTGCCGATTGATCCTGAGCATCCGGTTCAGCGGATTCAGCATTTCTTCCGCGACAGCAGGGCGAATGTGCTCCTGACTCAGCAAAGCCTCAAGCCGCTTGCGGAAAAGGCCGGTTTTCAAGGCGTCATTGTGCTTGCTGATGATGAGGCGAGCTATGAAAAGGACTCTCACAATCCAGCATTGCCGTTTGATTCCAAAACGATTGCCAATCTCACTTATACATCAGGCACGACGGGAATGCCGAAAGGAAACATCGTCACACATGCCAACATTTTGCGGACGGTAAAAAACACGAACTATTTGACTGTTTCTGAAGAGGACACAGTGCTCGGTCTGTCAAACTACGTTTTTGACGCTTTTATGTTTGATATGTTCGGTTCGCTGTTAAACGGTGCAAAGCTTGTGATCGTCCCGAAAGATACCGTGCTGGATATGTCACGCCTGTCCCGTGTGATCAAACGGGAGAACGTCAGCATTCTGATGATTACGACGGCCCTGTTCCACCTGCTTGTTGATATGGAGCCGTCCTGTCTGACGACGCTTCGGAAAATCATGTTCGGGGGCGAAAGAGCGTCTGTAGAACATGTCAAAAAGGCGCTTGCGGCAGTCGGAAAAGGAAGACTGCTTCATATGTACGGTCCGTCAGAAAGCACGGTGTTTGCGACATACCATCCGGTGGATGTCATTGAAGAGGATACGCTCTCCGTTCCGATCGGGAAACCGGTCAGCAATACGGAAGTCTTCATCATGAACTCAGCCGGACGCATTCAGCCGGCGGGTATCGCGGGAGAGCTGTGCGTCAGCGGGGAAGGACTCGTAGAAGGCTACTACAACCGTCCTGAACTGACGGAAGAAAAATTTGTAAAGCATCCGTTTAAGGAAGGTGAACGGATGTATAAAACGGGCGACTTGGCCAGATGGCTTCCGAATGGCGATATCGAGTTTATCGGACGTATCGACCATCAGGTGAAAATCCGCGGTCAGCGGATTGAGCTTGGCGAAATTGAGCATCAGCTTCAAAGTCATGACCAGATTCAGGAATGCATTGTGCTCGCTGTGGATCAGGGCGCGGGTGACAAACTTCTTTGCGCGTATGTTGTCGGCCTCAGGGAAATCTCTTCCCGGGAGCTGAGGGAGCATTCGGCGAAGGATCTTCCGGCTTATATGATTCCGTCCGTCTTTATTCAATTGGATGAACTGCCTCTTACAGGGAACGGAAAAATCGACAGGCGGGCGCTGCCAATGCCGGATGTGACCGCAGCGAATGCCGTGTCATATACGGCGCCGCGCAATGAAACAGAACAAAAACTGGCGGATATTTGGGCTGAGGTGCTGCAAATGGAGCGGGTCGGCGTCCATGACCAGTTCTTTGAGATCGGGGGCCACTCGTTAGCGGGGATGAAACTGCTGGCCCTTATCCAGAAGACATTCGGCGCGCAGCTTACCTTAAAGGATCTGTTCACTTCTCCGACGGCCGCGGGGCTGGCGCAGCTGATTGAAGGGGCTGAGCGGAAGGCGGCTGAGAGCATCGCACCGGCGGCCGAGCGGGAAACGTATCCGGTTTCTTCACCGCAGAAGCGGATGTTCGTGCTTCAGCAGCTGGAAGGCGCTGAAACAAGCTATAACATGCCGTCTGTGCTCCGCTTAAAAGGAAAGCTTGATGCAGAAAAGCTGAAATCCGTCATGAAACAGCTGACAGAACGCCATGAAGCCTTCAGAACGACATTTGACATACAGGATGGAGAAACGGTTCAGCGCATATGGACGGAAGCTGATATCAACATGGAATATTATGAAGCCTCTGAAGAAGATGCTGAACGGATTATTCAGAGCTTTATCCGGCCGTTCCGCCTGGATCAGCTTCCTCTCGTCAGAACGGGACTGGTCAAGCTGGCTGAACATGACCACCTGCTGCTGTTTGACATGCACCATATCATTTCGGACGGCGCTTCAGTCGGCGTGCTGATAGATGAACTGTCCCGCTTGTATGGCGGTGAAACGCTTGAGCCGTTGCGGATTCATTATAAAGACTATGCGGTATGGCAGCAGAAATTTATTCAATCAGAGCAGTACCGCAAGCAGGAGGAGCATTGGCTTCGGGAGCTTGACGGCGAGCTTCCGGTATTGACGCTGCCGGCTGATTACAGCCGTCCGGCCGTGCAAACCTTTGAAGGAGACAAGCTGGTCTTTTCTCTGACTGAGGAACAGACGTCGGCTCTTCGCAGTCTTGCGAAACAAACGGATTCTACCATGTACATGGTGCTGCTGGCGTCATACAGCGCCTTTCTCTCAAAACTGAGCGGACAGCATGACATCATTGTGGGCTCGCCGGTTGCGGGACGGTCACATGCGGATCTCGCAAACGTCATCGGTGTTTTTGTGAATACACTCGCGCTTCGTACGTATCCGGAAGCGGACAAAACGTTCACGGACTATCTTAAAGAAGTAAAACAAACCGCTTTACATGCATTTGACGCGCAGGATTATCCGCTTGAAGACCTTCTGCAAAAGGTTGAGGTGCAGCGTGATACGAGCAGAAATCCGCTGTTTGATGCGGTATTCTCAATGCAAAATGCAAATGCGGAAGATCTGGTCATGGAAGGAATTGAGCTGAAGCACCATCCGTTTGACAGAAAAACAGCCAAGTTTGACCTGACAATGACGGCTGAGGACACAGACGAAGGTTTAACGTTTGTGCTTGAATATAACACCGCGCTGTTTAAACCGGAAACGGCAGAGACATGGAAGCATTACTGGCTTCAACTGTTAGAAGCCGCAGCGGAAAATCCGGCTGCGAAGCTTTCTGAGCTTTCATTGGTGAATAAAACAGAAAAACAAGCCCTCCTTGACGCATGGAAAGGAAAAACACTTTCTGTGCCGCGGGACAAAACGGTTCACCGTCTCTTTGAAGAAACGGCCGCCCGCTACGCGAACCGGCCGGCCGCGGCATATAACGGCGCGAAATGGACGTACGGCGAGCTGAACGCAAGGGCGAACCGCATCGCGCGCATTCTCATGGATTGCGGCGTCACGGCTGACGAACGTGTCGGCATTTTGACGAAACCGTCCTTGGAAATGGCCGCGGGCGTACTCGGCGTCTTGAAAGCGGGCGCGGCATTTGTGCCGATTGATCCCGACTACCCGGAAGAGCGTATCAGCTACATTCTGCAGGACAGCGGCGCCAAGCTTCTTCTCACACAGGAAGCGCTGGGCGTGCCGGACAGCTACAACGGAGAAACGATCCTGCTTGACGGCAGCCGCTCCATTTTGAGCCTGCCGCTTGATGAAAACGATGAAGCGAACCCGCAGACGGAAACAACGGCGGATCATCTCGCTTATATGATTTACACGTCAGGAACGACCGGACAGCCGAAGGGTGTCATGGTCGAACACCATGCGCTGGTGAACCTGTGTTTCTGGCATCACGACGCATTCGCCATGACGGCGGATGATAAAAGCGCCAAATACGCGGGCTTCGGTTTTGACGCCTCCATCTGGGAGATGTTCCCGACATGGACCATCGGCGCGGAGCTTCATGTCATTGACGAAGCGATCCGGCTGGATATCACCCGCTTAAATCACTATTTCGAGGAGAACGGCGTGACCATCACCTTCCTGCCGACGCAGCTGGCCGAACAATTTATGGAGCTGGAAAATACCTCTCTCCGCATGCTTCTCGTCGGCGGCGACAAGCTGAAGCGGGCGGTGAAACAGCCGTACACGATCGTCAACAACTACGGCCCGACGGAAAACACCGTCGTCGCGACAAGCGGCGTCATCAATCCGGAGGAAGGATCGCTTTCGATCGGACGGGCAATTGCCAATACGAGAGTTTATATTCTCGGCGACGGCGATCAGGTGCAGCCGGAAGGCATTGCCGGTGAATTGTGCGTGGCCGGCCGCGGTCTTGCGCGCGGATACCTGAACCGTGAAGAAGAAACGGCGAAGCGGTTTACCGCAGATCCGTTCGTGCCCGGCGAGCGCATGTACCGGACCGGCGACCTCGTCAAATGGAACGCGCAGTGCGGCATCGAATACATCGGGCGTATTGATCAGCAGGTCAAAGTGCGAGGCTACCGGATCGAGCTTTCAGAAATCGAAGTCCGCCTCGCCCAGCTTGCGGACGTTCATGACGCAGCGGTGACGGCCGTGGAAGACAAAGCGGGCAATACCGCGCTTTGCGCCTATGTCGCGCCTCAGCAGGACGATATTGAAGCGCTCAAAGCCGCGCTGAAAGACAAGCTGCCTGACTACATGGTGCCGGCGTTCTGGGTGGAGATGGACGAGCTTCCGGTCACCGCAAACGGAAAGATTGACAAAAAAGCCCTGCCGGCGCCTGACATTGAAGCGGGAAGCGCCGTATATAAAGCGCCGGAAACGGAGATGGAGACGCTGCTTTCCGACATTTGGCAGGAAGTGCTCGGTCTTGATCAGATCGGCGTAAGCGATAATTTCTTCACGCTCGGCGGGGACTCGATCAAAGGCATCCAAATGGCGAGCCGTCTGAACCAGCACGGCTACAAGCTGGAGATGAAAGACCTCTTCCAGCATCCGACCATCGAAGAGCTCGTCTCGTATGTGGAGCGGACGGAAGGCAAGCAGGCCGACCAAGGACCGGTCGAAGGCGAAGCGGCTTTAACGCCGATCCAGCGCTGGTTCTTTGAACGAAACTTCACGGACAAACACCACTGGAACCAATCCGTCATGCTTCACGCGAAAGACGGCTTTGATCCGGACCTGGTGGAAAAAACCCTGCAAGCATTGATTGAACACCATGATGCGCTCCGGATGATTTATCGTGAACAAAAACCGTATTACAGAGGGCTTGAGGATGTGTCTGTTGAACTGAACGTCTTTGAGCTGAACGGACCTGCTGAAGACCATGAGGACCGTATCGAACGGGAAGCAGACCGTCTTCAAAGCAGTATTTCACTGGAAACAGGACATCTCTTGAAAGCCGGGCTCTTCCGGGCTGAAGATGGAGACCACCTTCTTCTCGCAATCCATCACTTAGTCGTGGATGGTGTATCTTGGCGGATTTTACTGGAGGACTTTACGTCCGTTTATACGCAGCTGAAGCAAGGCAATGAACCTGCGCTGCCGCCGAAAACACATTCATTCGCCGAATTTGCCGAGAGAATCAAAGAATACGCAAATACGAAGGCGTTTCTGAAAGAAGCGGATTACTGGAGAGAGCTTGAGGAAAAAGAGGTATGCACTCAGCTTCCGAAAGACAGGCAGTCTGGTGATCAGCGCATGAGACATACGAGAACGGTCAGCTTCTCTCTGACGCCTGAACAAACTGAACAGCTGACGACAAACGTACATGAAGCCTATCACACCGAAATGAACGACATCCTGCTCACGGCGCTCGGACTGGCGCTGAAAGAGTGGACGGGTGAAGACACGATCGGCGTTCATTTGGAAGGCCACGGACGCGAAGACATTCTTGACGGCTTGAATATCACCCGGACGGTCGGATGGTTTACGAGCATGTATCCGATGATCCTTGAGATGAAGCACGCCGACGATCTTTCATATCAGCTGAAACAAATGAAAGAAGACATCAGACACATCCCGAACAAAGGAGTCGGCTACGGCATTCTGCGTTATGTAACGGCGCCTGAGCATAAAGAGAATCTTTCATTTGAGATTGATCCGGATATCAGCTTTAACTACTTAGGCCAGTTTAATGAGATGTCGGATTCCGGCTTATTTACAAGATCCGGGATGCCGTCAGGACAATCGCTGAGCCCTGACACAGAGAAGCCGAATGCGCTTGATATTGTCGGATTTATAGAAAATGGGCAGATGACGATGACGTTTGCCTATCATTCTCTCGAATTTCATGAAAAAACCATTCAATCGTTCAGTGACAGCTTTAAAGGGCACCTCTTGAAAATCATAGATCACTGCCTGGCCCAAGACGGACCTGAGCTTACGCCTAGCGATCTTGGCGATGATGATCTGACGCTTGATGAACTTGATAAATTAATGGAAATTCTCTAACAGAAAAGACAGAGGTGACATATGAGCAAAAAATCGATTCAAAAGGTGTATGCACTCACACCGATGCAGGAGGGAATGCTGTATCATGCGCTGCTTGATCCGCATTCTTCCTCCTACTTCACACAATTAGAGCTTAGGATTCACGGAAGTTTTCAGCTGGAGCTTTTTGAAAAAAGCGTCAATGAGCTGATCCGGACATATGACATCCTGCGTACGGTATTCGTGCACCAGCAGCTTCAAAAACCGCGCCAAGTCGTATTAGCCGAGCGGAAGACGAAGGTGCACTATGAAGATATCAGTCAATTAGATGAAGCGCGCCAAACCGAATATATTGAACGCTATAAACGCGGCGTGCAGCAGCAGGGCTTTCATCTGGCGAAAGATATTCTCTTTAAAGCAGCGGTGTTCAGACTCAGTGAGAAGGAGCTGTATCTCGTCTGGAGCAATCATCATATCGTCATGGACGGCTGGAGTATGGGCGTTTTGATGAAAAGCCTGTTCCAAAACTATGAAGCGCTTCGTGCCGGCCGGCCCGCCGGGGGAAGCCAGGGCAAACCTTACTCTGACTATATCAAATGGCTCGGAGGCCGGGATTATGAGGAGGCGGAACAATATTGGAGCAGCCGACTGGCGGATTTCGAACAGCCGAGCCTGCTCCCGGGCCGTCTGGCATCAGAAAAGAAAGACTACCAAAATGAAGAATATTCTTTTGTCTGGGATGAAGAGCTGGTCGCGCAGATTCAGCAGACCGCCAACCGGCATCAAGTCACGGGGCCTAACCTGTTTCAGGCCGTTTGGGGTGCGGTGCTCAGCAAATACAACTATACAGACGATGTGGTGTTCGGCACCGTCGTATCAGGCCGTCCTTCAGAAATCAACGGCATAGAAACGATGGCGGGGCTGTTCATCAATACAATTCCCGTCAGAATCAAAATTGACAAAGATGCAGCCTTTTCGGACGTGATGGCGGCAGTTCAGAAAAACGCCGTGGAAGCCGAGCGCTATGATTATGTGCCGCTCTATGACATTCAAAAGCGCTCCGCCCTGGACGGCAGCCTCTTAAATCATTTGGTCGCGTTTGAAAACTATCCGCTGGACAAAGAGCTGGAAAACGGGGGCATGGAGGAAAGACTCGGCTTTTCCATTAAAGTTGAACATGCTTTTGAGCAGACGAGCTTTGATTTCAATCTCATCGTGTATCCGGGAAAAACGTGGACTGTCAAAATCAAATACAACGGAGCGGCTTTCGCTCATGATGCCATCGAACGAACGGCGCACCATCTGACCCGCATGATGAAAGCCGCGGTCGGAACGCCTGACGCGCCCGTGCGGGAACTCGGTCTTGTTTCAGGCGAAGAAGAGCGGCAGATTGTTGAGATATTCAATGATACGAAAACGGCGCTTCCGGAAGAGGAGGCCGTTCACCGTTTGTTTGAAACACAGGCAAACCGGACGCCTGCAAGCATCGCGATAAAAGAAGCGGGACGCGAATGGACCTACCGTGAAGTGAACGAAGCGGCCAACCGTCTGGCGAGACACCTTGTGAAGAGCGGGCTGGAAAAAGGCCGGACCGCCGCTATTATGAACGACCGGTCTGCGGAAACCGTTGTCGGAATGCTTGCCGTCCTAAAAGCAGGCGGCGCATATGTGCCGATTGATCCGGCTTTTCCGGAGGACCGTCTCCGCTTTATGGCGGAAGACAGCTCGATTCGGCTCGTGCTGACAGTTCAGGGCTATCAAGAACAAGCGGGCGCATTGCAAGTCCCGGTCGTCATGCTGGATGAAAGCGCGGATGAAACGGTAAGCGGAACAGACTTGAATCTTCCGGCCGGCGGCAACGACTTGGCGTATATCATGTATACATCCGGATCTACCGGCAAACCGAAAGGCGTCATGATTGAACACAGAAATATCATCAGGCTCGTCAAACATTCGAATTACGTGCCGGTTCATGAAGAAGACCGGATGGCGCAAACGGGAGCCGTCAGCTTTGATGCCGGAACCTTCGAAGTCTTCGGCGCATTGCTGAACGGAGCGTCATTGCACCCGGTGAAAAAAGAGACGCTGCTTGACGCCGGACAATTCGCCCAATTTCTGAAAGAGCAGCGGATCACGACCATGTGGTTGACGTCTCCGCTGTTTAATCAGCTTGCCCAAAAGGATGCCGGCATGTTTAACACGCTCCGGCACCTCATCATCGGTGGTGATGCGCTTGTGCCGCATATCGTCAGCAAAGTGAGAAAGGCATCACCGGAGCTGTCGCTTTGGAACGGATACGGGCCGACGGAGAATACGACGTTTTCGACGAGTTTTCTCATTGATCAGGATTATGACGGTTCGGTCCCGATCGGGAAGCCGATCGGAAATTCCACTGCGTACATTATGGATGAAAACCGCAACCTCCAGCCGATCGGCGCGCCCGGTGAGCTGTGCGTCGGCGGAAGCGGAGTGGCAAGAGGCTATGTGAACCTGTCTGAATTAACGGAGAAGCAGTTTGTCCGCGATCCGTTCAGACCGGATGAAATGATATACCGGACGGGGGACTTGGCGAAGTGGCTTCCGGACGGCACGATCGAGTTTCTCGGCAGAATTGACAACCAAGTAAAGGTCCGCGGTTTCAGAATCGAGCTCGGCGAAATCGAGGCGAAAATCAGCCAGGCGGAGAATGTGACGGAATCTGCGGCTGTGATCCGGAAAAATAAAGCGGATGAAAATGAAATCTGCGCTTACTTTACGGCAGACCAAGCTCTTTCGCCGGAAGACCTGCGCAAAACGCTTTCGGAATCACTTCCGGAATATATGATTCCCGCGCACTTCATCCAGATGAATCAGTTTCCGCTGACGGCGAACGGAAAAATTGATAAAAAAGCGCTGCCTGAGCCTCAGGCTGAAGCCGTTCAAAAAGAATACGTAGCGCCGAAAACGGAAGCGGAGCAGAAACTCGCTGACATTTGGGAAGGCATTCTCGGTGTAAAAGCGGGTGTGACTGACAATTTCTTCACGATTGGCGGACATTCTTTAAAAGCCATGATGATGACCGCTAAAATCCAGGAGCACTTTCAAAAAGAAGTGCCGATTAAAGTGTTATTTGAAAAGCCGACCATTCAGGAGCTTGCGCATTATTTGCAGCATGAGAGCGAGGAGGAGCAGCAGTTTGAACCGATCCGACAAGCGCCTTATCAGAAGCATTATCCTGTTTCCTCAGCACAGCGCAGGATGTATATCCTTAATCAGCTCGGACAGGCCAGCACGAGCTACAACGTCCCTGCTGTACTTTTGCTGGAAGGATCAGTAGACAAAAACCGTCTTGAAGAGGCCATGCAGGCATTAATCAACCGTCATGAGACACTGCGTACGTCGTTTGACATGGCAGGTGGAGAAGTCGTGCAGACCATTCATAAAAATGTGTCGTTTGAGCTTGAAACCGCCGAGGGCCGGGAAGAAGATGCAGAAGAGCTGACAAAAGCCTTTATCAGGCCGTTTGCGCTCAACCGCGCGCCGCTTGTCCGTTCGAAGCTGATCCGGCTTGAAGAAGACCGGCATCTTCTGCTGATTGACATGCACCACATTATTACGGACGGAAGCTCAATGGGCATTTTCATCGGTGATCTTGCGAAGCTTTATCAAGGCACGGAGCTTGCGCTGCCAAGGATTCATTATAAGGATTTTTCAGTCTGGCAGCGTGAAAAAGCAAATTTCGATCAGCACGAAGCCTACTGGCTTGATACGTTCAAAGGCGATCTGCCGGTGTTGGATCTGCCGCTTGATTTCCCGCGTCCTGCCGAGCGCAGTTTTGAAGGGGAACGCATCATCTTCGGGCTTGATAAACAGGTGACGGCGCAGATTAAGAAGCTGCTGGCTGATACGGATACGACGATGTACATGTTCTTGTTAGCCGCTTTTCAAGTGCTGCTGTCCAAATATTCGGGGCAGGAAGACATCATAGTCGGGTCTCCGACGGCCGGAAGACAGCATCCTGATCTCCAAGACGTGCCGGGCATGTTTGTCAACACAGTTGCGCTTCGGTCGCATCCTGCCGGCAAAAAAACGTTCAAACAATTTCTGGATGAGGTGAAAACGGCGAGCCTTCAAGCTTTTGAGCATCAAAGCTATCCGCTTGAAGAATTAATTGAAAAACTGCCGTTAACGAGGGACACAAGCCGGAGTCCGCTGTTCAGCGTGTTATTTAATATGCAGAACATGGAGATCCCGGCCCTGCGGCTCGGAGATTTGGAGATTTCTTCATACTCCATGCATCATCATGTCGCTAAATTTGATCTTTCCTTAGAAGCGGCTGAACGCGGAGAAGAGGTCGGATTGAGCTTTGATTACGCGAAAGCCTTATTTGCGGACGAAACCATCCGCCGCTGGAGCGCTCATTTTGTCAATCTGATTAAAGCCTGCGCTGAAAATCCGGATATTCAGCTGGCCGACGCAAGCCTGCTGTCCGCTCCTGAACGGGAAGCGCTCCTTTCTGATGAAAAACGTACGGAAGCGGATCTGCCTGAGGGCACTTTTGTTTCGCTGTTTGAACGGCAAGCGCAAAAAACGCCTGATCTCACGGCGGTTGCGGGCGGAATAAGTCTGACATATCGTGAGCTTGATGAACGCTCGAACCGGTTTGCCCGCCACCTTCAGGCTTGCGGAACGGGCAGTGAGGACATCGTGGCCATTATGATGGATCGTTCGGCCGACTTGATTACCGCGATTCTCGGCGTCATGAAAGCCGGAGCGGCATTTCTCCCGATTGATCCGGAGACTCCTGAAGAGAGAATCCGCTACTCTCTCGAAGACAGCGGAACGAAGCTTCTGGTCGTCAATGAGAGAAACATGACCGCGGCCGCCGTTTATAAAGGAAAAACGGTCGTAATGGAAGACGGAGAATGGCAGAACGAAAGCGCCGACCGGCTTGAAACGGAGCCCGGCGCCGACCAGCTTGCCTATATTATTTATACTTCGGGAACAACGGGCAAACCGAAAGGCGTCCAGCTGGAGCACCGCAATCTAATCAATTATGTTACATGGTTCAGCCGTGAAGCCGGTTTGACCGAAGCTGACAAATCCGTGCTGCTGTCTTCTTACGCATTTGATCTCGGCTATACGGCCATATTCCCGATTCTTCAGGCGGGCGGCGAGCTGCACATTGTGCCGAAAGAGACGTACACCGCGCCTGATCAGCTTGGTGAGTATATACAGAAAAACGGCATTACGTATATGAAACTGACACCGTCATTGTTCCATATGATCGTCAATACAGCCCGTTTTACGTCAGAACGCCGTTTCAGCCCGCTTCGTTTAGTGGTGCTCGGCGGAGAAAAGATCATCACGTCCGATGTCCGCAAGTTTCATGACGTATACGCCCATACCGACTTCATCAATCACTACGGGCCGACGGAAACGACGATCGGCGCCATTGCGGAACGGATCAATATGGAGCGTCTTGATCAATATGAGCAGCGTCCCGTCATCGGCCGCCCGATCGCAAATACCGGCGCGCTTGTATTGGACGGAGCAATGCAGCTCGTTCCTCCGGGCGCAAGCGGCGAGCTTTATATTACCGGGAAGGGGCTTGCCAGAGGATATCTTCACCGTCCGCAGCTGACGGCGGAGAAATTTCTCTCAAATCCTTTTTCACCGGACAGCCTCATGTACAAAACGGGAGATGTCGTCCGCAGGCTTCCTGACGGGACGATTGAATTTATCGGCCGTGCGGATGATCAGGTGAAAATCCGGGGCTACCGCATTGAATTAAAAGAGGTTGAAACTGTGCTGTTAAGCGTAAACGGCATTCAGGAGGCGGCCGTTCTCGCAGTCAGCGAAGGCGGGCTGCCGGAACTGTGCGCGTACTATAAAGCCGACAGCGAGCTGAAAGGCTCTGAGCTTCGCAAACGGCTTTCCGAAACACTGCCGTCTCATATGCTTCCGGCTTATTTCATACAAGTAGACCGCATTCCGCTCACAGCCAACGGGAAAACCGATAAAAACGCCCTTCCGAAACCGGGCGTCAGCCAAACGGCGCAAACAGCTTCAGCCTTGCCGGAAACGGAATTGGAGGAAAAGCTGTGCCGCATTTGGAAACAGACACTCGGTACGGATACGCTCGGCATCGACGATAATTTCTTCGATTACGGCGGGCACTCTTTAAAAGGCATGATGCTCCTCGCCAATATTCAGGCTGAACTGGACAAAACGGTTCCGTTAAAAGCGCTGTTCGAACAGCCGACTGTCCGCCTGCTTGCCGCATATATCGAAAAATCAGCGGTATCTGAGGGATATCGGATGATCTCACCTGCCGACAGTGCAGACGCGTACCCGTTATCATCCGCCCAAAAACGGATGTACGTCCTGAACCAGCTTGACCGGGAGACAATCAGTTATAATATGCCGTCCGTTCTTCTGATGGAAGGAGAAGTCAATATTTCAAGGCTTCAGGAAGCGCTCAATCAGATGATCAATCGCCACGAGTCTTTGCGGACGTCCTTTATCGATCAAAACGGCCGCCCGATGCAGCAGATCGCAGAACAGGCTGACATCGACCTGCACATCTTTGAAGCAGCGGACGAGGAGAAAGCGGATCTTATCATTCAGGCATTCATTAAGCCGTTCGATCTGAGTGCGGCTCCGCTCATTCGGGCCGCTCTTGTCAGACTGAATGAAAAGAAACACCTGCTGCTGCTGGATATGCATCATATTATTGCCGACGGCGTGTCCAGAAGCATGCTGGTCAAAGAGCTCGCTCATCTTTACAAAGGCGGAAGCCTGCCGTCGCCGAACCTGCACTATAAAGACTTCGCCGTCTGGCAGAATGAACCCGAGCAGGCCGAACGGATGAAAGACCATGAGCGTTATTGGCTCTCCGTATTTTCCGGCGAGCTTCCTGAATTGAATCTGCCGACCGATTTCCTCCGTCCGCCGGTTCAAAGTTTTAAAGGACAATCCGTCCGTTTCAGAGCGGGGCGTGAAACGGAAAAAGCGGTGCGTGAATTAATGGAATCATCGGGAGCGACTCTTCATATGGTGCTTCACGCCGCGTTTCATGTCTTTTTGAGCAAAATCACGGGGCAGCACGATATCATTATCGGCTCGGTGACCGCCGGAAGAACGAGCGCCGAAGTTCAGGAAATGCCGGGGATGTTTGTCAATACGCTTGCGCTTCGCAATGAAACGCGAAAAGAGCAGACCTTCGCCGGGCTGCTCGAACGAGTGAAACAAACCAATCTCGACGCGCTGGCGCATCAGGATTATCCGTTTGAGGATCTGATCGGAAAGCTTGACCTGCCGAGAGATATGAGCCGCAACCCGTTGTTCCAGGTTATGGTGACGACAGAAGATCCGGATAAAGAAACACTGGAACTGGAGAACCTGCGCATCACTCCGTATGAGTCAAACCAAGGCACGGCGAAATTCGATCTGACACTCGGCGGCTTTACGGATCAAGAAGGTCTCGGCCTTCAGTTTGAATATGCGACTGATCTGTTTAAAAAAGAAACAATTGAAAAGTGGAGCGCCGGGTTCCTGCGGATTCTGAAGCAAGCGGCAGAAAGTCCGGACAGAAAGCTGCCTGAGATTTCACTGATCAGCGATGCTGAAAAACAAGCCCTCCTTGACGCATGGAAAGGAAAAACACTTTCTGTGCCGCGGGACAAAACGGTTCACCGTCTCTTTGAAGATACGGCCGCCCGCTACGCGAACCGGCCGGCCGCGGCATACAATGGCGCGAAATGGACGTACGGCGAGCTGAACGCAAGGGCGAACCGCATCGCGCGCATTCTCATGGACTGCGGCGTCACGGCTGACGAACGTGTCGGCATTTTGACGAAACCGTCCTTGGAAATGGCCGCGGGCGTACTCGGCGTCCTGAAAGCGGGCGCGGCATTTGTGCCGATTGACCCCGACTACCCGGAAGAGCGCATCAGCTACATTTTGCAGGACAGCGGCGCCAAGCTTCTTCTCACACAGGAAGCGCTGGGCGTGCCGGACAGCTACAACGGAGAAACGATCCTGCTTGACGGCAGCCGCTCCATTCTGAGCCTGCCGCTTGATGAAAACGATGAAGCGAACCCGCAGACGGAAACAACGGCGGATCATCTCGCTTATATGATTTACACGTCAGGAACGACCGGACAGCCGAAGGGTGTCATGGTCGAACACCATGCGCTGGTGAACCTGTGTTTCTGGCATCACGACGCATTCGCCATGACGGCGGATGATAAAAGCGCCAAATACGCGGGCTTCGGTTTTGACGCCTCCATCTGGGAGATGTTCCCGACATGGACCATCGGCGCGGAGCTTCATGTCATTGACGAAGCGATCCGGCTGGATATCACCCGCTTAAATCACTATTTCGAAGAGCACGGCGTGACCATCACCTTCCTGCCGACGCAGCTGGCCGAACAATTTATGGAGCTGGAAAATACCTCCCTCCGCATGCTTCTCGTCGGCGGCGACAAGCTGAAGCGGGCGGTGAAACAGCCGTACACGATCGTCAACAACTACGGCCCGACGGAAAACACCGTCGTCGCGACAAGCGGCGTCATCAATCCGGAGGAAGGATCGCTTTCGATCGGACGGGCGATTGCCAATACGAGAGTTTATATTCTCGGCGACGGCGATCAGGTGCAGCCGGAAGGCATTGCCGGTGAATTGTGCGTGGCCGGCCGCGGTCTTGCGCGCGGATACCTGAACCGTGAAGAAGAAACGGCGAAGCGGTTTACCGCAGATCCGTTCGTGCCCGGCGAGCGCATGTACCGGACCGGCGACCTCGTCAAATGGAACGGTCAGTGCGGCATCGAATACATCGGCCGTATCGACCAGCAGGTCAAAGTGCGGGGCTACCGGATCGAGCTTTCAGAAATCGAAGTCCGCCTCGCCCAGCTTGCGGACGTTCATGACGCAGCGGTGACGGCCGTGGAAGACAAAGCGGGCAATACCGCGCTTTGCGCCTATGTCGCGCCTCAGCAGGACGATATTGAAGCGCTCAAATCCGCGCTGAAAGACACGCTGCCTGACTACATGGTGCCGGCGTTCTGGGTGGAGATGGACGAGCTTCCGGTCACCGCGAACGGAAAGATTGACAAAAAGGCCCTGCCGGCGCCTGACATTGAAGCGGGAAGCGCCGCGTACAAAGCGCCGGAAACGGAGATGGAGACGCTGCTTTCCGACATTTGGCAGGAAGTGCTCGGTCTTGATCAGATCGGCGTAAGCGATAATTTCTTCACGCTCGGCGGGGACTCGATCAAAGGCATCCAAATGGCGAGCCGCCTGAACCAGCACGGCTACAAGCTGGAGATGAAAGATCTCTTCCAGCATCCGACCATCGAAGAGCTCGTCTCCTATGTGGAGCGGACGGAAGGCAAGCAGGCCGACCAGGGCCCTGTCGAAGGCGAAGCGGAGTTAACGCCGATCCAGCGCTGGTTCTTTGAACGAAACTTTACCGACAAACACCACTGGAACCAATCCGTCATGCTTCACGCGAAAGACGGCTTTGATCCGGACCTGGTGGAAAAAACCCTGCAAGCATTGATTGAACACCATGATGCGCTCCGCATGGTTTACCGTGAAGAAAGGGAAGGCATCATTCAGACATACCTCCCTGTCACAGAATGCAAGGCAAGCTTTGAAATCGTTGATCTGTACGGAACTGACGAGGATATGCTGAAAAGCCAGATTCAGCGGCTTGCCGATCATCTTCAGGGAAGTCTTGATCTGGAGAACGGCCCGCTGTTAAAAGCGGAGCAATACCGGACAGAACAAGGCGATCATCTGTTAATCGCGGTTCACCATCTCGTCGTGGACGGGGTTTCATGGAGAATTCTGCTTGAGGATTTCGCTTCAGGTTATAAACAGGCGCAGCAGCAAAACAGCATCGTCCTCCCGCAGAAAACCCACTCCTTTAAAGATTGGGCGGAGGCGCTGAACGCGTTTGCGCAATCAGAAGAGCTGAAAAAGCAGGCGGCTTATTGGGCGCAGGCAGATGCGGAAGAACTCCAGCCGCTGCCGAAAGACCATGATCCGAACAAACGGCTCGTCAAACATACGGCGGCCGTGAAATGTGAATTGACTGAGGAAGAAACGGCACAGCTGCTCACAGATGTTCATCATCCGTACGGAACGGAAATCAACGACATTCTGCTCAGCGCGCTCGGCTTAACGATCGGTGAATGGACGGAAAACGGCAAAGTCGGCATCAACTTAGAAGGACACGGCCGGGAAGAAATCATACCGAATGTCAATATTTCACGGACGGTCGGCTGGTTTACGGCCCAATATCCGTTGATTCTGCAGATCAGCAAGGAAGACGGCGTCTCTTCCGTCATTAAAACGGTAAAAGAGACGGTGCGGCGCGTTCCTGATAAAGGCGTCGGTTACGGGATTCTCCGGTATCTGTCATCCGATGAAACAGAAAAAGGCGTCACGCCTGAAATCAGTTTTAACTACTTGGGGCAGTTTGACAATGAAGTGAAAACGGAATGGTTTGAGCCGTCTCCATATGATATGGGACGTCAAGTCAGCGAAGAGTCAGAGGCGTTATACGCACTAAGCTTCAGCGGGATGGTTACAGGCGGCCGCTTCGTCATTTCCTGCTCATACAATCAGGAAGAATATGAAAGAAGCACCGTCGAAACACAGATGCAGCGGTTTAAAGACAATCTCTTAATGATCATCCGCCATTGCACGGCCAAAGAGGAGAAAGAATTTACGCCGAGCGATTTCAGCGCGCAGGATCTTGAGATGGATGAAATGGGAGACATCTTTGACATGCTTGAGGAGAATTTAACGTGACAAAAACAGATAACAGAAGGGGGGAGCGGAGCAGATGAGCCAATTCAGCAAAGATCAGGTTCAGGACATGTATTATTTGTCGCCGATGCAGGAGGGAATGCTGTTTCATACTCTCCTGAATCCCGGCCAAAGTTTTTACATCGAACAAATGACAATGAAAGTAAAAGGCAGCTTGAATATCAAATGCCTTGAAGAAAGCATGAATGTGATCATGGACCGGTACGATGTATTTCGTACCGTGTTCATTCACGAAAAAGTAAAAAGGCCGGTCCAAGTCGTATTGAAAAAACGTCAGTTTCAGATAGAAGAAATCGATCTGACACATGTAACGGACAGCGAGCAAACAGCCAAAATCAATGAATACAAAGAACAGGATAAGATCAAGGGCTTTGATTTGACGCGGGATATTCCGATGCGGGCAGCCATTTTCAAAAAATCGGAAGAAAGCTTTGAATGGGTGTGGAGCTACCACCACATCATTTTGGACGGCTGGTGCTTCGGCATCGTCGTGCAGGACCTGTTTAAGGTATACAATGCCCTGCGTGAACAAAAGCCGTACAGCCTGCCGCCGGTCAAACCGTATAAAGACTATATCAAGTGGCTTGAAAAGCAGGATAAACAAGCATCACTGCATTACTGGCGCGGGTACTTAGAAGATTTTGAAGGACAAACGACATTTGCGGAGCAAAGAAAGAAACAAAAGGACGGCTATGAGCCGAAAGAGCTGCTCTTCTCACTGCCGGAGGCGGAAACAAAAGCATTTACCGAGCTTGCAAAATCGCAGCATACCACTTTGAGTACGGCGCTTCAGGCGGTTTGGAGTGTATTAATCAGCCGATACCAGCAGTCCGGCGATTTGATCTTCGGCACAGTCGTTTCCGGGCGTCCCGCAGAAATCAAAGGCGTTGAACGTATGGTCGGGCTGTTTATCAATGCTGTCCCGAGGCGGGTGAGGCTGTCTGAGGATACCACATTTAACGGCTTGCTCAAGCAGCTGCAGGAACAATCGCTGCAGTCTGAGCCGCATCAATATGTGCCGCTCTATGATATCCAAAGCCAGGCCGATCAGCCAAAGCTGATTGACCACATCATTGTGTTTGAAAATTATCCGCTTCAGGATGCAAAAAATGAAGAAAACAGTGAAAACGGCTTTGATATGGAGGACGTCCATGTTTTTGAGAAATCGAATTATGATCTCAACCTGATGGCTTCTCCAGGTGATGAGATGCTGATTAAGCTTGCCTATAACGGGAATGTGTTTGATGAGGCGTTTATCCTGCGCTTAAAATCTCAGCTTCTCACAGCGATTCAGCAGCTCATCCAGAAGCCGGATCAGCCTGTCAATACGATCAGACTTGTTGATGAAAAGGAAAGAGAGCTTCTGCTTACCGGCTTAAACCCGCCGGCTCAGACTCATCAGGCGAAGCCTCTGACAGATTGGTTCAAGGAAGCGGTGAATGTAAATCCAGATGCACCGGCGCTTACGTATTCCGGCCAGACTCTTTCCTATCGTGAATTAGATGAGGAAGCGAACCGTCTTGCGCGCCGTTTGCAAAAGCAAGGTGCGGGTAAGGACACCGTTGTCGCGTTGTACACGAAGCGCTCGCTTGAGCTGGTGATCGGCATTCTCGGCGTATTAAAAGCGGGAGCGGCTTATCTGCCGGTTGATCCGAAGCTGCCGGAGGACCGAATCTCGTACATGCTGGCTGACAGTGCGGCAGCCTGTCTGCTGACACATCAGGAGATGAAAGAAAAAGCGGCTCAGCTGCCGTATACAGGAACAACACTCATCATCGATGATCGAGCACGGTTTGAGGAACAGGCAAGCGATCCTGCAGCCGCAATTGATCCCGATGATCCGGCGTATATTATGTATACGTCCGGCACAACCGGAAAGCCAAAGGGCAATATCACCACTCATGCCAATATTCAAGGATTGGTCAAGCATGTAGACTACATGGCATTTTCTGAACAAGATACGTTCTTATCTGTTTCCAATTACGCCTTTGACGCATTTACCTTTGATTTCTACGCATCAATACTGAATGCGGCACGGCTCATTATCGCAGATGAACATACACTGCTTGATACAGAACGGCTCACTGATCTGATCCGGCAGGAGAATGTCAATGTCATGTTTGCGACAACCGCACTTTTTAATCTTCTCACCGATGCGGGAGAGGAGTGGCTGAAGGGGCTTCGCTGTGTGTTATTCGGGGGTGAGCGCGCGTCAGTGCCTCACGTCAGAAAGGCGCTTGAGATCATGGGGCCTGGCAAGCTGATTAATTGCTACGGGCCGACTGAGGGAACGGTGTTTGCGACAGCTCACGTCGTGCACGACATACCGGATTCCATTTCCTCATTGCCGATCGGAAAGCCGATCAGCAATGCCAGTGTTTATATTCTTAACGGGCAAAATCAGCTTCAGCCGTTCGGAGCTGTCGGTGAACTGTGCATCAGCGGAATGGGTGTATCAAAAGGATATCTGAACCGTCATGACCTGACGAAGCAAACGTTTATCCCAAATCCGTTCAAGCCGGGAGAAACGCTTTACCGCACAGGGGATTTAGCACGCTGGCTGCCGGATGGAACAATTGAATACGCCGGGCGTATTGACGACCAGGTCAAAATACGCGGACACCGGATTGAGCTTGAAGAAATCGAAAAGCAGCTGCAGGAATACCCGGGTGTGAAAGATGCGGTCGTTGTTGCGGACCGCCATGAGTCTGGAGATGCATCAATCAACGCCTACCTCGTGAACCGGACGCCGCTTTCAGCTGAAGACGTAAAGAGGCACCTGAAAAAACAGCTTCCTGCTTACATGGTGCCGCAAACCTTTACTTTCTTAGAGGAGCTTCCGTTAACGACAAACGGGAAGGTCAATAAACGGCAGCTGCCGAAACCGGATCAGGCTCAGGCGGCGAAAGAATGGATCGGGCCTCGAAACGCGACGGAAGAAACGATTGCACACATCTGGTCCGAGATTCTCGGCAGACAGCAGATCGGGATTCATGATGATTTCTTCGCGCTCGGGGGCCATTCCTTAAAAGCGATGACGGCAGCGTCGCGCATTAAAAAAGAGCTCGGTACGGACATTCCGGTGCAGCTGTTATTCGAAGCGACGACAATCGCAGACATTGCCGGTTATCTGCTTCACGGTGAAGAAAAAGGAATGAAAGATCTCACCATCATGAATAAAAATCAGTCTGACACACTGTTTGCGTTCCCGCCGGTTCTCGGTTACGGGCTGATGTACCAGCCGCTGGCAAAACAGCTGTCCGGCTATAAAATCTGTGCGTTTGATTTTATCGAGGAAGACAACCGCATCGAACGCTACACAGAGCTGATCAATCAGCTCCAGCCGGAAGGACCGGTCAAGATGTTCGGATACTCGGCAGGATGCACGCTCGCCTTTGAAACGGCCAAACGCCTTGAAGCAGCGGGCCGTGAAGTGGAGCGGCTGATCATGGTTGATTCCTATAAAAAACAAGGCGTCAGCGACTTGGAAGGCCGCACCGTAGAAAGTGATGTCCAGGCACTGATGAAGGTAAACCGGGACAATGAAGCGCTGAATAATGAAGCCGTCAAAGAAGGGCTCGCCAAAAAAACAAACGCGTTTTATTCTTATTTCGTGCATACCGTCAGCACCGGCACGGTCAATGCGGATATAGATCTATTGACGTCAGAACCGGACTTTGCGATGCCGCCGTGGCTCGCTTCGTGGGAGGAAGCCACGACAGGTGAATACCGTGTGAAAAAAGGCTGCGGCACGCACGCAGAAATGCTTCAGGGAGAATGTCTCGAAAGGAATGCGGCATATTTGCTCGAATTCCTAAGGAAGGAACATCTGAAGCTGACAACTTCACGATAGAAAAGGAGGAAGCCCGCCAATGGTCCAGCTCTTTAAATCGTTCGATACCACGGAAAAAACGCAGCTTATCTGTTTTCCGTTCGCAGGAGGCTATTCCGCATCATTCCGCCCGCTCCACACCTATCTTCAAGGTGAGTGTGAGATGCTTGCCGCGGAACCGCCGGGACACGGAACAAATCAAATGTCCCCCGTTGAGGATTTTGAACAGCTTGTCAGTTTATACAAGCAGGAGTTGAATCTCCATCCTGACCGCCCGTTTGTGCTGTTCGGCCACAGTATGGGAGGCATGGTCGCTTTCAGGCTGGCGCAAAAGCTGGAGCGGGAGGGCATTTACCCGCAGGCCGTGATCATCTCAGCCATTCAGCCGCCGCATGTTGAAAGGAAAAAAGTGTCTCATCTTGATGATGAAAAATTTCTCGCCCATATTATCGAGCTTGGCGGAATGCCGCAGGAGTTAGTGGAGAATAAGGAGGTCATGTCATTTTTCCTGCCTTCTTTCAGATCCGACTACCGCGCGCTTGAAAGCTTCCGTCCGTCTGATTCTCACATCATTCAATCACCCGTCCATATATTTAACGGGCGGAAAGATAAAAAATGTATCAAAGATGCGGACGGATGGAAAAAATGGGCCGACAATCCCGTATTTCATGAGTTTTCGGACGGCCACATGTTCATATTAAGTGAAACTGAAAAAGTGGCGGAACGAATCTATGAGATTATTAACAGGAGCACTGCAGGCCAATTGTTATAGGATATGACAGACAGCATTCGCTGTCTGTTTTTTGTAACAAAATCCGCCCGCGAGTTTTCTCATTTATCAAAAATTTTATGTTATGATTTGATGGAATATAATTTTGAAGGGATTGTCGTACATGAATGATGCAGCAAAAGAGCTGAACAGAACATTATCTGAAGAAAACCCGCACGTGCTTCATATGCTTTCTGATTTGGGCAGAGAGTTGTTTTATCCGAAAGGGGTGCTGACACAATCGGCGGAAGCGAAAGCCAAGGCCGGAAAGTATAATGCCACGATCGGGATTGCCACCTCACAGGGCGAGTCCATGCACTTTTCCCATATTCAAGAGACACTGTCCGCCTATAACCCCGATGATATCTACGATTATGCTCCGCCGCAGGGAAAAGAGCCGCTCAGACAGGAATGGCTGAAAAAAATGCGTCTCGAAAATCCTTCATTAGCCGGCAAAGACATCAGCACGCCGATCGTGACAAACGCTTTAACACACGGGCTGAGCATCGCCGCCGACTTGTTCGTCAATGAAGGGGATACGCTGCTTCTGCCTGATAAATATTGGGGAAATTACAATTTCATTTTCGGTGTCCGGCGCAAGGCATCCATTGAGACCTACCCGCTTTTTCAGCAGGATGGGCGTTTTAATGCGGCGGGGCTGTCCGAGCTGCTGAAAAAGCAGGAAGAAAAGGCGATTGTCGTGCTGAATTTCCCGAATAATCCGACAGGCTACACGCCGGGAGAAGAGGAAGCGTCAGAAATCGTCAGCGTGATCCTGGAGGCGGCAGAAGCCGGCAAAGAGATTGTCGTGCTCGTAGACGATGCGTATTACAATCTGTTTTACGATGAAACGGCCATTCAGGAATCCATCTTCAGCAAACTCGCCCAAGTGCACGACCGGGTGCTTTGCGTGAAAATAGACGGCGCGACGAAGGAAAATTACGCGTGGGGCTTCCGCGTCGGTTTTATTACGTACAGCACAAAAAGCGAAAAAGCGCTGCGCGTGCTCGAGGAAAAAACAAAAGGGATTATCAGGGGAACGATTTCAAGCGCCCCGCACCCGTCCCAAACGTTTATGCTGCGGGCGATGCAGTCACCGGAATACGAGAAAGAAAAATCGCTGAAATATAACATCATGAAAAAACGGGCTGACAAAGTGAAAGCCGTTCTTGCAGAAAACAAGCACTATGATGACGTATGGACGCCTTACCCGTTTAACTCTGGTTATTTCATGTGTGTCCGGCTGAAAGACATAAACGCCGGCGAATTGAGAGTGTCGTTGCTTGAAAAGAGAGGAATCGGGACGATATCCATTAATGAAACCGATTTGCGAATCGCATTTTCATGTGTTGAAGAAGAACACATCGCGGATCTGTTCGAAGAAATTTATCAGGAAGCAAAGCAGCTGCAGAAACAGGCGGAAATATCAGGCTGACAAAAAAGGAGGGGGACACCCTCCTTTTTGTCTTTTATTCTGTTACATTTACTTTCCCATTCACATTTTCCCGGAGCATTTGCCTGAAAACGGCGATATCTTTTTGCGAATAGAAAAGTCGTTTCGGCAGCAGAAGTGTTCCGTAACCCGATGTTTGTAATCGAAACATATCTTTGTGCTCCCTAGCCGAGAGCAGTTCATCCCATTCAAAAAGAATGCTTGCGTTTTTTTGTTTTTGGCTGATTCCGAGCTGATGAATCGTAATACTTCTGGCAGATTTCAGCCGCTGATTCGTTTTGTATGTTCTGTAAAGACGGAAGAATGAGATTGCCGTTGCGATCACCGTGACTGCCAAAGAGAGAATCACAGCTGCAAGGAAATTCAGGAGAGCTCTGACGCCCCATGTGCCGCCTGTAACCGGGCCGTTCATTTCAAAACAGATGGCAGAAGCCAGCAGCATAATCAAAAAACAGACAGCCGCGGATTTTCCTTGATGATAAGCAAAGTGTTTTCTTACATCGGCAAATGTTAAGCAGCCCGCGAGATAGATATTTTCATTTCGTGTGTTGATCATATTCCGTCTTCGTTTCCTTTCATTTTTTCCCTATGTCGTAATATGTTTTTTTTCCGCCGTCCTGAAGCATTGCTTCCCAAGACTCCGATGACGATACAGACGGCGCCGGCGATATGATACCAGCGGAGTGACTCATGGAGAACGAGGACACCCGCAAGCATCGTCACGAGGACGGAAAAATTGTTAAAGGCGCTCATCTTAAACGCTTCAATCTTGGACAGCGCGTAGTTTGACATCAATGATGTAATGAGAGAAGACAAAATGCCTAAATACAGAATCGCTGCGATAAAACCGGGATCGCGGAAGGGCAGAAAATACTGCCCGATCGTTCCTTCCGCTCCGTGCCGGAAGAGAGCGATGCAGTTGAAGGAAGCAAAGCCGATCGCAGACATGCACCAGGTCAGCTCACCCAATGAAAAACGCTGGGTCATGCGTCTCGCTGCCGTATTGTAAAGGGCGGAGGACAGCGCGGACAACAGGATCAGGAAAGCACCTTTAAAACTCGCCGATTCCGCGGACACCCCTTTCATTGTGAAAATAAATACCACCCCGGCCACTGACAGGCATGTGAATCCCTTTTGCGCCCATGTCGGACGTTCCTTTAAAAAGTAAGACGAAAACAGCATCGTAAAAATCGGGATGGCGGCTTGAATGATACCGGCTTCCGATGATGAAGAATACAAAAGGCCGAACGCCTGAAAACTGAAAAACAAAGCCGGATATAAAAGGGCCAAAGGCAAGATCGCCAGCACATTCTTCCAGCTGACGGACAGTTTGATCCAGCCGAATAAAACAGGAAGCATTGCACAGATGAAGGCCGCTGTGAACCGATGAGCCAATATATCAAACGGATTGGCGGATTGAAGCGCAATCTTGACAAATATAAAGGAAAAACCGATAATCAGCGCATTTAAAATGGCAGCGAGGTAAGCAGCAGCCAAACGGTTTTGATTAATCATCTTTACGAACTCCTTTAATGAGATCGAGCGCCGGCCGCTCCCTTTTATTGTATGGGAAGGGAAGAAGCAGTACAATGAGAATAATGATAAACTGTACCGGTACAGATGGAGGTTCAGCATGGAAAAGTATATGAACGTGATGATAGAAGTGGAGAGTCTCATTGAAGGCGGCACTTTTCAGGAAGGGGCGCGGCTGCCTTCTATCAGGCAGCTGGCCGAGCGTTTTCACGTCAGTAAAAGCACCGTCATCCGTGCGCTTCAGGAGCTTGAAAAACGGCACATTATTTATGCCGTGCCGAAAAGCGGCTACTATCTTATTAAAAATGAAAAAAAGCAGGAGCGAGAACAAACAGGTATCATTGATTTTGCAGCCTCGGCGCCGGACCCTGATATTTTTCCGTACCGCGACTTTCAGCATTGCATCAACAAAGCCATTGATATGTATAAAAATGATTTGTTCATTTACGGCACGCCGCAGGGGCTTCCGTCTTTAATCCGGGTGCTTCAGACGCTGTTATCCGATTATCAGGTATTTGCAAAAGAGCGGAACATTTTTATCACCTCGGGTGTGCAGCAGGCGTTATCCCTGCTGTCTCTGATGCCGTTTCCGAACGGAAAAAAGAAGATTTTAATCGAACAGCCGGGCTATCATCTGATGGTGGAGCAGCTTGAAGCGCTGCGCCTTCCCGCCTGCGGCATTAAACGGACGGCTGAGGGGCTTGATATGGCGGAAGTCGAGCGGCTGTTTCAGACGGAGGAAATTAAGTTTTTTTACACGATGCCCCGATTTCATAATCCGCTCGGCAGCTCTCTGACAGAATGGCAAAAACGAGAGCTTGTCCGATTAGCGGAGGCGTATGACGTTTATTTGGTTGAGGATGATTTCCTAGGAGATTTAGAGGACAATCAGAAGGCAGACCCGCTGTACGCCTACGATCTGTCTTCCCGCGTGATTTATTTGAAAAGCTTTTCGAAAATGATTTTTCCGGGGCTGCGTGTTGGAGCGGCTGTGCTCCCGGATTCGCTGGCCCCGGTTTTCCATACGTATAAAAAGCTGAGCGATATCGACTGTTCGATGATATCCCAAGCGGCCCTTGAAGTGTATATCAAAAGCGGCATGTTCAAAAGGCATAAAGAAAAAATCCGGGCCTCTTACAGAGCACGTTCCGAGCTGCTCCAAAACGCGCTGCAGGAGTACGGCGGTTTTTCTGTAAAGCAAACGTCGATCCATACCCATCTCGTGCTGGAGAAAAGCCTTTCCGCTTCAAGAGTTGTGCAGCGTCTGAAAGCGCAAGGCGTGCTGGTGGAGCCGATTGAGAGCCATTACCTATCGGATTTTCCGAAAGAAAATATCATCAAACTCAACGTATCCAACGTCAAGACAGGGGATATCACGCGAGGCATCAAAATGCTGACGGATTGCTTATAACAGCTCTTCATACGTTTTCATCTCAATCCCGTCACAAAAATCGGGATGCGCCGCACAAACGGCCAGCTTATACTCCTCGTCCGCATCATATGTGCGGATGAAACAAGGTTCATGTCCGTCCGGGAGCTCAATGGACACATGGCCGTCGTCTTTAAGGCGGACGCTGAATGAATCAAGCGGCAGGGAAAGCCCTTTTCCGGCCTGTTTGATAAAGCTTTCTTTCATCGACCACAGATGGTAAAAATAATCGGTCTGCTGATCGGGGTGTTTCGCTTGCAGATCACTGTATTCCGTCGGCGAAAAAAACCGTTTGGCGATATCAATCGTGCCGGGCTTCATTTTTTCAATATCAATGCCGATCGGTTTTGAATCAACGGCGCACACGATCCAGCGCCCGGAGTGGGAAATGTTAAAGTGCATGTCCGGAAGCGCGGGGATGTACGGCTTTCCGTATTCCTGGACGCCGAATGAAATCCCGGCCGGATCAAGTCCGTAAGCCTTCGCCGCAGCGGTGCGGATCAGCATGTCGCCGATCAAGGTGCGGTGAGCATCCTCCTTATGGTAAAAGCGCCGGCATTTTTCCCGCTTTTCGGCGGACACGGCCGCCATCATCCGATCCTCTTCCCCTGCAGAAAGCGGGCGGTCCATATATACTCCGTAAATCTTCATGTCCAGATCCTCCGTCTGAAAATATTGTCAAAACCATCCTATCATATTAGACGAAAGCTGTCCGAAAATAAAAAAACAAAACCGTTTCGGCTTTGTTTTTAATGAACGGACGTTGCCCGCCCGGAGATCGCGTATGTTAACAGTTTAGAGGACTGCGGCAAAGAAAAACGCAGAATCAGCCCCGTCAAAACAGCCGTAATAATGGTTCCGGCACCGATAGGTCCGCCCATCATCCAGGCTGCAGCAAGAATCGTCAGCTCAATGCCGTTCCGCACCCATTGCACGTTCCAGCCTGTTTTTTCAGATATCAGCATCATCAGAGAGTCCCGGGGGCCCGCGCCGAGCCCTGCTGATACGTAAATACCGACGCCGCAGCCGATCAGCAGCAATCCGATAGAAAAAAACACGGCCGCTAAGGAAAAAGCGTGCGTCTCAGGAAGCAGAAACGAAAAGAAATCAATAAACATTCCCATCAGCACCATGTTTAAGATAGCGCCGATTTTCGGGAGTGTCCTCGTGAACAGGCAGGTTAAAGCCACGATGACCGCGCCGACCACGATGGACCATTGGCCGACAGAAAGTCCGAAATGCTGAAAAAGCCCATAATGAAAGGCATCCCAAGGGCTGATGCCGAGAGCTTTTCCTTTAATGGTTAACGATACCCCGAAAGACAAAATCAACAGACCGGCAAAATAAAACGTCCAGCGCATCAAGAATTCCCGCTTCAAAGAGGTCCCTTCTTTCATAAAATTTCATTAATTGTCATTGTAGCATAACCGCCAAAAAAAAGAAGAAGCGAAATCAGTGTTTCGCTTCTTCTCCCGCTCCTACAAAGGATTCAGTATACGATTTAAAAACCGCTGCGTGCGTTCTTCTTTCGGCGCGGAGAAAATTTGCTCCGGCGGTCCTTGTTCCACAATGACGCCGCCGTCAATGAAGATGACTTCATCGGCCACTTCCTGCGCGAATTTGATTTCATGGGTGACGACGACCATCGTCCAGCCTTCGTTCGCCAGATCCTTAATCACTTTGAGCACCTCGCCGACCAGCTCCGGATCAAGCGCTGACGTCGGTTCGTCAAACAGCATCAGCTCGGGCTGAATCGCAAGCGCGCGGGCGATGCCGACACGCTGCTGCTGACCGCCGGAAAGCTGGAACGGATATAAATCCATTTTGTCTTTCAGTCCGACTTTTTCCAGAAGCTCCATCGCTTCTTTTCTGACTTGCTCCTTGTCGCGCTTTTGCACTTGAACGGGTCCTTCCATGACGTTTTCAAGCGCCGTGCGGTGAGGAAACAGATGATACGCCTGAAAGACCATGCCTGATTTGCGGCGGAGGCGAAGAATATCAGCCTGCTTCACTTTTTTGGAGAAATCTATTGAAAAATCGGAGAATGCCAGCTCGCCGCGATTGGGGATCTCAAGCGCGTTCAGACAGCGCAGAAGCGTCGTTTTTCCTGAACCGGACGGTCCCAGAATGGCGATGACTTTCCCTTTTTCTATCTCCATATCTATCTTTTTTAAAATTTCATTCTGCCCGAATGATTTATTTAATCCTTTGACGGAAAGCATATCGAAACCTCCTTATTTGGCCACATAACGGTCGAGACGCCGTTCGATCACGTGCTGTACGATTGACAGCAAGAAGCAGATGATCCAATAAATAAAGGCGGCTTCAATATAGATGACCAAGATTTGATCAAGGTTTTGCGCGCCGATTTCCTGCGCTTTTCTGAACAGCTCCGCGACGAGAATCTGTGACGCGAGAGATGTATCCTTGATCAGGCTGATAAATGTATTTGATAATGGCGGAATGGACACGCGAAACGCCTGCGGCAGGATCACGCGGAACAATGTCTTGCGATAGGTCATGCCGATCGTATAACCGGCTTCCCATTGCCCTTTCGGCACGGATGAAATAGATGCCCGGATGATTTCAGAAGCGTAGGCGCCCACGTTTAATGAAAACGCGATGACTGCGCTTGGGAAAGGGTCCAGCGTAATATTAAATGTCGGGAACAGATAAAAAATGATGAACAATTGAACGAGAAGAGGAGTGCCGCGCACCGCTGATACGTATACGCTGAACACCCATCTCAATGGTTTCATATTTGACATTCTGGCGAGCGCCGTAATCAGCGCGATGATCATTCCGAAAATAAAGGAAAGAATGGTAAGGGGAATCGAGTAATAGATTCCCCCGGAAAGAATCGGCCAGAATGACTGCTGCACCAGATCCCAAGGAATGGCTGTTGCAATCACGGGTTCCGGCATGTTACTTAGAAACATCTTCGCCGAACCATTTTTTCGCTATTTTAGAAAGAGTCCCGTCCTCTTTCATTTCTTTTAACGCTTTGTTGACGTGAGTCACAAGTTCGCCGCTTCCTTTTCGGAATGCGAAATACGTCTGCTGCGGCTGGCCTGCTTCAAACGCGATTTTCACGTTTTTATTGCCGGACGTTTTTAAGTAGTTCAGTACGGCAAGCTTATCGTTGTAAGTCAGATCAGCGCGGCCCTGCTGAATGAGCTGAAGGGATTGCGCCATGCCTTCAACGCCTTCAATTTTCGCGCCGGCTTCTTTCGCTAATTTATTGTAATTGCTTGTTAATGACTGAGCCGCTGTTTTTCCTTTGACATCAGTCTCTTTCGCAATCGTGCTGTCTTTTTTGGTCACGACGACTGCATTTGACGTTGTGTATTTATCAGAAAAATCATATTGGTTCTCACGGCCTGTTTTGCCGACTTGGTTGGCAACGACGTCAAACCGTTTCGCGTTTAATCCGGCAAACATGCTGTCCCATTGTGTTTCTTTGAAGTCAGCTTTCAGACCGAGGCGTTTCGCGACTTCCTGAATCACTTCAACATCATACCCGGTCAGTTTGTCACTCTTTTTATCATGGAAGGTAAACGGTTCGTACGTTCCTTCTGTGCCGACGGTCAGTACGCCTTTTTTCTTGACAGAAGCCCAAAGATCGCCGTCTTTTGACTTAGATCCGCTGTCCTGTGAGTTTCCGCAGGCTGCAAGCATTGCGATGCTGACCATCATGAACAAAGCGAGTATTGCTTTTTTCATCTTCTTTATTCCCCACTTTTCTGAGTAGTTTTATTGAGAAAAAATAGCTCCCAATTGTAAAGGATAACTTTTTTTTAGTATGAGTCAAGTAATTGGTTTTCATAAGCGGGAATTCTTCGTGTTCCGGATCAAAATAATTCCAAAAACTGTCTGACCGGCTTCGGCAGATAGCTGTCTTTTCTCCAGATGACGGCCGGTGTCATGACAAACGGGTTGTCTTCGATGATAACCGTTTTGACATGCGAGCGCATATGGACGGGAATCATCGTCAAAGGCAGAATTGTGGCGCCGAATCCTGATGATACGAGGCTCAAGAGCGTCGCGGAGTCATGGCATTCACAGACAACCTGAAGGTCGAGACCGTACTGTTCACAAACATGGAGGAGTTGGTCATACACACCTCTTCCATTGACTGTGCGCAAAAGGATCAAAGGCAAAGAGGCGATGTCATTCAGTTTAATCGTTTCACCGCACAGTCGTTTTGAATGCTCGGACAGCACCAATACACACGGAATGTCTTCAAGCTCCTTCGATTCAATGCCGTCGTTTTTAATCAAGGTGGTGGTGACGGCGGCGTCAATCTGCCGGGTTTCCAGAAGCTCGAGCAGTGAGACAGGCTCATCTTCCCAAATGTTAAAGGTAAGATGCGGAAACCGCTCTTTCATCTGTGACACTTTCTCAAGCATGAGCGCGGCGCAGTAAATGGTTGACCCGACGGCAAGTGTCCCGGCCACCGCCTCCTTCAGCTCTTGTACCTCGATAATGGCATCCTCAAACTTATGAAGAATCTCTTTCGCTCTTTTCAAAAAGACATTTCCTTCATATGTAAGGGTCATGTGTTTCTTTTTATTGCGGTCAAACAGAATGACGCCCAATTCTTCTTCGAGCTGTTTCAGCTGTCTGCTTAAAGGCGGCTGTGCCATATGAAGCTTTTTGGCGGCCGTCGTGATTTTCTGCTCTTGGGCAATGGTGATGAAATAACGCAATTGCCGGATATCCATGAGAACGCGCTCCTTTCTTTTATACCTTTAAGGTATGATACATAGATTTAACGAATATTTTTCATATGGATATATCAGGAGTATGATGGTTTTGACACCACATTTCAAGCGTAAAGGAGGGGTCGATATGAAGCTCGTCATCGGAATGACCGGGGCAACGGGAGCCATATTTGGGATCAGGCTTTTAGAATATTTAAAAGCCGCGGAGATCGAAACCCATCTTGTCGTGTCTCCTTGGGCAAATGTCACCATTACACATGAAACCGATTATACGTTAAAAGATGTCGAGAAACTCGCATCCTATACGTATTCTCACAAAGACCAAGCCGCGGCGATTTCAAGCGGCTCGTTTGAAACGGACGGGATGATCATCGCTCCGTGCAGCATGAAATCACTGGCAAGCATCCGCACCGGAATGGCTGATAATCTGCTGACAAGGGCGGCTGACGTCATCTTGAAGGAGCGGAAAAAACTTGTGCTGCTGACAAGAGAAACGCCGCTCAGCCAAATTCATTTAGAAAATATGCTAGCGCTTACAAAAATGGGTTCCGTCATTCTTCCGCCGATGCCGGCATTTTATAACAAGCCGGCTGACATGGATGAATTGATCGACCATATTGTGTTCCGGACGCTCGATCAGTTCGGCATCCGTCTGCCGGAAGCGAAACGGTGGTACGGAATTGAAAAACAAAAAGGAGGAATCTGATAATGGCCTATCAGGATTTTAGGGAATTTCTCGCCGCTCTTGAAAAAGAAGGGCAGCTCTTAACAGTCAACGAAGAGGTAAAACCGGAGCCGGATCTGGGCGCCGCTGCGCGTGCAGCCAGCAATCTCGGGGATAAAACCCCTGCGCTTTTGTTTAACAATATTTACGGACATCACCATGCGCAGGTGGCTCTGAATGTCATCGGCTCGTGGCCGAATCACGCAATGATGCTCGGCATGCCGAAAGATACGCCTGTTAAAGAACAATTCTTTGAGTTCGCCAAACGGTACGATGCATTTCCGATGCCGGTCAAACGGGAAGAAACCGCGCCGTTTCATGAAAATGAAATAACGGAAGATATCAATCTATTTGACATCCTTCCGCTATTCAGAATCAACCAGGGGGACGGCGGCTACTATTTGGATAAAGCGTGTGTCATTTCCCGCGATCTTGAAGATCCGGACAATTTCGGCAAGCAGAATGTCGGCATTTACAGAATGCAGGTAAAGGGAAAAGACCGCCTCGGCATTCAACCCGTGCCTCAGCATGATATTGCGATTCATCTTCGCCAAGCTGAAGAACGCGGCGTGAATCTTCCCGTTACGATCGCGCTCGGCTGTGAGCCGGTGATTACGACAGCTGCGTCAACTCCGCTGTTATACGATCAATCCGAGTATGAAATGGCCGGCGCGATTCAAGGGGAGCCCTACAGAATCGTCAAATCTAAACTGTCTGATTTAGACATCCCTTGGGGCGCTGAAGTCGTTCTGGAAGGAGAGATCCTTGCGGGAGAACGGGAATACGAAGGACCTTTCGGTGAGTTCACGGGCCATTATTCAGGCGGCCGCAGCATGCCGGTGATCAAAATCAAACGGGTATATCATAGAAACAATCCGATTTTTGAACATTTATACTTAGGCATGCCGTGGACGGAGTGCGATTATATGATCGGCATTAATACGTGCGTGCCGCTTTACCAGCAGCTCAAGGAAGCTTATCCGAACGAAATTGTCGCCGTGAATGCGATGTATACGCACGGCCTGATCGCCATCATTTCAACGAAAACGCGCTACGGCGGATTTGCCAAGGCGGTCGGCATGCGCGCCCTGACCACGCCGCACGGACTCGGCTACTGCAAAATGGTCATTGTCGTGGATGAGGATGTCGATCCGTTTAACCTGCCGCAAGTCATGTGGGCGCTCTCAACGAAAATGCATCCGAAACACGATGCAGTCATCATTCCTGACCTGTCCGTCCTTCCGCTTGACCCGGGGTCTGATCCGGCAGGGATGACACACAAAATGATTCTTGACGCCACGACGCCCGCCGCGCCGGAAACAAGAGGCCATTATTCGCAGCCGCTTGATTCTCCGCTGACAACGAAAGAATGGGAACAAAAACTGATGGACTTAATGAATCAATAAGAAAGGATGAGGTTGCAATGAAAACATGCCCGCGCTGTGAATCGAAAAAAGGAGAAACCGTCAGCCAATCGCCGGTCAAAGGCGCTTGGGAAATTTACCAATGCCAAACCTGCTTTTTCACATGGAGATCCTGTGAACCGGAAAGCATCACGAATCCGGCGGCATTCAACCCGGCATTTAAAATCGATCCGAAAGAAACGGAGACGGCCGCACATGTTCCCGCTGTTCCGGAAAGAAAAGCGTAATGCTGACGGAGCACTTGCCGGAGGCGCTTTACACACTTTTAGACGGGACGGAGCTTGAAAAAAAGCAGCACGACGTATTTGTGCTCCAATCCGTGACAAAAGAAGGCCGTCCGCACGCGGCCATGATCAGCGCCGGTGAAATCGTGGCCGTGAGCAGAACAAATCTCCGGCTCGCCTTATGGAAAAACACGACGACCGTAAGAAGCCTTCTGCATTCGGGACAAGCTCTTTTCATCGCCTGGCACGGAGGAGCCGCATATTACGTCACATTGGAATGTGAGGCGCTTCCGCCGCTGAAAGAGGCGAAACACGAGCGGGAACGGTTCAGCTGCCGGGTGATCACCGTCAAGGAAGATCGGGCGAAATACGCGGATCTGACATCCGGACCGGCCATCCAGCTCCACGAACCGGAAGATGTCTTGAAGAGATGGAGAGAAACACTTGAGGAGTTAAAACAATAGACGCATCAAAAAAGCCTGCGGACGATTGGGACTGCCCCCCGTTTTTGAGACAGGGGTCAAAACACCTTTTAAACAGCCAATTGCCGATAGTTTATCGGTGATTG